>NZ_POAG01000023.1:112686-149510 GCF_002930065.1 Nocardioides sp. 616 | reverse complement strand
TCGCGGTTGCCCTGCTGATCGCGGTTGCCCTGCTGGTCCCGGTTGCCCTGCTGGCGGCGTTGGCGCTTCGGGGCGTTGGCCTCGGTCTCGCGCTGGGCGTCCTGCTGGTTGTCCCGGGCGCGCTCCTCGCGAAGCTCCGTCGACGCCTCGCGCCGCGCCTCCCGGGTCTGGCTGGTCACGGTGTGCCCACCCTGGGCCTCGCTCGCGGGCTCGCTCGAGCCAGCCGCAGCAGCCTCGCCCCGAGTACGACGGCGGGTGGCACGTGCCGGCGCGTCCGGCTTCCTGGACTCTTCGGCGGTCCCGCTGGTGGTGCTGGCGGCGTCCTGGCTGCCGGACTCGCCTGCCCCGGTCCCGGACTGGACGGGCGCGCCGCCAGCCCTCTTGCCAGCCGATCGTGCCGCGACCCGCTCAGTGGACCGGGCAACAGGAGCCTGGGCCTCGGGGGCCGTGCTGGGGGCCGCGTCGGCGGCTGCGGCTCGGGGCGGGGACTGCACGCCGCGGATCGCCTCGACCAGCTGCGCCTTCTTCATCGAGCCGGCACCGGGGATGGCCAGCGCGCCCGCCATCGCCTTGAGGTCCGCGAGCAGCATGGTGTTGAGGCTGGTGGCGCGCTTGCGCTGCGTCGGCGCAGTCGTGTCAGGCGCCTGCGTCGCCTCGGAACCGGTCGAGCCGGGGTTTTCGGTCACGTGAAGTCCTTGCCACGTCCAGTGCGGGGCGGTGAGAACCGCCGGGCATCCGTTGATGAGTCTCCCCGACCTCGTCGCTCGCGGATGCGAGGCGCCGGTGCGGACACGTCGGAAGGGGGATGAGGCACACCGGGGGGTGCTCTTCGCAGTCACCGGTGGTCGCGCGCGGGTGGCGCGCCGGTCACGCTACCACTCCCGGCGGCCTCGGATCGGGAGCGGGAGGCGGTCGGCGGTGCGGCGCGAGTCCATGCGTCGTCAGTGCACCGTGGCGCCGTCCTGGTCCACCTCGAGGTGCCGGGCCTGCCAGCCCGACGGGCAGCGGCTCAGCAGCCCGCCCACCGAGGCGTGGTCGGTGAGGGCCAAGACGGTGGGACCGGCGCCTGAGACCACCGTCGGCACCCCCGATTGGCGCAGCCGGCGCACCAGGGCCAGGGAGTCGGGCATCGCCGGCTCCCGGTAGTCCTGGTGCAGGAAGTCCTCGGTGGCCGTCATCAGGCATTCGGGCCGGACCGCCAGTGCCGCGACCAGCAGGGCCGCACGACCGGCGTTGGCCGCTGCCCGAGCGTGCGGCACCGTCTCGGGGAGCAGGCCTCGTGCGACCGACGTCGCCACGGGTACGTCGGGCACGAACGCCACCGCCGTGACCCGAGGGTCCACGGCACCCTTGACGGCGTACCACTGCTCGTCCGCCCGCCCGGCGATCGTGAAGCCGCCCAGCAGGGCCGGGGCGACGTTGTCCGGGTGTCCCTCCAGGTCCGAGGCCAGGGTCAGCAGGGCGTCGTCATCGAGCAGCAGCGCTCCCCCGGCCACCAGCGCGCGGGCCAGCACCAGGCCCCCGACGATGGCCGCGGAGGACGACCCGAGGCCTCGGGCGTGCGGGATCTGGTTGTCGCAGACCAACCGCAGCCCCGGCGGCTGGGCGCACATCGCCTGGAACGCGATCCGCATGGCTCGCACCACGAGGTGGCTCTCGTCCAGCGGAACGTCGCCGGCTCCCTCGCCACGCACCGAGATCTCCAGTCCCGACTCCACGACCTGAGCGACGAGGGAGTCGCGCCAGGCCAGTGCGAGGCCGAGACTGTCGAATCCGGGCCCGAGGTTGGCGGACGTGGCCGGGACGGTGACCCGGACCTCGCCCGGCACGAAGGTCGTCACGGTCAGGTCAGCCCGGCAGCGGCGGCCGCGGCGTCGACCTGGGCGTCGACGACGGTGTCCACGATCGCACCCACGCCCTCCAGCGCGGTGTCGGTGTCCTTGAGCCCGTGGCCGGTGACGGTGATGACCACCGTCTTGCCCGCGTAGGACTCACCCTGCGCCAGCTCCTGCAGCATGCCGGCGACCCCCGCCGCCGAGGCCGGCTCCACGAAGACCCCGTCGTTGCGGGCCAGCTCGCGCTGGGCCGAGAGGATCTGGTCGTCGGTGACCGAGGCGAAGCGGCCGCCGGACTGGTCCGCCGCGTCCACCGCGAGCTTCCAGGAGGCGGGGTTGCCGATCCGGATCGCGGTGGCCTTGGTCTCCGGGTTCGGGAAGGGCGAACCGGTGACGAGCGGCGACGCGCCCTCGGCCTGGAAGGCACGCATGACCGGCTTGCCGGTCGCCCGCCCCAGGTCGGCGTACTGCTGGTAGCCCAGCCAGTACGCCGAGATGTTGCCCGCGTTGCCCACCGGCAGCAGGTGGTGGTCCGGGGCGTCCCCGAGACGGTCGACGATCTCGAAGGCGGCCGTCTTCTGCCCCTCCAGACGCACCGGGTTGACCGAGTTCACCAGGGCCACCGGGTAGTTGTCGGCCAGACCCCGGGAGAGTCGGAGGCAGTCGTCGAAGTTGCCGCGCACCATGATCACCTGCGCGCCGTGCATGATCGCCTGGGCCATCTTGCCGGCCGAGATCTTGCCCTCCGGCACCAGGACCAGGGGCTTGAGGCGGGCCTTGGCTGCGTAGGCGGCCATCGAGGCCGAGGTGTTGCCGGTGGACGCACAGACCACCGCCTCCGCGCCCTCGTGCTTGGCCACCGAGATCGCGGCGGTCATGCCGCGGTCCTTGAAGGAGCCCGTGGGGTTGTCGCCCTCGACCTTCAGCCAGACCTGGCCGCCGGTGAGCTCGGAGAGCCACTCGGAGGTGACCAGGGGGGTGCCGCCCTCCCCGAGCGTGACCGCGGGAGTCCCCTCCGGGAGCTGCATCAGCTCGCGGTACTCCTCGATGACTCCACGCCACTGGTGAGAACTCACTCCGACTCTCCTTCAACGCGCATCACTGAGGTGACCTCGCGCACGATGTCCATGGTCCTGAGCTGCTCGACGGTGGCAGCCAGCTGGGCGTCCGTGGCCTGGTGCGAGACCACGACGAGCTGGGCGTCCGCGCCCCGGCCCTCTTGGCGCACCGTCTGGATCGACACCTCGTGCTCGGCGAAGGCCTGCGCCACCGCCGAGAGCACGCCGGCGCGGTCCTGGACGTCGATGGCCACGTGGTAGCGGGTGAGCGTCTCGCCCATCGGCTGGACGGCGCGGTCGGCGTAGGCCGACTCCCCCGCGCCGGTGGTGTTGGAGAGCCGGTTGCGGGCGACGGTGACCAGGTCGCCGAGGATCGCGGACGCGGTCGGCGACCCGCCGGCGCCGGGGCCGTAGAACATCAGCTGCCCGGCCGCCTGGGACTCCACGAACACCGCGTTGTAGGCGCCGCGGACGCTGGCCAGCGGGTGGCTGCGCGGGATCATGGCGGGATGCACGCGGACCGCGACGCGGTCCTCGCGCAGCTCCGCGATCGCGAGCAGCTTGACCACCGCCCCCATCTCCCGGGCCGAGGCCACGTCGGCCGCGGTCACCTCGGAGATGCCCTCGCGGTGCACGTCGGCGGCGGTGACGCGGGAGTGGAAGGCCAGGCTGGCCAGGATGGCGGCCTTCGCGGCGGCGTCGAAGCCCTCGACGTCGGCGGTCGGGTCGGCCTCGGCGTAGCCCAGCTCCTGGGCCTCCTCCAGCGCCTCGGAGAAGCCGGCGCCGGAGCTGTCCATCTTGTCGAGGATGAAGTTCGTGGTGCCGTTGACGATGCCCATGACGCGGGTCACCCGGTCGCCGGCCAGGGACTCGCGCAGCGGACGCACGATCGGGATGGCTCCCGCGACGGCCGCCTCGTAGTAGAGGTCGCGCTCGGCCTTGGCGGCCGCCTCGAAGAGCCGGGGCCCGTCCTCGGCCAGCAGTGCCTTGTTGGCGGTGACGACCGAGGCGCCGTTCTCCAGCGCCGACAGGATCAGGGACCGAGCGGGCTCGAGACCGCCGATCACCTCGATCACCAGGTCGATGTCGCCGCGTGCCACCAGGCCGGCGGCATCGGTGGTGAGCAGCCCGGCGGGCACCTCGACCTCCCGCGCCGCGTCGAGCCGGCGTACGGCGACGCCGGCCAGCTCGACGCGGGCACCCACCCGGGCCTCGAGATCGGCCGCCTGCTCGGTCAGCAGCCTGACCACCTGGGACCCCACCGAGCCGCAGCCCAGCAGGACCACCTTCAGCGACTTGTCGCTCATGCTCCACCTACGTCGGTTGCCAACAGATCGTCCTCAGTCTCACGCCGCACGATCACTCGTGAGGCACCGTCCCGCACCGCGACCACGGGCGGCCGCAGGGCATGGTTGTAGTTCGACGCCATCGACCGGCAGTAGGCGCCGGTGCCCGGCACCGCCAGCAGGTCCCCGGGCGCGACGTCGGCCGGGAGGAACTCGTCCTTGACCACGACGTCCCCTGCCTCGCAGTGCTTGCCCACGACCCGGGAGAGCCTGGGAGCTGCCGTCGAAGCGCGGCCGGCGAGCGTGCAGGAGTAGTCGGCGTCGTAGAGCGCGGTGCGGATGTTGTCGCTCATGCCCCCGTCGACACTGACGTAGGAGCGGCGAGCGCCGCCGTCGAGCGCGACCTCCTTGACCGTGCCGACGCTGTAGACCGTGCACATCGAAGGTCCCGCGATCGCGCGCCCGGGCTCGATGGAGAGCCGCGGCGCCGCGATGCCCAGGGCCCGGCACTCGCGCGCCACGATCTCCCGCATCTCGCCCGCGAGCTGACCGGGCTGGGACGGGTCGTCCTGGGTGGTGTAGGCGATGCCGAACCCACCCCCGAGGTCCATCTCCGGCAGCACCACGTCCAGCTCGCTGACCACCCGGGCGTGCAGCGCCAGGACCCGGCGGGCGGCGACCTCGAAGCCGGAGGAGTCGAAGATCTGGCTGCCGATGTGGGAGTGCAGACCGAGCAGCTCCAGACCCGGCGCCGCGAGGATCCGCCGGACCGCCTCGAAGGCGTCGCCGGAGGTGATCGAGAAGCCGAACTTCTGGTCCTCGTGCGCGGTCGCGATGTACTCGTGCGTGTGCGCCTCGACCCCGGCGGTCACCCGCACCATCACCCGGATCCGGGGATCGGCGCCCCCACGAGCCGCGGCCAGCGCCTCCAGGCGCTCGACCTCGTGGAAGGAGTCGACCACGATGCGGCCCACCCCCAGCTCGACGGCACGCGCCAGCTCGGCGGCGGTCTTGTTGTTGCCGTGGTAGCCCACCCGGGCCATGTCAAAGCCTGCGCGCTGGGCCACCAGCAGCTCCCCGGCGCTGCACACGTCCAGGCACAGCCCCTCCTCGGCGACCCACCGGGCCACCTCGGTGCACAGGAACGCCTTGCCGGCGTAGAACACGTCGTAGTCGTCGAAGGCGTCGCGGAAGGCACGGGCGCGGCCGCGGAAGTCCGCCTCGTCCAGGACGTACGCCGGGGAGCCGTGCTCGGCGACCAGGTCGGTCACGCGCACGCCCCCGATCTCCAGCACCCCGTCGCTCTTGCGGGCGGTCTGCGACCACAGGTGCGGGACCAGGGCGTTGGGGTCAGCGGGCTCACGCAACCAGGAGGGACCCTTCAGGGCACCGTCGGCGTGCGCCCATCCGGCTTCGTGTGAGGGCACAGGTCACATCCGCTCGGGTGCCGAGACACCCAGCATGGCCAGGCCGTTGGCCAGCACCGTGCGGGTCGCCGCGACCAGCATCAGCCGGGCTGCGTGCAGGTCGCCCGGCTCCTCGTCGCCCATCGGCAGCACCCGGCAGTTGTCGTAGAACCGGTGGTAGCTGGCCGCGGTCTCCTCGAGGTAGCGGGCGACCCGGTGCGGCTCGCGCAGCTGCGCGGCCGAGGCGACGACTCGCGGGAGCTCGGCGAGCGCCCGGAGCAGCTCCCCCTCCTTCTCGTGGGTGAGCAGCTCGGGGTGCGAGGCGGGCTCAAGACCGAGATCCGCGGCGTTGCGCAGGATCGAGCAGACCCGGGCGTGGGCGTACTGGACGTAGTACACCGGGTTGTCGCTGGACTGCCTGGTGATCTGCTCGACGTCGAGGGTCAGCGGAGAGTCGGCCGGATACCGGGCCAGGGAGTAGCGCAGGGCGTCGACGCCGATGAGGTCCACCAGCTCGCCGAGGGTGACGATCTCGCCGGCGCGCTTGGAGAGCCGGACCTCCTCGCCGCCCCGCATGATCTTGACCAGCTGGCCGATCGGGATCTCGATGTTCTTCTCGGGGTCGTCCCCGGCGCAGGCGGCCATCGCCTTGAGCCGGCCCACGTAGCCGTGGTGGTCCGCGCCGAGCAGGTAGATGCAGATGTCGAAGCCCCGCTCGCGCTTGTCGACGTAGTAGGCGGTGTCGGAGGCGAAGTAGGTCAGCTCGCCGTTGCTGCGCCGCAGCACCCGGTCCTTGTCGTCACCGAAGTCGGTGGTGCGCATCCACAGCGCGCCGTCGCGCTCCACCAGGTGGCCGTTGCGCTGGAGCACGTCCATGGCGTGCTCGACCTTGCCGCCGTCGTGCAGGGACCGCTCGGAGAACCACACGTCGAAGTGGGTGTTGAAGGAGTCGAGCTGGTCCTGCTGCTCCTTGAGCTGCAGCGCGTAGCCGGCTTCGCGGAAGGCCACCAGGCGCTCCTCCTCGGGCAGGTGCACGATGCCCGGGTCGGCCGCGACGATCTCCGCAGCCAGGTCCGCGATGTAGGCGCCCTGGTAGCCGTCCTCGGGCACCGGGCGGCCCAGTGCCGTGGCCTCGATGGAGGCGCCGAACTTGTCCATCTGGTTGCCGCGGTCGTTGATGTAGAACTCGCGCTCGGCGGTGGCCCCGGCGGCTGAAAGCACCCGGGCGATGGCGTCCCCGACGACCGCCCACCGGGTGTGGCCCAGGTGCAGCGGACCTGTGGGGTTGGCGGAGATGAACTCGACGTTGATCCGCTGCCCCGCGAGGGCCTGGTTGGTGCCGTAGCTCTCGCCGGCCGCCACGACCTCGGTCGCGACCTGGCCCTGCGCCTGCGCGTCGACGCTGATGTTGAGGAAGCCGGGCCCGGCGATCTCGACCCTGGAGATGCCCTCCGCGGCCTCGAGGCGAGCCTTGACCTGCTCGGCCAGGGCGCGCGGGTTGGTGCCGGCCTTCTTGGCCAACTGCAGGGCGACGTTGGTCGCGTAGTCGCCGTGCTCCTTCTGTCGAGGTCGCTCCACCGTCACGCTCGTCGGGGCACCGTCTGGCAGGTCCAGCGTGCCTTCGGTCACCAGGGCGCTCAGCGCGTCGACGATCAGGGAGGACAGTTGTTCAGGAGTCACCCCACCAGCCTAAGTGAGGAAGGTGGCCGCACCTGCACCGGTTTCACCGTGCGAGGCCCGGAGGAGAGGGTGAACAGCGAGGCGGTTTCGCACCCGGCGCCCACGAGCGGTAGTCTTTCGGCGCGTACTGAGCCCCCGTAGCTCAGGGGATAGAGCACCGCCCTCCGGAGGCGGGGGCCTAGGTTCGAATCCTAGCGGGGGCACAGAGCACGAGCAGGACGCAAGCAGCACGGCCCCGGTCGCCCAGCGACCGGGGCCGTTCAGCTGTCCGGACCATCCGGTGCCCGCGTCGTACGCCGGCTAGCAGCGCTTGATCGTGGCGTCCCTGCGGGCGTCCTCGCCCCACCTTCGGGCCCGGGCCACGTCGGGGAAGACCACGCTCGCGGCACCGGCGAAACCGACCCGGCCAGGCACCACGCAGGTGGTGATCCTGCGCGGGTCCACCTGAGCCACGGCCTGGGCCAGCCGGAACAGCTCGGCCGGCGAGGCGTTGGTGTCGGTGTGGCGCAGCACCGACATCACCCCTCGCTCGATGAAGCCCGGCTCGTCGGCCTGGCCGGCGATCCTGGCCTGGATGCCCCGCAGCGTCCGCTGCTGGTTCGCCGACCGGCCGAAGTCCCCGTCGGGCAGCCCCTTGCGGATCCGGCTGAACGCCATGGCGTCGTAGCCGCCGAGGTGGATGCGGCCGGTGCCGAAGCCCTCGCGCTTGAGGTTGGGGTCGCTGAAGCGGCGCGGGTTGCGCACCGTGATCCCGCCGATGTCGTCGACCATGTCCTCGAAGAACGGGAACCTCGTCACCATGACGTAGTCGGGCTCGATGCCGGTCAGGTCGCGCATGGCCGCCGCCATCAGCTGCGGCCCGCCGAAGACCAGGGCGGAGTTGATGCGCTCGCGCCCGTACCCGGGGATGGAGACCCACGAGTCCCGCGGCACCCCGATGGCCGTGGCGGCGCCGGAGGTGGTGTCGAGTCCCACCAGCTGCAGGGCGTCACCGCGGCTGCGCGTCATCGGCTGGCCGGGACGGGCGTCGGACCCCACCGCCAGGATCCACACCACCCGGGGGCTCAGGTCGACCGCCTGGGCCCGGCGGACCTTGACCAGCGAGACCTGCGTCGGCGCGACCGACGCGTCGGGCACGACCAGCGCCAGCGCCGCCAACGCGACGGCCACCCCGCAGGCGCGCAGCAGGCCGGGCCCCCGTCGTGGCACCGGTCGTCGATCTCCTCGTCGGGGGAACACGCTCATCGCGTGCCCTTGGTCAGGTCGTAGGCGAAGACCTTCCAGTCGTCGCCGACCTTGGTCAGGCTCACCCGGCCTCGCAGCAGCACCTTGGTGCGCACCTCGCCCTCGGTCCGGTAGTCCAGCGTGACGCGCGCCGTCACCCCCACGGGACGGCGGCCGACCGCCAGCACGTCGTAGCGCACCGCACGCTTGGTGACCTGCACCGAGTCGATCCGGGCCGCGAGGTCGGCGCCGGAGACCAGCCGACGGTCCCGGCGCGCCGCCCTGGCCGCGGCGGGGGTGAAGCCGACGAAGGCGCCGGTGACGGTGCGCGGCCACTCGCCCCCGACGAACGCGGTGTCCAGCCACTCGTCGATGACCGGGGTCACCTGGTGCCGCAGCGCCCGGAGCCGGGCGCCGGGGATCGGGCCCACGACCTGTCCCATCAGCACCTTGGTGGCACGCGCCGGCGCCGCCACGCTGGGTTCGGTGGTGGCCTCGGAGGCCGCCGGGGCCCCGGCGTCACCGTCGGTCCCCGAGCCGGTGCACCCGGCGGCCGCGCCCATCAGGGCGAGGCAGAGCAGCAACGGGATCGTGGCCCGGAGCGGATGGATCATGACGTGCGACTTCCCTCGCCTCGGTTTTGCTCCTGCGTCCGGCTCCACCATGCCCCAAAGGTGACCCTTGAGCCTGCATTTGTGAAGCGGGGGGTCTAGCCTTGTGGCGACTCACGTCCGTACCCACGCGCTTACCCGGAAGAGGCGAACCAAGCCGTGCCGCAGTCCCCCAGCTCTGATCAGTCCTCCCCCACTCCCGGCGCCGACTTCGGCGCCAACGAGTGGCTGGTGGAGGAGATGTTCGAGCAGTACCAGAAGGACCCTTCGACAGTCGGCTCCGCGTGGTCCGACTTCTTCGCGGATCGCGCGGCGGTGCCGAACGGCGACCAGCGATCCGCCAGCGTCGCGAGCAAGCCCGCGGTGTCGAGCAGCTCGGGGTCGGCCGCGAAGCCCGCCGTCGCCGCCCCTAAGCCGGCTGCTCAGGCTGCGGCCCCCAAGGCGGGCGGCGCCGCGTCGACCGGCCCCGTCCCGGTCGCCAAGCCGCGACCCTCCGCGCCTGCCGCGGAGCCCGCGAAGGGCACGGACAAGCCCGTCGCCAAGGACCCCAAGCCCGCGCCGCCGGCCGAGGCGAACGCCGAGACGACCTTCACCGTGCTGCGCGGCGCCCCGGCCCGCACGGCGCAGAACATGGACGCCTCGCTGACCGTGCCCACCGCGACCTCTGTGCGCTCCCTGCCGGTGAAGCTGCTGTGGGACAACCGGACCGTCATCAACAACCACCTCGCCCGCGCGCGCGGCGGCAAGGTGTCCTTCACCCACCTGATCGGCTACGCGCTGGTGCAGGCCGTGAAGTCGATGCCGGAGATGAACGTCGGCTTCGACGTCGTGGACGGCAAGCCCAACCTGATCACGCCGGCCCACATCAACCTCGGCCTGGCGATCGACGTACCCAAGAAGGACGGCAGCCGCCAGCTGCTCGTGCCCGCCATCAAGGCGGCCGAGACCATGGACTTCGCCGGCTTCTGGACCGCCTACGAGGAGATCGTCTCCAAGGCGCGTGACAACAAGCTGACCGTGGCCGACTTCCAGGGCACCAGCATCTCGCTGACCAACCCGGGCGGTATCGGCACCAGCCACTCGGTGCCCCGCCTGATGAAGGGCCAGGGCGCCATCATCGGCGTCGGCGCGATGGAGTACCCGCCGGAGTGGCAGGGCGCCTCGGCCGAGACGATCGCCCGCAACGCCATCAGCAAGGTGATGACCCTCACCTCCACCTACGACCACCGAGTCATCCAGGGCGCCCAGTCGGGTGAGTTCCTCAAGCGGATGCACTCGCTGCTGCTGGGTGCCGACGGCTTCTACGACGAGATCTTCCGCTCCCTGCGGATCCCGTACGAGCCCATTCGCTGGGGCGCCGACATCGCCACCAACCACGACGAGGACATCAGCAAGCAGGCGCGCATCCTGGAGCTGATCCACGCCTACCGGGTGCGGGGCCACATGATGGCCGACACCGACCCCCTGGAGTACCGCCAGCGCAGCCACCCCGACCTCGAGATCGAGACGCACGGGCTGACCCTGTGGGACCTGGACCGCGAGTTCGCCACCGGCTCCTTCGGTGGCGAGGGCCGCCGGTTCATGAAGCTGCGCGACATCCTCGGGATCCTGCGCGACTCCTACTGCCGCACCACCGGCATCGAGTACATGCACATCATGGACCCCGAGCAGCGTCAGTGGATCCAGGAGCGGGTGGAGCGTCCCCACACCAAGACCCCCCGCGAGGAGCAGCTGCGCATCCTGCTCAAGCTCAACCAGGCCGAGGCCTTCGAGACGTTCCTGCAGACCAAGTTCGTGGGTCAGAAGCGCTTCTCGCTCGAGGGCGGTGAGACCACGGTCCCGCTGATCGACGAGCTCTGCGAGGCCGCCGCCGAGGCTGACCTGGACGAGGTCACCATCGGGATGGCCCACCGGGGCCGCCTCAACGTGCTGGCCAACATCGTCGGCAAGAGCTACTCCCAGATCTTCCGCGAGTTCGAGGGCAACATCGACCCGCGGACCGTCCAGGGCTCGGGCGACGTCAAGTACCACCTCGGCGCCGAGGGCGAGTTCGTCTCCGGCAAGGGCGACACCATCAAGGTCTCCGTGGCGGCCAACCCCTCCCACCTCGAGGCCGTCGACCCGGTGCTCGAGGGCATCGCCCGGGCCAAGCAGGACATGCTCGACCGCGGGTCGGACTTCCCCGTGCTTCCGCTCCTGGTGCACGGCGACGCGGCATTCGCCGGGCAGGGCGTGGTGGCCGAGACGCTCAACCTGTCCCAGCTGCGCGGCTACCGCACCGGCGGGACCATCCACGTCGTGGTGAACAACCAGGTCGGCTTCACCACCTCCCCCGGGGCCTCGCGCTCCTCGCTCTACTGCACCGACGTGGCCCGGATGGTCCAGGCACCCATCTTCCACGTCAACGGTGACGACCCGGAGGCGTGCATCCACGTCGCCCGGCTGGCCTTCGAGTACCGCCAGGCGTTCAAGAAGGACGTCGTGATCGACCTGGTGTGCTACCGCCGTCGCGGACACAACGAGGGCGACGACCCGTCGTACACCCAGCCGCTGATGTACGACCTGATCGAGCAGAAGCGCTCGGTGCGCAAGCTCTACACCGAGTCGCTGATCGGTCGTGGCGACATCACGATCGAGGAGGCCGAGCAGGTGCTGCGCGACTACCAGCAGCAGCTGGAGCGCGTCTTCACCGAGGTGCGCGAGGCCTCCTCCACGCCGTCCTCGTGGACCACCGTGCCCGACTACCCCGAGAAGTCGGCGGGCGCCACCACCACGGCGGTCTCGCCCGAGGTGCTCAAGCGGATCTCGGACGCCTACATCACACCGCCGGAGGGCTTCACGGTCCACCAGAAGGTGATGCCTCAGCTGCAGCGTCGTGCCGCGGCCATCACCGACGGTCCCATCGACTGGGGCACGGGTGAGATCCTGGCCTTCGGCTCCCTGCTGATGGACGGCCGGCCGGTGCGCCTGGCGGGCCAGGACTCCCGCCGCGGCACGTTCGTGCAGCGCTTCGCCACCATCATCGACCGCAAGAACGCCGACGAGTGGACCCCGCTGACCAACCTGAGCGAGGACCAGGCGAAGTTCTACGTCTACGACTCCCTGCTCTCCGAGTACGCCGCCCTCGGCTTCGAGTACGGCTACTCCGTGGCCCGTCCGGACGCCCTGGTGCTCTGGGAGGCCCAGTTCGGGGACTTCGTGAACGGCGCCCAGACCGTCATCGACGAGTTCATCTCCGCGGGCGAGCCCAAGTGGCGCCAGCAGTCCGGCGTGGTGCTGCTGCTGCCGCACGGCTACGAGGGTCAGGGACCCGACCACTCCTCGGCCCGCATCGAGCGCTTCCTGACGATGTGCGCCGAGGACGCGATGGTCGTCGCCCAGCCCTCGACGCCGGCTTCGCACTTCCACCTGCTGCGCAGCCACTCGCTCGGCGAGGAGCACCGACCGCTGGTGGTGTTCACGCCGAAGTCGATGCTCAAGCGCAAGGAGGCGGCCTCCCAGCCCTCCGACTTCACCCAGGGCACCTTCCGCCCGTTCATCGGGGACGACGCGGCCGACCCGGCCGCAGTCGAGACCCTGCTGCTGTGCTCGGGACGCATCACCTGGGACCTCATGGTGGAGCGCAAGAAGCGCGAGGACGGCTCCAGCTTCGCGATCGGCCGGGTCGAGCAGCTCTACCCCCGCCCCGTGGACGACATCAAGGCGGAGATCGCCAAGTACCCGAACCTCAAGGCGATCCGCTGGGTCCAGGACGAGCCGGGCAACATGGGGCCGTGGCCGCACTACGCGCTCAACGTGTGGTCCGAGCTCGACCTCCCCGTCGAGCAGGTCACCCGCCCGCAGTCCGCGTCGCCGTCGGTGGGCACCCTGAAGCGCCACGTGGAGGAGCAGAAGAACCTCCTCGACCGGGCGTTCGCCCCCGTCGAGGCGGCTCCCGGGACCGACTACTAGGCCGAGGGCTCGGATGTACTTCACCGATCGTGGCATCGAGGAGCTCGAGAAGCGCCGGGGTGACGAAGAGGTCACCCTGGCGTGGCTCGCGGAGCGGCTCCGGGAGTTCGTCGACCTGAACCCCGAGTTCGAGGTGCCGGTCGAACGGCTCGCCACCTGGCTGGCGCGCGAAGACGACCCCGAGGACTAGGACCGTGCCCTTCCCGTCCCCGCCGTGGCAGCTGCGGGGCCAGCTCTGGGGGTCCCTCTTCCGTGCTGCCCCGCCCGACCAGCCCCGCGGGCTCTTCGTGGTCGCCTTCGTCAGCTATGAGGCTGGCAGCACCTGCGAGTACTCCGAGCTGCTGGTGGCCCGTCGCGCCGAGGGCACGTCGACCGCCCTGACGGTCCGCGACATGTGGGTGGACTCCGAGCCCTCCCGCGAGGCGGGCCGGGCCCTGTGGGCGCTGCCGAAGGAGCTCGCCGTGTTCCACCACGACCAGGGCACGGTGGGCCCGGTGGCGCGGCACTCCTGGCGGGCCTCGACGGCAGGACGGACCCTGGCCAGCGCCGAGTTCGTGGACGCCTCGGCGCTCTCCGCGCGCGTGCCGGTGCGAGCCACCACCAGGCAGCCGGTCGCCGACGGGGGCCTGCGCGTCGCCACGGTCACCGGCAGCACCCGTGGGCTCCCCTGCCTCGGACACTGGTCGTTCGCGCCGGACGGCGCGCTGGGCTGGCTGGCGGACCGGCACCCGGTGCTGTCGTTCCGGCTGCGCCGGTTCTCGGCGACCATCCTCTGAGCGCCCGCCGGTCCGGGGCGCCGGAGCGCCACCGGAGCCGGACGTCGCGGCTAGATGACTCCCATGGCCAGCATCGCGTCCGCCACCTGGCAGAACCCGGCGATGTTGGCGCCGGCGACGTAGTCGCCGGGCACGTCGTACTCGTCGGCGGTGGCGACGCACCGCAGGTGGATCCCGGTCATGATCTCGTCCAGGCGCTCCTCGGTGTGATCGAAGCTCCAGCGGTCACGAGAGGCGTTCTGCTGCATCTCCAGCGCGCTGGTGGCCACACCACCGGCGTTGGCCGCCTTGCCGGGAGCGAACAGCACCCCCGCCTGCGTCAGCACCGAGACGGCGGCCGGCGTGGTGGGCATGTTCGCGCCCTCCGCCACCACCTGCACCCCGTTGGCGACCAGCACCCGCGCCGCATCCTCCGGCAGCTCGTTCTCGGTGGCACACGGCAGCGCCACGTCGCACGGCACGTCCCAGATGGAGCCGCCCGCCACGTGCGAGGCACCGCCGCCGCGCAGCTCGGCGTACTCCTTCACACGCCCGCGGCGCACCTCCTTGACCTCGCGCAGCAGGGCCAGGTCGATGCCTCGCTCGTCGACGACGTAGCCCGCTGAGTCCGAGACGGCGACCACGGTGCCGCCGAGCTGGTGCACCTTCTCGATCGCGTAGATGGCCACGTTCCCGGAACCGGAGACCACCACCCGCTTGCCGTCGAAGGAGCTGCCCCGGGTGGCCAGCATCTCGCGGACGAAGAACACCGTGCCGTAGCCGGTCGCCTCGGTGCGCGCCTGCGAGCCGCCCCAGGTGAGGCCCTTGCCGGTCAGCACCCCGGACTCGTAGCGGTTGGTGATGCGCTTGTACTGGCCGAACAGGTAGCCGATCTCGCGGCCACCGACCCCGATGTCTCCCGCCGGCACGTCGGTGTACTCCCCGAGGTGCCGGTAGAGCTCGGTCATGAAGGACTGGCAGAACCGCATGATCTCGCCCTCGGAGCGTCCCTTGGGGTCGAAGTCCGATCCGCCCTTGCCACCGCCGATGGGCATGCCGGTCAGCGCGTTCTTGAAGATCTGCTCGAACCCCAGGAACTTCACGATCCCGAGGTAGACGCTGGGGTGGAAGCGGAGCCCGCCCTTGTAGGGGCCGAGGGCGGAGTTGAACTCCACCCGGAAGCCCCGGTTGATCTGGACGGTGCCGCGGTCGTCGACCCACGGCACCCGGAAGATGATCTGGCGCTCGGGCTCGCAGATGCGCTCGATGATGGAGGCCTCGACGTACTCCGGGCGCTTGACCACCACGGGGCTCAGGCTCTCGAGCACCTCGTTCACGGCCTGGTGGAACTCGAGCTCACCCTGGTTGCGACGCAGGACGTCGGCGAACACGGGCTGGAGGGCGGGGTGCAGCGAGCTCATGGTGAAACCTCGATTCGTGGTGCGTCGTGCCGCACCATCTCTATTGCGTTGGACGGTCAGCGAACCGGCGGCCGGGGGGCCGTGCGGAGGGTGACCTCGGGTATGACGGCGTCCGTGGGCAGATCGAGGACGTGGCAGATCGTGCCCGCCACGGTCTCCGGCTGCATCCAGTCGGCGGGGTGGTAGTCGCGCCCCTCCTGGACGTGGACCTGCGCCTGCATGGGCGTCGCGGTACGGCTCGGGTAGACGGTGGTGACGCGCACACCGTGCTCGGCCTCCTCGGCGCGCAGCGCGTCGGCAAGGGCGCGCAGCCCGAACTTCGACGCTGCGTACGCCGACCAACCGGGCGAGGCGGCCAGACCCGAGGTCGAGTTCACGAACACCACGGTGCCACGCGCCGCCCGGAGGCCCGGCAGCAGCGCCTGGGTAAGCAGCGCCGGAGTGGTCAGGTTCACGTCCAGCTGGCGCTGCCAGTCGGCCAGGTCCAGTGACTCCACCGGCGCCAGGGCGACGGCGCCGGCGCAGTGCACCAGCGAGTCCACGGCCTCGAGCTCGGCTCCGAGCCGACGAGCCGCCCGCTCGACCTCGGCCGGCGCGGACAGGTCGACCACCTGCACCGAGTGCCGCGCTCCCAGCGAGGCCGCGACCTCGCTGGCGCGCTCGGGCGTGCGCACCAGGAGCACCAGCCGGTCCCCGCGCTCGGACAGGCGCTGCGCGAGGCGCAGCCCGATGCCCGAGGCGGCACCGGTCAGCACGTGGGTGCGAGTCACCGGGTGAGCACGACCTTGCCGAAGATGTCTCCGCCGGCCATGGCCGCGAAGCCGTCGCGAGCCTGGTCCATGGGCAGGGTCCGGTCGATGAGCGGCCGGGCCCCGGTGGCCTCGAGCATGGTGACCAGCGAGGCGAGCTCGCTGCTGGTGCCCATGGTGGAGCCGATCACCTGCAGCTGCAGGAAGAAGATCCGGGTCAGCTCGGCGTCGTCGAGCGCCGGGCCGCTGGTGGTGCCGCTGATCACGATCTTGCCGCCGGGCCTCAGGGACCTGACCGAGTGCGACCACGTGGCTCGGCCCACGGTCTCCATCACCGCGTCGACCTTGACCGGGAGCCGGGCACCGGACTCGAAGACCTCGTGGGCCCCGATCTCCAGGGCGCGGGCGCGCTTGGCCTCACCCCGGGAGGTGGCCAGGACGCGCAGCCCGCCGGCCCGGGCCAGGGTGATCAGGGCGGTGGCCACGCCGCCGCCGGCACCCTGCACCAGGACGGTGTCGCCTGCCTTGAGACCGCCCTGGGTGAAGAGCATCCGATAGGCGGTGAGCCAGGCGGTCGGCAGGCAGGCGGCCTCCTCGAACGACAGGGAGGCCGGCTTGGGGACCACGTTGCCCCGGGGCACGACCACCTTGTCGGCGAAGGTCCCCTGGTGCCGCTCGGAGAGCAGGGACCGCTTGGGGTCCAGCGTCTCGTCCCCCCGCCAGGCCGGGTCGCTGATCACCGCGTGGACGACCACCTCGTTGCCGTCCTCGTCGTACCCCGCGGCGTCGCACCCCAGGATCATCGGCAGTGCCTCGGCACGCAGGCCCACCCCCTGCAGGGACCACAGGTCGTGATGGTTGAGCGAGGCGGCCTTGACGGTGACGGTCGCCCACCCGTCCGGGGCCACCGGGTCGGGACGTTCCCCCACGACGAGCCCCGCCAACGGGTCGGCGGCGTCACGAGGGGCGAAGGAGTCTGCGTAGACGGCGAACATGGGACGAGGCTAGCGCCGGGCCACTCCGTCGCGACGAGCAGCCTCGGCCACCGCGGCGGTGACCGCGGGACCGACGCGCGGGTCGAACGGGGAGGGGATGATCAGGTCGGGTCGCAGGTCGTCGCCCACCAGGGCGGCCAGCGCGTCCGCGGCGGCCAGCTTCATGCCCTCGGTGATCGCGGTGGCGTGCACGTCGAACGCGCCCCGGAAGATCCCGGGGAAGGCGAGCACGTTGTTGATCTGGTTGGGGAAGTCCGAGCGCCCGGTGGCCACCACGCGTGCGTGGCGGTGCGCCACGTCGGGGTGGACCTCGGGGGTGGGGTTGGCGAGGCCGAAGATGATCGGGTCGTCGGCCATCGTGGCCACCACCTCCTCGGGCACGGTTCCGCCGGAGACCCCGACGTACACGTCGGCCCCGGCCATCGCGTCGGCCAGGGAGCCGCTGCGGCCGAACTTGTCCGCGGTGTCACGGGCCAGCGCGGCCTTGACCGGCGTCAGGTCCGCACGCTTGGAGTTGAGCACGCCCTGGCGGTCCACGACGGCGAGGTCGGTGATGCCGGCCTCGAGCAGGATCCGCGCCACGGCCACGCCGGCCGCCCCGGCCCCGGAGATCACCACCCGGGTGCCCGCGGGGGTACGACCGGTGAGGCGCAACGCGTTCTTGAGGGCAGCCAGCACCACCACCGCGGTGCCGTGCTGGTCGTCGTGGAAGACGGGGATGTCGAGCAGCTCCTTGAGCCGGTCCTCGATCTCGAAGCACCGGGGGGCGGAGATGTCCTCGAGGTTGATGCCGCCGAAGCTGGGAGCCAGCCGGGCGACGGTGGCGATGATCTCCTCCACGTCGGTGGTGGCCAGGCAGATCGGCACCGCGTCCACGCCGCCGAACTGCTTGAACAGCACGGCCTTGCCCTCCATCACCGGCATGGCTGCCGCCGGGCCGATGTCACCGAGACCGAGCACCGCGGTGCCGTCGGAGACGATCGCCACGGTGTTGGGCACCCAGGTGTAGTGCTGGGTCATGGTCGGGTCCGCCGCGATCGCCTCGCACACCCGCGCCACACCGGGCGTGTAGGCCAGGGAGAGCTCGTCGGGGCCGGTGAGCGCCACCGTCGACACCGTCTCGAGCTTGCCGCCTACGTGAAGGTCGAAAACCGGATCGCCTTGATGGGGGTGTGCGGGCAGATCGGGCATGGCAACCATGGCCTGATCTTCCCATGAGGTCCTGCGATGCCTGCGCGGGCGTCCATCTAGACGCCGGACGAGGCTTCTGCTATATCGGCCCAGGACCCGTGCCGACGACCCTGCCGGGACGCGGCCAGACCCGGAGCAGCACCACGGCCAGCACAGCGTCGGCGGGCACCGGCCCCCGGTGGCGCGAGTCGACCCCCACGTGGGGGTTGTCGCTGACCAGCCACCAGCCGGCGGCCCCCGAGCGGGTCGAGCGAGGGCCAGCGGCACGCTTGACCGCCAGAGTCCCGTCGGGGAAGCGGGCCAGCACCACCGACCCGGGGCGCGGCGGCACGCCGTAGCGGACCAGCAGTCGGTCGCCGGCCCTCAGGGTCGGCTCCATGGAGGCACCGTGCACCCGGGCCAGACCCAGGCGGGTGCCCACGGGCGAGACACCCGACCACTCCCGGCTCACCATGCGGAGTAGTGTCGCAGTCCAGTCAGATCACCGTTCGTGCACGACCGAGAGGAATCCTCGATGTTCTCCCGTTTCATCGCCCCGACCGTCGACGTCTCTGCCCACTGCGACCTCCCCTGCGGCGTGTACGACCCGGCCCAGGCCCGGATCGAGGCCGAGTCGATCAAGCAGATCATCGCCAAGGTCGCCGACAACAACGACCCCGACTTCCGTACCCGCGCGGTGCTCATCAAGGAGCAGCGCTCCGAGCTGGTCAAGCACCACCTCTGGGTGCTGTGGACCGACTACTTCAAGGCACCGCACTTCGAGAAGTACCCGCAGCTGCACACCCTGTTCAACGAGGCGACCAAGCTCGCCGGCGCCTCGGGCACCAAGGGCACGCTGGACGCCGGTGCCGCCGACCAGCTGCTGGCCAAGATCGACGAGATCGCCGAGATCTTCTGGGAGACCAAGAAGGCCTGAGACCCGGTGAAGATGGGCGGGCCTCCCGATGAGGGGGGCCCGCTCCATTAGGGTCTGCCCCACGGGTCCACAGAATCGATCGAGGACGGTTGGAATCACGATGAGCGAGGGCAGCACCCCCCGCAAGGCCGACGTGGAGCTTCGCCTCCCCGCTGACGGCGCCTACGCGTCCGTGCTCCGCACGACGACAGCCGGGCTGGCAGCCCGCCTGGACTTCACCCTGGACGACATCGAGGATCTCCGCATCGCCATCGGCGAGGCGAGCGCGCTGGTGCTTCCCGATGCCGATCCCGAGGCCGACCTCACCTGCCGGTACTTCCTGGCTCCGCACGCGATGACCATCGAGGTATCGGTGGAGTCCAGCAGCTCGGGCCCGGACGACCCCGCCTCCTTTGCCTGGCAGGTGCTGAGCACCCTGGCCGCCGACACCGAGATGGATCATGCCGACGGCAGGATCACCGTCCGACTCACGATGGCGTCCAGCATCAGTGAGGCCGACCACTGAGATGAGTCGGGAGCTGGGGGACTCCCTCGAAGTACCGCTGACCGCGATCGAGGCGACCCGTCTTCGCAGCGCAGAGCTGTTCCTGGTGCTGCGCGACGACACCGGTCCCGACCACGCGCGTGCGTGGGCGCGTGACGAGCTCGTCCACCTGCACCTGGCCCTGGTCGAGCACTGCGCCCGACGCTTCCGCAACCGCGGCGAGCCCTACGAGGACCTGGTCCAGGTCGGCACGATCGGCCTGATCAAGGCGGTGGACCGGTTCGAGACCGACCGTGGGGTCGAGTTCTCGACCTACGCGACGCCGACCATCATCGGTGAGATCAAGCGTCACTTCCGCGACAAGGGATGGGCGATCCGAGTGCCCCGCCGACTCCAGGAGCTGCGCATGCAGATCAGCGGCGCCTCCGGCGAGCTCACCCAGCGGCTGGGCCGCTCCCCCACGCCTCGGGAGCTGGCCGAGGAGATCGGCTGCACGGTCGAGGAGATCATCGAGGGGATCGAGTCCAGCAACGCCTACGCCACCCTGTCCCTGGACGCGGGGGACGACAGCGACGACGGCCCCCCGAGCATGATGGACACCTTGGGCATCGACGACGTGAACCTGGAGCACGTCGAGATCCGCGAGTCGATCAAGCCGCTGCTCGAAGGGCTGGACCCTCGGGAGAAGAAGATCCTGCTGCTCAGGTTCTTCAAGAACATGACCCAGTCCCAGATCGCGGAGGAGATCGGGGTCTCCCAGATGCACGTCTCGCGGCTGCTCACCCGCACCCTGGACCAGATGCGTAAGTCGCTGGAGTCGGACTGAGAGTCGGGGCAGCGGTCGACTACGGCTGCTCGCCCAGCGCAGCGAGACTGCGGGGGTGGAAGATCCCCACCAGGACGACGACTGCGACGACGGCCAGTCCGGCCGACAGCCACGGCACCGCGCCGCGATAGCTCCAGGCCACGCCGAGCTGGATGAGCTGGGCCAGCACCACCGGGCTGCGGGCCCAGGAGCTCCGGCGCAGCAGGCTCTGGGCTCCGAGCACCAAGCCGGCGCCGTAGCAGGCGAAGAAGAGCGCGGTCGTGACTCCCATGGCGAGCCGACCGCCGTCCAGCGAGGCGATCTCCGCGAGTGCGAGCAGCACGAGCACGACCCCTTCCGCACCCACCACGGAGGCCGCGATCGCCAAGGGCACTGGAATTCTCCTGCTGCGCTCACTCATCACAGGCATTCTAGTTGTGACGGATGTGACGTTCCGCAGGGGTTGTGTAGACGCCCAACTCTTGGCACGCTGGTGATCGCGCTTGTGTTGGGCGTTAGCAGTCATGCGCCACACGATTTTCGCATGTTTGCGACCGGGTCCCCCGACCTGACGTCGCCCTCCCCCAAACCCCAGGAATGAGGAACCCTCAGCCATGGATTGGCGCCATCGTTCTGCCTGCCTCGACGAGGACCCGGAGCTGTTCTTCCCCATCGGCAACACCGGGCCGGCCATCCTCCAGATCGAGGAGGCCAAGCAGGTGTGCCGACGATGCGAGGTTCGCGAGCAGTGCCTCGCGTGGGCGCTGGAGGCGGGACAGGACCACGGGGTCTGGGGTGGCTTGAGCGAGGACGAGCGCCGGGCCCTGAAGCGTCGCAACGCCCGCGCGCGCATCCGCACCGCCTGACGCGGTCCGGCCCAGGGCTACTCGTCGAGCAGCGCTACTCGTACGGGACGTCGAGCACGACCCGGGTGCCTCGGCCACCCGGGGCGGGGGCCACGTCGATCTGGCCCCCCAGCTCTGACTCCACCAGGGTCCTGACGATGGAGAGCCCCAGGCTCGTGGAGCTCTCCAGGTCGAAGCCGGCCGGCAGGCCGGCGCCGTCGTCCTCGACGGTGACCTGGAGCCGACCCAGGCTCCGCGCCACCGTCACCACGACGCGTCCCCGGGGCAGGTCCCGCTCGGAGCCGAGCGTCTCGCCGAGGTCGTCCTCGACGTAGCCGTGCTCGACCGCGTTCTGCAGCACCTCGGTCAGGACCATCGCCCAGGCGGTGGCCGCCTCCGAGGTGAGGTCGCCGAAGCTGCCGCGGCGCACCACCAGCACCCGGTCCCCCGCGACGCTGACGTCGGTGACCATCCGTCCCAGCCGGTCCGCGATCTCGTCGAAGCTGACGTGCTCCTCCACGGCGTGGCTCAGTGTCTCGTGCACGATGGCGATGGATCCCACCCGCCGTACGGCCTCGTCGAGGGCCGCCTTGGCGGCCGGCGCCTCGATCCTGCGTGCCTGCAGCCGGAGCAGCGCCGCCACGGTCTGCAGGTTGTTCTTCACCCGGTGGTGGATCTCCCGGATGGTGGCGTCCTTGGTGACCAGCTCGCGTTCGCGCCGACGCAGGTCGGTGACGTCGCGCAGCAGCACCAGGGCGCCGATGTGCTCTCCGGTGGGGCGCAGCGGCACGGCGCGGACGATCACCGAGACCTCGTCCGTCCCGATCTCGGTGTCCCGGTTGCCCCGGCCCCCCAGGACGGCGCTCAGCGTCTCCTCGTCGGGACGGCGGCGCGGCGGCACCAGCTCGCGGGTGATGTCGGTGAGGGTCAGGCCGCTGAGGTCCCCGTTGAGCCCGAGCCGACGGTAGACCGACTGGGCGTTCGGGCTCGCGTAGGTCACCCGTCCAGCCGCGTCCACGCGCAGCAGGCCGTCGCCGACCCGGGGAGTGTCCGTGTCGTCGCTGCGCTGCCCCTCGGGCGGGAAGAACCCGTGCGCGATCATCTGGGTCAGGTCCGCGGCCGTCTGCAGGTAGGCCAGCTCGAGCCTGCTGGGCGTGCGTACGCCGAGCAGGTTGGTGTTGCGGGCGATGACCGCGATGACCCGCTCACCGCGGCGCACCGGGATGGTCTCCACCCGCACCGGCACGTCGTCGCGCCACTCCGGGTCCCCCTCGCGGACCAGTCGCTCGTGCTCCCAGGCCATGTCCAGCATCCGCCGGCGGCCGGCCGGGACGAACGTCCCCACCACGTCGTCGAGCAGTGCTGTGGGGCCGGTGGTCGGCCGCATCTGTGCCACCGCCCAGAACCCCAGCTCCTCGGCATCGCGCAGCCAGAGCACCAGGTCGGCGAAGGCGAGGTCGGCGATGATCTGCCAGTCCGCCATCAACAGCATCAGCCACTCGACGTCGGACTCGTCGAGGTCGGTGTGGGCGCGCACCAGATCGCCGAGGGAGGGCACGCCCGCAACCATAGGACACCCCGGCCGGCGGCCCCCGTGCCGACCGGAGCCTGGCGCACCACGTCCCGGCACGGTCCCGGGACTGGCAGGATGTGCGCCATGGCAGTGGGGTACTGGCGCGAGGTTCTCTCCGACGGCCTCGCCGTGCCCCGGGACCGACCGCTCGACGAGCTGACCGCCGAGCTGACCGGCATGCTGGGGTCCCCCGACCCCGAGCAGCGCGACGGCATCGCCTACCCGGCGCTCTCCACCTGGGTGGAGCGTGGGGTCTACGACGACCTGCTGCCCGGGCTCGGTGACGGGATGGCCACCGGGCTGCGGGTCGGCCTGGGCGAGACGGGGACCGACACGGTCTTCCGGCGCAGCTGGTCGGTGCTGGTCCTGGCCGCGGTGCTGGCCCGTGACACCCAGCACCGGCTGCTCACCGGCGACCAGGTGCTGCGCTGGGGGGACGAGATCGCCACCTGGTTCCTGCGCGAGCGCGACCTCAGGGGCTGGGTGCCCGGACACGGCTGGGCGCACGCCCTGGCCCACGGCGCCGACGCGATCGGTGCCGTGGCCGGCTCCCCGCACCTTCAGACGCCGGAGCTGACGGTCCTGCTCGACGTCCTGGCGGACCGGCTCGTGACCACCGAGCACCTGCTCACCAGCGGTGAGCCAGACCGGATGGCGCAGGCCACCCTGACGCTGCTGCGCCGGGACCTGGTGCCGCTGAAGGTGCTCGAGCCCTGGATCGCCCGCCTCGCCGCGCACGCCCAGCCCTTCGGCTCACCCGACGCCGGGGACCCCTACCTGCGCTCGGGCAACTGCCAGGCCTACCTCCGCGCCCTCCACCTCCAGCTGGTGCTGGCACCACATCCTCCCCACACCCGAGCCGACCTGCTCCTGGTCGTGGTGCAGGCCTTGCGCGCGACCAACGCGTCATACCTGCGCTGACGTGGAACGGGTGAGTAACCTCACGCCATGACCATCGAAGAGATCTCCGGCCACGCCGGTGAGCTGGCTGTCGCCGCCGCACGCGCCCATGGCGTGGAGACCATGTTCACCCTCTCCGGCGCCCACGTGTTCCCGATGTACGACGGCGCCGTGAAGGCCGACCCGCCGATGCGCCTGCTCGATGTGCGGCACGAGCAGACCGCGGCCTTCGCCGCCGAGGCGACCGGCAAGCTCACCCGCGTCCCGGGCCTTGCCGTCCTCACCGCGGGGCCGGGGGTGACCAACGGGATCAGCGCCATCGCGCAGGCCCAGTTCGCCGGCTCCCCGATGGTCGTGGTGGGAGGACGCGCACCCGCCAACCGCTGGGGCACCGGGAGCCTGCAGGAGCTGGACCAGCCGCCCATCGTCGCGACGGTGGCCAAGCAGGCCCGGACCCTGCACACCGCCGGCGACGTGCTCGGCGGCATCGACGACGCCTTCCGGACGGCGGGCAGCTCCCACCGGGGACCGGTCTTCGTCGACGTCCCGATGGACGAGTTCTTCAGCTCGGCCACCGGCCCGGCCCCGACCGGCGCCAAGCCTGCGCCCCTGGAGCCCGACGGGGACGTGGTCACCGAGATCGCCGAGCTGCTGGCCACTGCCAGCCGGCCGGTGCTGATCCTGGGCACGGACGTGTGGGCCGACGGCGCCGAGGAGGCGGCCCTGCGCCTGGTCGAGCAGGCCTCGATCCCGACGATCACCAACGGCATGGGCCGAGGCATCGTCCCCGGCGGGCACAGGATGCTGGTCACCAAGGCTCGCGGCAAGGCGCTGGGCTCGGCCGACCTGGTGGTGGTCGTCGGCACCCCGCTGGACTTCCGCCTGGGGTACGGCGCCTTCGGGGGCAAGGAGGGCGGACCCGCCGCCCGTGTCGTGCACGTGGCCGACTCCCCCGCCCAGGTCTCCCGGCACGCCGACCTGGCCGCCTCGGTCTGCGGCGACCTGACGCTGGTGCTCGACGGACTCACCAAGGCGCTGGAGCAGGTCGTGAGACGGCCCGACTGGTCCTCGTGGGTGACCGAGCTGCAGGACACCGTGGCGGCCGCCGCCGAGCGGGACCGCGCGCTGCTGACCGCCGAGGCCGACCCGATCCACCCAGCCCGCATCTACGGCGAGCTCGTGCCCCGGCTCGCCGACGACTCGGTCGTCATCGGGGACGGCGGGGACTTCGTGAGCTTCGCCGGCAAGTTCGTCGAGCCCAAGCGTCCCGGCGGCTGGCTGGACCCGGGCCCCTACGGCTGCCTCGGCGCCGGCCTGGGGGCGGCGATCGCGGCTCGGCTCGCCCGCCCCTCGGCCCAGGTCACCCTGCTGCTGGGCGACGGCGCCGCGGGCTTCTCCCTGATGGACGTGGACACCCTGGTGCGCCACGATCTGCCGGTGGTCATGGTGATGGGCAACAACTCCGCCTGGGGCCTGGAGAAGGGCCCGATGCAGATGCTCTACGGCTACGACGTGGTGGCCGACCTGGGTCAGCGCACGGCGTACGACGAGGTGGTGAAGGCGCTCGGCGGTGCCGGGGAGACGGTGACCGATCCTCGGCAGATCGGTCCCGCGCTGGACCGGGCCTACGCCTCGGGGGTGCCCTACCTGGTCAACGTCATCACCGACGTGGAGGCGACGTACCCGCGGAACACGTTCGGCATCTAGGCGCCGTGACGCCACCGCCTGTCCGGGTGCGGGTCGCCCGGTCCGAGGAGCTCGGGGCGCTCGGGGACCTCACCCTGGCTGCCTACGAGCCGTTCACCCTGGGACCGGACGACCCGTACGTCGCGCGCCTGCGCGACACCGCCGCCCGGGCCCGCGAGGGCGTCCTGCTGGTCGCCGAGGACCAGGAGGGCTCCCTCCTGGGATGCGTGACCTGGTGCCCGGCGGGCTCGCCGCTCCGAGAGCTGGCCCAGGAACACGAGGGGGAGTTCCGGATGCTGGCGGTCGCACCACGCTGCCAGGGCCGGGGTGCCGGCGCCGCCCTGGTGCACCGCTGCCACGAGCTCGCGGCAGGCCTGGGTGCCACGAGCATGGTGATCTCCTCCCTGGCGGAGATGACCACGGCGCACCGGCTCTACCGCCGCCTGGGGTACGAGCGCGAGCCCACCCGGGACTGGTCGCCGGCCATCGGTGTGGACCTGGTGGCGTTCGTCAGGCCGCTCGACGTAGGACACCGGGATTAGGCACGCCCGTCCTCGCTAGGCTGCTCGGATGAGCCTTCCCTCCGCAGCCCTCCGCTTCACGGTCACCGCCGACGACACCGCACTGGCCGTGGGCAGCGGGTCGCTGCCGGTGCTGGGGACGCCCCGGCTGCTGGCCTGGCTGGAGGCGGCCACCTGCACCGCCATCGCTCCCGCGCTGCCCGAGGGCAGCACCTCCGTGGGCACGCGGGTGGAGGTCGAGCACCTCGGGGCCAGCGCCGTGGGGCAGGAGGTCGAGGTGACGGCCTCGTCCGCCTACGTCGACGGCCGGCTGCACCGGTTCACGGTCGCGGCCCGCCACGTGGCCGAGGGTGTGCCGGGAGCGGTGGTCGGCTCCGGTGAGGTGACCCGCGTCGTCGTCGACGCCGAGCGGTTCATGCAGCGCCTGAGCCGCTGACTCACCCCGGGCGGTCTCGTCCGCGCAGCACGGGCCCGTCCGGACAAAGCAATGGACCCCCGGCCAGAGGCTCAGGGGTCCAGGGCTTGTGTCTGCGCTCAGGCGTTGGGGCGCTTGCCGTGGTTCGCGCCCTTCTTCTTGCGAGCGCGGCGCTTGCGGCCGGTCTTGCCCATGGTGTCCTCCTGGATGTCAGTGGTGGCCATCCTCTCAAACGATGACCACCCGAAGCCAATCAGGGTCGGGGCCGACCCCGACCCGGGGCGCTGCTACTGCTCGGAGATGCGGACCTGCACCTGGCGGATGCGCACCAGCACCCGCGCGCGCAGCTCCGAGGGGGCGGACTCGCTGCACGCCCGGGCGACGACCGACTTCACGGTGCGCTGGAGGTCGTACTTCTGCAAGCACGGACCGCACTCGTCCAGGTGCTGCTGGACGGCACTGCAATCGGCGTCGTCGAGCTCGTTGTCGAGGAAGTAGACGATCCTCTCGAGGTAGTCCGCACAGTCGTCGGCATGCTCGTGGCTCATCGGACGGTCCCCTTCTCCACAGTGCTGGCCGGCAGGAGGTCGTTGTCGCGCACGTAGTCGCTCAGCATGTCCCGCAGCTGGCGACGTCCCCGGTGCAGTCGCGACATGACCGTCCCGATCGGGGTGTCCATGATCTCGGCGATCTCCTTGTAGGGGAAGCCCTCGACGTCGGCGAGATAGACCGCCAGCCTGAACTCCTCGGGGAGCCGTTGCAGGGCGTCCTTGACCTGCGAGTCAGGCAGGTGCCCCAGCGCCTCGGTCTCGGCCGACCGCAGGCCGGTCGAGGTGTGGGACTCCGCGCGCGCCAGCTGCCAGTCCTCGACGTCCTCGGACATCGACTGCTGCGGCTGGCGCTGCTTCTTGCGGTAGGTGTTGATGAACGTGTTGGTGAGGATCCGGTAGAGCCACGCCTTCAGGTTCGTCCCGGGACGGTACTGGTGGAAGGCCGCGAACGCCTTGGCGTAGGTCTCCTGGACCAGGTCCTCGGCGTCCGTGGGGTTGCGCGTCATGCGCATCGCGGCGGAGTAGAGCTGGTCGAGGTACTGCATGGCCTCGCGCTCGAAGCGCTCGGTGCGCTCGGCGTCGGTCTCTTCGGAGAGGGATTCAGTCATCGCGTCCCAGACTAGCGTCGTGGGGGCTTCGGGCAGAGTTGCGAGCACACAATCGCCAACATCGACTCACCCGAGTTGATTCCCCGCGACCTCGCGCACGATCCACTCCAGGGTGCACTCCACCACGATGCCGAGGGCCTCCTCCTGGCTGACCCCGGCCCGCCTGGGCACCTTGAGCCCGTGGTCCGCCGAGGGCACCACGCACAGGTCGATGCCCTCGGGGAACTCCTCCGGCGTCCCGAAGGCGTCCCGCTCCCCCTGGACCACCAGCGTGGCCAGTCCGACGCCGAGAAGCTCCGCCACCCGGCTCTTCTCAGGCCGCCCCGGCGGGTGCAGCGGGAAGGACAGCGCCAGGCAGCCGTTCGCACCCAGTCGGCGCGCCGTGCGGGCAGCGGACCGGGCGCCGGCGGACCTCCCGCCCACCACGAGCGGCGTACGCACCCGGAGCTGGTTGGCGGCCGCCTCCAAGGCGATGTCCAGGGTCGGCGGCGCCGTGGCCACCTTGCGCCCGGCTCGGCGCCAAGGCTGCTCGAACAGCACCACCGTGACCCCCTCGCGCGGCAGCTCGGCGGCGAGTGCCGCGAGGTCCTCGGACTCGATCCCCCCGCCGGCTCCGTGGCTGAGCAGCAGGGTCGCCACCGGGCGCCGGGACCGATGGGTGACCAGTCGCCCCTCCCCCTGCGGCGTCGCGACCAGTCGCTCCACGGTGCTCATGGCGTGCCCGGCGTGGGCAGGTCCAGGACCTCGGGGTCCAGCCCCTCGACGTCGCTGAGCGGGAGGGGCTCGAGCAGCTCCGGTCCGTTGTTGCGCACGTTGCCGACCAGCGGGCGGACCGGGTAGGCCTCCAGCAGCCCGGGGGCGGCCGGGGCCAGCGCCCGGCTGAGCTGCTCAGACCCCGAGACCGCCCGGTCCAGCCACAGGTCGCGGTGCTCGGGCGACACCATCAGGGGCATCCGGTCGTGGATGTGCCCCAAGGAGTCCTCGGCCCGGGTGGTGAGCACCGTGCACGTCCAGCGGAACCGCTCGGGGTCGTCCTCGGCGCGGGTGGGGTCGCGCCAGATCTCGTAGAGCCCGGCCATCGCCAGGATCCCGTGGTCGCGCGGGCGGATGAAGAAGGGCTGCTTTCCAGGCTTGCCCGCCGGGGTCAGCACCGAGGTCGGGTACCACTCGTAGTAGCCGTCGGCGGGCAGCAGGCACCGACGCGCGGCGAACGCCTTGCGGAACGCCGGCTTCTCGGCCACCGTCTCCACCCGGGCGTTGATCATCCGGTTGCCGATCGAGGGGTCCTTCGCCCACGAGGGCACCAGGCCCCAGGTCAGCGTCCTGAGCTGCCGCTCGTCGCGGTCCAGCACGGCGTAGACCTCCTTGGTGGGCGCGACGTTGTAGTCCGCGTCCAACGGCTGCGGCGTCCTGTCCGCCACCACCTCGAACTCCTCGAGCAGGTCTTCGGGACGCCGGCTGGAGGCGTATCGGCCGCACATGTGCCTCAGCCTAGACGGCGCGGGGAGCCACCTCAGTAGGCTTGCCCGATGACTTCCCTGCGAGAGCGGACCGCCGAGCCGTGGCAGGCGCCGCGCGCCACCGACCCCGTGGACCTCACCGTCTCGCTCCCGGGCAGCAAGTCGATCACCAACCGGGCCCTGATACTGGCCGCCCTGGCGGAGGGACCCAGCACCGTCCACCGCGCGCTGCGCTCCCGGGACACCACACTGATGGCAGACGCACTGCGCGCGCTGGGCGCCGAGATCGACACCACGGGCGAGGACTGGACGGTGACGCCCGGCCCCCTGGTCGGCGCCGGCCGGATCGACTGCGGACTTGCCGGCACCGTGATGCGTTTCGTCCCGCCGGTCGCGGTCCTCGCGCACGGCAGCACCGCCTTCGACGGCGACCCGCACATGCGGACCCGCCCGGTGGGCGAGGTGCTGCGCGCGCTGCGCGACCTCGGCGCCGAGGTCGACGACGACGGACGTGGCGCCCTGCCCTTCTCGGTGCGCGGCACCGGGCGGATGCCGGGTGGTCGGGTGGAGCTCGACGCCTCGGCGTCGTCCCAGTTCATCTCCGCGCTGCTGCTCGCCGGTGCTCGCTACGACGCCGGCGTCGACATCCTGCACACCGGCAAGCCCGTCCCCTCGCTGCCGCACATCGAGATGACCCTGACCATGCTGCGTGCCCACGGCGTGGACGTCGACGACTCCGACACCGACCGCTGGCAGGTGCGGCCCGGACCGGTGCACCCGGTGGACCAGGTCGTGGAGCCGGACCTCTCCAACGCGGCGCCGTTCCTGGCGCTGGCGGCCGTCTCGGGCGGCCGCGTGGTGGTGCGCGACTGGCCCCGGGAGACCGACCAGGCGGGCGACGCGCTGCGGGAGATCCTCTCCCGGATGGGCTGCCGCGTCACGCACACCGACGACGGCCTCGAGGTGGTGGGCACCGACGGCCTGCACGGCGTGGACCTGGACCTCCACGACGTGGGTGAGCTCGCCCCCGCGGTGGCCGCCCTCTGCGCGCTGGCCGACTCCCCCTCGCACCTGCGGGGCATCGAGCACATCCGCGCCCACGAGACCGACCGGCTTGCTGCCCTGGCCACCGAGCTCGGTGCACTCGGCGCCGACGTCGTAGAGCACCGGGACGGGCTCTCGCTGCGCCCCGCGCTCCTGCACGGCGGGCTGTTCCACACCTATGCCGACCACCGGATGGCCCACGCGGGGGTGATCCTCGGCGCCGCCGTCGACGGGGTGCTGGTCGAGGACATCGCCACCACCGGCAAGACGTTTCCGGGTTTCGCCGAGACCTGGTCCGGCCTCCTGTGACGCGGAGCTGGGCCGCATGAGCCGGCGCTACGACGAGACGGACCAGGAGCACTACGAGCGCCCCCGGCGTCGTACCCGACCGAGGACCAAGGAGCGCCCGTCCTACGACGACGCCGTCGACGCCGTGGTGGTCACCGTGGACCGGGGCCGCTTCACCCTGCTGCTGGACGGGCGGCGGGTGATGGCGATGAAGTCGCGGCCCCTGGGCCGCAAGGGGGTCGTCGTCGGGGACCGGGTCCGCGTGGTCGGTGACGTCTCGGGCGCCGACGGCTCCCTGGCCCGCATCGTGGAGGTCCATCCCCGCACCACGACCTTGCGGCGCACCGCCGACGACGACGACCCGGTCGAGCGGGTGATCGTGTCCAACGCCGACCAGCTGGTGGTGGTCGCGGCGCTGGCGGACCCGGAGCCCCGGCCCCGACTCATCGACCGTGCCCTGGTCGCGGCGTACGCGGCCGGGATGTCCCCGCTGCTGTGCCTGACCAAGGCGGACCTGGCGGATCCCGAGACCCTGCTGTCGACCTACCGTTCGCTGGGCGTGCCGTGGGTGGTCACCGAGCGGGGCGGAGACCTGAGCGTGGTCCGCGAGCGCCTCGAGGGCCGGACCAGCGTCCTGGTCGGTCACAGCGGCGTGGGCAAGTCCACCCTCGTCAACGCTCTGGTGCCGCTCGCCCATCGCGAGGTCGGCCACGTGAACGCCGTGACCGGACGAGGGCGACACACCTCCACCTCCGCCTACCTGCTGGAGCTGCCCGGTGGGGCCGGCTGGATCATCGACACCCCGGGCATCCGTTCCTTCGGGCTGGCCCACGTGCGCCCCGAGCAGCTGATCGAGGCCTTCCCCGACCTCGACGAGATGACCGAGGACTGTCCCCGCGGATGCACTCACGGACGCGGCGAGCCCGAGTGCGGCCTGGACATCGCCCTGGCGGCGCACCAGGCCGACCCCGACCGGGTGGACTCGTTCCGCCGGCTGCTCGCCGCCCGGGAGCGCTCCAGCGACGAGTGAGGCAGTCCGCCGAACCACTCGACCCGCCGCAGCGGGGCGGACGGGGAATAGCCTGTCCCCCATGCCCATCACCGGTCCCGGCTCGCAGGACTACACAGACGACCTCCGGCTGGCGCACGTGCTCGCCGACGACGCCGACTCGCTGACCGAGGCCAGGTTCAAGGCGCTGGACCTCCACGTCATGAGCAAGCCGGACCTCACCCCGGTGACCGACGCCGACGCCGGTGTCGAGGACGGCATCCGGCGCACCCTGTCGCGCGCGCGCTCGCGCGACGCGGTGCTGGGCGAGGAACGGGGTTCCACCGGGCACAGCCAGCGTCAGTGGATCGTGGACCCCATCGACGGCACCAAGAACTTCGTGCGCGGCGTCCCCGTCTGGGCCACCCTGATCGCCCTGTCGGTGGACGAGGAGGTGGTGCTGGGGGTCGTCTCGGCTCCCCAGCTCCAGCGGCGCTGGTGGGCCTCGAAGGGCAACGGAGCCTGGACCGGGCGCTCGCTGCTCAAGGCCACTCGCTGCGAGGTCTCCGACGTACGCCGGCTCGAGGACGCCTCGCTCTCCTACAGCTCCCTGTCGGGCTGGGACGAGCGTGGCCGCCTCGATGACTTCGTCTCGCTCTCCCGGCGCTGCTGGCGCACCCGGGCCTACGGTGACTTCTGGTCCTACATGCTGCTGGCCGAGGGCGCCGTCGACCTGGCCGCGGAACCGGAGCTGGAGCTCTACGACATGGCGGCGCTGGACATCATCGTGCGCGAGGCGGGCGGCAGGTTCACCTCGCTCGCCGGAACCGACGGACCCTGGGGCGGCAACGCACTGGCCTCCAACGGGCACCTGCACGAGGCCGCGCTCTCCTTCCTGGGCACCTCCCCCGACGACGCGTCCGACCCTGACGCCGCGCGCCCCGGCCCCGGGTCGGTGCACGCACTGCGCCGACGTCCGCGGGAGTGAGCGGACGACCCCGTCCAGGATCCACCGACGGCCGGCGGGGCTGTTCACGGGCACTTCCGGCGCACTAGCGTGTGGGCCCGTGCCCTTCATCGGAGGTATTGATGCGCATCAGCGACGTACTCAGGCAGAAGCCGACCCAGGACGTCATCAGCGTCCAGCCCCAGGCGTTGGTCCGCGATCTGGTAGCCCTGCTGGCCGAGCACAACGTGGGTGCCCTGGTGGTCAGCGCGGACGGCAGCTCCCTGGACGGCATCGTCAGCGAGCGCGACGTGGTGCGCCACCTCGGGCGCGACCCCGGGGTCCTCGACCGGGACGTGGCCTCCATCATGACCCGCGACGTCCACACCTGTGAGGGTGACCACCCGGTCGACGAGCTGATGGAGCTGATGACCCGTCAGCGCGTGCGCCACGTGCCGGTCCTCAGCAACGGCGCGCTGGTCGGGGTCATCAGCATCGGCGACGTGGTGAAGTCCCGCATCGGCGAGCTCGAGTTCGAGCGCGACCAGCTCGACAGCTACGTCCACGGCAGCTGAGGCTCCCGGCACCCGGCACCCGGACGCCCGGACGCCCTGCGCCCTCGGCCTAGGATTCAGGCCCACACCGCCGCCCGACCCCGGGCGCCGCGCACGAGAGGCAGGCACCGCATATGCAGAAGCCCGAAGTCGACCCGCACCTGGGCGACGCGCCCACCGACCTCGAGGTCACCGACCTGGTCGAGGGCGACGGCACCGAGGCCAAGACCGGCAGCACCGTCTCGGTGCACTACGTCGGCGTGGCCCACTCCACCGGCGAGGAGTTCGACGCCTCCTACAACCGGGGCGCCCCGCTGCAGTTCCGGCTCGGCATCGGCCAGGTCATCGCCGGCTGGGACCAGGGCGTGTCGGGCATGAAGGTCGGCGGTCGTCGCCGGCTGGTCATTCCCCCGCACCTGGCCTACGGCGACCGCGGGGCCCCCGGCGCGATCGCGCCCGGCGAGACCCTGATCTTCGTGGTGGACCTGATCGACGTCAGCTGAGCAGGAGTCTCACCAGGGCAGGTTGTCGGGGACATCGCCCGTGGCGACCCTGACGACCTGCCCGCCGACGGCGACCTCGTCACCGGGCACGAGCTGGCGTCCCCGGCGTGTCTCCAGCTCACCGTTGACCCGCACCGCGCCGCTGGCCAGCAGCGGCCTGGCCTCGGAGCCGTGGTCCACCATGTTGGCCAGCTTGAGGAACTGCCCGAGCCGGATCGACTCGTCGCGGATCGAGACGTCCATCGGCTCCGGTGCTTGCGAGGTCATGCCTCCATGCTCCCAGACAGCTCCCAGATGGCTCCCCTGCGGCCACCACCCTCAGTGGCCGCTGAGCACCGCCACCGTGTGGATCAGCACCCCGACCAGGCCGCCGACGATCGTCCCGTTGATCCGGATGAACTGCAGGTCCCGCCCCACGTGCAGCTCGATCTTGCGGGCGGCCTCGTGTCCGTCCCAGCGCTCGATCGTGTGGGTGATCACCGCGGTGATCTCCGTGCCGTACCTGTCCACGACGAAGACGGCGACGTCCGCCGCGGTGTGGTCCAGCCGGTCCCGCAGCTCGACGTCCTCACCGAGTCGGTCGGCGAACGCGGAGAGCTCGGCGAGCAGCCGCTCCCGCACCGCGCCGTTGGGGTCGCGCATCGAGGTGAGCAGCGCCCGACGCAGTGCGTTCCACAGTGACACCGACGTGGCGCTGACCTGCTGGTGGTCCAGCAGCCGCTCCTTGAGCCGTTCCGCCCGCTCCTGGGTGGCGGGGTCGAGCAGCAGGTCCTGGGCCAGCTGGGCCAGCATCGAGTCCAGCGCCTCGCGCGCCTGGTGCTCCGGGTCCTCCCGGACGTCCTCCAACCAACGGATCGCCTCCAGGTGCACCCGGGTCGTGACGACCTCGTTGAGCCGCGACGGGGTCCACCACGGGGCACGGGCCGAGAGCACCTCGGTGAAGGTCTCGGGGTTCTTGACCAGCCACCGGTGCAGCTCCTCCAGCCCCAGATCGACCAGCCCGTGGTGCAGGTCGTCTCGCACCACCTCGGTGAGCAGCGTCCCCGCCAGCGGCGCGATCGGCTCCTCCCGGAAGCGCGGGACCAGCGCCTGGGTCACGAAGTCAGACACGTGCTCGTCGCGCACCTTCGCCAGCCCGATGGCCGCGACGTCGACGAACTCGTCCACCACCCGGCGCGCGTTGGTCGGCTCGCCGAGCCAGGTCCCGACCCGGGCCGAGATCGACGCGTGCGCGACCCGCTCCCGGATGATGTCCTCCTGGAGGAAGTTCTCCCCCACGAACTCCTGCAGGCCCCGTCCGAGCTCGTCCTTGCGCTTGGGGATCAGCGCCGTGTGCGGCACCGGGATGCCGAGCGGGTGCTTGAAGAGCGCGGTGACGGCGAACCAGTCGGCGATGGCACCGACCATGGACGCCTCAGCACCAGCATTGACGAACCCCCAGAAGCCGTCCTGCCCCAGGGTGAGGACGTAGACGACCGCGGCGAGCGCGAGCAGCGAGACCGCGAGCGTGCGCATCCGGCGCAGCCCGCGCCGGCGCGCCTCGTCGGCTTCCGGTGCGGGTGTGAGGATCGCGATGGCGGGTGCGGGGGTGGGTGCGTCGGTGTTCATCGTGGTCATCCTCCCAGTGCGTGCCAGAATGCCGCCATGTCTCGCACCGTCATCACCTTCGGCACCTTCGACGTCTTCCACGTCGGTCACCTCCGGGTGCTCGAGAGAGCCGCCGAGCTCGGCGACCGTCTGGTCGTCGGAGTCTCCGCAGACGCCCTCAACGAGCGCAAGAAGGGCAGGGTCCCGGTCTTCAGCCAGGCCGAGCGCCTGGCCATCGTCGGGGCCCTGAAGGTCGTGGACCAGGTCTTCGTGGAGGAGAGCCTGGAGCAGAAGCGGGACTACATCCTCGAGCACACTGCCGACGTCCTGGTGATGGGAGACGACTGGGCCGGCAAGTTCGACGAGTTCTCCGACGTGTGCAAGGTGGTCTATCTCACCCGTACGCCGGCGATCTCCACCACCGCCATCATCGAGCACATCGCCGATCTGTAGGGGTGGCACGTAATCTGTCCATGCACCCCTGCTGATTCCCTCGTCCGAGGACGGCACACCACGGAGGGAACGAACGTCTTGCCGCGTCTTGCTGCCATCGCTCTTGCGGCCGGTCTGAGCCTGGTCCTGCTCGCGCCCGGCGCGGCCCTGGCCGACAAGAACGTGCCGGAGCCCACCGCGCCAGCTGCCGCTGAGCTGCAGGTGGCCCGGGACGTCCTCGGTGGTGCGGTGGCGGAGACGGCTGACGGGGACGAGCGCGACGCCACCATGGTGCTGCGCGACCTGTGGCTCGCCCGCCCGACCATGACGCCGGCCGAGCGCCGGTCCGCCGACGCTCTGCTCGCCCGTCCCACCGTCCCGGGCAAGGACCCCTACGTCTCCTACGTGGCCGGCACCCCCACCACCACCGAGTGCGGCCCCCGCGTCTGCGTCACCTACGTGAGCACCACGAAGCATCGCGCGACGCCGGCCTGGGCCGCCCAGGTCCTGTCCACCATGGAGTCAGCCTGGACCCGTGAGGTCGACGAGCTCGGCTACCGCGCGCCGGCCCCCGACGGCAAGGCCGGCGGCGACTCCCGCTTCGACGTCTATCTCGCCAACGTGTCCGCGCAGGGGCTCTACGGCTACTGCTCGCCGGAGTCGGCCGTACGCGGGCAGCCCGGCCGAGCCCAGTCCTACTGCGTCCTGGACAACGACATGACCGGCTTCGCCAAGGGCCCTCTCGAGAGCCTGAGCGTGACTGCGGCGCACGAGTTCTTCCACGCCATCCAGTTCAACATCGACTCGGGCGAGGACCAGTGGTTCGTGGAGGCGAGCGCCACCTGGATGGAGGAGCTCGTCGCCGACGAGATCAACGACAACCGGCAGTTCCTCAAGTCGGGTCAGCTCGGCACGCCCTCGCAGCCGCTGGACACCTACTCCACCGACATGTCGATGTACGGCAACTGGATCTTCGTCCAGCGCCTGGCCCAGTCCTTCGGCGTCGACGCGGTGCGATCGGTGTGGCGACGCCTCGATGCCAGCGTCGGCAAGCGCAACCACTGGTCGTTGAGCGGGGTTCGCCGCTACTTGCGCTCGGAGGGCGTGGCGTGGCCGAAGTTCTACTCGCAGTTCGCGGAGTCCAACCTCACCCCGGGTCGTTCCTACGAGGAGGGCAGTGCCTACCGCGCCACGAAGCCGGCCCGCCGAATCTCCCTCACGGCCAAGCGTCCTCGTGCCTCGTTCAGCCCCCGCCTGCGTCACCTGACCTCGCACACCGTGCGGATCAAGGCGGCCAAGTCGCTGCCCCGCAAGGCCCGCCTGGTCGTGGACGTCGCGGCCAAGCACGGCGGCACTGCCGACCCGGTGGCGCGGCTGCTGGTGTACAAGAAGTCGGGCAAGCTGTCCCGGGTCAACATCAAGCTGAACCGCGCGGGTCGGGGCCAGCAGCGGGTCAGCCTGGACCGCAGGAAGGTCCGCAAGGTCGACCTCGTGCTGAGCAACGCGTCACTGCGCTACCGCGACTGCGGCTCGGGCTCCGCCTGGGCCTGCGGCGG
>NZ_POAG01000023.1:92454-112383 GCF_002930065.1 Nocardioides sp. 616 | reverse complement strand
GGGACCGGGGCCAGGCCCCGGTCCCAACGCTCATTCCTCAGGCGACCGCGGGGCTGGTACCGAAGCGCTCCCAGACCCGGTGGGTCTTCATCAGCTCCAGCAAACCGGCTACCACGGTCTCGGCGTCATCCCCGGAGACCACGCCCGCCGATCCGGCGACGCCGGCCGCGTCGAGCAGCGGGGCGCCCGCGCCCCAGGCGCCGATCGCCTTGGAGTGCCGGAAGCACTCCTGGACCATCATGATCGCGCGCGCGTCCGCGGCGACTCCGGGCGCACCGGCCTTCTCGTCCCGCGCGGTGAGGGCGTCCGGCGCGGGCGCCGGGGTGCGCGCCACGAGCACGGCGTCGAGCTCGACCGAGCGGCCGGTGGCGAGGGTGCGCTGCACCGGCAGCCCACCGATCATCCCGCCGTGCGGACCGACCAGGAAGGGGACCATCCCGGCGGCGCGGATCGCGGTCTGCACCCCGGCGACGTCGGCGAGGTCCTCGTCGTCGCCCACCAGGATGCCGATGATGCGGCCGTCCAGAGGCCAGGTCTCCCCGACCTGCGAGAGCGCCGGGCTGGGCTCGACTGCGGCCAGCTCTTCGGTGGGTGCCGGCGCCGGGAGACCCAGTGCGGTCGCGACCTCCTGGCAGAGCACCGGGTCGATGTTGGCCAGGCACTGCAGCTGGCGCTCCTTGACCGCCTGCTCGTAGCACTTGCCGAGCTCGAAGGAGTAGGCCCGGATGATGTGCTCCTTCTCCACCGGGGTCATGGACTGCCAGAACAGGCGCACCTGGCTGTAGTGGTCGTCGAAGGTCACCGGGTTGGCACGCACCTTGGTGGCAGCCGCGATCGTCGCGGCCGCGTCCACGAACGCCCGCGTCTGCTCCTCGGTCAGGTCCGCGCCCGCCTGGAACGGGCAGCCGCCGTCCAGCGAGTTCGGCTTGTACGGCGCCACACCCGAGTGCACGGCCTGCTGGTGGAAGCCGTCACGGAGCATGTCGTTGACCGGGGCGTGGGTCCGGTTGATCGGGATCTGGTTGAAGTTCGGCCCGCCCAGCCGGGTCAGCTGGGTGTCGACGTAGGAGAAGAGCCGCGTCTGCAGCAGCGGGTCGTCGGTGAAGTCGATGCCGGGCACCACGTGACCCACGTGGAACGCGACCTGCTCGGTCTCGGCGAAGAAGTTCGTCGGGTTGCCGTTGAGCACCAGGCGGCCCAGCGGCTGCACCGGCGCGAGCTCCTCCGGGACGATCTTGGTGGGGTCCAGCAGGTCGATCCCGGCGAACATCTGGTCGGGCTCGTCCGGGAAGACCTGCACGCCCAACTCCCACTCGGGGAAGGCGCCGGACTCGATGGCGTCGTACAGGTCGCGGCGGTGGAAGTCGGGGTCGATACCGTTGATCATCTGCGCCTCCTCCCAGGTCAGGGAGTGCACGCCGAGCTTGGGCTTCCAGTGGAACTTCACCAGCGTCGTCTCACCGGCGGCGTTGATCAGGCGGAAGGTGTTGACACCGAAGCCCTCCATCATCCGGTAGGAACGCGGGATGCCGCGGTCGGACATGTTCCACATGGTGTGGTGCTGCGCCTCGGTGTGCAGCGAGACGAAGTCCCAGAAGGTGTCGTGGGCGCTCTGCGCCTGCGGGATCTCCCGGTCCGGGTGCGGCTTGGCGGCGTGGATGACGTCGGGGAACTTGATGCCGTCCTGGATGAAGAAGACCGGCATGTTGTTGGCCACCAGGTCCCACACGCCTTCGTCGGTGTAGAACTTCGTGGCGAAGCCGCGGGTGTCGCGCACGGTGTCGGAGGATCCGCGCGAGCCCAGCACGGTGGAGAAGCGCACGAAGACCGGGGTCTCCTTGCCCTTGGCGAAGACCCCTGCCATCGAGATGCCCTCTGCCGAGCCGTAGCCCTCGAAGACCCCGTGGGCACCGGCCCCGCGGGCGTGCACCACGCGCTCCGGGATGCGCTCGTGGTCGAAGTGGGTGATCTTCTCCCTGAGGTGGTGGTCCTGGAGCAGGGTGGGTCCACGCTCGCCGGCCTTCAGGGAGTGGTCGGTGTCGCGCAGCCGGGTGCCGGTCGAGGTGGTGAGGTAGGCGCCCTGCTGGTTGCGGTCGGTCGGCTTGCCGACGCGACGGCCCGTGGCCGTGCCGGTCTCGGGGGCGCTCTGGTCGGGCTTGGACGGCAAGGGCTCCCGGGGAGCGGTGGGCTCCTCCAGGGACGGGGGCTCGACACCGGGAGCGCCGGGGATCTGGGGTGCTTCGTTCTTGTCCAACACGATTACGTGTCCTCCTGGGGGTGGGCTGAACCGCGTTCGTACCCATTCGCCCTCCAGAACTCACCTCGCCGGCACCAGCGGGCTTTGCCGCTAGGCCGAGCGAATCATCGTGAACACCCGGTCGAGGCTGGTGACGCGGAAGACCTGGAGCAGGCGCTCGTCGTCGCACCGGATGGCGAACGAGCCTTTGAGCGCGTGCGTCCGGCGCCGGGCACTGATCAACGTGCCGAGCGCGGTGGAGTCCAGGAAGGTGGTGTGGTTGAGGTCGACCACGATGTGCACCTTCCCGGCGAGCACCAGCTCATGGATGGACTCGCGAAGATGGCGGTGGGTCGCGACGTCCAGCTCGCCACGGGGAGTGACCACGTGCCGACCGTCCGCGTCCGACGCGGTGTCGACCGTGAATTCCGGCACCTTGGCTCCTTGACGACCGTTCACCGAGAGATTTCGGGCACGATATCAAGCAGGTGTTCGATTACTGAGACGCACGCGCCCGCCGTAGGCGGACGGACTCGGGCCAGGGAACTAGGAGGAGCCGAGCGACTCCGCGACCTCGCGGCGCAGCACCTTGCCCATGGGGTTCGTCGCCAGCTCCTCCACGAACACCACGCGCCGGGGCACCTTGTAGCCGGTCAGGGCCTGCCGCGCATGTGCGCGCAGGTCCTCCGGCTGCAGGTCGACTCCGTCCTCCAGCACCACCGCGGCGACCACCTGCTCGGTCCCCTCCTCGTCGCGGACCCCGACCACCGCTACGTCGAGGACCCCGTCGTGCGTCCGGATCGCGGCCTCGACCTCGGACGGGTAGACGTTGAAGCCCCCGGTGATGATGACCTCCTTGATGCGGTCCACGATCGTCAGGAAGCCGTCGGGCGACATGGTGACCACGTCCCCGGTGCGGAACCATCCGTCGTGGAAGGCGGCCTCGGTCTCGTCCGGCAGCCCGCGGTAGCCGGAGAACACCTGTGGTCCCCTGACCAGCAGCTCGCCCTGCTCCCCCGGCGCCACGACGCGGTCCAGGTCCTCGGGGTCGGCCAGCCTGATCTCCACGTCCGGGAAGGGGACGCCGATCGACCCGGGCCGCCGCGAGGAGGTCATCGGGTTGCCCACGATGACGGGCGAGGTCTCGGTGAGGCCGTAGCCCTCGACCAGCAGCCCTCCGGTCGCCGTCTCCCACCGCTCGACGAGCGCGGACGGCAGCGGCATCGCGCCGGAGAGGCCGTAACGGATCCCCTTGATCGAGGTCCCCCGGCGCTCCGCCTCGTCCACGATCCGCTGGTAGAGCGGCGGGACCGCCGGCACGAAGCTGGGCACGCCGCGCTTGATCGCGTCCATGATCAGGTCGATGTCGGGCTTGGGCAGCAGCACCAGCTTGGCCGCCAAGGAGATGCCGAGCAGCACACTCACCGTGACGCCGTAGGCGTGGAAGAGCGGGAGAGGTACCAGGAAGGTCTCCGCCCCGTCCGCCAGCCCAGGAACCCAGGCCTGGCCCTGCAGCACGTTCGCGACCAGGTTGCGGTGGCGCAGCGGCACCCCCTTCGGCCGGCCAGTGGTGCCCGAGGTGTACAGCAGCAGGGCGACGTCGTCGACGCTCGGCCGCGGGTGCGCCGGGTCCAGGGGCGGCGAGGACAGGAGGTCGTGCCACGGCAGGGCACCGGGCGCCGGGCTCGTCAGCTGCTCGCGGGCGGCCCTGGCCTTGGCGATGGGCAGCCGCAGGGCGAGTCGCTTCAGCGGCGGCAGCTCGCGGGTCAGGTCCACCGCGACGACGTGCTCCAGCGCGCAGCCTTCCCGCAGCTCCTCGACCACGGGCACGACCTTGTCCCAGACCACCGCGACCCGCGCACCATGGTCGGCAAAGGCCGGCCGGAGCTCGCCCGCGGTGTAGAGCGGGTTGTGCTCCACGACGGTGGCCCCCAGGCGCAGCACGGCGAAGAACGCGACGACGTTCTGCGGGCAGTTCGGCATCACCAGCGCCACGTTGTCACCGGGGCCGACGCCGAGCCTGCTGAGACCGCCGGCAACCCGGCGTACCGCCTCATCGAGCTCGCGGTAGGAGGTGGTGGCCCCCAGGAAGTCGAGGGCGGGTCGGTCGGCGTGCCGTTCGACGGAGCGCTCGAGCAGGTCGAGCACGGTGGTGTCGCCGTAGTCGAGGTGGAGTGGGACGCCGGGGCCGTACGAGTCAGCCCACGCGGGCTCCTGAGCCGACATCGGTGGCCTGTCCTCCTTCTGCGCTGCGTGGCCGGGCAGCCGACGCTGCCACCACGCTACAGAGTCATGTCAGGTTCTGAGCGAGCCGGGCCACTCCCCAGTAGAGGGGGAACCCCAGCACCTCGGCCAGCTCGTCGTCCCCGGTCTCGGCGGCCCCGACGGCACGGCGGTAGGCCACGGCCAGGGCAGCGGCGTCAGCGTGGCCCCGGAGTGCGAACGGATCCACCACGCGCTGCAGCGTCCGCCACAGCTCATCGGGCAGCGACAGCTCCACTGCGCGCCGCTCGCGCTCCGAGAGCTGGTCCCAGGCGTGGACCACCGCCCTGACCGCCGAGACATGGCGCGGCCGGCCCGTGCCGGGCGAGGCCGGACGTCGTACGGCGAGCTGCTGGTGGGGATGCACGCGCCACACGCTAGGCCGACCTCACGCCCGGCACGGGCGGAACCGGGCAACTCCTGACCGTCGGTCTGGACCAGCGAGACGGAAGGCCCGAGCAGTTACCTCAGAGGAACCGGCCGCAGTAAGGCCAGGGCGAGCTGCCCCGCGACTTGTGCAGGATCTTGGCGCGCAGGGTCTGCTCCGCCGGCGACGCCTGGCTCGGCATGCCGCGGCCCCCGACGCTGCGCCAGGTGCCGATGTCGAACTGGTAGAGACCGTAGTAGCCGGCGGGATTGACGGCCCGCGGGTTGCCGCCGGACTCGCACTTGGCCAGCGCGGTCCAGTTGAGGCCGTCGGAGGCCGCCACCGGGGCGGCCTTGCGACCCACCAGGACGCGGCGGGGCTTGGCTGCCCGCACCGTGGTGCGCGACACGACCCGCCTCTTGACCACGTCCCCGTTGTGGCGGGTGCGCGCCACCTTGACGCGTCGTACGCCGGGACGGCCGGGCGCGACGACCTTGCGGCGGCCCGGCTTCAGCGAGGTGACCGACACGGTCACCGTCCCCGGAGCGATCCGCACCCGGCGGATCACCGAGTCCTTCTTGACCCGGATGACCTTGACGGTGTCGCCCTGGCGCAGGCGGCGCCGGTCGCCCTTGACGTGCCGGCCCTTGCGGACGACGTCGATCAGGTCGTCGTGGTCCACCTTCACGCCGCGGCTGGAGAGCATCGTGGCAGGCCAGACCTGCTTGGGGGTGGCCACCTTCTCGGCGGCGCGGTCGGCGACCTTGAGCCGGACCGGTACCTCCACCGCAGTGTCGGCGGCGGTCGGGGTGGCAGCGATGGCGCTGCCCGGGATCAGGCTGACGGCCACGGCCGCGGCCGTGGCGGCCACCGTGGTCCGGGTGAGCTGGCGCAGGACGCCGTGATGACGAATGGGTGCACGCACGTGCAATACCTCGTTTGCTTCTCTTCGCCCAGGTACGGGCGATCGGACGCAACGCCGCAGGGATGGGCGCTGAGGCCACGGCGACCCAGGTATGCCTCAGGCATCCAGGTGGCCCGCGCGGCTGCGGCGAACGCTCCCTCCGTACCCCTGGCTCTGGACCGGGACTGGGCTGCGACCGCGCCGTGCCGCGGGCACCGCGACTCATCGAGTTGAACGCCGACACGCCTCAGAAGTCGAATCGAGAGGCCCGCCCCCAGGCGTGGATAGTGAGACGGTTCACACCCGGCGGGGGGGTCAACCGACGTTCTCGACCTCGGTGATGGCGTGGATGGCGGAGAGATGGGTCGAGGTGTGCTTGGTGATCACCAGCAGCTGGTCCATGTGCGGCTCCAGGCCGGTCACCTTGTCCAGAGGCACCCCGATCACCAGCTGGAAGCCCAGCCCGCGCCAGGCGCGGACGGCTCGCCCGGCGAACTCCGAGTCCGCCTTGACGAAGCCCTCGTCGAGGAAGACCGGTGCGAAGCGGGGCCGCGAACGCATCTCGTCGCCGAGGCGGAACCTCAGGGCGGAGCCGATGATGAAGGCGACCAGCTCCTGGCTCTCACCACCGCTCTTCTCCCCCAGCGTCCGGTAGGTGGCGCGCAGCTCCCCGGTCAGGCGGTCGTAGCGCTCGGCGCTCACCTCCACGTGCCGACGTACGTCGAGCAGCCGGTCGCGGTCGGCGCCGCCCTCGGGGCCCGATCCCGGCTCGGGTCGGCGCAGCTGGTCCATGAACCGGCTCAGGGAGCGGAAGCGGGCTGTCATCTGCTCCTCGTCCAGCTCGCCGGACGGAGGGCGGGAGAGGTCCCGCAGGTCGCGCAGGAAGGCCTGCACGTGCGCCGGGGCGAGACGACGGAGCCGGATCCGCAGCCGGTCCTTCTCGGCACCGAACTCGAGCTTGCGCAGGATGGCGTTGATCGGTTCGAGCCGGTCCTCGATCTCCTCCACCGACGACGACATGGCGCCCGCCAGCGGGACCAGGTCCTGGCCGCTCCACTCGGTGAGGCGACGGCGCCACTCCCCGCGCCGCTGCGCCAGCCCGGTCTCGGCGATTCCGGTCAGGATGCGGGCATAGTCGGAGTAGGACTCCGGGCCGGTACCGAGGTTGGGGTCCTCCCACTGCAGCTGGTAGGCGCGGAAGATGGCGGTGAGCTCCCGCTCGGCGTGCTCCGCCTCGACCTGGGCGCTGGCGACCGCACCGGTGAGCCGGGCCTGGAGTCGCGCGGAGTTCTCGTGGAAGCGCGCCAGGTCGCTCGGGTCGTCGGGGGCACAGGCCGCCGCGAACTCCTCGTCCAGCCGCGTCGCCTGCTCCGGCGTGAGGACGGGGTCTCCGCGCCGCACGACCCGTTCCAGCTCGTCGCTGACCTGGTCCTCGGACTCCACCAGGTCGCCATGCTCCCGCTCCAGGACGCGGGTCCGCTCCTCCAACCGGAAGCGGTGAGTCCGTGCCTCCTCCAGGGCGGACTCCACCTCGGCCATCTGCTGCTCGGCGGTGCTCAGCTGGTCGTCGGCGCCCAGGATCTCGGCTCGACGTCGCTCGAGATCGGCGATCCGGGCGTCGCAGGAGAGCACGTCGAGGTCGTCGTACCCGTGCCCGCCCACCGCGGCGTACGCCGTCCGGTGCAGGTCCAGCACCCGCGCCCGGGACTCCACCTCCCGCAGCTCCTCGTCCAGCGCGGCCAGCGCGTCCTCGAGGGAGGCCAGCTCGCGGTCCACCTCGGCCAGCGCATCGACGTTGCTGAAGCCGATGATGTTGCGCCGCTCACCCCGGCCGTGCGAGCCCCGTCGCCCCGAACGGGTCTGACCCGCCAGGGTGACCCGGAGACCGTCGCCGACCAGCCCGTCGGCGGACTCCACGCACAGCGCGTTGCGCGACGGGTCAGCCACGTGCCGCTGCACCCACCCCAGGAACGGCGAGTCCCGGAAGACCAGCTTGCCCGCGACGTGAGCGCCGTCGGTGGGCGCCGCCGGCTCCAGGTGCTGCTCGGCGCCGACGAAGGTCAGCCGGCCGCGCAGGTGCACGTCGTCGATGGCGGCGGAGAACTCCTCCAGCCGGTCCAGCGGCACCAGCAGCTGGCGCGCGGCCCCGCCCAGCACCGTCTCGACGGCCAGCCGCCACCGGGACTCCGCGGGTGCCAGGTCGACCAGCTCGGCGACGAAGGGCAGCGCCTCGGTGCTGAGGCCGCTGGCCCGAGCCACCTCCGCGCGCAGTGCGTGCAGCTGCTCCGGGACCCGCCCCGAGCGTCCCTCCATGGAGGCCCGCTCGGCCTGCAGCTCGGTGCGGCGAGCCATCAGCGGGTAGCGGGAGGCCATGACCTCGTCACGCCGGTCCCGCAACGACGCGGCAGCCTCCGGGTGCTCGGCGAGCCAGCACTCGGCACGGGCGATCAGCCGGCCGAACCCGGCACGCGACTCCAGTGCGTCGGCGACCGGCTCCGGGTCGCTCGCCGACCCCGGCACCAGCAGGGGGGCCAGCCGCTCCAGCAGCGCACCGCGCCGGGCCACCCGCTCGGCCCGACGCGCCTGCTCCCGCTCGATCTCGCCGGCCAGCCGCTCCAGGGTGGCACCACCCGCGGCCCGGTGCCCCTGCTTGGCGGCCTCCAGCTCCTCCTCCAGCGCGCCCACCGTGCGCACGCTGGCCCGCAGCTCGTCGGCAGCCTGCGCCCGACCGATTCGGTTGGCCTGGACGGCTGCCTCGAGCAGCGCCGAGTGGGTGCGCAGCAGCCACAGCCGCACGGGGCTGTCCCCCGGGGCCGTGACGCCGAACGCGTCGAGCTCCTCGGCCCGGGCGCGTGCGGCCGCCCGGCGCTGGTGCAGCTCGGGGATCGGGGCGAGCAGCTCCTGCTTCTGCTCCTCGGTGCGCATCGCGCGGTACGCCGACTCCAGGTCGTCGAAGTGCTCGACGGCGCGGTCCGCGGCCGCGAAGGTGGCGGGCCGCTCCAGCACCATGTCCTTGTACAGCTCGTCCACGCTGCGCACCTGGTTGCCGGCCTGGATCCGGGCCAGGAGCCGGAGCGCCTTGGCGCCGTCACCGTTGGCGCCGATGCCCAGCCGGGCGTGGAGCAGCGCGGCGAACTCGGCGTAGGTCCGGTGCACCCGAACGCCCGGGTAGAGCTTCTTCAGCGTGTTGGCGTGGAAGCGGTCCGGCACGGCGGCCTCGAGGGTGCCCAGGTCGACGGGGGCGTCGATCGTCGCCAGCTGCATCGCCACGTCCGCGGACCGGGTCGCCCGGCGCGGGACGTAGTAGGTGCGCAGGACGGTGAAGCGGCGCTCCTCGTCGTTGACGAAGGTCATGGCGATCGCGCCCCAGGTGTCGCCGCTGCGCCCGCGCAGCAGCGACTCCACCGGGCGCCCGGTGCGGGGATCGTCCACGACGTCCACGGCACCGCGCAGGTAGGACAGCAGGTTGCGCTGTCCCACGCCTCGGGCCCGGCCGGCCACCGCGTCGTTCGAGGCGCCGTTGAACTTCGCGTCCGAGGGCATCATCAGCGCGGTGTAGGCGTCGAGCACGGTGCTCTTGCCGACGCCGGAGGCGCCGGAGATCATCGTGGAGTCGGCGCGGAGGTCCACGGCGGCGCGGCCGGAGAAGCCGCCCCAGTTGACCAGCTGGAAGAGCTCGGCACGCCACTGCAGGGTGTCGTCGGTGGGGTTGGCGACGAGCTCGTGCGCGAACAGCCCCGGCGCCCAGCCGTCGTCGCCACCGTCCCGCTGGGCGTCGGCGTGGGCCAGCCCGTTGGACTCCGCATCGACGGCGGTCAGGGGATCGCTCGGCACGCTCATTCGTCTTCGTCCCTGTCGTCGTCATCCAGATCCAGGTCGTCGGCCTCCGCCGGCGGCCCGTCGAAGAGTCCCTCCTCCGGCCGGGGCGGCTCGGGCTCGTTGCCGCGCCGCAGCTCCTCCAGCAGCACGGTGAGCAGCTCCAGGGGCAGCAGGGACTCCACGGCCTCGCTGATCTCGAAGCGGTCGTCGTTGGGAGCGCCGATCAGCAGACCGGACTTCGCGACGCTGGCCACGGCGCTCCGCGCCCGCCTCTCGACGCCCGCAAGGTCGGTCGCGTGCGCGGGTGCGAACCCGGCGACATGCTCCACGACGTCCTCGCGGTCGACGTACGCCCGCCCCTCGCCGGCTGCTGCGGCCGCCCGGTAGCGGTCCCGGAGGTGGACCAGGACCACCGTCTCCTCCCGGCTCCACGCGGTGTCGTGGAGCAGGGTCGGGAAGCGGTCGCCCGCCTCGGGGACGGCCTGGCGCTTCCACGCGACCTCACGCACCCGGTCGACCCGCAGGTCCAGGAACAGGTCGTTGAGCCGGGACCTCAGGATCCGCTCGTTGTCCATCAGGACCTGCCACACCCGGGGGTGGGTGCGAGCACTGATGAACCGCTGCTTGAGCAGCGTGACGAGAGCCCGTCGCACGGAGTGCTCCAGTCCCCCCTCGTCACCTTCGAAGAGGGAGACCGAGTCGGCGTCCTCGATCTCCTCGTCCAGGTCCTCTGCCAGGTCCTCTGCCAGGTCCTCGGCCAGGTCCTCGACCAGGTCCGGCGCCAGGCCCTGGGTGTCGACGGTGCTCATGAGTCCTCCAACGGGGCGGCGCGGTCGGGGTCGGGGTCGGGCAACGGCACCCGCGGCACCGCGAAGGTGCGCTCGGAGCCGTCAGGTCGGAACGTGCGGTAGTGCTCGCGGTCCGCGTCGGGTGTCAGGTCGAGCTCGGCGGCCAGGTGCAGCAGGCCGAGGATCTCCACGGGACGCCGCAGCGCCTCGTCCAGGGAGCCGAAGACCTCGCCCAGGGAGGTCGCCGGGTCCGCCGACTCCATGGCTGCCTCGAGCCGCTCCCTCAGCAGCGGCAACGACGGGCCGCCCTGGGCGATCAGCTCGCCGTAGGAGGGGGGCTGGGCCGTCTCGCTGGCCACCTCGGCGAGCCGGTCCGGGGCCACGTCGTCGGCCGGGTCGTAGAACCGCTCGCGGAAGTGCTCGACCTCCACCCGGGCCGGCAGCAGCGGCAGGTCGAGGGTGGCGCGCGGACCGGTGCCGGACAGCCAGCCCATCAGCTCGGACTCGATCTGTCGCAGCGTCTGTTCCAGCTCGCGGTCACGGGCGGCGTCGTGCGAGACGATGTAGTCCTTGAGCGTGGAGGTGACCCGGGACCGCTGTGAGAGCACCCGGTCCAGCCCGTCGCGGATCAACCGCACCGTCCCTCGCAGCTCCGCCCGGTCGGCCTCGGCGAGCAGCCCCCCGGCGAGCGGGTGGTCCAGCAGCGCGTTGATGTCCTCGCGCAGGCGGGCCACCATCGCGTCGTCGCGCAACAGGGCGAAGGCCCCTTCGAAGGCACGCCCCTCGGGCGTGGCGGTCATCAGGGCGTCCGCCCGGGCGAGATAGGCGTCGACGACCTCACCGGCGGGCCTGTTCTCGGCTCGGAACGACGCCAGGATCTCTCCGCGGATCTCGGCGAACCGCTCCTCCACCCGGGCGAAGTCGCTGGGCAGCGCGGAGATGAGCAGCTGCAGCTCGGTGAAGCCCTCGACGAGGTAGTCCGTCGAGGGTGGCTCCAGCTCCTCGCCGTCGACGAGACGGTCACGTTCGGCGCTCATCCGGGCGATCTCGGCGTTGAGGATCCCGACCCGGGTCGTGCGGTCCGGGTTGACCTCGCCGTTGAAGCGGCGAACTGCGGTCAGGATGGTGGCGACCCGGTGCTCACTGAGGGTGGCCCGATCCCGGGAGAGCGTCTTGACCAGCTCGAGTGCCTGCTGGGCGTGGGAGGTCAGGGTGTAGACCTCCTGACCGGACTCGTCCAGCGCCCGGACCAGCCACTGGCCGCGCATCCACCGCTGGCACACCTCGCGTCCGCTGCCGGCCGGGAGCTCGGTCTGCCCGGCACGACGCAGCTCGGAGAAGTGGCTCTCCACCTGCGTGTGCAGCCTGCTGGTGGGAACCGGCCGGTTGTCCCGGCCGAAGGCGGTCCGGAAGACCGCGATCACCACGGGTGCCTGGCGCTGGTGCAACAGGGTCAGGGTCGGCTGCTCGAAGGCGGCACGCGCCCGCACCAGCTCGCCCACCACCTCGCTCATCGACGATCCCTCTCAGCTCTACCGGTCCGTGTCACGCCGTCCGGGTCGGAAGGCGCGACCAGACAGCATCCCACCGGCGCGCGACTCGTCCGCGCACGGGTCACCGCCCGCGTCTGATCGCCGAGGGATTGGGTACCGACGAGCCATGGAGCACTCCACCGACAGCGACCTCGCCCCCGCTCGACCACCGTCGAAGGTCTCCGGCCTGCTCTACGGCCTGGGCCTGGGCGGATTCGTCGACGGCATCGTGCTGCACCAGATCCTGCAGTGGCACCACATGATCAGCCACGAGGAGCCGACCGACACCGTGGCCGGGCTGGAGCTGAACACGCTGGCCGACGGGTTCTTCCACGTCGCCGCCTGGTTCCTGGTGCTGGCCGCCTCGATCGCCGCGATCATCGCCTGGCGGCAGGGGCGTCTTGCGCCCAGCTGGAGCTTCCACTTCGGCCTGGTGCTGGCGGGATGGGGCATCTTCAACGTCGTCGAGGGCCTCGTCGACCACCAGATCCTCGGTGTCCACCACGTCCGGGACGATCTGGGTGGCCCGCTCTCCTGGGACCTGGGCTTCCTCGCCTTCGGCGTGCTGCTCACGGTGGGCGGGTGGCTCCTGCACCGCCACGGCGTCCGGGCGATGGAGCTCAGCAGTCCGGGCAGAGTGCCATCGTGAGGGTCGCGCCGTCGGCGGAGCGCGGCGAGCGCTGCAGCACGGGCAGCCGGGCCTGGCTGCGCTCGAGCAGACTGGCCGCCAGCGCCACCAGACCGAGCCCGGTCAGGAGACGGGCGCCGAGGTGCTTCCTGAGCGCCGGCAGCAGCATGTCCTGCTCGTCCTGCTCGAGTGCCTGCCACAGCTCCACCAGACGGTCCAGGACCCGGTCCCACTGCGTGGCCGTCACCGATCCGGCCTCGAGCCGCGCGATCAGCTCGGCCAGCTCCGCGTGCTCCTGGTGCGCCTGGAGGACCAGGGCCTCCCCGAAGGGGACCGTCCTGCGGGCCACCGGCCACAAGAGCTGATCGGCCAGGAACAGCTTCCACGACAGCGCACGGCGGATCACTTCCAGCGCCTCGTCCTGATCGGGGCCAGGCGCGCGTGGCAGCCGGGCGAGCAGCGTGCTCAGCTCGACGTCGAGTCCGGGTCGGTGCTCGACGACCGAACGGTTCAGATGCAGGTGCTCCGGGGTTGACAGCGTCGTCATGACTTTCCTTCTCCGTCCCAGGTCGCCGGACGGCGGGGGCGTAGGTCGAGCGGTTCGGGCGGCACGGGCACGACCACCGAGGAGTCGCTCCTAGGTACCCCGGCTCCCGTGGCTCATGCAGGCGCGAGAGCGGCAGCCCGTGTGCGCTGCACCACATGCCGCGGCTTGGGCAGAGCCTCAGGGCCCGGGTCTTCCCACCCCTTGCCCCTGCCTGGACACCGGGCACCGGACCTACGGTCGCGACACGCCCGACTGCGCAGGAGGAGCTCATGCACGTACTCGTCGTGGGAGCCACGGGCACCGTCGGACGTCATGTGGCGGCACAGGCGGTGGGGTCCGGGCACAGCGCCCGCGCCCTGGTCAGGGACCTGCCACGCGCTCAGCTGCTGCTGCCTCCGTCCACCGAGCTGGTCCTCGGGGACGGGACCGACCCCACGACGCTGCCGCGCGCGGTGGACGGCGTCGACGCGGTGGTCTTCGCTCACGGGTCCCACGGCGCCCCGGGGGACGCCGAACGCATCGACTACGGCGTCGTCCACCACGTGCTCGACACCCTCGGACCCCGGCGGGCCCGCATCGCCCTGATGACGTCGATCGGCGTGACCGTCCACGACGGGGGCTACAACCGGAGCACCCACGGCCATGACTGGAAGCGCCGGGCCGAGCGGTTGGTCCGGCGCAGCGGTCATCCGTACACGATCGTGCGTCCCGGCTGGTTCGACTACAACCGCGACGACGAGCGCCGACTGGTCTTCCTGCAAGGCGACAAGCGACGTAGCGGTGGCCCGTCGGACGGCGCCGTGGCTCGCGACCAGATCGCCCGGGTTCTCCTGGCGGCCCTGACGTGCCCCGCTGCGGAGCACAAGACCTTCGAGCTGATCGCGGAGCCCGGCTCCGAGCAGGAGGATCTCGATCCCCTGTTCGCGGCACTCGTGGCCGACCCGCCGGGCGGCTACGACGGGCCCCTGGATCCCGACACCCTCCCGCTGGCGGCAGAGCCGGAGCGGGTCCGGGCCGAGCTGGACGCGCTCACCGGGTGACCTCGCCCCAGGATCTGCTGCGTCGGGCTCGGCCCCCGTGCCCTACGGAGTCCTCGCGCCCCCTGCCGGCACGAGGTCGTTCTCGTCCGGGCCGACGGCAGGCTTCTTTCCCCGCTCCGGGACATGCCGGGGCCCCATGGGCGCCGGGGAGGGGGCTCCGTCCCGGTTGAGCCAGCGGTCCACCACCAGGACGTTGAGCAACAGGCCGACCGCCCCCCAGGCCGCCAGCACCCAGAGGTTCCCGCCGATGCCCACCCCGTCGAAGTAGACGAGGGAGCGCGCGATGTCCACGGCCGCCGGAAGGGGCAGCACGTCCGCGAGGGGGCGGAAGAGCTCGGGCACCATGTAGACCGACAGTCCTCCGCCGGAGGCCGGCACACCCGCGAGCATGACCACCACCATCACTGGGACGAGTGCCCCCAGGCCCAGCGGCCGGATCAGCACTGCACTCGCCCAGGCCACGGCGAAGACCGTCAGGCTGCCGTAGCCGATGAGCTCCAGCGCATGCCCGTTCACGGCGCCGATCAGCACGTCGTAGAGGAACCAGAGCCAGACCGAGATGCCCACCGACCAGCCGGCCACCAGCGGGAGCAGCTGACGGGTGCGGGTCAGGTCGGGCGCTCCCCCGCGCATCACGGCGAAGAACAGGAACCCGGCCATGATCCAGCCCATGCCGACGTAGAGGCTGTTGGCGCCGTTGACGTCGTCCGCGGTCAACGGCGCGACGTCCTGCACGGTGAGCTCAGCGCCGCTCCCGGCTGCGACGGCGCCGAACATCTGCGTCACCGCTGACTGCTGGCTGGCGCCGGCCCCTCCTGCTGTCAGCAGGGTCGGTCCCTCCGTGCGTGAGGTGGGCAGCACGTAGGCGGCCACCAGGTCCTGGCTGCGGAGGAGCTTTGTTGCCTCCTCGGTGGAGCCCACGGGTCGCAGGTCGAGGTACTGCCCCAGGTCAGGCTCGAGCGCCGCGATCATCCCCTCGGCCTGCTCGCTGGACGCCACGACCGCGACCGGCATGTCGTGGACGTCGGGCTGGTGCATGGACAGGCTCATCAGCGTCACCACGGTGATCACGATGCTGAGCGGGAAGAGCGCCACCGCGACCAGGCGCCGACGGTACGGCGCCACCGGGCCGCCCGACAGGGCTGGCAACGGTGCGTCTGGGGCGGTGTAGAGCGGACCACCGACCACGAGGTGGCCCGAGCGCCGCTCCTTCAGCACGGCCAGCACCAGCGCGCCGACGGCCCAGGCCGCGAGCGTGGCGATGTGCTTGCCCACCCCCACGCCGTCGAAGTAGATCATCGCTCGCAACGACTCCCCCGCCGCCGGCAGGGGCAGCACCCCGTGCAGCCACTGGAAGAAGCCCGGCATCGAGTGCACCGACATGGCCAGGTTGGACGACGGGACACCGAAGATGACCCACAGCAGCATCCCCAGCAGGACGGCGAACGGGCCCATCACCTTCGTGAAGAGCAGCTGTCCGAGACCGACTGCGGTGACGGCGAGAGTGCCCACGCCGAGGAAGAGCGGGTAGTGACCCTCCACCGCGCCCACGACGGGGCCGAGGATGAGCCAGACCAGGGAGCTGGTCAGCACGCCCCAGCCCAGCGCGATGGGCAGGAACCTGCGCACTCGGAGCAGGTTCGGCGTGCCCATGAGCAGACCGCTCAACGGCACGTAGCCGGCAAGCATCATGCCCATGGCCGCGAACAGCACCATGGTCCCCGAGCCGTCGCCCGCGGGCAGCGGAGCGATGTCCACGGTCTCGACCCGCCAGCCCTGCTCCAGCGCGGCGGGCCGCAGCAGCTGGTCGACCACCGTGGCCTGGGAGGCGCCGGCGGCCATCGCCTGGTAGACGGTGGCCGTCGCCTCGCCACCGCTGCCCCGACTGCTCACCGGCGGCTCGATGGCTCCGGCGAGCCGCTGCTCCGCGACCAGCTGGTCCACCTCGGCGCGATCCTCGACCGTGCGCACCTCCAGGGCACCGTCGGCCTCCCGCTCGAGCTCGGCCGCGAACCGCTCCACCTCAGCGCCCTGGCCGACGACGGCCACCGGCAGGTCCTGGGCCTGCGGGCTGTGCATGGTGCCCATGTACGTGGCGTACATCATCGTCACGATCAGGAACGGCATCACGAAGAGCGCGGCCATGCGGCCCTTGCGCTCGGCCGGCGTCTCCGGCGGTGGCGGCGGATATGTGGCGGCGTCGCCCCCGGCGCTCCACTGGGGCTGGTCGGTCGATGCGGTCACGCGTGTCTCCTCCGGGCCGCTGGGTATGGCGGCAGCTGTGTGTTGCGCCCGTGCGGGCCCCTGCCGAGTCTAAGTCAGATGACTTAAAATCAAAGGGTTAGATAGGGTGCGCTGCATCACCGCCGCGTCGAGAGGACGAGAATGGCCCGGCCCGATACCCGGCAGGGTCTGCTCGACGCCGCCGAACGCCTCTTCGCCGAGCGCGGCATCCCGACGGTCTCCGACCGTCAGGTCGCAGAGGCGGCCGGCAACAGCAACCACTCGGCGGTGCACTACTACTTCGGCGGTCGCGACGGACTGCTGCTGGCCCTGGTCGCCCGCCACCGCGAAGGGCTCGAGCCGGAGCACCAGCGCCTGTTCGAGCAGTCGGACTCGCTGCTGGGCGACATCCGGGCGCTGGTGATCCCGCTCACCGAGCGCTTCGCCTCGCTGCCCAGCCCGTCCTGGCGAGCCAGGTTCCTGGACCAGGCGCTGCACGACCCGCCCACCACCGCACTCCTCCGTGCCCACGGAGGCTCAGTCGCAGCGAACGTCGTCCGTTCCCTGGTCGGGCGACTGGCGCACCTGGACCCCCGTGTGGTCGAAGCGCGGGCGAGGCTCACCACCCACATCGTCGCCACGGCGTGCGCCGAGGTCGAGGAGCGCGCGGCGCGGTCCGGAGAGACCGCCCCCTGGCGCGACACCGGCGACTTCCTGTGTGACGCGCTCGCGGGGCTGTTGCAGGCACCGATCACCCGCCGCGACTGACGGCGCTCGCCGCTACGTCAGCCGCCGGGCCAGGAGGAGACGGAGCCTCCTCGGCTGGTACCAGGGCGCGGCGGGAGCCGTCTGGACGTAACCCAGTCGTTCCTCAGGCGTCGGTGGACGGCCCATCTGTCGGATGAAGTGATGGACCCATGCCTGGTCGTGCAGCTCTGCGGAGGAATCTGAGGTAGCCATCATGAGGCCTCCTGGGACGCAACCTGGGACGCCGAGGTCTGGACGCCAGACCAACCAAGATATGCCCTCGGTCAAGGGGTGACCCGGGTGACGGGAGACTCACCGCGCCGGAATACCCGCCGCCGTTCCACGGCACCGGCTGCCCGTCCCAGGCCGCGCGCGCGGTCCAGGACCATCAGGGGATGTGCCGCCAGCGCGTGCCGTGCGGCCCGGTTGCTGGCCGACCACCTGGGGCTCACGCCCTCGCCCGAGCGCCGCCTCCGGGCTATCCTGGGGTGGTGCCTGATGCGAAGGTCAGGCCGCTACAGCCGTAGCCCGCGTCACCACGAGTGCCCCGCCTGCCCCGCTCTCGGAGGATCCATGGCGAACGCTTCTGACAACGTCGCCACCGCACTGTCGGGTGCCGCAAAGGCCATCAACGTCTCCAGCTCCTTGGAGGACACCTTGGACGGCATCGTCCACGCCGTACTGGTGGCGCTGCCCGAGTTCGACCACGCCGGCATCTCGATCATCCACAAGGACGGCAGGATCGAGACCCTGAGTGGCACGGACCAGTTCGTCTGGGACCTCGACGAGCTCCAGTACTCACTGGCAGAGGGGCCGTGCGTCGACGCGATGCGCGAAGAGCGGGTCGTCATCGTCGAGCGGGCCCGGCACGACCAGCGCTGGCCGAACTACATGCCCCAGGCCGCCCGGCGGGGGCTGCGCGCCCAGCTGGCCCTGCAGGTCTACACCGGGGCCGAGACCATCGGCGGGCTCAATCTGTACTCGACCGAGTCGGAGGCCGTTCCGCCAGAGTCCTTGCAGGTCGCCGACCTGTTCGCCACTCACGCCGCGATCGCGCTGGGCCAGGCGCGTACCGAGGACCAGCTGCAGCAGGCGGCATCCGGCCGCAAGGTCATCGGCCAGGCCATGGGCATCGTCTCCGAGCGCTACCAGATCCCCGAGGAACGGGCCTTCCAGTTCCTGGTCCGCGCCTCCCAGACCAGCAACGTGAAGCTGCGCCTGGTCGCCGCGGAGATCGTCGCGGCCACGAACGAGAAGTACGCGGCGTCGCAGGGTTGACCCGAGCACCGGTCGGGAGGGCCGGTCGGGCGGCTAGGTTGTGCCTGCTCAGACCCGTCCGCCCACCGACCCGGGAGCCAGGTTGTCCAGTGCGTACCGCGAGGTCCCGGCGATGCTCGTCATCCTCCCGCTCGGGGCCGCGAGCGTCGCCCTCGTGCTGGTCCACCTGCGTCGCCGAGGCGCACTGACGCTCCCCCGGGTGCTGGGCGGCGCCCTCGCGTGCGTCTACCTCGCCGGGATCGTGGCCAACACCCTGCTGCCGATCTACCTCGGCAGACCCGACTACGGCGTGCCGTGGCACGCGTACCTGAACCTGCGACCGCTGACCAACACCTCGGCGGCGGACATGGTCCAGAACGTGGTGGTGTTCATGCCGCTCGGGATCCTGCTGTCCCTGCTGGCCGGGGTGAGATCGATACGCCGCGTCGTGCTGTGGGGATTCACGCTCAGCTTCGTGATGGAGGCGGCTCAGTTCCTCAACGCGGTCACTGGGCACGGAGGGCATGTCGCCGACGTCAACGACCTGCTCGCGAACGTCCTGGGTGCGCCTCTCGGGTACGGCGTCTTCCTCCTCGCGCTACGCCTTCCGGCTGCCAGGCGTCTGGCCGACGCGCTCGCCTGGCCCCCGGCGGGAGACGACGTCGACGAAATACACGTTGGCCCCCACCTGAGGTGAGGGCCAACGGTGAATCTCTCGATTCCTGTGGTAGCGGGGACAGGATTTGAACCTGTGACCTCTGGGTTATGAGCCCAGCGAGCTACCGAGCTGCTCCACCCCGCGTCGCTGAGAACAGGGTACCCGGCCGCCCGGGAAGCTCACACTCAGGGACCGCCGCACGCGTGGCCGGCCTCGTCAGGGGCGCGCCGGACTTCGTCTCGTGCGTCGGGCGATCCTGCGCAGCTGCGTGACCCGGGCGACGCCGGCGATGCCTACCATCACGCCGCCGCCCACTGCGGCGATCAACAGGGCCATCCCGAGGGGGATCGTCCCGTCAAGACCGAGGAAGTGGATCGCGACTTTCGTCGAGTTCTGGAGGACGAACACGATGAGGAGGATCAGCAGCAGCAGCACGATCCCGGTGGCCACCCAGGCGGCGCTCGCTCGAGTGAACCCAGGGGTGGGGTCCGTGGCTGAGCTGCCGGCTTCGGGCGTGGCCGCTCCGACCCGTTCTTCGTCGGGTCCCGGGATGGAGGAGTCGGTCGTCATGATCACAGTCCTTCGTGGATTCTGTAAGAAGTTGTCGACGACAGGATCTCGCGGTCCTCGGGTTCGTCACGCCGTTTGAAGGTACCCATCGCAGGGATGCTCCATCCCTCAGCACGCGGCTGGCACACGGTCTTGTCGATGAGTCCCTCGCTTCTCGGCGCACCACCAACCCAGGAAATGACACAGGCCCGAACCCACTTCCGTGAGTTCGGGCCTGGCAGATGTCCACAGACATCAATTTGTAGCGGGGGCAGGATTTGAACCTGCGACCTCTGGGTTATGAGCCCAGCGAGCTACCGAGCTGCTCCACCCCGCGCCGCTGAACAGAACATTACGTGATCGGCTTGGGCA
>NZ_POAG01000023.1:82644-92178 GCF_002930065.1 Nocardioides sp. 616 | reverse complement strand
CGCCCCACCGCGGGTCACTCGTCGGTCAGCTCCACGGCCTCGTCGATCAGCGCCTCGGCCTCGGCGATCGCCTCGGCCCAACCGACGGTGTCCCCCTCGCGCTGGGCCGCCCCGGCCTCCTCGAACTTGGTGGCGGCCTGGTCGAGCAGCTTGCGCACCTGGGCGTTCACCGACTCCGCGGGCTCCGACGGGGTCTCCTCCCCGCCCTCGGGCTCGGTGGGAGTGGCCGTCTCGGAGTCCTCCACGCCCAGCACGTCGGCGATCGCGCCGCGCAGGGTGGTGTCGATGCCGACCCGTCCGCCGTAGGAGACGAGCACGAAGCTCAGGATCGGGTAGGAGGACTCCGAGGAGTCGCGAGCGGCGTACAGGGGCTGCACGTACATCAGCCCGTCGCCGACCGGCATGGTCAGCAGGTTGCCGTAACGCGGGTTGATGCCACCCTGGTCGAACGAGAACAGCTCGTCGCGCACGTCCTCGTCCGAGGCGATCTCGTTGGCCACCAGCGCTGGCCCGTTGGTCCGCTCGTCGGCCAGCTCCAGCGCCTCGATCTTGCCGTAGTCCGGGCTGTTGGCGTCGGAGTTGACCGAGACGAAGGCGGCGAGGTTGGCCTTGTCACGGGGCACGTACACCGAGGTGAGGGACCAGACCTGGTCCTCCGCGGGCTCCTCCTCGCCCTCGGCCTGCCGGTTCAGGAACAGGCGGTACGGCGGCTGCTGGTTGTCCTTGTCGTTCGGGTCCTCGGGGACCTCCCAGCGGTTGTTGTTCTGGTACCAGTCCTTGGGGTCCTGCACGTGGTAGCGGGCGAATTGGTAGCGCTGGGCCTTGAAGAGGTCCTCGGGGTAGCGCAGGTGCGACATCAGGGCGTCGGGGATCTCGTCCTTGTCCTGGACCACGTCGGGGAAGGCGCCGCGCCAGGCCTGGAGGATCGGGTCCTCCTCGTCCCAGGCGTAGAGCTTCACGGTGCCGTCGTAGGCGTCGACCGTCGCCTTGACGGCGTTGCGCACGTAGTTGACCTCGTCGGTGGGCAGGGTCTGGAAGCCCGGGGCCTGCTGCAGCGAGTCGTCGGTCATGTCCTCGAAGGACTCCCGCTCCGACTGCGGGTACTGGTCGGTGACGGTGTAGCCGTCGAGGATCCACTGGATGCGCCCGTCGACGACGACCGGGTACGGGTCTGCGTCCACGGTGAGCCAGGGGGCGACCTTCTCGACCATCCGGCGGGGGTTGCGGTCGTAGAGGATCTTGCTGTTCTCGTTGACCCGCGAGGAGAGCAGCATGTTCGGCTCGCCGAACTTCACCGCGTACAGCAGCTTGTTGAACAGCCCGCCCACCGGCACGCCGGCGTCGCCGTCGTAGGTGGTGGTGGCGCTGGAGTCGTCCTCATCACCCTGCGGCAGGTCGAGCTCGACGTCGGGGCCGTCGGAGGACTTGCCGACGATCGAGTAGCTCGGGCTCAGCTCACCGAAGTAGACCCGGGGCTCGTAGGGCTCGCCCTCCATCTCGGCCAGGGCGCTCTGCCCGCTCTCCTGGCCCTCGGCCCACTGGATCCCGGAGTCCTGGCTCCGGTTGTCCCCGGGGCGCTGGTTGGCGTACGCCGCGATCATCCCGGTGCCGTGGGTGTAGACGGTGTGCAGGTTGGACCAGTTGCGGTCCCCCGAAGCCAGGCCGTCCTGGTCGAGCTCGCGGACACCCAGCACCATGGCGCGCTCCTGGCCGCCGAGGGTGTAGCGGTCCACGTCGAGCACGTCAGCGACGGTGTAGTAGGCGCGGACCTGCTGCTGCTGCTCGAAGGTCTGCTTCACCAGCTGGGGGTCGACCAGCGGGACCGACGAGGTGTCGGCGTCCAGGGCCGCCAGCTGGGCGTCGAGCTCGGGAGCGCTGGTGTAGCGCTTGACCTCAACGCCGTCGATGCCGTACGCCGCCCTGGTCGCGGCGATGTTCTTCTCGATGTACGGCGCCTCCTTGTCCGGCTCGCTCGGCGAGACCTGGAACCTCTGCACGACGCCGGGCCAGATCAGGCCGAGCAGGATGGCGGAGAGCGCCAGCAGCGCGACGCCGACCGAGGGCAGCACCCAGGTCTTGCGCCAGATGTTGAGGAAGAAGAGCACGGCGCAGATGATCGAGATCCCCAGCAGGATGTTCTTGGCCGGCAGCACCGCCTTGTCGTCGGTGAAGTTCATCCCGGTGATCAGGCCGCCTTCCTCGTTGAGGAGGTCGAAGCGGTCAAGCCAGTAGTCGACGCCCTTCGCGAGCACGAAGAGACCCAGGAGCGCGGAGAACTGCGCCTGCGCGGCCGGGCTGAGCCGGTCCCGGCTCGCCTGGAGCCGGATGCCGCCGTACAGGTAGTGCACGACCGCGGCGGCCAGCAGCCCGATGACGGCGACCGCCATCGTGAAGTCGACGACGTAGTGCCACCACGGCAGCTCGAAGACGTAGTAGCTCACGTCGCGGTCGAAGAACGGGTCCTTGGTGCCGAACGGCACCGAGTTGCGCCACAACGTGAACTCGCGCCACTGTCCGGCACCGGAGGCGCCGGCGAACAGCCCCAGCACCACCGAGACGCCGGCCAGCAGCCATCCCCGCAGCGGGGTCACCGCTCCGCGGTAGCGATCGAGGTTGTCCTGCTCGCTGGACGCGGGGCGGAAGTAGGGACGGAACCTGTAGGCCAGGTACATGTTGAGCGCGACGAAGGCGCCCATCACGACTGCGGAGGTGACGAACAGCCCGACGCGGGTCCACAGCAGGGTGCTGAACACCCCGCCGAAGCCGAACGAGTCGAACCACTGCCGTTCGGTCCAGAAGGACGCGAACGCGGTGAGCAGCAGGAAGCCCACCAGCAGCACCGCGGCCGTGATCACCAGCGCCCGTGACCGCCTGGGCACTGCGGGCGGCTCCGCCGCCGGCCGGGCCGGCTGGCCGAACATTCCACTCACTGGGTCTCCTCGTCGTCGAACGTGCTGGAAAGCAGGGCGATCAGGCCGGGCACCAGGTCGGTGCCGTCCACGACCGACTGCTGGTCGTCGTGGGCGCGCAGCCGCAGCGCGCAGTACGTCGAGCCGGTGCGGGTGACGCCCGCCACCAGGCGCACCTCCTGCCGCAACGGGTGGTTCCGCGCGAACTCACCGGCCTCCGTCGGGTCCTCGGGGAGCTCGGCATCCGAGCCGGGCGGCAGCACCAGGCGCTCCAGGGCGACCGCGCACCCGTCGACGCGCTCCGGCCAGACGATGGACTCCAGCACCTGCTCCAGGGGCTGGTCCACCGGGAGGCGTTCCTGCTCGACCGGGGTCAGCGACCCCATCGCCGCGGACTGGTCCAGCCCCATGCTGGCGGCCAGGTCCGGCTCGGACTCGACGAGCCGCTGGGTGCCGACCAGGGCATACATCCGGGCCGGCTGGTCCCAGCCCAGGCTCGCGACGTGCGTCTCGATCTCGAGCACCGCCGCAGCCAGGGCAGGATCGGGAAGAGTCACCTGGGTCTGTGGGTCCGTCATGACGTGGAGTTCCTTTCACACGACGGCAGTTCGACCTGTTGGTCTGCCGCCCAGTCCTGGACCGCCTCGAGGGCGGACTTCATGGTCTCGACGCGCACCAGGCGCATGTCGCCGTTCTCGGCGTCCACCGCCTCATCGCAGTTGGCCGCCGGCACGAGGAACAGGCCGGCGTCGGCCTCCCTGGCGGCGGCGATCTTCTGGGCCACTCCCCCGATGGGCCCGACCTTGCCCTCGGCGTCCAGGGTGCCGGTGCCGGCCACGATGTTGCCGCCGGTCAGCGAGCCCGGAGTGAGGGTGTCGTAGACCGACAGCGCGAAGAGCAGGCCCGCGCTCGGTCCGCCGATGCTGGAGTCCAGGCTCACCGAGACGTCGAAGGGGAAGTCGTAGCCGACGCCCGGGGTGATCCCGACCCGTTTGTCGCCGTCCACCAGGGTCGGGGTGACCTGGGTGGTGAGCCGCTTCCCGTCGCGCTGGACGACGAACTCCAACGGCTGGCCCGCGGGTGCTGCGTCGACCGCTGCGACCACGTCGTCGGCGTCGGCGATGGGTCGCCCGGCCACCTCGACGAGTTGGTCCCTGACCTCGAGCTTGCCGTCCGCGGGAAGACCCTCGCTGACCGAGAGCACCTCCACCACCGGACTGACCTCGTAGCCGAGCTCGGTCAACGCCGTCGCGATGGCGGTGTCCTGGGAGGAGACCATCTGCACCGCGCCCTCGATCTTGCTCTCCTCACGCGTCTGGTCCGGGCTGTAGACCGAGTCGTAGGGCAGCACGGCGTCGTCGGGGTCCGCCCAGGCGGCGAGGACCTCGAAGAGGTTGACCGTGGCCTGGGGGCGGGACACGTAGACGGTGGTCAGACGCAGCTGCCCGTCGTCACGGTAGGTCTTGGCCCCGGAGACCTGGACGATCTCGTGGCCGTCGGACTCGCCGAGCACGTTGACGGTCAGTCCTGGCTCGTAGGTGACGTACGGAAGGGGGGTGAAAACGGCGGCCAGCCACAGCGCGACGATCAACGGCACCGCGAGAACACCCGCCAAGGTCCGTTGACTCATGGCGCCAGCCTCTCAAACGGCTGCAACTACGACGCGCGTCGGGTGGACGGCGGCACCTCGGAGGCGTCCCGGGTCGGTCGCACCGCGATGCCGGTGCTCCGGTCCCGCATCCGCGCCTCCGGCTTGGCCGGGGTCGGCCGGTCCTTGCTCAGCGCGCGGGCGAGCCGCTCGACCGCCACCTCGCGGTCGATCTCGCCCCGCCCCTCGCGGCCCAGCCAACCGACCCAGCACATGGCGGCGGACGTCACCGCCAGCGAGGGCACCAGCCACCACAGGATCTCCACCCCTGGAGCCTAGGCACCCACGTGGTCCGGGCGCTCGTGCCACGCCGCGGCGGAGCGGCCCGCGTGCAGTCCCACCCCCGGGCGTCGATCCGGACCGTGCCGTCAGGGGGTGCCGACCCACTCCTCGTCGCCGTCGTCGAAGCGCTGGTGCTTCCAGACCGGCACCTCTGCCTTGAGGGTGTCGATCAGGGCCCGGCAGGCCCGGAAGGCACCGTCCCGGTGCGCGGCGGTGGCCGCGACCACCACGGCGATGTCCCCGACCCGCAGCGTCCCGGTCCGGTGCACGGCCGCCACGCCCAGCACGTCGTGCTCCTCGGCGATCCGGTCGGCCACCTCGCGCAGCTTGTCCAGGGCGCTGGGATGTGCGGAGTAGTCGAGCCCGTCCACACCTCGCCCGCCGTCGTGGTCGCGGACCCGACCGACGAAGAGCGTCAGCCCACCAGCGGCAGGATCGTCCAGGGCTGCCAGCACCTCGGCGACGTCCAGGTCGGACTCGCGCAGGTCAACCAGCCGTACGGCGTCACGAGAGCTCACGCCGCCGAGTGTAGGAGGCGCCCGCTGTAGGAGGCGCCCGCCCCACTGTCCGGCAACCGGTCGGCGAGTAATCTCGTGACATGACCGACAACCCCCCTCAGCCTGGCCAGGGAGACGACAACCCGTTCAAGGGCACTCCCTTCGAGCAGCTTTTCGGCGCCGGCGGCGGACTGCCAGCCGGCATGCCGGACCTCGCTTCGCTGATGGGGCAGGTGCAGCGGCTGATGCAGCCCTACGAGGGGCCCATCAACTGGGACTACGCGATCGACATGGCCCGCAAGAGCGCCGCCCAGCAGCCGGACCCCTCCCCGACCCAGGCCCAGAAGGACGCGGTGGCGGACGCGGTCCGCCTGGCCGACCACTGGCTCGACACCGCCACGGACTTCAGCTCCGGGGTCACCCAGGCGACGGCCTGGAGCCGGGCCGAGTGGATCGTGGGCACCACCGAGGTGTGGAAGAAGCTGGTGGAGCCGATCGCGACCTCCGCGGTGGAGTCCCTGGGCCAGGCCCTCCCCGAGGAGGCACGGGCCCTGGCCGGCCCGCTGATCGGGATGCTGGGCAAGGCCACGGGCGCGATGGTCGCCACCCAGGTCGGGTCCGGGCTCGGCACCCTCGCCGGGGAGGTGTGGGGCGTCACCGACGTCGGGCTCCCCCTGTCCACCCCCGGCCAGGCCGCCCTGGTCCCGGCCAACATCCGGGCCTTCGGCGAGGGACTTGACGTCACCGATGACGACGTGCTGCTCTACGTGGCGCTGCGGGAGGCTGCGCACCACCGGCTGTTCGCCAACGTGCCGTGGCTCTCCGAGCACCTGCTCGCAGCGGTGACCGACTACGCCCGTGGCATCGAGATCAACACCTCCGACATGGAGGAGAAGCTGCGCGGCATGGACATGACCAACCCGATGGCCATGCAGGAGGCCTTCGAGGGTGGGCTCTTCGACCTCTCGGACTCCCCCAAGCAGCGCGCCGCCCTGGAGCGGCTCGAGGTCACCCTGGCGCTGGTCGAGGGCTGGGTCGACCAGGTCGTGGGCCAGGCGACGGCCGAGCGCATGCCGGCCGCGGCCAAGCTCCAGGAGGCAGTACGCCGCCGCCGTGCCGCGGGCGGCCCGGCCGAGCAGGCCTTCGCCTCGCTGGTGGGTCTGGAGCTGCGCCCCCGCAGGCTGCGGGAGGCCTCCACGCTGTGGGGCTCGCTGCAGACCCGACAGGGCACCGAGGCCCGGGACGGCGTGTGGATGCACCCGGACCTGCTGCCCACCGCCGCTGACCTCGACGATCCCCTCGGCTTCCGCGAGGGCGCAGAGGCGACCGGGGACCTCTCGGAGGAGGAGTTCGACGCCGGGCTCCGCGACCTGCTGGACGGCCCGCGCGGCGACGCTCCCGAGGACCGACCCCAGGAGTGAGCCTGCACGCGGACGCCCTCGCCCGCCTGCAGCACTGGCAGCCGCCGGCGGGGCGGCAGTCCGAGCTGCGCCAGCGCTTCGTCACCCACCTGCTCGCGCGACCCGACGGGCTGGACCGGGGATGCTTCCCCGACCACCTGACCGCCGGGGTCCTGGTGCTCTCCCCGGACCTGGACCAGGTGCTGCTCAACCTGCACCGCAAGGCACGGCGCTGGTTCGCCTTCGGCGGGCACTGCGAGCCCGGGGACCGGTCCCTGTCCGGCGTCGCCCTGCGTGAAGGCCTGGAGGAGTCCGGAGTCGCATCCCTGGAGCTGGATCCGGTGCCCGTGCACCTGGACGAGCACGCGGTCGACTTCTGCGACCTCTCAGGAACGGTCCAGCATCTCGACGTGCGCTTCACCGCGCTCGCCGAGCGCGGGGTGGCGCACGGCGCGAGCGAGGAGTCGCTCGACGTGCGCTGGTGGCCCGTCGACGCCCTGCCACCCGGCCTGGAAACGGAGATGCACGAGCTGATCTCGGCGTCCCGTGACCGGTGGCGTCAGTCGATCACCTCGTCCTCGCGACCCTCTGGCCCCTCACTGTCCGGCGGATCGACCTGGGCGGCCGCGGACCAGCCGAGCAGGTAGCCGCGCGCCCGCTCGGCGCGCGGGTAGCGGTTGACCCAGCCCCAGAAGCGTTCGTCGTGGCTGGGTTCGAGCAGGTGCGCCAGCTCGTGCACGATCACGTAGTCGATGACCCAGGTGGGCAGACCCTGGAGCCGGGCCGACAGCCTGATGGACCGGTCGCCGGGTGTGCAGGAGCCCCAGCGGCTGCGCTGGTTGCCGACCCAGCGCACCGATGCCGGCTGGGCCAGTCCACCGAAGATGTCGTTGTTGAGCTGGCTCGCGCGGGCCAGGATCTGGTCGTCGCTGGGACGCTTGCGCGCCTCCGAGCGCTCCAGCCGGGCCACCATGTCGCGTACCCAGCGCCCTTCCTCGCGCTTGCTCATCGCCGCGGGGATGAGCACCACGATCCTGTCGCCCTCCCGATAGGCCGACACGGTACGACGGCGCCGCTTGCTGCGCCGTACCTCGACCTCCGCCCCCGGATCCATAAGCGTGACGCTACTGGTTGGCCCACGCCAGCAGTCGCTCCTGCGACCACGTGTTGACAATGCGGTCCGGTTCGATGCCGGCCGCCTCCGCCCGCTCGCACCCGTAGTCGAGCATGTCGAGCTGTCCTGGCGCGTGGGCGTCACTGTCGATGGAGAACAGGCACCCCACGTCCCGCGCCAGCTCCAGCAGGGCGGTGGGCGGGTCCCGCCGCTCCGGCCTGCTGTTGATCTCGACCGCGACGTCGCCCGCCAGGCACGCCTCGAAGACGGCTCGGGCGTCGAACTGGCTCTGCGCCCGCACCCCCCGGTTGCCGGTGACCAGGCGCCCGGTGCAGTGCCCCAGGACGTTCATCAGCGGGTGGGTGGTGGCGGCCACCATGCGGCGGGTCATCGCGTCGGCGTCCATGCCCAGCTTGGAGTGCACGCTGGCGACGCGTACGTCGAGCCGCGCCAGCATCTCGTCGGTCTGGTCGAGGCTCCCGTCGTCGAGGATGTCGACCTCGATGCCCTTGAGCAGCGTGAAGCCCCCGCCCCCCAGATGGGTGTTGACCGCGTCGATGACGTCGAGCTGACGGGCCAACCGTCCCGCGGAGAGCCCGTGCGCCACCTTCAGGCGCGGCGAGTGGTCGGTGAGCACGAGGTACTCGTGCCCCAGCTCCATGGCCGTGAACGCCATCTCCTCCAGCGGTGAGCCACCGTCGGACCAGTCCGAGTGGGAGTGCAGGTCCCCGCGCAGCGCCTCTCGCAGCTCCCGGCCGCCGGGGGCCAGCGGTCCGGCGTATCGCTGCTCGAGCTCGGCCAGGCGCTCGGGCACCCTGCCCTGCGCCGCGGCCGCGATCACCGCGGCGGTGCTGCGCCCGACGCCGGGCAGGGTGGTCAGCGTCTCCTCGTCGAGGTGGCGAGCCAGCTCGGAGGGGTCCAGCGGCAAGATGGCGGCGGCCGCCGCCCGGTAGGCCTTCACCTTGTAGGTGTCCTCCCGGGCGCGCTCCAGCAGGAACGCGATCCGGCGCAGCGCTGCCACGGGTCCCAGCTCGGACCGGCTCTCCTCAGGCACGAATCTTTCCTCCACAACCGCTGCTGCGGCATCGGTGCTGCTCAGCCGGGTGCCGAAGGCCGTTCCCGGGCGCGTCCTCCACAGGCGAATCCTGCCATCAAGGGGGGTCATCCACAGTTCCGCGCAGTTTTGCACAGCTTCTCCACAGGCTGTTCACCCTCCGAACAGGTCAAATGCCTGCATTCCGGTTGACCCACCGGTGCGGACTCCCTAGCGTTCGGCACTGACGAGGCCCCGGCCGGGTCGCGGACGTTCGCAAGGGGAAGGCACGCGTTCGCGCTCGGCGGGGGTCTCTTCTGCGCTCGGACGATTTCACGCTCACCGGTGTGCCGTTCACGCCTGCGACCGCTGGTGGCGTAGTGTTTCGAGCGGTCTGGGACCCATTCGTCCCTGGACTCCGACGGGCTTCCCCGATCCCCCCGTCGCGACGACCAAGCAATACCAATCACAAGGAGGCCGTCATGGCGGAGACCTGGAGCGGCGAGTTCTACTGCGTCAAGTGCAAGGAGAAGCGCGAGGCGGAGGGTGAGGTCAAGGTCAATGACAAGGGCACCCGGATGGCCAAGGCTGTCTGCCCTGTCTGCAGCACCAACCTGAACCGCATCCTCGGCAAGGCGTGACTCACGCCCC
>NZ_POAG01000023.1:51237-82390 GCF_002930065.1 Nocardioides sp. 616 | reverse complement strand
CCTGACGACGGCGTCACCCGATCCGGGTGACGCCGTCGTCGTTTCTCGACCCGAGGCCGCATTCGGCGGACCCGCAAGGTTCACCGGGCCCCCTGTGGACGAGCTCGGCGGCTGAACCTGCGGTCCTGCGAGGCTGCCGGCATGACCTCCACCTCCGAGACGCTGAGACTGCGCCGCGGAGTCGGCGTACTGCCGCGCGGCAACGGCCTGCTGCAGGTCGGACATGACCCCAGCCGGCGGGTGCTGCTCCCCGACACTCCCTCCATCGCCGGATTCCTCCACGAGCTCGCGGCCGGGGTCGACCCGCCTCAGGCTCCGGAGCTGGAGCAGGTCGTGGCCACCTTGCGGAACAACGGCCTGGTGGTGGACGCGGGCGACCGGCGCCGTCGTCATCGCGCTCGCTCCAGGACCTCGGTGGAGGTCCTGGGACCCGACCCCTGGCGACGAGAGCTGACCCTGCTGCTCGTGGAGGCGGGCCTGGGCCTCCCGGGGCTGTCGCTGCCCTCCCAGGACGGGACGGCGGCCGGCGGCGTCACGGTGCTGCTCAGTGCCGGTGAGCCGGACCGTGAGTACGTCGACGCCCTCACCCATGCCGGCGACCCGGTGCTGTTCCTCGGCGTGGTCGACGCCCGGGTCCGGCTGGGACCGTTCGTGCTGCCGGGAGTCACCGCGTGCCTGCGCTGCGTCGATGCCCACCTCGCCGCCGCCGACCCGTGGCACAGCGGGGCGCTGCCGGCCGCCCGCGGTGAGTTCCCCCTGGACCTCCCGCCGTTGCTGATGCGGCTGGCGCTGGTCCGCGCCGCCGGGGACGTAGCGGTGTGGGCCGAGGGCCGGCGCCCCCAGACCTGGTCGGCGACCACCTGGCTCGGGGAGGATCTGGACGCCGAGCACGAGACGTGGACCCGGCACCCGCACTGCGGCTGCAGCTGGGGAGACTCCCTGTTGACCCGATGACCCGGTTCGACACCTCGAGCCGAGCCCAGGACTTCGGGCTCGGCTCGGGGTGGTCGGTGATGCGATGTGCCGGGCTGGTCGTGCCTCAGATCGCCCGGGCCAGGGCCAGTCGCGCCTGCTGGGCAGCGCGCTCGGCCTTGCGGCTCATCCGCTGGGCGGCTGCCACATGACGTCCGCGCCGCAGTTCTTGCGCCTCTCCCAGGCGCACGGAATGCTGACTGCGAGCCAGCTCCTCATACATCAGGTTCATCTCAATGCTTCCGTTCTGTGTGGTCTTCACGTCTCGTGGTCTTCACTTCTGCTGGTCGTCGAGTCCTAGAGTCCCTGGCCGAGGCCCGCGGGTCAGGCAGCGAAACCGTCCGGGCTCTTGCGGGGCCGGCCCCGGGGCCGCTTGCGTGGGATCACCGCTCCCTGGAGGAAAAGCTCCCCACCCCAGACGCCCCATGGCTCGCGCCGCTCCAAGGCCTCGGCGAGGCACTGGGTCCGGACCGGGCAGCCCTGGCACAGACTCTTGGCGTGCTCCACGTCCTCGGGACGCTCGGCGAACCAGAGCTCCGGGTCGTTGACGCGGCACGGAGCCGACGACGGGTCCGAGGTCTCGGTGCGGTCGAGAACGCTGGTGGTCATATGTGTCACCTCCTTGGGTGCTGACCTGGTCATGGGCGGATGAGGAAAAAGAAAAGGCCGCGAATCCCGGTGAGGGATCCGCGGCCTGGAGATGCCGTCTGTCAGCTGTCAACAGAGCGGTGGTCTCCAGGCAGAGTTCTCCCAGATAACGGGCTTGTTCGGCGCCACGAGGCGGCAGGCACCCTCGCTGGCGACCGAACCCACGCCGTGGCCGGCGTAGGTCCCGGTGGCAGCACCGGTCACGCGCGCGCCAAAGGACGGCAGCTGGGCCGTCCCGGTGTTGGTGATGCTGTCCATGCGGTCCACCTCCTCGACTCCTCTGGCGCCGACCGTGCCCCGGTCGTTGCGCGACGTGATTGCGTTCACAGAAAACTATCGTGGCCCCGCGGTCAGGGGCAAACGAATTAATCGGGTATTTCGCGCCAGCTCGCTCCCAGCGGGTGCGCAGCCCTCAGGCGAGCAGCGCGCGGAGCTCCTCGCCGTACCGTTCGAGCTTCTTCGACCCCACCCCGGCGATGCTCAGCAGGTCGGCGTCGTTGGTCGGCCGCTTCTCCGCGATCAGCTGCAGGGTGGCGTCGGTGAAGATCACGTAGGCTGGCACCTCGTCGGCGCCGGCCCGCTCCCGCCGCCACTCACGCAGCGCCTCGTAGAGCGTCTCGTCGTACGAGGCGGGGCAGTCAGCGCACCGGCCCACCTTCTTCTCGGCCGCGCTGGCCAGCGGTCGTCCGCACTCGCGGCAGTGCAGTGCCTTCCGCGACCGCCGGGTGGGACGCTGGCCGCCGGGGGCGGTGAGCTCGGCGGATCCCGAGATCGACTCCAGGAAGCGCGAGGGCTTGCGGCTGGCGCGGCCCCCGGGGTTGCGGGCCTGGGCCCAGCTCAGCGACAGGACCCGACGAGCGCGCGTCATGCCCACGTACAGCAGCCGCCGCTCCTCCTCGACCTCGGCCGGCGACTGTGCGTAGATGATGGGCAGCGTCCCGTCGACCAGGCCCACGAGGAAGACCGCGTCCCACTCGAGTCCCTTGGCCGTGTGCAGCGTGGCCAGGGTGACCCCCTCGGCGACCGGGGCGTGCTGCTCGGCGGCGCGCCGGTCCAGGTCGTCGACGAAGGCCCCGAGGTCTCCCCCGTCACGGGCGAACTCCACAGCCTGGTCGACCAGTGCCTGCAGCGACTCCCACCGGTCCCGGGTCTGGCCGCGGGCAGTGGGGGCCTCAGCAGACCAGCCCATGCCGGAGAGCGTGTCGCGGACGACCTCCACCACGTCGGCGGCGGCTTCTCCGGAGCGGGCCGTGCCGCGCAGCAGGGTGACTGCCTGTCGCACCTCGGCGCGGTCGAAGAAGCGCGCCGCACCGCGCACCACGTACGGGACGCCGCGTGCCGCCAGGGCGTCCTCGAACGCCTCGGACTGGGCGTTGATGCGGAGCAGCACGGCGACCTCGCTCGCCGGGGTGCCGCTCTGGAGCAGACGCGCCACCCGCTCCGCGACTGCGGTGGCCTCCGCCACCTCGTCGGGGTGGGTGAACGACTCGACCTTCGGCCCGCTGGGTCGCTGGGCCACCAGCGCGACGCCCATGCTGGGCGTGCCGGCCAGCAGGGTGTTCGCGGCCTCCACGATCTCGGGAGTGGACCGGTAGTTGCGCACCAGCTCCAGCGAGATGGCGTTGGGGAACCGGGTCGGGAAGTCCTTGAGGTAGCCGGCGTCGGCCCCGGCGAAGGAGTAGATCGTCTGTGACGGGTCGCCCACGACGCACAGCTCGTCGCGGCCGCCGAGCCACAGGTCCAGCAGCGCCGACTGCAGCGGCGAGGCGTCCTGGAACTCGTCCACCACGAACCACTTGTACTGGCGTCGGACCTCCGCCGCGACACGGGCGTCGTCGGCCAGCATGCCGGCGGTGTAGAGGAGCACGTCCTCCATGTCCATCCGGTTCTGGGAGCGCTTGAGCTCCTCGTACGCCTCGTAGACGTGCGCCACCGTCTCCGGGGGCAGCTCGCCGACCTGCCGACCCCGGGCGGGGGCGGCCCGGGGATAGTCGTCGGGAGAGATGTTGCTGACCTTGGACCACTCGACCTCGGAGGCCAGGTCGCGCAGCACGGCCTGGTCCGGGCTCAGCCGCTGCCGGCGCGCGGCGGTGGCCATCAGGCCGAGCTTGGACTCCACCAGGACGGGCAGGTCCTGGCCGTGCACCCGCGGCCAGAAGTAGCGCAGCTGCCGCAGGGCGGCGGAGTGGAACGTCCGGGCCTGGACGCCCGCGGCGCCCAGGGTGCGCAGCCGACCCCGCATCTCGCCCGCGGCCCGCGTGGTGAAGGTGACGGCGAGCACCTCGGAAGGGACGTAGATGCCGGTGGCCACGCCCAGCGCGATGCGGTGGGTGATGGCGCGGGTCTTGCCGGTGCCCGCACCCGCCAGCACGCGCACCGGGCCACGCAGCGCCTCCGCGACCCGGCGCTGCTCGGGGTCGAGGGCCGAGAGCAGGTCGTCGGGGGTCGGCACGCGGGAACATCTCCTGAGGTGGCACGGTTGGCTGAGAAGGACGAGCCTAGACGTCCGCGGCGACAGCTGCGGACCCGGACGAAAGAGATGTGCATGAGCACCTTCACGATGTACAGCACCCCCTGGTGCGGCTACTGCCACCGGCTGAAGTCACAGCTGGAGCGAGAAGGGATCACGTTCGACGTCGTGGACATCGAGCAGCACCCCGAGGCGGTCGAGATCGTGGAGAAGGCCAACAACGGCAACCAGACCGTCCCCACCCTGCTCTACGCCGACGGCTCCACCCAGACCAACCCGTCGCTGAAGCAGGTCAAGGAGAAGCTGGCCGCGCTGGCCGGCTGAGGGCTCGACTCACCAGCCTCCCTCCAAGGGCGACCCGTACCAGGTCTCCAGCAGCGAGGAGGAGATCGAGACCGAGCCCGGCACCACGATCTCGCGGGACGCGAGCCGGGCGCGCAGGTCCTCGCGGGTGAACCACCGGGCCTCGGCGATCTCGGCCCCGTCGACGTCGATCTCCGTGGTTACGGCCTCGGCGACGAACCCGATCATCAGGCTCGCAGGCAGGGGCCAGGGCTGGCTGCCGAAGTAGGTCACCGCACCCACGGTGATCCCCACCTCCTCGGCCACCTCACGACGTACGGCGTCCTCCAGGGTCTCGCCGGGCTCGCAGAACCCGGCGAGCGTGGACCAGCGGTCAGCCGGCCAGGTGGCTTGGCGTCCGAGCAGGATCTGCTTGGACTCGGTGCCCGCCTCTCCGTGGGTCACCGCCATGATCACCGCCGGGTCGAGCCGCGGGAACTGCGACTTGCCGCAACCGGTGCACAGCAGCTCGTGCCCCGCCGCGCGCGGCTGCAGGTCACTTCCGCACCGCGGGCAGTGCCGGGTGCTCCAGTGCCACTCGGCGAGACCCACGGCGTGGAAGAGCCAGGGGGCCTCGCGCGGCCCGGCCTCCTGGTCCGACAGCGCGCCGAAGAGCCCGCGCAGCGGCAGCCAGCCCTCCTCCTCCTCCGAGGCCGGCAGCAGGACCGCGAACCGGGTGACCTGGTCGCTGCGCCCCAGCAGCACGCGCAGCCCCTCCTGCGGAGCCTGGTCCGGCGACAGCCAGTGCACCCGCCCCTGGACGGCCCGCACCCGGGTGCCGGACACCACCAGGACCCGGGTGCTGGGATCCGCCCACTGCTCGGCGAGCCACCGGGCGTCGGTTCGGTGCAGCCCTTCGCGGTTGTGGGCATGGGCCGACAGGGCGACGTGAGGCAGTTCGCGGAGGGGCACGTTGCGAGGATAGTTTCCCTCCATGAGCACCCACATCGGCGCAGCCGCCGGCCAGATCGCTCCGGTGGTCCTGATGCCCGGAGACCCGCTGCGCGCGAAGTGGATCGCCGAGACCTTCCTCACCGATGCCAGCTGCTACAGCGAGGTCCGGGGGATGCTCGGCTACACCGGCACCTGGCGCGGCCAGCCGATCTCGGTCCAAGGCTCCGGAATGGGCCAGGCGTCGCTGGCGATCTACGCCCACGAGCTCTTCGTCGAGTACGACGTGGCCACGATCATCCGCGTCGGCTCCTGCGGCGCGCTGACCGAGAACCTCGCGGTGCGTGACGTGGTCATCGCCTCCGGCGCCTGCACCGACTCCTCCATGAACACCCACCGGTTCGGCGGCTACCACTACGCCCCGGTGGCCGACTTCGAACTGCTGCGCGCCGCCCACGACGCCGCGCAGGCCAGGGACGACGTACGCAGCCACGTGGGCCTGATCTTCTCCAGCGACTCGTTCTACTCCTCCCGCCCCGAGCTGATGAAGCCGATGGTCGACCACGGGGTGCTGGCGGTGGAGATGGAGGCCAGCGCGCTCTACACCGCGGCGGCCGCGGACGGGCGCCGGGCACTGGCCATCTGCACCGTCTCGGACCACATGATCACCGGCGAGGAGACCACGGCAGCCGAGCGTGAGCAGACGTTCGGCGCGATGGTCGACATCGCCCTCACCGCGGCTCTGGCGGTCGGCCCGGCCTGACGAGCGCCTCCAGGTCCGCGCGGTCCGGGAGTCCCTCGGGCTCGACGGTCCGGCCGGTGCGCACGTGGTGGAACACCGCGCGCACCCGCTCCAGCGGCAGGCCGTGCAGCTCGGCCCAGGCGATGCGGTAGACGGCCAGCTGCAGCGGATCGGCGGCCTCGTGACGCCCTGTCTTCCAGTCGACCAGGAGGTGGCTCCCGTCCGGCTCGCGGTAGATCGCGTCGATCCGTCCCCGGACGACCTGGCCGGCCAGCAGCAGCGCGAACGGCGCCTCGACCGCGTGCGGCACCCGCTCCGCGAACGGGCCCTTCTCGAAGCGGGTGATGACCTCCTGGAGGTCGAACCCGTCGTCGATGTCGCTGTCGAACCGCCCGGGCAGCTCGTCGGGGTCGATGAGCCCCTGCTGACCGAACCGGGACTCCACCCAGGCGTGGAAGCGCGTCCCGAAACGGGCCGCCGGGGACGGCGCTCGGGGCATCGGCCGCGCCAGGTCCGCGGCGAAGGCGTCCGGGTCGTCGCGCAGCCGCGACAGCGACGTGGCGCTGAGGCTGGAGGGCAGGGCCACCTCCAGGGCGGTGGAGCCGTCTCGACGCGCCTCCACCAGCAGTCGCTCGAGCTCCTCGTCCCAGGTGGAGATCCGGGCCTGCTCCAGCAGGTCCAGCTCAGCGGTCTCCGGGGCGCTCGGGGCGGCCCCGCGATCCATCGCCTCGCGCACCAGCTCGGCTGCGGCAATCCGGTGCATCGCCTCGGTGGTCCGCTCGGTGACCGGCCACGGACGCTCGGTGACCCCGGTCAGCAGCGGGTTGCGCGTCTCGGGGTCGGGCTTGGCCGACCAGGACTCGGGCTCGGCTCCCCACTGCGACATCGTGGCCCGGATGCTGTCCTGGTAGGGCGACGGCCCCAAGGGGGTCTTGCGCGACTCCGTCCACAGGTGGGACGAGACCACGAGCTCGTGCCGGGGCCGGGTGAAGGCGACATAGCCCAGCCTGAGCTCCTCGGTCGCGGCGTGCTTGCGCGAGGCCTCGCGGAAGTCCTCCAGGTCCTTCTTGGTGTGCCCCTTGAGAGCGGGGAGGTCACGAGCGTCGCCGCGCAGCGGGGAGGGCAGGACCGCCGGTCCCCCGGTCCACAGGGTGCGTCCGCGGGTGTTGGGGAACTTCTCCTCGCACACCCCGACGCAGAAGACCACGTCCCACTCCAGCCCCTTGGCCCGGTGCACCGTGAGGAGCTTGATCGAGTCGGCCTCGGTCGGGGTCGCCACGTCGAGGCCGTTGCCGAGCTCGTCCTCCGCGGTGAGGTAGGCCAGCAGCGCCCCCAGCCCCACGTGCCCGTCGACGCCCTGGAAGTCTGCGACCGCCTTCACGAACAGGTCCAGGTTGTCGCGACGGGCCCGCGCCGCCTTGCTCACGGCGGAGGCGAGCTCGATGTCGATCCCGGTGGTGTCGATGATGCGCCGCACCAGGTCGAGCAGCGGCTCGCCGGTGTGCTGACGCAGCTGACGCAGCTCCGCGGAGAGGGCGGCGAAGCGCTCGCGCGCCTCGGCGGAGTAGGGCCCGTGCCCGGGGTCGTCGAGGGCGTCGGCCAGGGAGACGATCTCCATCGGGTCGGCACCGGCGACCGCGTCGGCGAGCTGCTCCTCCACGTTCGCCCGGGGCTCGCCCCGCGACGTGCCCGGGCCCACCAGCTCTTCGGCACGCCTGCCGAGCAGAGCCAGGTCGCGCGGCCCCACGGCCCAACGAGGACCGTTGAGCAGGGTGAGCAGCGCCGCGTTGGCGGTCAGGTCCTGCAGCAAGGTCAAGGTGGCCACGACCTCGGCGACCTCGGGCAGCCGGAGCAGGCCCTGGAGACCCACGATCTCCACCGGGACGTCGGCCGCGGAGAGCCCGTCGAAGACGTCGGCGGCATGGGCGTTGTCGCGCACCAGCACCCCGATCTCCCGCCAGGCCGGCGTGCCGGGGTGCTCGGCGACGAGCCGGTTCCGCGCCTCCTGGACCTCCGCCGCCAGCCACGCGAGCTCGTCGGCGTATGTCTCGTGCACCGCGAGCCGCACCCCGCCGTCGGCGGCGTCACCGGGCGCCCGCAGGGGCTCCACCGAGTCGAGCGACTCGTAGAGCGGCCGGGCCAGCTCGTTGGCCGCCGCCAGGATGCGCCGGTCCGAGCGCCGGTTGACGGTCAGCGGGAAGGTCGGCACCGGCGCCCCGTCGGCTCGTGGGAAGTCCAGCCCGAAGCCGAGGATGTTGGAGACCGAGGCCCCGCGCCAGCCATAGATCGCCTGGTTGGGGTCGCCCACCGCCATCACGGGGTGGCCGCGCCCGGACTCCGCGTCGGGACCGGAGAAGAGGCGGCTCAGCATGGTCGCCTGCGCCACCGAGGTGTCCTGGTACTCGTCGAGCAGGACCATCTTGAACTTGCGACGTTCCTCCACCCCGACCTCGGACCGCTCGGTCGCCAGGCGGGCGGCGAGCGAGATCTGGTCGGAGAAATCCATGACCTGGTGGTCGGCCTTGAGCCGGCGATAGGTCTGCACCAGCGAGAGCAGCTCCTCGCGTCGGTCGATCACGTTCATCGCGTCCAGGGCCGGCTTCCTGGCCCGCTCGGTCACCGAGACATGCTCGAAGGCCGCCCGGGTCCGGGCGTCGAACTCGCGCACCTGGGCCACGTCGACCAGGTGCTCGCTCATCGCGCCGTCCAGGCCGAGGATGTAGTTGACGACCGTGGGCGGGTGGTCGCTGAGCAGCGCCACCGGGCCGACGTGCCGCTGGATCGCCCGGACAGCGAGCTGGTAGCGGGTGGCGTCTGCCAGCACCCGGGTGTCCGGCTCGTGCCCGATGCGCAGACCGTGCTCGGTCAGCAGCGCGGAGGCGTAGGCGTTGTAGGTGGCGACCGTGGGCTCCAGCACCTCCTCGCCGTCCTCGGCCGAGGTGCTGCCCCCGGCCAGGCCCGCCTCGCGCAGGGCGTCGGCGACCCGTCGGCGCAGCTCGCTGGCGGCCTTCGTGGTGAAGGTCAACCCCAAGATCTCGTGCGGAGCGACCCGGCCGGTGGCGACCAGGTGCACCACCCGAGCGGCCATCAGGGAGGTCTTGCCGGAGCCGGCGCCCGCGATCACCACCGCCGGTGCCAGAGGGGCGTCGATCGCCGCCCACTGCTGGTCCGAGACCTGGAAGTCGGTCCCCATCACCCGCTGCAGGTCGGCGGGGCCGGAGATGTCCACGATCACGACAGCACCGTCCCGCTCCCCTTGATCGGGCACAGGGTGATGAAGTCGCAACGGTCGCAGTGGGCACCGGACCGGGCGGGGAACTCCTCGGCACGCAGCGCGCCCACGGCGGCCGAGAGCTGCTCCTCGATCAGGAGGGGCCCCTCGGCTGCCGGGTCTGGCGGCGACTGGAACTGGGTCACCACCTCCCCCCGTGACTCGTGCCGCAGCTGCACCAGCTCGGCACCTCCGACCTGCACCGGACCGGGCACGTGCGGCGCCAGAGCCTCGTCGAGGGCACCGTGGGCCACGGCGTACTGGTAGAGCGCGAGCTGGGGGTGATCGGCCACCTCGTCCTTGGTGGGCCTGTGCTTGCCGGTCTTGAGGTCCACCACCACGACCCGGCCGTCGTCGTCGATCTCGATGCGGTCTGCGAAGCCGTAGAGCGTGACGTGCTGCCCGTCCGGCAGCACCACGCTCACCTGGAGGCGCTGCTCGACCTCCACCAGCGTCCTGGCCCCGGGGGCGCGGTGCCAGGCCAGGAACCGGCGCAGTGCCGACTCCACCTGGTCGCGCTCGCGACTGGCCGACCACGGGGTCCGGAACGGGATCTGGTCCCAGACCTGGTCCACCATGGCCATCAGCTCGCCGATCAGCTCGGCCGGCGACGACTGTGGGTCGCCCAGCTCGCCTCGTGCCACCCGCTCTGCCAGGGCATGGACGACGAGACCGAAGCCCTGGGACGAGGTGGTCGAGGTCGCTCCCCCGGCCTCCCGCTCGAGGAACCAGTGCGCGGGGCACTCCAGCAGGGCGCTCAGGGTGCTGGCCGACATGGTCACCGGGCGCTCCAGCTCGCGCAGCGGCTGGTCGGAGCGGGAGAGGCCACGCGTCCCCCACCACGAGTCTGGATCGGCCTGGGGCACCAGCGGGAACTGGCCCCGACGCTCCGCGGCGAGCGCCGCCAGCCGCTCGGCCGCAGCTCGGCGCAGGCCCTCGCTGCTCCCCGGGTCGGCGGTCACCCGGCGCAGCTCGGCCACCAGCCCGGCCAGGCTCAGCGGCCGGGAGGGCCGTCCGCTGAGGTGGGTCGTCGAGACCTCGAGCTCGGCCAGGAACCGGCTGGGCTGCTCGCCCTCGTCCTCGGCGGACCGGACGGCCGTGACCACCAGCCGGCGCCGGGCCCGGGTGCACGCGACGTAGAAGAGGCGGCGCTCCTCCTGCAGCGACTCCCTGGCCGACGTCGGCTCCTGGAGCTGGTCCCGGCCGATCCGGTCGGCGCGCAGCAGGGTCGCCCGGCGCCGCAGGTCGGGCCAGCCCTCCTCCTGCACGTGCGCCACCACCACCAGCTCCCACTCCAGGCCCTTGGAGCGGTGGGCGGTCAGCAGCCTCACGGCCTCGCCGCGCACGCCGCGCTCGGAGAGGGTGTCGGCCGGCAGGTCCTGCGCGGTGAGGGAGGCGAGGAAGGCCCCGACCCCGAGATGTCCCTGCTGCTCCTCCGCACGCGCCGCGGTGTCGAAGAGCGCGCAGATGGCGTCCAGGTCCCGGTGCGCCAACCGGGCCGAGGACCCGCTCTGCTCTACCGCCGTCCGGAGCCGTCGGGGCCAGGAGGTCCCCGACCACAGGTGCCACAGCACCTCCTCGGCGGTGGCGCCCGTCAGCAGGAGGTCACGGGCCCCGTGCAGCAGCGAGCCCAGGGCCCGCGCCCGGGTCCCGGCGCGGCCGTCCACGTCCTCCAGCAGGGCGGGGTCCAGCACCGCGGCCCGCACCAGGTCCGCAGAGGGACGCGGGCTACGGCCCTCGGCCTCGGCGCGGGCGCGGTCGGCGGTCCGGAGTGCCCGGGCGAGACTGCGGACGTCGGTGGCGTCCATCCCGGCCAGCGGCGACATCAGCAGGTCCTGGACCGCGATCCCGTCGACGTACGTCGGCGCGGCGGGGTCCTCGACGTCGAGGTGGAGCACCGTGCGCAGGGCGTCCAGCAACGGCCGCACCGCCGTCTCGTGGACCAGCGGAGTGTCGTCGGCGGCGACCTCGATCGGCACCCCGGCCGCGGTCAGCGACCTGCGCAGCGCCGGGATGCTCTGCTGGCCCGAGCGGACCACCACCGCCATGTCAGACCAGGCGACGTCATCCTCCAGGTGGGCACGGCGCAGCAGGTCGGCGAGGTGCTCGGCCTCGGCCCGCTCGGTGTCGAACGTCAGGACCTCGATCTTGCCGGGATCCGAGCGCGAGGAGACCGGCGAGAGGAACGCCTCCTTGGCGGCATCCGGGATGGTGCCGGGCAGCGCCAGCCGGCGGGCGACGCGCTGTGCGCCGAGCAGCACGTGCGGGCCGAAGCGCCGGGTGGTCTGCAGCGCCACCACGTCGGCCGGGGCCCCGTCGGCGCGGGGGAAGGCGGTCGGGAACTCCAGGATGCCGCGCACCTCGGCCCCGCGGAAGCCGTAGATGGACTGGTGGGGATCGCCCACCACGGTCAGGTTGCGGCCGTCGCCGCCGAGGGCGCGCAGCAGGTCGACCTGCCCCGGATCGGTGTCCTGGTACTCGTCGACGAAGACGTGGGAGAACTCCGCGCGCAGCTCGTCACGATGCGTCTGCGCCACCAGCGCCGCGCGACGGATCAGGTCTCCGTAGTCGATGGCGCCGAGGCTGTCGAGGACGTCGAGGTAGTGGTCCATGAAGTAGCCCGCGGCCTCGAACTCCGGCAGCTCGTGCGCCGCGCCCAGCGTGCGCAGGCCGAGCCCGTCGAGGCCCTTCTCCCGGGCGCGCGCCAGGACGTCGTGGACCTCCCTGGCGAAGCCCCGGGTGCCGAGCGCCCGCCGCAGCGACTCGGGCCACCGGACGCTCTCGGCGGAGTGGGCCAGCAGCTCGGCCAGGACCACGTCCTGCTCGGGGGCCGAGAGCAGTCGCAGCGGCGTCGCGTACAGCTCGGCCGGCGCGTAGCGGCGCACCAGCGCGTAGGCGAAGGAGTGGAACGTGGAGGAGGCGGTGGCGGCCGTGGTGCGTCCCAGCCGCGCGGTGATCCGGTCCCGCAGCTGCTCGGCCGCCTTGCGGGAGAAGGTGAGCGTGAGCACGCCGTCGGGGCGGGCCCCGTGCTCCACCCGGTCCACCACCGCCTCCACCAGGGTGGTGGTCTTGCCCGTGCCCGGGCCGGCCAGCACGAGCAGCGGCCCCGTCCGGTGCTCCACCACTCGGCGCTGATGGGCGTCGAGCACCGGCACGTCGACGTCGACCGCCGGCGGAACCAGGGTGTACGTCGTCCGCGGCGCTGCGCTGCTCATGCCCACGAGCCAACCATCAGCCGCCGACATCCCTGGGACCGGCCGGTGCGGGTGCCTCTCAACGCTCGCCGGCCACCAGCATGGTCACGGTCATGGTGGAGTCGGCGAGGGCGTGCACCGCGTGCGGCACCTTCGGCGGCAGGTGGATCAGGTCCCCGGGGCGCAGGTCGTGCTCGGCCCCACCGACCTCGAACCGCAGGTGTCCGGCCAGGCACTGGACGATGACCGCGTGGTGCGCCTGGTGCTCGTGGAGGCTCTGGCCGGCGGCGAACTCGAAGAGCACCACGTGGGCGTCCTGGGCGACGAGCACGTTCTGCGCCCGCGGCTTGTCCTCGAACGGCTCCAACATGCCGATGAGGCCGGGCAGGTAGGTGGGCTCTTCCATGGTCGCCACCCTACGGCTGCTCAGCAGAAGGCGGGCGCTCGTTGTACACCCCGGCCTCGTCCTGACCGCTCAGCGCGGCGATCCTGGCCATCACCGCGTCTGTCACCTCGCGGCGGGCGCGACCCGCCGGGACGCCGGCGTCGGCGCCGGTGAAGTCCATCGGCTCCCCGAAGCTGACCCGGACCTTGACCAGGCGCGGGAGCCTGGCCCCGACCGGCTGGAGCTCCTGGGTGCCACTGAGCCCGACCGGCACCACCGGCACGCCGGCGCTCAGCGCCAGGTGGGCCATCCCGGTGCGGCCGCGGTAGAGCCGGCCGTCGCGGCTGCGGGTGCCCTCGGGATAGATCCCGAAGGCCTCGCCGCGGGCCAGCACCTCCAGCGCCACGTCCAGGCTGCTCAGGGCGGCGCGGGAGTCGTCGCGGTCCACCGGCAGCATCCCCATCCCCTGGAACCACCCGCGGACCAGCGCCCCCCGCAGCCCCGGGCCGTCGAAGTAGTCGGACTTGGCCAGGAACACCACGCGTCGAGGCACGACCACCGGGATGACCATGCTGTCGGCGAAGCTGAGGTGGTTGCTGGCCAGGATCACCCCGCCGGTCCTGGGCACGTGCTCCAGCCCGGAGACCTCGGGTTGCCACACCGCCCGGGCGAGCGGAGGCACCACCCGGTGCACGGCGTCGAAGAACATGGGCACATTGTGCCGTCAGGCCGGCCACGAGCCATCAGGGGCGGTCGCCGCGACGAACGCTCGGGGCAGGTCCACTCGGCCCGAGGGGCGCATCGGGGTGCCCTCGGCCAGGTGCAGGGAGCGGGCCCGGTCGACGTGGCCGGACGGCAGGGTGCCGTCCGCCCGGACGACCCGCCACCAGGGCACGGCACCGCCGTCGGTGGCCAGCACCGAGCCGACCTGCCGGGGGCCGCCCCCGCCCGCGACCGGTCCGAGAGCCTCGGCGATCGAGCCGTACGTCGTCACGTGCCCAGGGGGCACCCGCTCCACGCACTCCAGGACGAGCTCGGCGTACTCCCCGCGACCGATCACCGGCTCGCCCCTGCCTGCCGACCCGGCTCCCCCGGCGTCCCGGCCCGGCTCAGTACGTCGGCTGGCTGGGGTCGACCTGGTTGACCCAGGCCACCACGCCACCGCCGACGTGCACCGCGTCGGCCAGGCCGGCGCCCTGCACGATCGCCAGGCACTCCGCGGAGCGGACGCCGGACTTGCAGTGCAGCACGACCTGCTTGTCCGAGGGCAGCTGAGCCAGCGCGTTGCCGTTGAGGAACTCGCCCTTGGGGATCAGCACCGACCCGGGGATCCGGTTGATCTCGTACTCGCCCGGCTCGCGGACGTCGACCAGCACGAAGTCACGAGTGCCCTCCTCGCGCTCCTTGAGCATGGAGTCCAGCTGGGTCACCGAGATGGTGGAGCCGGCGGCGGCGTCGGCCGCCTCGTCGGAGATCGCGCCGCAGAAGGTGTCGTAGTCGATGAGCCCCTCGACGGTCGGGTTCTCCCCGCACAGGGCGCAGTCGGGGTCCTTGCGGACCCGGAGCTTGCGGTACTCCATCTCCAGGGCGTCGTAGATCATCAGCTTGCCGACCAGCGGCTCGCCGATGCCGGTGAGCAGCTTGATGGCCTCGTTGACCTGGATCGAGCCGATGGAGGCGCAGAGCACGCCCAGCACGCCGCCCTCGGCGCACGAGGGCACCATGCCCGGCGGCGGCGGCTCGGGGTAGAGGCACCGGTAGCAGGGCGCGTCGGGAGCCATGGACGGCGCGAAGACCGAGGCCTGGCCGTCGAAGCGGTAGATCGAGCCCCACACGTAGGGGATCTTGAGGAAGTACGCCGCGTCGTTGACCAGGTAGCGGGTGGCGAAGTTGTCGGTGCCGTCGACGATCAGGTCATAGCCCTCGAAGACCTCGAAGACGTTGTCGTTGTCCAGGCGCTCGGAGTGCAGCACCACCTCCACGAGCGGGTTGACCTCCTTGACCGAGTCGCGGGCCGACTCGCCCTTGGGGCGGCCGACGTCGGACTGGCCGTGGATGACCTGGCGCTGCAGGTTGGACTCGTCCACCTCGTCGAACTCGGCGATCCCCAGGGTGCCGACGCCGGCGGCAGCCAGGTACAGCAGTGCCGGAGAGCCCAGACCGCCCGCACCGATCACCAGCACCCGGGCGTTCTTGAGCCGCTTCTGGCCGGCCATCCCGACGTCGGGAATGATCAGGTGCCGGCTGTAGCGGCGCACCTCGTCGATGGTGAGCTCTGCGGCAGGCTCCACGAGCGGGGGGAAGGACACGGGGATGCTCCTCGGGGAAAGGGTGCGGGGTCGTCGGCTGCTGAACGCCGGACCGGCCTGCAATGTTCCCCTGCGGTCCCGCCGGGTGGGACGAACGTCCCGCGATGCGGACCCGGCGAGCGATGTTCCGGCGGCGCCTTCGAGGCGTCGTCGTCGTGAGGCAGTTGCCGACCGATAGCATCAACTCCTCACGAAGAGGAGAACAGCTTGAGTGCAGAGAAGTATGACGCTGAGCCCCGCCCGCGCGGCAGCCGGATGCCCCGCCGGGAGCGCCGGGCCCAGTTGCTCGACTCCGCGCTCGAGGTGTTCGTGGCGCACGGCTACCACTCGGCCGCGATGGACGACATCGCCGAGCGAGCCGGCGTCTCCAAGCCCGTGCTCTACCAGCACTTCCCCGGCAAGCTCGAGCTCTACCTGGCGCTGCTGGACGAGTCGTGCGAATCGATCACCGACAAGATCCGCGAGGCGCTCGCGAGCACCTCGGACAACAAGCAGCGGGTGGCCGCGGCCATCGCCGCGTTCTACGCCTACGTCGCCAACGACACCGGCGCCTTCCGGCTGGTCTTCGAGTCGGACCTGACCAACGAGCCGGCCGTGCGGGAGCGGGTCGACCGGGTCACCGAGGACTCCGCGGCCAGCATCGCCATCGTCATCCAGCAGGACACCGGTCTCCCCATGCAGGCGTGCCGGCTGCTGGCCGTCTCCCTGGTGGGGATGGGCCAGGTCAGCGCCCGTTTCTGGCTTGCTGGCAATGTTGACTCCGAAGAGGGCGAGCGGATCACCCAGTCCGACGCCGCCGCGCTGGTCGCCGCCCTGGCCTGGCGAGGCATCGGCGGCTACCCCAAGGAACAGTAAGGCCCCGCGCTCCGCGCGGACCCACCCCAGCGACCACCTAAGGAGGCCTCACATGGAGGTCAAGATCGGCATTCAGCACGCGCCCCGCGAGATCGTCATCGACGTGGACCTCACCCACGACCAGGTCGAGAGCCTGGTCGAGGACGCGGTCAAGGGCGGCACCCTCTCGCTGGTCGACGCCAAGGGTCGTCGCGCCCTGGTGCCCGGTGACCAGATCGCCTACGTGGAGCTCGGTGGCGGCGTCGCCGGCACCGTCGGCTTCCGGTAGGCCCCGCGGCGTACGACGTCCGCCGTCCGGCTCAGGAGTCGAGCCCCAGCTCGGCCATCCGGGCGGCGTGACGCTCCGTCAGCCGGGTGAACATGCGCCCGATGGCCGCGAGGTCCAGGCCCGGGCGGTCCACTCCCCCCGCCAGCAGCGCCGACATCGCGTCCCGCTCCGCCGCCACCCGCTGGCCCTGGGTGAGCGCCTCTCCCATCAGGCGCCGTCCCCACAGCGCCAGACGACCCCCGAGCCGGTGGTCGTGGGCGATCGCCGCCCGCACCCGGTCGATGACGAACTGCGAGTGCCCGGCGTCGGCCAGGGAGTCGGTGATCAGGTCCCGGGTCTCGGGGTCCAGGTAGGCGGCGATCTCGCGGTAGAAGTCGGCGGCCAGACCGTCCCCCACGTAGGCCTTGATCAACCCCTCGTACCAGTCCGAGGGCCGGGTGTGGGCGTGGAAGTCGTCGATGGGCCGCCGGAAGGGCTCCATCGCGACGTACGGGTCGGTGCCCAGCTCCGCCACCCGTTCCTGCAGCCGCGCCAGGTGGCCGAACTCCACCGCGGCCATCGACGAGAGCGCGACCTTGTCCACCAGGCTCGGGGCCATCCGGGCGTCCTCCGCGAGGCGCTCGAACGCCGACAGCTCGCCGTACGCGATGGCTCCCAGCAGGTCGACGACGGCCTCACGGTAGTCCGGGTCCGCGAAAGCACCCTGCGAGGCGCCGGGCTGGGATTCAGTCATGGCGGAACCCTACCGATAGACTCGAGCCATCCGCGCGCGCCCAGCGCGCGACAGCGAACGGCCACGAGTGCCGCTCGCCGGCATGTGCGCGGCAGACCGCATCGTCGAGTCCGCCGCAAGTGCAAGGACGTCCCCGACGAAAGCGAAACCCCCTGTGACCACCACCTTCCGAGACCTGGGCGTGCTGCCCGGGATCTGCGACGCGCTGGAGCGCGCCGGCATCACCACCCCCTTCGCCATCCAGGAGATGACCCTCTCGGTCGCCCTGATGGGCACCGATCTCATCGGCCAGGCCCGCACGGGCACCGGCAAGACCCTCGCTTTCGGCATCCCGGTGCTGCAGCGCAGCGTGTCGCCTCTCGACCCCGCCTACGAGGACATGCCCCAGGGCAAGCCGCAGGCGCTGATCGTGGCCCCCACCCGTGAGCTGGCCCTGCAGGTCTCCAACGACCTCCACCTGGCCAGCAAGGACGTCGGCCTGCGGGTGCTGACGGTGTACGGCGGGGTCGGCTACGACACCCAGCTCGAGGCTCTGGAGTCCGGGGTCGACATCGTCGTCGGCACCCCCGGCCGCCTGATCGACCTCGCCAACCGCCGGGCCCTCGACCTCTCCCGCGTCCACGCGCTGGTGCTGGACGAGGCCGACGAGATGCTGGACCTGGGCTTCCTGCCCGACGTGGAGCGTCTGCTGTCGATGACGCCGGAGACCCGCCAGACGATGCTGTTCTCGGCAACCATGCCGGCCGCCATCGTCTCCCTGGCGCGCACCCACATGCGGCACCCGATGAACATCCGCGCCGAGTCCTCCTACGACACCACGATGGTGCCGGCGACCGCGCAGTTCATCTACCAGGCCCACGACCTCGACAAGCCCGAGATCATCGGGCGGGTGCTGCAGGCCGAGGACGCGGACAAGATCATCGTCTTCACCCGTACCAAGCGCCAGGCCCAGCGGGTCGCCGACGACCTCGCGGAGCGCGGCTTCGCCGCCAGCCCGCTGCACGGCGACATGGCCCAGATCGCCCGCGAGAAGGCGCTGACCAAGTTCCGCGAGAACAAGATCCGGGTGCTGGTCGCCACGGACGTGGCCGCCCGCGGGATCGACGTGGCCGGCGTCTCCCACGTCATCAACTACACCTGCCCCGAGGACGACAAGACCTACGTGCACCGGATCGGCCGCACCGGCCGGGCCGGCGCCACGGGCACCGCGATCACCTTCGTCGACTGGGCGGACCTGCACCGCTGGAAGATGATCAACAAGACGCTCGACCTGCCGTTCGACTCCCCGCAGGAGACCTACTCCACCTCCGAGCACCTGTTCCACGACCAGGGCATCGCCCCGGGCACGAAGGGCCGCATCGTGGACCCCGCGCCCGTGGAGCGTCCGGCGCGGCAGAGCCGTGACGGGGGCCGTGACGGGGGCCGCGAGGAGCGCCGCGAGCGGGCACCTCGCAACCGGGACCGCAGTCGCTCCCGCACCCGCAGCGGGGCTCCGGTCGCCGAGGGCGCCGACGCCGCGTCCGGTGCCGACAAGCCCGAGTCGTCCGCCTCGGCTGCCACCACGACCGAGGAGACCGCCAAGGCGCCGCGCAGCCGCAGCCGCAACCGGCGTCGGGGACGCTCGAGCGGCGAGGGCTCCGGCGAGGCCGTGAGCACCGAGAGCGCTTCCTGAGTCCAGCCTCCACCCCGGGTCGTCGGTCTCGGCCGACGACCGGGGCAGGTCAGTGGCTGCCGCTCTCGGGGACTGCTGCGGCGGGGGCGCCGTTCCGCGCCGCCCGCGCCACCAGGTTGGCCGCCACCTGGCGGTAGGCGGTGGCCCCCTTGCTGGACCGTGACGTGGCCAGGATCGAGCGGCCGGCCGCGGGCGCCTCGGCGAACTTGATCGTCTTGGGGATCGGCGGCTCGATCACGTCCAGGTCGTAGGTCTCCGAGATGGTCTCCAGCACCGTCCGGGCGTGGTTCGTACGACCGTCGTACATCGTGGGCAGCACCCCCCAGACCGACAGCGTGCGGTTGGCGAACCGGCGTACGTCGTGCACCGTGTCGAGCAGCTGCCCCACACCGCGGTGCGAGAGCGTCTCGCACTGCAGCGGTACGACGACGCCGTCTGCCGCGGTCAGTGCGGCGACGGTCAGCACGCCCAACGACGGCGGGCAGTCCAGCAGCACCCAGTCGTAGTCCGCCCCCGACTCCGCCAGGTCCTGGAGCATCGAGGTGATCACGTGCTCACGCCCGGTGCGGGTGAGCAGGTCGGCCTCGGCGCGCGCGAGCTCGATCGTCGCGGGCATCAGGTCGGGGCCGTCCGGCGTCTGAAGCACGACCTCGCCGGCGACCGCCCGCTGGGTCAGGACGTGGTGCACCGAGACCTGCAGGTCCTCGGGGTCGATGCCCAGCGAGAACGTGAGACACGCCTGGGGGTCGAGATCGACGAGCAGGACCCGGTGGCCCAGCTCGGCCAGCGCGGCACCGATGGAGGCCACCGACGTGGTCTTGGCGACCCCGCCCTTCTGGTTCGCAACCGCAAGTGTCGTCGTCATGGCAGCACCATCATGCCCGAATCGTTTGCACAGCGGGGTGCGACACCGCGATGCTGCCCCCATGGACAATCGCCCCACGACGACCCGCACCGCCCTGGTCACGGGTCCCACCGCCGGAATCGGCCGCTCCTTCGCCCACCAGCTCGCCGCCCGCGGCCACGACCTGGTGCTGGTCGCGCGCGACGTCGCGCGACTGGAGGAGGAGGCTGCCACGCTGCGCGAGCGCCACGGGGTCCAGGTCGAGGTGCTCGTGGCCGACCTCGCGGACCGCGCACAGCTGGCCCGGGTCGAGGCCCGGGTCGCGGACCGTGACCGTCCGGTGGACCTGCTGGTCAACAACGCCGGTTTCGGGCTCAAGGGCCGGTTCGCCGACAACGACGTGGAGTCCGAGCAGGCGATGATCGACGTGATGGTCACCGCGGTGATGCGGCTGACCCACGCCGCCGTCGGCGCCATGGCCGAGCGGGGTCGTGGCGGGATCATCAACGTCTCCAGCGTGGCCGCGTTCCTGCCGCGCGGGACCTACTCCGCGGCCAAGGCCTGGGTGAACTCCTTCGGGGAGTGGGCGGCCAACGAGTACCGCCCGCAAGGAGTGCGCGTGACGACCCTGTGCCCCGGGTTCACCAAGACCGAGTTCCACCAGCGGATGGACGTCAGCCGGGGCTCCGCGCCGCAGTTCCTGTGGCTCGACGCCGACGACCTGGTGCGCAAGGCGCTGGCGGACCACGACAGGGGGCGGATCTTCTCCATCCCGGGCGCCCAGTACAAGGTGATCACCACGATGACCAAGCTGGTGCCGACCCGGGCGCTGCAGAGCCTGCAGTCCCTGGGCCGCAAGTAGCCCCGGGCAGCACCGCGCGCCTCAGGCGACCACCAGGTCGGGGACGGCCCGCCCGGAGCGCGCGGCAGCCTCCTCGGCTGCCGCCAGCAGCCGCTCGTACTCGTGCGGGTCCGTGGTGTTGCAGCCCAGCTCGTGGCCGACCTTGCCCAGCCCGTGGTGGTCGCTGGAGCCGGTGACCACCAGGTCGTGATGGCGCGCGACGGCTCGCAGCTCGTGCCGCACCGGCCTCGGGTGGTCCTCGTGGTCGACCTCGATCCCGGTCAGGCCGAGTGCTCGGAGCTCACCGAGGGTCGCCGCGTCCAGCACCTGCCGGGCGCTGCGGCCCCACGGGTGCGCCAGGACGCTGACTCCGCCGGCGTCGGCCACCACGGTGATCATGTCCACCAGGTCCGCGGCCGTGCGGTCCACGTAGGCCGGCCGGCCGGGGTTCAGGAACCGGTCGAAGGCCTCCCGCCGGTCGCGCACCACCCCCTTGGTCACCAGGGCGTCGGCCAGGTGCGGCCGGCCGGTGGCCGCGGTGCGGCCGGACGCGCTGGCCACCTCCTCCTCGGTGAGGTCGACGCCGAGAGCCGAGAGGCGTTCCAGGATCGCCGGCACTCGGGAGGCTCGTCCCGCCAGGACCGCGAGCAGCCGACTATGCAGGGCGGGATGGGTCGGGTCGGGGAGGTAGGCCAGGAGGTGCACCCCCCGTCCCCGGTGCACGGTGCTGATCTCGATCCCACGCACCAGAGTCAGGCCGACCTCTCGGGCCGCCCGCGCGGCCTCGTCCCAGCTGTCGGTCGTGTCGTGGTCGGTGATGGCCAGCACGTCCAGGCCCGAGGCCGCAGCGGCCCGGACGAGCTCGGCGGGGCGCTGGGTGCCGTCACTGACGCTCGAGTGGGCGTGGAGGTCGATGCGCACAGAGAGAGGCTAGTTCCCGGTTCCGGCTCAGCGAGGCACGAGGGCCCAGTAGTCCAGGTCGAGCAGCACGCCGGGGGCGTACTTGCCGTCCTCGCCGCGCAGCACCATCGCCTCGTCCCGGTCCTTGGTCGCCACCAGGCGCAGCCGCAGGGCGCCCACGCCCGGCGCGGAGGTCTCGCCCTTGTCGAGCACCTCGGACCAGGCGTAGACGGTGTCACCGCCGAACGCCGGCGCCACGTGGGAGCCGGCGTTGATCGCCGCCACCAGCTGGGCGTTGGCGAGACCGTTGAAGGACAGCGCACGAGCCATCGAGATCACGTGGCCGCCGTAGACCAGGCGCCTGCCGTCGGGCCGGGCCTGGGTGTTGAAGTGCACCTTCGCGGTGTTCTGCCACAGCCGCGTGGCCATCATGTGCTCGGCGTCGCTGAGGGTGACACCGTCGACGTGGTCGATCTTCTCCCCCACCGCGTAGTCGTCGTAGCGGTGCGGCTCCCCGGCCGCGGCGAAGTCGTAGCCGGAGAAGTTCAGGCCGTCCGGCACCACCAGCTCATCGACCCTCAGGTGGCTGGCCAGCTCGGGCACCACCGTCGTCGGCGCCGGTGCCTCGGGGTCGCGCTTGTGGACCATCACCCACCGGGCCCAGTCGATGGCGACCTCGCCACGCTGGTTGACCGCGGTGGAGCGGACCCACACCACGCCGGTGCGCCCGTTGGAGTTCTCCTTCAGGCCGATGACCTCCGACCGGGTGCTGAGCGTGTCCCCGGGCACCACCGGGGTGTGGAACCGGCACTCGGAGTAGCCGAGGTTGGCGACCGCGTTGAGGGAGACGTCAGGGACGGTCTTGCCGAAGGCGATGTGGAAGCCGACCAGCTCCTCGACGGGCGCCGGGTCGAGGCCGCAGGACGCGGCGAACCGGGCCGAGGACGGCAGCGCGAACCGCGTGGGGTAGAGCGACCCGTACAGGGCACGGTCGCCCTCGGTGACCGTACGGGGCGTCGCGTGCTCGATGACCTGCCCGAGGGTGAAGTCCTCGAAGAAGTTGCCGGGGTTCGTCTTCGTCATGGCGACACATGATGCCCTGTCCGCCCCCGGGGTCCTCACGGCACCCCGGGGGGCGGACAGTGGGGGTCAGGCGCCGCCGCCACCAGCCTTGCGACGGTGCATCTTCGGGCCGGTGCCGGTGACCTCCGAGCCGTGGGCCTTCTCCTTGACGGGACCGTCCTGGTGGACCCCCCGCTCCACGCCGTTCTTCTTGTCCAGCGCCTCGCGCATCTTGGCCTTCAGGTCGTCGTTGTTCATCTCAGCTCCGTCTCCGCTCGCGCTTCGTCCATCGCTCGCTGTGTGGCATCCACTCTGTCACGGACGACGAACGCCCGTCACCGGAGTATCGGTGACGGGCGTCCGCGAGGCGGGCTGGATCAGCGCAGCTTGTACTCCTTGAGCATGCTGCGGCCGATGATCATCTTCTGGATGTCGGAGGTGCCCTCACCGATGAGCATGAAGGCAGCCTCGCGGTAGAGGCGCTCGATCTCGTACTCCTTGGAGTAGCCGTAGCCACCGTGGATCCGGAACGAGTCCTGGACGACCTCGTTGCAGTACTCCGAGGCGACCATCTTGGCCATGCCGGCCTCGACGTCGTTGCGCTGGCCCGAGTCCTTCTTGCGGGCGGCCTTGACCATCATCGCGTGGGCGGTGTCGACCTTGGTCGCCATCTCCGCGATGCGGAAGAGGATGGCCTGGTGCTCGGCGATCGGCTTGCCGAAGGTCTCGCGCTGCTGGGCGTAGGCGACGCCGAGCTCGAAGGCCCGGTTGGCGATGCCGCAGGCGCGGGCAGCGACGTTGACCCGGCCCACCTCGACCCCGTCCATCATCTGGTAGAAGCCCTTGCCCGGCTCGCCACCCAGGATCTGGTCCGCGGAGATCTTGTGGCCCTCGAACACCATCTCGGTGGTGTCGATCCCCTTGTAGCCCATCTTGTCGATCTTGCCGGGGACGGTGACGCCCTGGGCGGTCTCGCCGAAGCCCGGCTCCTTCTCGACCAGGAACGTGGTCATGTTCTTGTAGACCGAGTCGGCACCCTCGTCGGTCTTGACCAGCACCGCCACCAGGGTCGAGGACCCGCCGTTGGTCAGCCACATCTTCTGGCCGGTGATCTCGTAGCCCTCATCGGTCTTCGTGGCCTTGGTCGAGATGGCGGCCACGTCGGAGCCCAGGGACGGCTCCGACATCGAGAAAGCACCGCGCACCTCGCCGGTCGCCATCCGCGGGAGGTACTTGCGCTTCTGCTCCTCGGTGCCGTGCTTCATCAGCATGTAGGCCACGATGAAGTGGGTGTTGATGACACCGGAGACGCTCATCCAGCCGCGCGCGATCTCCTCCACGCACAGCGCGTAGGTGAGCAGCGACTCACCCAGGCCGTCGTACTCCTCGGGGATCATCAGCCCGAAGATGCCGAGCTCCTTGAGCCCCTCGACGATCTCGGTGGGGTACTCGTCTGCGTGCTCGAGCTCGGTGGCGACCGGGAGGATCTTGTCCTCCACGAACGTGCGCACCGCCTTGAGGATCTCGGCCTGGTCCTCAGTGAGGTCGTCGGTCTGACACAGGCGGGGCATGAGGACTCCTAGATCGGTGCGGTCAGTGGGAAGCGGGGGTGTCGACCTGCCGGTCGTCGCGCAGATCGTACCCAGCGCCCCTGGGCCGCCGGCGCCCCAGCCACGGCACGAGACCGAGGAGCAGGGCCAGCACCGTGCCCACCGCCGCCGACGCGACGCCCACCGTCAGACCCGGTGGGCGGTAGGAGAGCTCCACCTCGCCGACCGAGCCCGGCGGCAGCGTGACGGTCAGCAGACCGGTGCGGCCGTGTCCCACCGGCAGCGCACGGCCGTCCAGCTCAGCCTCCCACCCCGGCCAGCCGAGCATCGCGAAGACCAGACTGCCGCCGTCCTCGGCGTCGACCTCCACCCGCTGGTGCAGGGCGTCCACGGTGGTGGCGTCGCGCACCCGCACCCCGTTCGAGGCCCAGCTGAGCTCGGAGTCCGGCCACGGCGGCTCCCCCTCGCGGTGCAGCACGATGCGGTCCTTGGTCCGCGACTCCTCCACCCAGCCCGGCGTGGGCTGCACGCCCTTGGCGATCCGCGGCTGCACCACCACGGTCTCCAGCTTCATCAGGTCGGCCATGGACGGCATCCCGCCACCCTGGGCACGCCACAGGTTGCGGTAGCCGCAGGGCTGGGTCAGGCCGTCGTACTCCATGCAGAAGTACTTGGTGAAGGGCAGGAAGCCCATGCCCGTGTAGTTGTTCACCGCCTCCACCCCGGCCGGGTGGTACATGCTGCCGGGCAGGTAGTCGGCCCACGCGTCCTCGAGGGCGTCGAGGCGGCCCTGACGCTGGAGCGGCTTGAGGTCTGCGAACTGCATGGTGCGGCCCTCCAGCTCACCGAAGTCGTCCTGGAGCGCCGCGACGTCGCTGGGCACGTGCCACACCCTGGAGCTGGCGTTCTCCCCGAAGACCCCCACCTGGAGCACCAGCACGGCGCCCACCCCGGCGACGGCCACCGCGGCCACCGCCAGGTCGCGGCGCACCACCAGGTGGGCGGCGAGCAGCAGGGCGGTGAGGACCAGCAGGGCCGCGGCTCCCAGGGCGGTCCGGCGCAGGGCCGCGGGGTCCTGGGCCCAGGTGAGGTACGACGTCATCAGCACCAGGGCGGCGGAGCCGGCCACCCGGGCCTTGCGGTGCGAGGTCGCCAGGCCCTGCGACATGGCGACGGCGAGCGCCACCAGCACCGCGAGGTAGAAGTACTCCACCACCCGCAGCGGCCAGCGGAACAGCCACAGCTTGCTCGGACCCAGCGCCATCGCCAGGTAGAGACCGGCCACCAGGCCCAGCCCGGTGAACTCCCGCCAGCGTCCTGCCAGCGCCCGATAGCGCAGCCAGGGCAGCAGCGGCAGGACGAACCAGGCCAGGTAGGTGGCCGGCACCTGCATGGGACCGGTGATGGCCCGGATCGGCGGGACCAGGGTGGGCGAGCTCAGGCCCAGGAGGTCACCGGCCGCGGGGCGGAGCTTGCCGCTGTTCTCGAACAGGGCTCCCGTGGACCGCACCGCCAGGTCCGCCGAGGCGAGCAGCGGCAGGTAGACCAGCGGCAGGAAGGCGGCGACGCACAGGCCCACCCCCAGCACCCGGGCCAGGCCGCGCCAGGCCCGGGACACCGCGGCCTCGCAGACCAGGGCCGCACCGATGACCACCACCGCGAGCGTCCCGTAGGGGTTGCCGTGGGTCACGGCCAGCACCCCGACCAGGAAGGCCAGCAGCGGGTTGCCCACTCCGCGCAGGGTGCGGCGCAGCGTCACCCAGACCCACGGCGCGTAGGCGAACGCCATCAGCCCCGAGGGCCAGGACCCGGCGTCCCAGAACAGGGTGAAACCCGAGAAGGGCAGGGCGACCGCCACGGTCGCCGCGGCCCAGGGAGCGGCCTGGTACTCGCGAGCCAGCAGGTAGCTGCCCAGTGCCAGCGCCACCATCACCGTGGCCTTGACCACCAGGGTCGAGACGGCGAGGTCCGGGCCCAGGCTCACCCCCACCCAGACCAGGACGTTGAGCGGGTTGTAGGTGCCGAAGAGCCCTTCGGCGACGTAGTTGCCGCCGGCCCAGGACGTCGGGTCCAGCCAGACCGGCCACTGGCCCTCGCGGACCAGCTCGCCGAGGCGGAACCAGGTGGGCGCGAACTGCGCGGCGGTGTCCCCGCGCTGGTAGAACCGCGGCTCCAGCAGGTACGGGACCACGCTGTAGGCCGCGGTCACCACGCAGACCGCCAGCGCCCACCAGCGACCCCCGGGGGCGCGCTCGGATGTGCGCTCGGGTGCGGGTTCGGAGGCGTGTCGGGGCGCGCTGCCGGTCGTGAGGTCCTGCTGGGTGCTCACGCCTGCCCGCTCCGGCCGTGGGCAGCCAGGTCCTGCTGCTCGAGCTCGTGCGCGGCTCCGAGCACCGCGGTGACGGGGGTGTCGTCGGGGCCGTTGCTGCTCTCCTTGAGCAGGAACAGCGGGCGTCTCTTGGTCTCGGCGTAGATCCTGCCCAGGTACTCACCGATGACACCGAGGATGATCAGCTGCACGCCGCCGAACCCGGTGACCACGCAGATGGTGGTGACGTAGCCGGGCACCGCGTTGCCGTGCCAGACCGCGTCGAGCAGCACCCAGGCGGCGTAGCCGACCGCGACCACGGTCACCAGCAGGCCCAGCCAGATCGACATCCGCAGCGGGCGGTAGTTGAACGAGACGACCCCGTCGATGCCGTAGTTGAACAGGTCCCGGAGCCGCCACTTCGTCGCGCCGGCCTCCCGCGAGACGTTCTCGTAGTCCACCACCGCGGTGGGGAACCCGATCCAGGCGAAGAGGCCCTTGGAGAACCGGTTGGTCTCCCCCAGGGCCAGCAGCGCTCGGACGGCCATCCGGTCCAGCACCCGGAAGTCGCCCACCCCGTCCTGGAGCTCGACGTCGACGAGCCGGTTCATCAGCTTGTAGTAGATCCGCGAGAGCCACGTGCGTACGGCGGGGTCGTTGGTCCGTGTCCGGCGCGCCACCACCTGGGAGTACTCCCCGTCCAGCAGGGGGAGCATCTGCGCGAGCAGGTGCGGAGGGTGCTGCAGGTCGGCGTCCATGATGGCCACCCGGTCGCCGCGGGCCTGGCTGAGCCCCGCGAGCATCGCGGACTCCTTGCCGAAGTTGCGGCTCAGCGCGAGGTAGCGGAACCGGGGCCGGGTGGCTGCCACCTCCCGGAGCAGCGCCAGGGTGCTGTCCCGGCTGCCGTCGTCGACGAGGATGACCTCGTAGCTGTCGGTGATCTCACCGAGCTCGGCCTCGAGGACCTCCACCAGCCTGGGGAGGGAGTCCTCCTCGTTGTAGCAGGGGATGACCACGGACAGGTCAAGGCGTGTTGGGGCCACCATGGCGGTCATGCTCCCACATCGAGGAGTCAGGACTGGTCGCGGCGGTGCTGCTTCTCCAGCAGATTGATCACCGCACGCTCGACCCGGTCCACCTGTTCGGCCAGCAGTGCCTCCAGGTGGCGGTTCTCCGCCATGGCGACCTCGAGCCGACCGAGCTGCTGCTCCACGCCCTCGAACTCGCGGACCCCGGCCACGTCGGCCAGGCGCTCCCGCGGCGAGCCGCTCACAGCGACCTCTGGCGGAACTCTCGCACCGCGCTCATCGTCAGCTCCCCGTCGCGCAGGTCGGCAGGGAGCAGGAGCTCCTCCACCAGGTCTGTCAGGGTGGCCACCCGCAGGTGCAGGGCGCGCGAGGCATGGACCTGCCCCTCCAGCTCCGCGATCCGCGCCTCGAGCTCCGCGACCCGGCGATCCCGCACCGGCGCCGCAGCCCGGCGCAGCGTGGCGCCGACCATGCCCCGGGCGGCCGCGAGGCCGCGTGGTCGCGCGACGGGCCGGACACCAGGCTCCTTGGCACCGCGGGGATCGGAGCCGGCGTCCCGCGCCCAGACCAGGAGGTCGGCCAGGGCCAGCACCGCGGCCTCGAGCAGCTCCTCCTCCGTCACGTCGTTCGGGAGGCGTGCGGGAGGGGCTTGGGGCCGGAGGTCCTCGAGGTCGCCGTGCACCCGGTAGCCCGCGGCCCGGATGGCGGTGATCGCCTCCTCCGCCTGCTCCCTCGCCAGCTCCTGGTGCTCGGGGGTGAGCCCGATGGGCTCGTGGCCGATCCCGGCCAGCACCTGGTGCGCCAGCACGTCCCTGATCCACAACGAGCGTTGACGACCCGCCTGGACGCGACCGTCGAGAGCCTTGTTGACCCGACGCAGCAGCTCGGCCTCCACCAGGCCGAGCGACTCGTTGACGCGGGTCACCGCGAGGTCGAGACCGCTCGTCTCGGACAGCCCGCAGGCCTGGGCGAAGCGCCGCCACAGCTCGCTGTTGTCCCGGCTGTGGCTGGGCACGGTGATCACGTGCACCTGGTCGGGGGGCAGGTCCACACCCCAGCGCGCCGCGACGTTGGCGGGCTGCATGGTGCGCCAGCCCCACTCGCTCTCCGGGGCGCTCTCGGCCGGGGGCTGCCAACGCTCGAGCGGGCGGATGAGCCCGAACTTCAGCTGCTCCTGCCACGCCGAGGGGATGGACTTGCCCAGGTCACGCGCGGTGACCAGGACGTGCACCTGCAGCCCTTCCAGGGCGCCGAGCGCGACGCGGGCCTGCTCGATCGAGGCCCCCGCGAAGAGCTCGTAGCTGAGGATCGCGGCGGGCCCGCGCCAAGCCCGGATCTGGGCCACCAACCGGTCCCAGGAGCCGCGCGCCGACTCGGGGAGCCGGTCCAGCCGCGGGTCCTCCCGGACCACCATCGAGGCATGGATCGCCTCCAGGCGCGGTCCCACCACCAGGGTCCCGGCTTCGGCGAGGCGGGCGGAGTTGGTCTCCAGCACCTGCTGCAAGAAGGTCGTCCCCGACTTGGGGCCTCCCACGTGGAGGTACACAACCTCAGTCATCGTTCGCCTGTTCTGTCGTGGGGATCTGTTCCGCAGCGGAGGCGGGAGTGGGCCACTCCACCACCATGCGCCACCTGGTCGGGGACCCCGACCGCACCGAGCGTGCGGCCGCGGTGAAGTTCTCGCGCAGCACCACCGTGCCGCCGGCCGCCCGGGCGGCCACCTCGACCTCCGCGGGGTCCAGGGGGAGCACCCGAGGGATGCCCCGCTCACTGTGGAGCCTGCGGCACTCGGCCCGGGAGCGGCTCATGCCCTCCAGGTAGACCTGCCCGCCGGGGCGCAGCGCCATGGAGGTGAAGCGCCAGAACGCCTCTCGCACCGGTTCCTCCACAGACTCCAGCAGCCGGCGTGCGCAGACCACCCGGGGGCCCGAGGCACGCGCCGCCACGGCCCCGGAGGTCAGGACGTCGCGCAGGTCCAGCAGGTTGAGGTTGCGCCGGGACGCGCCCTCGGGCAGCGCCTCGATCGGCCGGCCCCCGGCAGCCCCTCGCCCCGGGTGCGCGAAGTCGTAGGCCAGCGCCCGGTATCCCTCGGCGGCGTAGTGCCGGACATCGGCGAGCGACCCCGATCCGATGTCCAGCACGCGGGGCCGACCCTCGAGCTGCCCCGTCACCCAACGGGCGAACGAGGATCCCGAGGAGTCGTGCTTCGCGGCGGCCGCGGTGTTGACCGAGGCCCAGTCCCGACGGTGGGTCATCAGGGACCCGAACCAGTCGTGGAAACGCTCGGTCGTCTCGCTGTCGGGCTGGTGCCGGAACGAGGGATCGGGAACCTTCCAACCGGGACCGTAGGAGACGGTCAGCATCTGGTCGGGGTCCGCCGGAGCCGGCATCAGCCTGCCTTCGAACTCAAGCTGCCGAAGGGGCATGATCGCGGACCGCGGCACCGGCGCCCGCACCGTGGCGGTCTCGTACAGCAGGTCTCCCACGTAGAAGCAGGTGTAGATGTCGATCCCGTCCATGCCGCCGTCCGGCGCCTCGTAGACGACGGTGATGAAGCTGGCCGACTTGTGCTTGACCTGGATCCCGGCATCGGTCAGCGCGCGGGCGATCGACCACAGCTCGGCGATCATCTCCGCGGGAGTCGCGCGCTCGGACAGGAAGCACAGGTCGATGTCGCTGTCGTGGCCGATGACGGCGCCGGAGCGAGCGGCCCCCAGCAGCGTGCCGAAGGAGATCCAGCCGTCGATGCCGCAGTCACGGCGCATCACCTCGAGGACCTGCTCGGCCTTCTGGGTCATCATCTCGACGGCGCCACCGGCCCGTCGTACCTCGAAGGGCCGCTGCTGCAGGCCCCACTTGTCGATGATGATCTGCGTGCCGTGGCGGTCCACCAGCTCGACCCGCCCCGTCCCGGAGCCGAAGCTGACCTCGCCGTCGAAGAGCTGCTCGCCCTCGTGGGTCACCGAGACCTGGGAGACCCCGTCGAGCCAGGGACGCAGCCGCTTGGGCCAGGGCACCACGAAGGGCTCCTCGGAGACCCGGTCGATGGCTGCGGACCAGCCGCGCCAACCGTCGAAGTGCACGTCGACCGATCCTGGGAACGCGCCGACCACCTCGAGGCCGTCGTCATCGACCCTGCACACCCGCGGCTTCATTCAAGCCTCCTAGTGCCGAGTCGCGTGGAACTCGGCAGACCCTACTGCACGGAGAACTTGCTGGAGATCACCGCATGGTCGGTCGCCCGGCGAATCCGGTTGGACTGGTCGATGGCGGTCCCGCTGAAGGTCCCCCGGGAGCCGAACACCCAGTCGACGCGCATGTTCTTGGGCGGCTTGCACGAGCCGTTGTGGGTGCCTCCCTGGGCAGCCTCGAGGGTGGTGCTCCCCACCACCTTGCAGAACGCGTCACGGTGCTCGTTGAAGTCACCGGTCAGCATGATCGGCAGGCCGTCGGCATCGAGCTGCTTGATCGCCGCGACGATGATGTTCAGCGCCTTCTTGCGGTCGTCCTCCATCTTTCCCGGCGACAGGTGCACGTTCATCATGTAGACCTCCGCGCCACTGGCGCGGTTGCGGAGACGGACCAGCGCCTGCGGCCGGGACTGGCGCATGAACGGCATCGAGATCGTGCTGCCCCAGACGAACTCCCAGTCCGCCTCGCGCCACATGATCGACTGTGTCGCACCGGCGTAGCCCATGGTGTTGCCGGGGTAGAACGAGTAGGCGCCCTGGGTGGCGACGTCGAAGGAGGTCACCTGGTCGGGCTGGATCTCCTGGGTCCCGATCAGGGACGCGTCGCGAGCCGAGATCACCTGCTTGGCCCACTCGGCCCGCACCCGGCCGGGCGCGAACGCGGGGCGTCCGCCGGT
>NZ_POAG01000023.1:35179-50959 GCF_002930065.1 Nocardioides sp. 616 | reverse complement strand
GGCCTTGCGGCTGGCCAGCCGCGCCGAGACGGCGGGACGGCCGGCGATCCCGGCGGTGGCGATGCGCTTGGCACCCCACTGCTTGACCTGCTGGTTGGTCAGCGGGGTGGGAGCGACCCAGGTGGGCCTGGGCGCGGTCGGCATCGCGGCGGCCGACTGGACACCGTTGCCCAGCTGTCCCTGGTCGTTGGCGCCCCAACAGGTCGGGCCGCCGCTCGACAGGGCGCACGCGTGCATCCATCCGGCGGCCACGGCACCCCCGACCGAGGTCACGCCTGCGGGGACAGGAACCGTGGAGGACGCCGACGTCGCCGGGCCCAGCTGGCCGTAGCGATTGTCGCCCCAGCACCACACCGCACCGCTGCGCTCCGAGGCGCACGCGCCGGCGAGGCCCGTGGCCACCTGCGCCCAGCTGCCGTTCCCGCCCGCGACCGAGACCGGGGTGGCCCGATCGGCGTAGGTCCCGTCGCCGACGCCGCCCGAGGCGTTGTCGCCCCAGCAGCGCAGCCCGCCGTCCACCAGCACGCCGCAGGTCCGCCCCCAGGTGGCACTCAGCTGGGTGAAGGACCCCTCGCCCTTGACCCGCTGCGGCCGCACCCGCAGGGTCGTGGTCCCGTCACCGACCTCACCGAAGGTGTTCTCCCCCCAGCACCACGCAGAGCCGTCACCGGCGGTGCCGCAGGTGTGCCAGCCCCCCGCCGTCACGCCGGTCCACTGCTGGTCGCCGAGCACCCGGAGCGGGGTGCTGCGCGAGGAGGTCTTGCCGTTGCCGAGCTGGCCCCGACCGTTCTGGCCCCAGCACCACATGCTGCCGTCAGCCTGGGTCGCGCAGGCGTGCCCCCAGGAGGCGGAGACCTCGCGCCACGTGGCACCGGTGCCGACCTGGCGGGGCAGGTTGGAGCTGGTCTTGTCGGTGCCCCCGAGCTGACCGAAGTTGTTCAGCCCCCAGCACCACAGCGTCCCGTCGGTCTTCACCCCGCAGGTGAAGCTGCCCCCGGTGGCCACCCGGGCCCAGCCGGAGCCCGCGACCTGCGCGGGAGAGACCCTCAGCGTGTTGGTGCCGTCGCCGAGCTGGCCGAAGTCGTTGCGGCCCCAGCACCAGGCGGACCCGTCCACGCGCACCTCGCACGTGCTCTGGCCCCCTGCGCTCAGCGCGCCGGACGCGGCACGGGCGTTGAGCAGCACCTTGCCGGAGCGCGCCGTGGTGGCGGGCGACGTGCCCGCCACGGTGAAGGAGACCTCGTAGATCCCCGAGGACGCGAGCTCCCCGCTGAGCACTCCCGTCTCGGACAGGGTGAGACCGGTCGGGACGGAGACCGGAACCCAGCGGACCGCGGGAGCGACCGGCGAGCCACCGGTGGCCTGCAGCTGCACCGAGATCGGCTCACCGGCGGCCACCATCAGCTGCTGCTCGACCGGGTCCGGCCAGAGCGAGAGCTGCGTCCAGGCGACGTCGGCGGCCTGACGGAGCACCGCCTTGGAGGCGCCCTTGTGGTAGGAGCCGGAGACCTTCAGCGCCGTGCCGACCTTGGTCCGACCGGGGTTGCAGACGAGGTCGGCACGGTGGCAGACCGAGATGGCGCGGAACGTCGGCACCGATCCCGGCACGTCACCCACCGACTTGCCGAACCGGGCGATCACACCCTTGGACCCGTTGCCGGCGGACGGCTTGCCCAGCGGACGGCCCGTCGAGGATTTCGGGACCCGCAAGGGGTCGGAGACCAGCACGACTCCGGCGACGTTGCCGAGCTTGCCCGCCTTGTCCAGCTTCTGGGAGACCAGGTGCGCCACGGCAGCACCCTGGGCGTAGCCCACCAGCAGCACCTGCTGCTCCGGACAGCTCGCCATCCGCTTGGCCAGCAGGGCGCGGGTCCTCTTCACGCCCGCGCCCACCGGCGCCTTCCAGCGCCGCAGCTGCTTCTTGGAGACCGCCTTGGTGGCGGGGGTCCCGGCCTTCCGGCCGCCCTTGAGCACCTTGTTGGCCGGGGTGCCGACGCGGATCCGGGACGTGGTGACCGACCGGTTCTGCGCCGTCGCCCTGGCGGTGACCTTGTTCGCGACCCCTGCGACCACCGCGCCGTAGGCGGCCTTGCGTCCCTGGCCGTTGCCGTCGATGCCGACCACGAGCACGTCGGTGCAGGCCGACGCGGCCGACCGCTGCACCTCCGGCAGCGGCGCGACCTCGGCGCCCTGCTGGTCAGCGACCACCAGGAGCACGGAGCCGAGCACGCAGGCCGCCACCGCCCTGGCCACCGTGGCGCGAGTCGCGGTCCGTGAGACGGAAGCGAGGCTGCGGAGTGACCAGGGCGCACGCGTCATGTCAGTTCTCCTCCTTGATGAGGGCGTACGGATCGACGCCCTCGATCAACGTGGTGTCGTTGCCAGGCATCGCCCGACGCCCGGCCGCCTTGCCGGGGGTGTTCGGATCCGCACCCCATGCCTTGGGCCGGTGGGTGAACATGTAGTCGATCCACTTGATGTACTTGGTGGTGACGCCGCCCTTGTAGACCTGGCCCAGGACCTCGTCGCTGGCCAGGGCCACCGGAGTCCAGTTGGCCGAGCCGTTGAGCGTGAACTTCGCGGCCGGGTTGCCCGCGTAGTTGCCGCTGATCGCCATCGCCTTCATGTGGACGTAGCGGTCGTAGACGCCGTCCTCGTTCGAGTCGTAGGCGAGGTGGGTCAGCGGGACCCCGGCCTGACGCAGGATCTTGAGGACGTTGTTGCCGAACATGGCGTAGACGATCCGGATGTTGCAACCCTGCTTGCGCAGCGAGGCGAGCTTGTTGGCGATCTTGATGCCGCGGTCGCCGTACATGGCGGTCTGGGCGATCCGGATCCGGGTGCGACCGTTCTTGGTCGCGGCACCGGTGCAGGAGACCTGCTTGAGGATGTCGATGACGGGGTCGCCCACCGCGCCCTCACCGCGGAACGGGTAGAAGCCGTTGGCCGTGACGCCGTCGGTGTAGCCCACCAGCCCCTGCTTGACCGTCTTCTGCCGCGCCATCTGGTTGAACACCTTCTCGAAGACGGCGTAGCGCGCGGTGTCCCGCTTGATCGTGTAGAGGTCGTTCCACTGGATCGTGGCGCCCAGCTCGGTGGCGTTGTAGGAGCCGTACATGATCACGTCCGGGACCTTCACGACCCGGCTGAACAGGAAGAACTTGGTGTGCGCGATGCCGCTCTTGCCCCGGCAGGCGCTGACGCACTTGCGCACCCAGCTGCGCATCTCTTTGGACCGCTGCTTGTTGCCCTTCTTCAGACCCTCGATCAACCGGCGCACGTCGGCGTTGGGGTTGTTGGGGTTGTAGTTGTGGCGGTCCATCACGACCTGCACGCTGATCTTGCGCTCCTGGTGCGCACGGATCAGCGAGGTGACGATGCTCGCGCTGCGCACGTTCCACGAGGCGATCCGGATCTTCTGCTTCTTCGGGACGCTGTCGATCGTGCGGTTCACCTGGCGGATCAGCCGCCGCACCTCCTGCGGCTTGCCGTAGGGGTCGTTGAACGCCGGCCCCGACTTGGGCACGAAGTTGTCGGGTGCCGGCTTGGCCGGTTTGGCCAGGGCCGGGCTGCCGAGCCCGAGGGTGGCCGACACCATCAAGGCGACGGAGAGGAGTGCGACGACGAATGACTTGCGCAAGGCTGGTCCCAGAATCTCGAAAAGTTGCCCGGGCGCCAGCGCTACTGGAACCCATGTGCCGGGCTGGAATACGGACAGTGTAGGCGAAAGTTGACTGCGGTCACTTCTTCACCACTGGTCACAGAGGTGAGGGAAGGGCGTTGCTGCCGCTCAGGCCCCGCAGGCAGAGAGAGCGCTCTGGAACTGGGGGTTCTTGGCCAAGGGGGTGGCGGACTCGACGACCCTCTCGCCCTTGGCCGCGTAGAAGGTGCGTCCGAAGGTCACCAGGTTCTGGCCCGAGGAGCAGGGGTACACGAAGGCGTCGCGCCACTTCGTCCCGTCCAGGCATCCCTGGTAGCGGCGCGGCAGGACCTGTCCGTCCACCCACACCTCCTCGCACAGGGGCCCCTCGGGGAGCGCCTCCTCCTCGGTCGACTCCGTGGGGGTCCCCTCCGGGCTGGGCGAGGAGGAGACGGACGCCCCCGGGGTGCTCGCGGAGTCGTCGGAGGCGGTGTCGGAGGAGTCCGCCCCACACCCGGTGAGCAGCACCGCGAGCACGGCCGCGAGCAGGATCGACGCCGCGGGGCACCGACGCTTGGGTGCTGAGGTCGGGAGTGAGGTCCTCATTGTTCTCCTGGGTCGGTGACTTGGACTGCTGCGTGGATGAAGTAGTGGTCGCTGGCGCGGGCCAGGGACGCCCCGTCCTGCACGTAGCCGGAGAAGCTGACACCGCCGCCACCGCCGCCCATGATCCAGTCGACGCGCAACGGGCGCGGCGGGAGCGAGCAGCCTGCTCCCCCGCCGTTGGCCGCCAGGAACCCCGTGGCGCCGCAGACCGAGTAGAAGAACTCCTCGTGCTCGTTCACGTCTCCCACGATGAGCACCGGCTTGCCGTTGCGTGCCTGGAGCTCCTTGATCAGCGAGATCTGGCGAGCGGTGGCCGCGTCCCGCTGGCCCTCCAGGTCCCGGGCGGAGTTGTGGGTGGTGATGACCCAGAACTGCGCCTGGGTCTCCCGGTCGCGCAGCAGGACGAAGGGCAGTGGGATCGTCTGGCTGTCGAAGACATAGCTGACCGAACCGGTCTCGAGCAGCTCGAACCGCGAGTCGCGCCACGCGATCTGCAGGCGCTGACCGTTGCTGCCCAGCTGGTGCTGCGGCCACACGGTGTAGCCGGGGAGCCGGTTCAGGAGCACCGGAAGCTGGTCGTCCTGCACCTCCTGCAGGCCCACCACGTCGACGCCACGGGAGGTGACCAGCCCGGCGGAGATGCCGGCCCGCTCAGGTCCGGGACCGTAGCCACCGGCACCGCGGGTGTGCTGGCTGCCCAGGATGTTGAGGCTGCCGACCCGGAACGTGGAGGTCTTGGCCATCGCTGCGCGCCGGGCCATCGCCTTGCGGCGCTTCTGCTGCTTCTTCTTGCGAGCAGCCGCCTGACGGGCGGCGATCCGCTCGACCTGCCGCTTCTTGGCGCGGGTCGCGGCGATCTTGGTGCGCCGGTGCAGGTCGGCGGCGAACGCCCAGGTGCTGGCTGTGCCGGGGCGGTCGCGCAGCAGAGCCCGGGTCACCTGGCCGGCGCGGTCCTGCTGGCCCTCCCCTGCGGCTCCGGTCCCCTGCTCGGCCTGTCCCTTGGTCCGCGCTGCGCCCCGCTCCTGCCCTGCGGCCTGCTCGGTGGCCTCCGCAGCGACGGGCCCACCCGTGGGGGAGCCCTGCGGACCGAGAGGGGCAGAGGCCCCGTCGGGCACCGTGTCCTGGGCGCCCCAGAACGCTCGCCCGGGGACGACCACCAGGCCGAGCACCAGCACGAGGCCGAGGGCGCTCGCCAGGACCCGCCACGACGGCAGGGATACCTGCCTGGGTCCACCGGGCGCCGGGCGCTGGGCCGGGCGCGGCTCTCGGTGGTTGGCTCGATGGTTGGACATCGAGACACCCTTCTGCCGTGGGACTAGAACCGCTCTGCACACACCGACCCTGCGCCGGGTGTCCTAGATGGTCCATCAGGGTAACGCATCTCCAGGGGGCCCGGTCTGCGTTGTCGAACGCCCCACGACAGGCCCGCGCGCCGCGTCGGTGCCACGGCAGCGACGCATCGCACAGGTAACCTTGCGCGCGTGAGCAACACCCCCTCGCGCGTCTACGTGGCCCGCCTCGTCGGCCTGCCGATCTTCGACCCCCAGGGGGACCAGGTCGGCAAGGTGCGCGACCTGGTGGTCACGGTGCGGGGCGAGGCCAGCCAGCCGCGGGTGCTCGGGCTGGTGGCCGAGGTGTTCGGCCGACGGCGGATCTTCGTGCCCATGACCAGGGTGACCCACCTCGACAGCGGGCAGGTCTACACCACGGGGCTGCTCAACATGCGACGGTTCGAGCAGCGGGCCACCGAGACCCTGGTGATGGCGCAGATGCTCGACCGGTCGGTCCGCATCGTGCCCACCGACGTCCGGGGCACGGTGTACGACGTGGCGATGGAGCAGGCGCGCACCCGTGACTGGGTGCTCAGCCGGGTCGCGGTCCAGGAGCCGGCGAAGGGGTTCCGCCGACGTGGCCAGACCTACATCGTGGACTGGCGCGACCTCGAGGGGCTCTCCCGGCACGAGCCGTCGCAGGGCGCCACGCACCTGATCGCGGCGATCAGCGACATGCGCCCGGCGGACGCGGCTCACATGATCCACGACCTCCCGGCCGAGCGGCGTACCGCCGTGGTGGCTGCGATGGACGACGAGCGACTGGCCGACGTCCTCGAGGAGCTGCCCGAGGAGGACCAGGTCCAGATCATGGAGCGCCTGGACTCCGAGCGCGCCGCGGACGTGCTGGAGGAGATGTCGGCCGACGACGCCGCGGACCTGATCGCCGACCTCGCGCCCGAGACCGCGGCCACGCTCCTGGCCCTGATGGCGCCCGGGGAGGCTGAGGACGTCCGGCGCCTGATGTCCTACGCGGAGCGGACCGCCGGCGCGATGATGACGCCGGAGCCGGTGATCCTGGGACCCGACGCCACCATCGCCGACGCCCTCGCGCACGTGCGCAACCCCGACCTGACACCGGCACTGGCCGCCCTGGTCTACATCTGCCGCCAGCCGCTGGAGACCCCGACCGGTCGGCTCCTGGGTGCGGCCCACATCCAGCGCCTGCTGCGCGAGCCCCCGTCCACCCTGGTCGCAGCGGCCCTGGACAGCTCCCTGGACCCGTTGCACCCCGAGGCGCGCATCGACGAGGTCGCCGCCCACCTCGCGACGTACAACCTGGTCGCCGCTCCGGTGGTGGACGAGGAGGGCCGCCTGCTGGGGGCGGTCACCGTTGACGACCTCCTCGACCACATGCTGCCGGAGAACTGGCGGGACCAGGCGGTGCGCCGATGAGCGAGTCCCGGCCCGCCCGCAGCCGGCTGGACACGCCGCGCGACACCCGGCGCAGCCTGCGACCCCGGCGCTCCTACGACGCCGACGCGTTCGGGGTGTTCGCCGAGCAGTTCGCCCGATTCATGGGGACGGCGCGCTTCCTGGCCTACATGACGATCTTCGTGGCCGTCTGGATGGCCTGGAACATCCTGGCCCCCACCCAGTGGCGCTTCGACGAGTTCCCCTTCATCTTCCTCACCCTGATGCTCAGCCTCCAGGCGTCGTACGCCGCCCCGCTGATCCTGCTGGCCCAGAATCGGCAGGAGGTCCGGGACAAGGTGGTGGCCGAGCAGGACCGCCAGGTCAACGCCCGCGCCCACGCGGACATGGAGTTCCTGGCGCGTGAGGTCGCCTCGCTGCGGATGTCGGTGGGCGAGGTGGTCACCCGCGACTTCCTCCGCTCGGAGTTCCGGGGCCTGCTCAACGACCTCGACGAGCGCTCCCGGCCGGTCGACCCCGACGAGGACGAGCCCGGGGTCGCCGACCGCTGACTCCGCCGGAGGTCGCGCTGGGAGGGGCAACTACGCTTGGGCCCCATGAGCACCCCCACCGTCGAGCAGGTCACCGCTGCACTCGCGACCGTCCACGACCCGGAGATCAAGCGGCCGATCACCGACCTCGGCATGGTCGAGAGCGTCGGGATCTCCCCTGACGGCCGCGTGGCCGTCACCGTCCTGCTGACCGTGGCCGGATGCCCCCTCAAGGACACCATCACCCGGGACGTCACCGGCGCCGTCTCGGCCGTGGCGGGCGTCACCGACGTCATCCTCACCCTGGGCGTCATGTCCCCGGAGCAGCGCAGCCAGCTCGGCGAGAACCTGCGTGGCGGCCAGGCCCAGCGCGAGATCCCGTTCGCCCAGCCCGGCTCGCTGACCAAGGTGTACGCCATCGCCAGCGGCAAGGGAGGGGTCGGCAAGTCGTCGGTCACCGTGAACCTCGCCCTGGCGCTGGCCGACGAGGGACTCAAGGTCGGCATCGTCGACGCCGACATCTACGGGCACTCGGTCCCGGCGATGCTGGGTGTGGCGGACCACCGCCCGACCCAGGTCGACGACCTGATCATGCCCGTCCCGACCCCCTCGGGCGTCTCGGTGATCTCCATCGGCATGCTCAAGCCGCGCCGCGACCAGGTGGTCGCGTGGCGCGGCCCGATGCTGGACCGGGCGCTGGTGCAGATGCTGGCTGACGTCTACTGGGGCGACCTGGACGTGCTGCTGCTGGACCTCCCGCCGGGCACCGGCGACGTCGCCATCTCGCTGGGACAGCACCTCCCCAACGCCGAGGTCGTCGTGGTCACCACGCCGCAGGAGGCCGCCGCCGAGGTCGCCGAGCGCGCCGGCACCATGGCCTCGATGATGCACCAGCGCGTGGTGGGCGTCGTGGAGAACATGTCCTACCTGCCCTGCCCGCACTGCACCCCCGAGGGCAAGGAGCACAAGCTGGAGATCTTCGGGGCCGGCGGTGGCGAGCGGGTCGCCAAGACGCTGTCGGAGCGCTTCGGCTACGACGTGCCGGTGCTGGGCTCGGTGCCGCTGGAGCTCTCGCTGCGCGCGGGCGGCGACGCCGGCCGGCCGATCGTGGAGTCCGATCCCACCGCGCCGGCGGCGATCGTGCTGCGCGACATCGCCAAGGCGCTGCACGGACGTGGCCGCGGACTGGCCGGCATGCAGCTGGGGCTCACCCCGTCCAGTAAGTTCTGACCCATGCTGGGAGTCGGCCTGCCGGAGATGGCGGTGATCGCGTTCGTCGCGGTCCTCGTCTTCGGTCCCGACCGGCTCCCCGAGCTCGCCAAGCAGGCCGCACAGATGGTCCGCAAGGTCCGCACCTTGGCGAACTCGGCCCGTGACGAGCTGCGCACCGAGCTCGGCCCGGAGTATGCCGACCTCGAGCTGCGGGACCTCGACCCGCGCAGCGTGGTCCGCAAGCACATCATGGAGGCCATGGAGGACGAGCCGTCGCGTCCCGCCCCGGCACGACTGGCTGCAGGGGCGATCCCGCCGTACGACGTCGAGGCCACCTGAGCCTGGGCACGGCTGAGACCGCCCGCTCGATCGGCTGCCGGGTCCGGCTGCTGGGCCCGACCGGCGTTCACTGCTCGTTGCGCACCGCGCTGAGCTGCTCCAGGGAGAGCAGCCGCACCCCTCCCCCGGTGCCGAGCTCGAGGAAGTCGCTGCCGACCCGACCCAGCGCGCCCTCGTGCCTGGACCCCTCGCTGGTCCACAGCACGCAGGGCACCACCTCGTCAGCCAGCCTCCTGAGCGCCGAGGCGACGGTCAGCCGCTGCACGGCGGTCCAGGCGACCTCCGGCACCGAGCGCGCCGAGGCGCCGTGGACGGCCACGACCTGCCGGGTCCACACCGTCCAGCGTGCGTTGTCGCGGACCACCTGACACCACCCCGGCCCCACCCGCTCCAGGGTGCCGCGGATCCGGCCGACCCCGCGCACCTCGACCTCGAGACTTCGCTCGAGCGAGGCCATCAGCCGACTGTCCAGCGTCACCGCCTGGTACTCGGCGCGAGCTCGGTCCGCCACCTCCGCCGACCGCTCGAGGTGGTGCAGCGACTCCGCCTGCGCCTCCAGATCCTCAAAGAGCTCGAAGAGCTCCTCCTCGCCAGCCATGAGGGCAGTGTGCCGCAGCCGCCGCGGGCGTGCCGCGCTGCTTCGCACCTGTGGACAAACCCCTTGACGAAGGGCTGCAAACATCAGTTGAATGCCGTAAACACACGCAAACGAAGGGATCGACATGGTCAGGGGACACGGAACGGACCGAGCACCCTGGTGGCGGTGCCTGCTGGTGTGGCTGACCACCACGAGCGCCTGCGGGGCCGGGGCCTGGCTGTGCACGCGGACGCTGACCGAGCCCGGTGACGGCACGGCGAGCTCCGGCTTCGACTCGCTCCTGCTGGCTGCGGCGGCACTCGCGGGCGTCGTCAGCCTGGGGTGGATCTGGCTGGTCGCGACCCTGGCCAGCTGCGAGGCGGCACGCGGGCGAACCAGCGCCCGGCACGGCGGCGCACTGCGGCGGCTCGTGCTCGCGGCCTGCGGTGGCGCACTCCTGCTCAGCAGCACCGGACCGGCGCTGGCCCACGCGGGGGACGCCGCACGGCCCGGCCGGCACGGGGTCCCCAGCTCGGTGGCAGGGCTGCCGTTCCCCGACCGGGCCACCGACCCGAGGATCGGCGTGCAGGTCGAGCCGCAGCACACAGCGCAGAGCCGAGGCGTGAGCGCTCCGCTCGCCTCCCGGGACCCGGGTCCGCCACCGACCGACGGGCCTGGTGAGGTCCGGGTGGTCCGGCAGGGGGACACCCTGTGGGCCCTGGCATCCGAGCGCCTGCCCGGATCCGCCACGCCCGAGCAGGTCGACCGGGCCTGGCGCGCGATCCACCGCCGCAACCGGGAGGTGGTCGGACCGGACCCCGACCTCATCGTCCCCGGACAGTCGCTGGTCCTGCCGGCCGTGGGCCCCGAGGACGGCCGGTCATGAGCCCCCAGCACGCCACCGTGCACCCGCTGCGGCTCGCCGTGCCGGTGGCCACCGTCCAGGGCACGCTCGCCCTGGACCTGATGCCCCTGCTCGACCCGCCGGTCACCAATGCCGAGCCAGGCCGGCCCGGGTGCGACGTGGTGCCGGTCGACATCCGGCTGCGGGAGCGGCTCGAGCAGTGGGTCGGACGCTACGTGCAGGCCAGCGTCGAGATCGTGGCGGGCGACCGCCCCGCCGCCCAGCTCGCTCGCTGGACCCGCCGCGACGTGCAGCAGGACCTGGCGCGGCGAGCCGAGCTGGTCGCCCGGGCCGGCGGCCACCGCCCGGGTCAGGGCAGGCGGCGCGAGGTCACCAGGTCCCAGGTGGTCGCAGTGCGGATCACCTTCCCGGCGCACGGGGTCGTCGAGGCGTCCGCCCACGTGCGCCACGGCGAGAGGTCACGCGCCGTGGCTGCACGCTTCGAGACGTTCCGGGACCGATGGATCTGCACGGCCCTGGAGTTCTGCTGATCCGGCCTAGCCGCTGACCCGGGTGGTGTAGCCCGAAGCTCCGCCGGGAGCACCGTGGCACTTCTTGAACTTCTTGCCCGACCCGCAGGGGCAGTCCGCGTTGCGACCGGTCCCGGCGAACGGGTCCTCGGGCTTGTTCTCCTCCGCCTTGACCTCGACGTCACCGTCCTCCGCGGGGGCGGAGTAGGTCAGCTGCGTCGGACGGCTGGGCTTGTCCAGGCCCTTGGCACGCACCTGGGGGGCGTGGGCGGCCGCGGCGGCCAGGTCGATCCCCGAGGCCGGGGCCTCGACCTCGTCGGCCGTGTCCCCGGCAGCGACCTCGGCCGGCTGCTCGTCCGCTTCCTCGACCTCTACGGTGAGGTTGAACAGGAACCCGACCGACTCCTCCTTGATGCCTTCCATCATGGCGGCGAACATGTCGAAGCCCTCGCGCTGGTACTCCACCAGGGGGTCGCGCTGGGAGTAGGCGCGCAGGTAGATGCCCTCACGCAGGTAGTCCATCTCGTAGAGGTGCTCGCGCCACTTGCGGTCCAGCACCGAGAGGACGACCCGGCGCTCGAGCTCGCGCATCGCCTCGGCACCGATCTCCTCCTCGCGCCGGTCGTAGGCGGCCTGCGCGTCCTTCTGCAAGGAGGTGACCAGGGCCTCGCGCGTCAGGTTGCCCCGACCTCCCGCCTCAGCCTCCAGCGACTCCAGCGTGAACGACATCGGGTAGAGCTGCTTGAGCGCGGTCTCCAGGGCGTCGAGGTCCCAGCCCTCGGCGTAGTCGACGGTCGCACCGGTGACGTAGCCGGCGATCACGTCGTCGACGAAGGTGCGGATCTGCTCCTCGAGGTCAGCACCCTCGAGCACCCGACGGCGCTCGCCGTAGATGACCTCGCGCTGACGGCTCATCACGTCGTCGTACTTGAGGACGTTCTTGCGCGACTCGAAGTTCTGCGACTCCAGGTTGGCCTGGGCACTGGCGATGGAGCTGGAGACCCGCTTGTTCTCGATCGGGACGTCGTCAGGCACCTTGAGCACCTGCAGCACCCGGTCCACCCACTCGGACTTGAACAGGCGCATCATCTCGTCCTGCAGGGACAGGTAGAACCGGCTCTCCCCCGGGTCACCCTGGCGACCCGAGCGACCGCGCAGCTGGTTGTCGATGCGCCGTGACTCGTGGCGCTCCGTGCCGATCACGTAGAGACCGCCGGCGGCCTTGACCTCCTCGTGCTCGCTGGCGACCTGCGCCTTGATGCGCTCCAGGGTGTCGGGCCACCGCGCCTCGTACTCGGCCGCGGTCTCCCCGGCCGGCTCGAGGCCCGCCTTGCGCAGCTCCTGGTCGGCCAGGAACTCCACCGATCCGCCGAGCATGATGTCGGTGCCTCGCCCGGCCATGTTCGTGGCGACCGTGACCGCGCCCTTGTGACCGGCGAGGGCGACGATCTTGGCCTCGTCCGCGTGCACCTTGGCGTTGAGCACCGAGTGCGGGACGCCGCGCTTGCGCAGCAGCCCCGAGAGCAGCTCGGACTTCTCCACCGAGACGGTGCCGACCAGGATGGGCTGACCCTTCTTGTGGCGCTCCTCGATGTCGGTGACGACCGCGTCGTACTTGGCCTCCTCGGTGCGGTAGACCAGGTCGGGCTGGTCCACCCGCAGCATCGGCTTGTTGGTGCGGATCGGCACCACGCCGAGCTTGTAGGTCTTGTCGAACTCCGCCGCCTCGGTCATGGCCGTGCCGGTCATGCCCGAGAGCTTGTCGTAGAGGCGGAAGTAGTTCTGCAGGGTGACCGTGGCCAGCGTCTGGTACTCCTCGCGGACGGTCACCCCCTCCTTGGCCTCGATGGCCTGGTGCAGGCCGTCGTTGTAGCGGCGGCCCGCGAGCATCCGGCCGGTGTGCTCGTCGACGATGAGCACCTCGCCGTCCATGACGACGTACTCCTTGTCGTTGCGGAACAGCTCCTTGGCCTTGATGGAGTTGTTCATGAAGGAGATCAGCGGCGTGTTGACCGAGTCGTACAGGTTGTCGATGCCCAGGTGGTCCTCGACCTTGGTGATGCCCGGCTCGAGGACCGAGATGGTGCGCTTCTTCTCGTCGACCTCGTAGTCGACGTCCCGGGTCATGTTGCGGGCGATCACCGCGAACTCGGCGTACCAGTGCACCTCGTCCTGGGTGGGACCGCTGATGATCAGCGGGGTCCGCGCCTCGTCGATCAGGATGGAGTCCACCTCGTCCACGATCGCGAAGTTGTGGCCGCGCTGGACGCACTCCTCGATCGAGTCCGCCATGTTGTCGCGCAGGTAGTCGAAGCCGAGCTCGTTGTTGGTGCCGTAGGTGATGTCGCAGGCGTAGGCCTCGCGCCGCTCCGCGGGACGCATCGAGGGCAGGATCACGCCCGTGGTCAGCCCCAGGAAGTGGTGGATGCGCCCCATCCACTCCGCGTGGTACTTGGCGAGGTAGTCGTTGACCGTGACCACGTGCACGCCCTTGCCGGACAGTGCGTTGAGGTAAGACGGGAGGGTGGCGACCAGGGTCTTGCCCTCACCGGTCTTCATCTCCGCGATGTTGCCCAGGTGCAGGGCTGCGCCACCCATGATCTGGACGTCGTAGTGCCGCTGGCCGATCACCCGTCGCGAAGCCTCGCGGACGGTGGCGAACGCCTCAGGCATCAGGTCGTCGAGCGACTCCCCGGCCGCGTAGCGCTCCTTGAACTCCGCGGTCATGTCGCGCAGCTCTTCGTCGCTCATCGCGACGAAGTCGTCCTCGATGGCGTTGACGGCTTGTGAGATGGTCTCCAGCTGGCGGAGGATCTTGCCCTCGCCGATGCGGAGCAGCTTGTCGATGATGGCAGGCACGAACGCAGACTCCCTGATTGGTCATGAGCGGCACCGGCGGATGGCTGCACGGGACCAAGCGCCATCGTAACCGGCAGACCACAACCTTCCCGCTCAGACCCGCAGCCGCGCCGCCAGGTCCCCGCGGGCGACGATGCTCACGTCCCTCATCCCGAGCCATCCCGCCAGCCTGCGCAGCTCGACGGAGAGCTCGGCCGCGGTCTCCTCGGGAGCTCCGGGCTCGGCGTGGGCGGCCTGGACCATCAGCACCGAGGAGGACCGGTCGGCCTTGAGGTCCACCCGCGCCACCAGCCTGTCCCCGAGCAGGAAGGGCAGGACGTAGTAGCCGTGCACCCGCTTGTGCACGGGTGTGTAGATCTCGATCCGGTAGCGGAAGTCGAACAGGGCCTCGGTGCGGCTCCGCTCCCAGACCAGGGGGTCGAACGGGCTGAGCAGAGCGCGCGCGTGCACCTGCCGGGGCAGCCGGGCGGCATGGTGCAGGTACGCCGGCCGGGACCAACCCGAGACCGTCACCGGCTCCAGCTCGCCGGTCTCGACCAGCGTGCCGACCGCGACGCGGGCCTGCGCCAGCGGCATCCGGTAGTAGTCGGCGAGGCACCGGAGGCTGGCGACCCCGTGGGAGCGGGCCGCCCGGCGTACCAGCTCCAGCTGCGCCTGGGCCGGGTCGGGCACCGGCGCCTGGAGCACGTGCGCCGGAAGCACCCGTTCGGGGAGGTCGTAGATGACCTCGAACGAGGGTGAGCGTCCGGCGATGGCCACGTCCCCGACGAGGAAGAGGTAGTCCAGCACCTTGCGTGCCTCGGACCAGTTCCACCCCCAGTGCTGGGAGGTGCGGGGGCCACTGAACTCGCCGTCCAGCTGGCGGGCGGTCACCGGTCCCCGCTCGGCGACCGCCGCCAGGATCCGGGGCTCGAGGCTGGGGTCCGCGGTGAAGCCCCACTTGCCGCGCTGGGTGCGGTAGTCGTCCATGCGGTGGCGCATCAGGGGCCAGAGCTCGACCGGCATCAGGGCTTGCACGTGCGCCCAGTACTCCACCAGCCGTCGGGGCCTGGCGGCCGAGGCGCGCCGCAGCAGGTCCACGTCGTAGGGGCCCAGCCGCGAGTACAGCGGCAGGTAGTGCGCCCGTTGCAGCACGTTGACCGAGTCGACCTGGAGCACGCCGGTGCGCGCCACCGTGCGCTGCAGGGAGCGCATCGTCGCGACCGCGTGCGGCCGGTCGGCGAACCCCTGCGCGGCGAGGGCCACCCGGCGCGCGGATGCCGGCGAGAGGACCCTCATCAGGACAGGTCGAGCAGCTTTTCCCTGACCGCGTACATCACGGCCTCCATCCGGGAGTGCAGCTGGAGCTTCTCCAGCATGTTGCGCACGTGGTTCTTCACGGTGTTCTCGGAGATGAACAGCTGCTTGGCGATCTCACGGTTGTTCATCCCCGTCGCCACCAGGCGCAGCACCTCCAGCTCACGCTCGGTCAGCCGGAGTCCGGGCACCTGGCTGCGCTCGGGCTTGGACATCTGCTTGAACTCGTCGATCAGCTTCACGGCCATCGACGGGGAGATCAGGGACTGCCCGTCGGCGACCACCCGGATGCCCTGGGCGACCTCCTCGATCGAGGAGTCCTTGAGCAGGTATCCGGCCGCCCCGCCCTTGACCGCCTCGTAGAGATCCGCCTCCTCGTCGGAGACGGTCAGCATGATGACCTTGGCCGACGGGTTGGCCTCCTTGATGGCGCGGCAGGCCTCGATCCCGCTGCGCCGCGGCATCCGCACGTCGAGCAGCACCACGTCGGGCGCCATGGAGGTGGCCAGGTCGGTGGCGGCGATGCCGTCCCCCGCCTCGGCGACGACCTCGATGTCCGACTCCTGGCTCAGCAGCATCGTGAGCCCGCGGCGGAACAGTTCCTGGTCATCGGCGAGGATGACCCTGATGGGCTCATCCGCG
>NZ_POAG01000023.1:29214-34887 GCF_002930065.1 Nocardioides sp. 616 | reverse complement strand
CGACGCCCCGCAGGACGTCGGCGCACCAGGATGCGGCGGGCGGCCCAGCCGCGGCGTGGAGTCGTCAGTCGACGAGGTCGAGGCTGATGACTCCGTAGTCGTAGCCCTTGCGGCGGTAGACCACCGAGGGCTTCTCACTCTCCTTGTCGACGAAGAGGTAGAAGTCGTGCCCCACCAGCTCCATCTCGTAGAGGGCCTGGTCCAGCGTCATCGGGGAGCCGCTGTGCGACTTCTCGCGCACCACCAGCGGGCCCTCACCGGTGACGGTGAGCGGTCCCACCTTGCGCTCCGCCACGGCGTCGTCGTCCTCGGCGCCGTCCTGGGTGGGCTCGATCGGCTCCGCGACGTCCGCCAGGGCCTCGCCGACCGAGACCGGGGTACGCCGCCCACGGTGGACGCGCCGACGGTCCGAGGCCTTGCGCATCTGCGTGGCCATCTTGTCCAGCGCCAGGTCCAGGGCGCCCATCTTGTCGTCCGCAGCAGCCTCCGCACGGATGACCGGGCCCTTGGAGAACGCGGTCAGCTCCACCTTCACGCCCCGCTCCTGCTGGCGCGGGTTGCGCTCGGCCGACACCTCCACCTGCACGCGGATGATCCTCTGGTCGTGCTTCTCCAACCGGGACAGCTTCTCCTCCGCATGGGCTCGGAACCTGTCCGATACCTCGAAGTGCCTTCCGGTGACAACTACGTCCATGTGAACCTCCGATTCAACGTTGGCTACCCGTGCAGGTCGCACCCCGGCACCATCTCACGGTGCTCGGGGTGGTTGAGATGGAGCCCGTCCGGCCGACCTGGTCTTCGACCCCACAATCGCCTGCTGAGGCCTTCGCAGCTTCTCTGCCACTGTCGGCCTTCTCCCGGGGACCGCCGCATCTGACGGCGGGACCGGGGCAGGACTTACTTCTAAGCCGCACCGTGATCAGCTCTCCGGCAGGGCCGGTGAGAGCCTTACGTGGACCGTTTCGCCTGCGACTGGCATCGGCTTGCCACCTGGACGCGACTCGCGCCCGGACGACGCAACCACGGACCCGGACGGACTCCATGCACCGACGCTATCCCGTGGTGGGTCGCGCCGGTTCACGAACCCCCCATCCGGAAGCATCGGGACCGAGGCGCGACGCCGCACCGCGGCCACCACGGCGATGGCGGCAACCTCCAGCCCCACCGATTCCAGGGCCCGCTGGGCCTCGCGCGCGGTCGCCCCGGTGGTGAGCACGTCGTCGCACAGGACCACCCGGCACGGGCCCGGGCCCGCGGCCAGCCGGCGTACCCCGGCGCTGGGACAGTGCATGGACAGGGCGAGGTTGGCCGCCCGCTCCCGGGCGTCGAGCATCGACTGGTCACGGACGCCGCGGTGGGAGCGGAGCAGCCCCGCCACCCGGGTACGTCGACCGCCCGCCCGCAGCGTCCGCGCGGCGATCCGCACCATCCGCCCGGTGGGGTCGTCCCCTCTCGCCCGGGCCACGCCGGGCCGTGACGGCACCGGGACCAGCACCACCTCCTCGCCGGCGGGCCAGGAGCGCGAGGCCGTGCGGACCGCACCCGCCAGCGCCTCCCCCAGCGGCCGGCCCAGGGAGAACCGTCCGTCCTCCTTGTGCCCTACCACCAGGGCGCGCAGCAGTCCGGCGTACTCCCCGGCAGCCCACGGCGTGGCCAACCCTGGCGGCGTCGGCGTCGGCCAGCTCACCCTGCCTCCCACGGGCAGCGTCAGCGCACAGTCGGGGCACACCATCCGCCCCGGGCGCGCACACCCCAGGCAGCTGCTGCCGAGCACGAGGTCGAGCACGGCATCGCGCACCCCGCCCGGGGTCAGCTGGGCGCCGGCGGCGGCCTCGAAGGGCTCCCGGGGCGTGACCATGGCCCTCATCACAGCCCACCCGCCGGCTCGACGGGCGCGACAGGGCGGCAGCTGTGGAGCAACGCGACCAGGCGATGGCCGCCCTGGCTCCTGTGGACGTGCCGGGGAGCTCAGCCCACGTAGCCGATCCAGGTGACGCCCGCCTCGAGGGCCGACAGCCGCCGACCTGGGTCCAGGAGGTCGGTGACCCCGGCCTTGCCCACCACGTAGGGGCTCGCCCCCTCCTCCGGCGAGCTGACCAGCGCCGAGGCCCGCCCCGGGATCCGCAGGGCACCCGTGTCGGCGAGCTCCCCCGGGGCTCCGTCGACCGCGACGGTCCGGACCTGGGAGACGTCGCCGGCCACCGCGCTGAGCACCGAGACCGAGGTCGCCGAGCGCCAGCCGATGTCGGTGATCCGATGCCCGGGCTCGACGTCCAGGTCGATCTCCCGAGCGGGGGTCGCGCGCAGCACCCGTCCGGCGCTGCCGTGCAGCACCCGGCTCACCACCAGCCGGTCCCGACGAGCGCCGCGGACCACGGCGACCAGCCGGCTGCCGTCGCGGGAGACCTGGAAGGCCTTCACCTGGGTGCCGGTCAGACCGGGAACCACCACCTCCCGCACCTTGGTGCCGACCGCCACCGAGACCCGGGCGCCGGCCGCGGTGCGGTCCAGGAGCCACAGGCGGTCGGCGAAGTCCCAGGCGGGGGGCAGCAGGTCCGTCGCCCCCGCCACCACCTCGGTCACCGCTCCGCCGGGGTCCGAGAGCGGCGCGACGGAGACCGATCCACTGCGCGAGACCCCGGCGGCGACGGTGCCGCGCAGGTTGACCGCGGCGCTGACCAGTCCGGCCCCCGCGACCCCGAGCGGTCCGGCGGTGGCCTCGAGCTCGTCCATCCGACCACGCACCAGCAGCCCGTCGCGGAGCGCGAAGACCTCGTCGCTGGCACCCAGGGCGTCGGGGTCGAACCTCGCCCCGGCCTCCCGGGGGATCTCGCTGACCCCTCCGGGCAGCGGCAGGCGCCTGCCGTCCAGGGTGACCTGGACCGCACGCACCCGCGGCTCCTGACGCAGGGTCCAGGCGATCTGGGCGGCCATCTCCTCGCTGACGGCGTCGAACTCCTCGCCCGCCCCGGCCAGGGCGACCTCGGCCAGCCCGTCGGCACTGATCGGCACCGAGGAGGTCGCCAGCCGGAGCCCCGGGGGCATCGCGCTGCGGGTGACCTGACCCAGTTCCTCGGGCGGGCCCAGGAGCAGGCCGCCGACCAGGGCGGTCGCGAGCTGGTCCCCCGCGGGCACGAACACCGGCTCCGGGACCAGGATCGAACCGGTCGGGTCGAGGAACTGCAGGGAGGTCCGGACGAACCGCTCCTCGAACCAGGACGCGGGGACCAGCAGGGCGTCGGGGGCCTCGTCGATGCGCCACTCGTCGCCCTCGCGGACCATCGGGAAGCTCAGCCGGGACTCCTGCTCGTCCAGCTTGCGCTCCCACGCCCCGCGCGAGTCGTAGCGCTCGGCCCCGAGCACGCCCAGGCTCACCGACCGCTCCCCCACGGGGGCCTCGAGATCGGTGTAGGTGATCGTGGCCCGCTCGGGTCGCCACGTGGCCCGCGCCCTGGCACTGAGGAACTGCTTGGCCACGCTGGTCCTGATCGGGGTGGCCTTCATCGCCTCCAGGAAGCCGTTGACGATCTCCCGGGACGACGACCCGACCGCAGGCGGGCGGGGGTCGTAGAAGGTGCCGGCCCGAGAGCCGTCCTGGGCCGGCGGGTCGATGTCGACCACGGGTCCGGTGTCGGGCATGCCGACGCAGGCGCTCAGGGTGGCCGTCAGCAGGAGCGGGGCCAGCAGGACCGGCAGGAGTCGTCGCAGCAGGAGCAGCGGCCGCGGGAAGCGTCGGGCCGCACTGGGGACGTGGGTGCGGATCACGCGCTCACCTCCGAGTCCACCGGGACCAGGGGCAGCGGGCTGTGGCGCAGCGACTGGTTGAGCCGGCGCGGGAGCGTGAGCCGGAACTGCGCGCCCTCGCCGGGGCGACCCCACGCCTGCAGCCAGCCGCCGTGCAGGTGGGTGTCCTCCATCGAGATGGACAGGCCGAGACCGGTGCCGCCGCTGGTGCGCGCGCGGGCGGGGTCAGCGCGCCAGAACCTGTTGAAGACCATCGCCGACTCCCCCGCCGCCAGGCCCACGCCGTAGTCGCGCACCGAGATGGCGGCCGTCTCGTCGTCGGCGGCCACCCGGATCACGATGTCCCGGGTCTCGGCGTGGTCGATGGCGTTGGTGACCAGGTTGCGCACGATGCGCTCGACCCGGCGTACGTCGGCCTCGGCGAGGCAGGGCTTTCCGGGGTCGATCACCACCACCCGGGTGAGCCGTTGCTCGGCCAGGGCCTTGGTGTTGTCGGCCACCCGGCGCACCACGTCGACCAGGTTGACGTCGTCGGCCTCGAGCACCGCCGCCCCGGCGTCGAAGCGGCTGATCTCCAGCAGGTCGGCGAGCAGGGTCTCGAAGCGGTCGAGCTCGGTCTGCAGCAGCTCCGCCGCCCGCGCGGTCGCGGGGTCGAAGTCCTCGCGGGCGTCGTGGAGCACGTCGCCCGCCATCCGCACCGTGGTCAGCGGGGTGCGCAGCTCGTGGGAGACGTCGCTGACGAACCGACGCTGCAGGCGGCTCAGCTCCTCGAGCTGACGGATCTGGCGCTGCAGGTTGGAGGCCATCTGGTTGAACGACGTCGCCAGCCGGGCGAGGTCGTCCTCACCGGTCACCCGCAGCCGCTCCTGCAGCTGCCCGGCCGCCAGCCGCTCGGCGACCTCGCGGGCCAGCCGGATCGGGGCGACCACCTGACGGGTCACCAGCCAGGCCACCCCGGCCACCAGGACCACCAGCAGCACCGCGGCCGCCAGCAGGGCACGGGTCACCAGCGCCAGGGTCTCGGCCTGCTCGGTGAGTGGATAGAGGTAGTACAAGGTGTAGGTCTCGCCGTTGGCCGGGAGGGTCACCTGGGAGGCGACCGCGATCCCCGGCCCCTCCTCCACCCCGGCCACCGGCCCGGTGGTGCGGATCTTGGTGTAGGTCCAGGCAGTGCCGCGAGGCTTGGAGAACCGCTCCTCCAGGGCCGCCGGGACGCTGGCCTTGTCCAGGTTCTGGGTGAACTTCGCGCCGCCGCCGGCCAAGGTGTTGCCGCCGGTGGTGACGGGCGGCGAGAGGATGACCGCGAACCCGCGGGTGGAGCCGCGCCCGATGATGGGGTCGATCAGGTCCTGCTGCTGGCCGGAGGCGTTGACGTCGGTGCCGGCCGCGAAGGAGAGACGGCTTCGTGCCTCGGCTGTCTCGTCGTCCGCCTCTGCCACCACCCGCTGGACCCGCTGCTCCAGCAGGCCGTCCCGGGTCTGCTGCAGCAGGAACCAGCCGACGCCGCTGACCACGACGGTGGAGAGCAGCACGGTCCCCGCCACCACGCGGGCCTGGATCGAGCGTCGCCAGATCGTCAGGGCGCGCCGCAGCCCGGTGGAGAGACGGGCGAGGGGGCGCGGGGCGCGCGAGGAGGACATCGTGGGCTGCTAGGACTTGCCGGCTTTGTAGCCCACTCCACGCACCGTCAGCACGATCTCAGGATTCTCGGGGTCGTGCTCGACCTTGGAGCGCAGTCGCTGCACGTGCACGTTGACCAGGCGGGTGTCGGCGGCATGGCGATAGCCCCAGACCTCCTCCAGGAGCACCTCGCGGGTGTAGACCTGCCACGGCTTGCGCGCCAGGCAGACCAGCAGGTCGAACTCCAGAGGGGTGAGGTTGATCGCCCGGCCGTCCCGGGTGACGTCGTGGCCCGCCACGTCGATGACC
>NZ_POAG01000023.1:0-28959 GCF_002930065.1 Nocardioides sp. 616 | reverse complement strand
CGGTCAGCGTCTCGGAGGTGGGCACGTCGAAGCGCCGCATCCGGGCCCGGATGCGCGCCACCAACTCCTTGGGCTTGAAGGGCTTGACCACGTAGTCGTCGGCACCGGACTCCAGCCCGACCACCACGTCGATGGTGTCGCCCTTGGCGGTGAGCATCACGATGGGGACCCCGGACTCAGCCCGGATCTCCTTGCACACGTCGATGCCGTCCTTGCCCGGCAGCATCAGGTCCAGCAGCACCAGGTCGGGGCGGTAGTCGTGGAAGGCGGCCAGCGCGGCGTCGCCTCGGGTCACCATCTGGCTGTCGAAGCCCTCCTGGCGGAGCACGATGGTGAGCATCTCGGCCAGCGATGCGTCATCGTCGACGACCAGGACCCGTCCCCGGGTCGGCGGATCGACCGCAGGTTGACTCATAACCACCATTGTGCCAGTCAACAGGCCGAGGGGACGAAGCAAGGGCGCCCCCTTGCGGGGACGCCCTTGCGCGCCGTCCGTCCGGACGGCGGGGTGCTCAGTAGCGGTACTGGTCCGACTTGTACGGGCCCTCGACCGGGATACCGAGGTAGTCGGCCTGGCTCTGGCTCAGCTCGGTCAGGCGAACACCGAGGCTGTCGAGGTGCAGCCGGGCGACCTCCTCGTCCAGGTGCTTGGGCAGCACGTAGACGCCGACCGGGTAGTCCTCGGGCTTGGTGAAGATCTCGATCTGCGCCAGCACCTGGTTCGTGAACGAGTTCGACATCACGAACGACGGGTGCCCGGTGGCGTTGCCCAGGTTCAGCAGGCGGCCCTCGGAGAGCACGATGATCGCGTTGCCCTCGGGGAAGGTCCACACGTCAACCTGCGGCTTGACGTTCTTGCGGACCGCCACGCCGTCGGCCTCGAGGCCGGCCATGTCGATCTCGTTGTCGAAGTGGCCGATGTTGCCCAGGATCGCGTTGTGCTTCATGCGGCTCATCTGGTCCACGGTGACGACGTCCTTGTTGCCCGTCGCGGTGATGATGATGTCGGCCACGTCCAGGACGTTGTCCAGGGTGTCGACCTGGTAGCCGTCCATCGCCGCCTGCAGGGCACAGATGGGATCGATCTCGGTGACGATGACGCGGGCACCCTGGCCGCGCAGCGACTCCGCACAGCCCTTGCCGACGTCCCCGTAGCCACAGACCACCGCGACCTTGCCGCCGATCAGCACGTCGGTGGCCCGGTTGATGCCGTCGATCAGGGAGTGGCGGCAGCCGTACTTGTTGTCGAACTTGGACTTGGTGACCGAGTCGTTGACGTTGATCGCCGGGAACAGCAGCGAGCCGTCCCGCATCATGTCGTAGAGGCGGAGCACACCGGTGGTGGTCTCCTCGGTGACGCCCTTGATCTCGGCGGCGATCTTGGTCCAGCGGTCGGAGGAGTTCTTCAGCGACTCGGTGAGCGCCTCGAAGATGATCTTCTGCTCACCGGACGCGGCCGTGGCGGGGTCCGGCGCGACACCGGACTTCTCCATCTCCAGGCCGAGGTGCACCAGCAGCGTGGCGTCACCCCCGTCGTCGAGGATCATGTTGGCGAACGACGAGCCGGGCCAGTCGAGCATCTGCTGGGTGCACCACCAGTACTCCTCCAGCGTCTCGCCCTTCCAGGCGAAGACCGGCACACCGGCCGGGGCGTCGGGCGTGCCCGTCGGCCCCACGACGATCGCGGCGGCCGCGTGGTCCTGGGTCGAGAAGATGTTGCAGGAGGCCCAGCGCACCTCGGCGCCCAGGGCGACCAGGGTCTCGATGAGCACTGCGGTCTGGATCGTCATGTGCAGCGAGCCGGCGATCCGGGCTCCTGCCAGCGGCTTGGCGTCGCCATAGCGCTCCCGCATGGCCATGAGGCCGGGCATCTCGTGCTCAGCGAGCTGGATCTCTGTGCGACCGTAGTCGGCCAGGCTCAGATCGGCGACCTTGAAGTCCATGAACTACCCCTCCGGAGTGCGTGCGCACGTGGGTTCGTGCGTGTCGACGAGCGTAGGACCGGGCGCGGAGAAAGGCCGAATCCACGATGTCGGCGCTGGTGGGGAGTGCGTCAGGGCGCCGGGTCCGGCGCGGAGTCGGTCCCGTCGCCGGACTCGTGGGGGTCCTCGTCCGAGCCGTGCCCGAAGGGCAGCAGGTGCATCACCAGCACCGCCACAGCGCCCCACACGATGCCGACCAGGGCGGAGAAGGCGGTGTTCACCAGCCAGCCGATCGCCCCGCCGGCGAAGGTCACCGCGTCGTGGGCGGCCTCCTCCAGGTGGTGCACGAACTCGTACGGCGAGTGCCAGCCGAGGTCGTCGGCGCCCACCAGGAGGATGTGCCCCCCGACCCAGAGCATCGCCACGGTGCCCACCACGGAGATGGTGGCGAGCAGCTTGGGCATGGCCTTGACCAGCCCGAGGCCGAGCTTGCCCACGAGTCCGGTGCTGCGCCCGGCGAGGTGGAGCCCCACGTCGTCCATCTTCACGATCAGCGCCACGACGCCGTACACCAGGAGCGTGATGAACAGGGCGACGACGATCAGGATCGCGGCGCGGGCCAGGAACGGCTCGTCGGCGACCTCGTTGAGGGCGATCACCATGATCTCGCCGGACAGGATCAGGTCGGTGCGCACCGCACCCGCGACCATCGTCTTCTCCTGCTCGGGGCCGATCTCGGTGGCCAGCACCTTCTTTTCGTGCTTGTCGTGGCCGGCCAGCTTGGCCCACACCTTCTCGGCGCCCTCGTAGCACAGGTACGTCCCGCCGAGCATCAGGATCGGGGTCAGCAGCCAGGGCGCGAACTGGCTCAGCAGCAGGATGGCCGGCAGGATCAGGATCAGCTTGTTGCGCACCGAGCCGATCGCGATCTGCTTGATGATGGGGAGCTCGCGCTTGGCGGCCAGCCCGTGCACGTACTGGGGGGTGACGGCGGTGTCGTCCACCACCACCCCGGCAGCCTTGGCGCTGGCCCGGCCGGCGGCGGCAGCCACGTCGTCCACCGACGCGGCGGCCATCCGGGCCAGGACCGCGACGTCGTCCAGGAGCGCGAAGAGACCGCCGCTCATCGCAGAACCGCAGCAGGTCGGGTCGCACCAGCGGGCTGGCGGGGCACACGGAGGCTCGTCACGCGCAGAAGGGTACCCGCGCAGGCCTCTCAGTCGGTGACGAGCCCGATCTGCAGGTACGCCGCGGCGTAGCGCCCGTGCAGCACCAGGGACGCGTAGCGCGCCAGCTCGGTCGAGGTGGCCGCGTCGTCACAGGTGACGGTCTCCACGCGAACCCCACGTGAGGCAGCCTCTGCCTGCAGCCGGGACCGCTGCTCGCGGACGTAGGGCTCCTCGGTGCCGTCGTCGAGCACGAGCAGCAACGGCCGTCGCTCCGCGGTGCCGTCGGCCACCGGGTCGTCGAAGAGGTTGTGCGGCCGCGCCGCCTCGAGCACCGGCAGCAGGTGCTCGGCGTCCCCCGCGATCGCGGAGGTCCCGGAGGCACGACGGATGGACTCCGCCACCCGGCGGGCCGCCCGGGCGGCGAGCACCGACCCGCCCCAGAGGACCGGCGTGGTGTCGGCCAGGGCGATGGAGAGCATCTTCGCGGGGTTGACCGCCAGGTCCCGGTGCGGGGAGCACGCCGCCGCGACGCCGTCGAGGGCGTCCGCGACCTCCTCGGTGTCCACCCGCGGCCCCAGGTGCACCCGGTCCAGGTAGTCCAGCACCACCACGGCAGCGGCCAGCTGGTCGGTGGTGTGCACCGGCAGCACGGTGCTCCAACGTCCGGCGGCGTGCTCGGCGACCGAGGACCGCGGCGGGCAGGCCACCACCACCTGGGCGCCTCGCCGCACGGCCTCGGCGACCGCGAACGAGGCCCCCTCCCCCGAGCCGTCCGGGGCCAGCATCACCACCAGGTCCAGGCTGCCCACCCACCCGGGAAGCCCGGGCCCCGCCCAGGCGACGAACGGCACCGGGCACCAGGGCTCGAGCACCGCCCGCAGCAGCCGGGAGTCGGGTCCGGCCGCCACCACCGCTCGGGGGCGGTTGGTGTCGGCGGCCCGGTGCGCGGCTTGGGTCAACGGCACCTCCACGTCCGCGACCTCGCGGCGCACCCGGGCCCCGGACTCCGCGAGGCCCCGCAGCAGCGGGTCCGCGGCGGTGAGCACCGAGGGGTCGTCGAGGCGGGACTCCTCGAACCAGGTGGTCATGTGCCGGTGGCCCTCAGGCCGGCTTCCGGGCCTCGTCGACCAGCAGCACGGGGATGTCGTTGCGCACGGGGTAGGCGTTGCCGCACCCCGAGCACACCAGCTCCTCGTCCTGTGCCGCGAGGGCTCCGTGGCAGGCGGGGCACACGATGATCTCGAGAAGTGCCGGGTCCAGGTTCATCACTTGCTCCTGATGGTGGTGAGTACGTCGTCGCGGACGCCTGCCATGGTGGCCTCGTCCTTGCCCTCGGCGTTGAGGCGCAGCAGCGGCTCGGTGTTGGAGGCCCGGACGTTGAACCACCAGTCGGCGTGGGTGACGGTGAGTCCGTCGAGGTGGTCGACGGTGACACCGTCGCGGGCCGAGTACTGGGTCTCGAGCCTGGCCAGCACTGCCGCCTGGTCGTGCACGGTGGAGTTGATCTCGCCGCTTGCCGGGTAGCGCTCGTAGCGGGCCAGCAGCTCCGAGAGAGTCCCCTCGGTCTCGGCCAGGGCGGCCAGCGCGTGCAGCGCGGCCAGCATCCCCGAGTCCGCCCGCCAGAAGTCGCGGAAGTAGAAGTGGCCGCTGTGCTCGCCGCCGAAGATGGCGTCGGTCTCGGCCATGGTCGCCTTGATGAAGGAGTGGCCCACCCGGGTCCGCACCGGGGTGCCCCCGAGCTCGGTGACGATCTCCGGCACCGAGCGCGAGGTGATCAGGTTGTGGATGATCATCGCGCCGGGCTGCTTGACCAGCTCGCGTGCCGCGATCAGGCCGGTGAGCACCGACGGGGAGACCCCGCGACCACGCTCGTCGACCAGGAAGCAGCGGTCCGCGTCGCCGTCGAACGCCAGTCCGAGGTCGGCCCCCTCCGCCACCACGCGCTCGGCCAGGTCCACCAGGTTCTCCGCCTCGATCGGGTTGGCCTCGTGGTTGGGGAAGGTCCCGTCGAGCTCGAAGTAGAGCGGCACCATCTCGACCTGTCCGGAACCGATCCGGTCGAAGACCACCGGCGCGGTCAGCCCGGCCATCCCGTTGCCCGCGTCCACCACGACCTTGAGCCGGCGGCCCTTGACCGGGGCCAGGCGCAGCAGGTGGTCGGCGTAGTCGGCGAGCACGTCGCGCTCGGTGATGGTCCCGGGGGCGGGACGCTCACCGGAGACCGCTCCCGTGGTGGCGCGCAGCGCGACGAGGTCCCGGATCTCGGCCAGTCCGGTCTCCATCCCCACCGGCGTGGCCCCGGCCCGGCACATCTTCATGCCGTTGTACTGGGCCGGGTTGTGGCTCGCGGTGAACATCACCCCGGCATGACCCAGGTGGCCCGAGGCGAAGTAGAGCTGGTCGGTGCTGGCCAGGCCGATCATCACCACGTCGGCGCCCGCGCCGGCGGCGCCCTGGGCGAACGCGGCGGCCATCCCGGGCGAGCTGGGGCGCATGTCGTGGCCCACGACGACGGTGTCGGTGCCGGTCACCTCGACGAAGGCCTCGCCGGTGGCCCGGGCCAGGGTGTCGTCGAGCTGGTCGGGAACGGTGCCGCGGACGTCGTACGCCTTGAAGATGGCGTCGAGGTTGGCGGGGTCGAGGGTGCCGGCAGACATGGGGGGAGCCTAACGGCACCGAGGCCGACCCTCAGTCCGTGGTCAGCATCCTGAGGTGACCGCGGCGCACGCCTCGCGTGGGATCGTCGCCCTCCTGCTCGGCCGGACGCAGCCGCGGAGCCGGCTCCGGCGGTCGCGCGGCCTCGCGCACCGCGTCGGCCAGGGCCAGCAGGTCGTCTCCGCTAGGACCGTGCGCCGACGGGTCCGGCGCGAGCCGCAGGACCTCCCAGCCACGGGGGGCCGAGAGGCGCTCGCTGTGCTGCTCGCACAGGTCGTAGGCGTGAGGCTCGGCATAGGTCGCCAACGGGCCGAGCACCGCCGTCTGATCGGCGTACACGTAGGTCAGGGTGGCGATCGCAGCACGGCTGCACGCGGTGCGCGAACAACGACGGGCGGAGCTCACGGGGCTGACGTTACCCGGCCCGCGGTCGCAGCCGGACTAGGCTCGCGGCATGGACCCCTCCGCTCCCCACGACGCGCCCATCGCGCCCGCGGCGCGCAGGCGCACCCGGGATCGCCGGGGCCGGGGCATGCGCGGACCGGGTGTGCTTCCCCGCACCCTCGGGACGCCCGCGCTGCGCACCGACCGGGAGCGCTTCGACGCCCTGGTGCTCGACGTGGTCACCATCCTCGACGACCGGTGGCGCGCCGAGCTCGGGCTCGTCGAGTACGCCGTCGAGGACGCACCGCTGGTGCCGGACGACTGGAGCACCGAGACCGTGCCGCTGTCGTCGCTGATCCGCGGCTCGGGGACCACTCCGAGCCGCTTGGTCGTCTTCCGGCGACCTCTGGAGCACCGCTGCGAGACCCGCGAGGAGCTGCGAGCCATGGTGCTCACCGTGGTGGTGGAGCAGGTGGCCGAGCTGCTCGGACTGCCCACCGAGGTCGTCGACCCCCGGTTCGGCAGCGACTGAGGCGTCGCGCCCCAACACCCGACCCGTCTCTGCCCCCTCCTGCCTGCCCCCGTGCCTGCGGTCAGTACAGCGCGGGGCGCACGTGCGGCACGTCGCTGTCCAGCACCAGCTCGCTCAACGGCTGCACCGAGCCGCCCGGGCCGCCGGTCACCAGCGCGGCCTGCACCGTCGCCCCCTCGGTGGCCAGCTCGACGTAGCGCGCGGCCTCGGGGAGGGCGGCGCTGAGCCCCATGCCCGGGCGCAGGCTGACCTGGACCGGCTCGAGCCGCCGACCCCGGGCGTCACGAGTGAGCACCGTCAGCTCGCTCACCCGGGCCGCGCCCGCGAGCACGACGCGCTTGGGCCCGGGGCCCACCACGGCCGCCGCGCGGGAGGAGACGGGTTCGGAGACCACCCCGTGCGAGAGGCCCTGCGGGGTGACGGCGCGCAGGGTGCCGCTGACCGGGTGGTCGGAGTCGAGCCGGATGCCCAGCGCCCCCTCGCCCTCGGCGCCTGCCAGCACCCGGGAGAGGTCGAGCACCGCGGTGGCGCCGGGCGCCACCACCAGCTCGTCGAGACCCGAGGGCGCGAACTCGCTGCGCGAGGTCACCAGCCGTACCGCGACCCGTGCCTCGTCCGCGCCGTCGTTGGCCACCACCAAGGTGCGCTCCCCGGTCCCGGCGCCGACGCCGAGCAGGTAGCCGGTGCGGGCCGGCGCCGCCTGTGCCGCGAGCCAGTCCTGGGTGACGGCGCCACCGGCGAGGTCCTCGGAGCGGTCGACGACCCAGGCGCCGAGCCGACCCCGCGAGACCTGCACCCGCAGGGTGAGGTCCTCGCGCTGCGGCACCAGCCGGGCCAGGTCCAGGCGCACCAGCCGCTGACCCCGCACGGTCAGGCCGCGCAGCCGTGGGACCTCGATCTCGCCGGTGGGGCCGAGCACGGTGATGTCCGCGACCGCGGGCCCACCGTCGGGGTTGACCAGCTCGAGCACCGACGAGTGCTCGGCACCGGCACCGACCCCGGTGAACCAGGTCTGCGCCTGGGGCGTGACGCAGGACGTCGCCGCGTCGCGCGCCGTGCGGCCGGCGACCAGGCCGGGCGCGGTCGCGTCCTCGCCGATCAGCACGGCCTGAGCGGGCTCGTCGATCTCCAGCGTCCGACCTGCCTCGAGCTCGAGCTCGTCGGTCTCCTCGTGCCGCAGCCGCACCACTCCGGTGGCCTCGGGGTCCGCGAGCGCCGCCGAGATGGCTCGACCGCCCGGCAGCGCCGGAGGGCACACCAGCGTGGTGCGGGTCAGCGGTGCCGAGGAGGGCGGCCGGCCCGACTCCTCGGTCGGTGTCGGGTGCACGGTGGCCAGGGCGGCCACGGTCAGCGCCGGGACCAGGAAGGCCAGCAGCGTGGTGGAGCTGATGGTGCGCTCCCGGGGCACCGCGACGCGTCGCCGGCTGCCACCGGCGGGCCGGGGATCCTGCTGGCTCATGTGCGCTCCCTGCGTCGGGTCACGGTGGGCGCCGACTGGACCAGGGCGAGCACGATCGCCGCGGCCTGCAGCACCAGCAGCACCAGGCGCCCGGGACCGACCCGGCTCTCCACGGCACCAGCCTGCAACGGCCGGTCCACCCGCCAGGCGCGGGTGGCCCGGTCCTCGGCGCTGGCCTGCACCAGGCCGCTGGCGGCGTCCAGCCCCGCGGCCACGCGGCCGTCGGCGGGTGCGGCCAGCACGACGTACTCGATGCCGAGCTCACCGAGGGCGGCCACGTCGGCCGGGGTCGGGCGGGAGGTCAGGCTGGTCACGGTCCTGGTCAGGTCCGCGTCCTCGGGTGCCAGGGAGAGGACCTCGTCCTCGCCCACGGTGATCCCGTCGCCGCGGCGCACCCGGTAGGTGAGCCCGTCCTCCACGGATCCGCGCACCACGAGCACGCCGCGCTCGGCGCCGGTCAGCGAGCTCTGGGCCATGTAGGCGGGCACCGCCTCCACCACGTCCTCGTCGAAGGAGTCGTCGGCGTCGACCAGCCACCACGCCAGACCTCCCAGGGGCACGAGGGCGGCGACCACCGCGAGCAGCCCGGCGGCCGCGCGCTGCCACCAGGGGTGAGCGGCCGCGTCGGTGAGGCGCCGCACCCAGGCGTCGGCACCCAGCACGGTGGCCACCACCGCGACTCCCTGCAGCACGACTACGAAGAACCCCAGGCTGGGGGGCGTGCTGGTAGCCGGCAGGTGCAGGGTCACCAGCCCCAGCGCGGCGGCCACGACCGCGGCCGCGAGCGCGATGATCCAGCAGATGGTGACCGGCACCCGGGTCAGCCGGGGCCAGATCGCCACCACGGCGAGGACACCGACGATCGCGCCCAGCCACCACGGCGCCCCCAGCTCGCCCAGGCGCCCGGTGAGCAGCTGGACGGCGTCGGCCTCGGCCACCGGGAGCCGGCCGGACTCCAGGAGCAGGCCGCTGGCCGAGCCCGTGGTGAGCAGCGGCACGAACCAGGGCGCCATGAGCAGCGGCACCACGCCCAGCGCCAGCGCGGGCGGCCCCCAGGCGGACCTGTCGGCCAGGAGCCTGCGACTGATGGCGAACCCGGCGGCCACCACGATGGCCGCCGCCAGCAGGGCGAACAGCCAGACCCCGGGCACGAAAGCCGCGGAGAGCGCGAGCAGCAGGCCGGTGCGCCAGGCGGCGCGCCAGCGACGGTCCGGCTCCGGGTCGGCGAACCCCAGGGCGGCATGGGACACCCACGGCAGCAGCATCGCCAGCGCGACGGTGCCGAACCGACCCTCGCCCCAGGCACCTGAGGTCACCGGGACCAGCGCGTACGTCGTGGCTCCCCAGGCGAGCACCCACCGAGGCAGGCCGCGGGGGTCGACCAGCCGACCCACGACCCGCAGCAGGCGCCAGGCGCCCCACAGGGTCAGCGGCACCGCGAAGACCATCAGCGCCCCGACCACCGCGCCGGGACTGCCGCCCAGCACCGTGCCGAGCAGCGCGAAGACCAGCACGTACGCCGGCGCGGGCACGTCGGTCCCGCTGCCCAGCGGGTGGCGGCTCTCCAGATGCAGGCGCCACCAGTCCGAGACCGACTGCGGGACCGGGGACAGGGCGCCGCCCTGGATCTCGCCGAAGCCCGCCCGGGCCGCCACCAGGGCCAGCACCACGAAGAGGGTCAGGGCGATGGCGAGCGGGTTGGTGAGGAAGCGCGTGACCAGGCCGGTGTCGGCGTAGAGCTCCTCCTCGTCCTCCTCAGAGGCTGCCGCCGGCCGGCGTGCGCCCTCCCGAGTGGTCGCGGTGGCTGCCGGCTCGTCGGCCAACCGGGCCGCCCGTCGGCGCTCGGCCACGTCCTGGGCCTGACCCAGCACCGCGGAGGCCAGGTCGCTGAGGAAGTCCAGCCCGTGCCGGTAGGGCACCCACCAGGGGGCCAGCAGGCCGCGCACGTCCCGTGGCGGCCCGGACCGACGCCTGGCCCGTGCGGCGCGGGCGGCCCGTACCTGGCCGGGATGTCCATAGACGTTGAGCAGCGCGGCCAGCTCGTCCAGTGCCTCGGGGACCGAACGGACCAGCAGGAACCCGAGCATGCGCAGCACGCTGCCCAGGGCGAGCCTGATCGTCAGGCCCAGCAGGCGACGCGACTCGACGTTGGCCAGCAGGGTGAACAGGGCGGCCCGGCGCTCCTGGTAGTGGGTGTGCCGGCCGGTCAGCGGCGTGCGCCGGACGCCGCGATGAGCGGCCTCGGCGTGGAAGACCACGGCCTGGGGCACGACCAGGGTGGTGTGCCCGGCGCGGGCGGCGCGCCAGCCGAAGTCGATGTCGTTGCCGAAGACGGCCAGCCGCTCGTCGAAGCCGTCCAGCTCCTCCAGCACCCGGCGGCGCACGAGCATCCCCGCGGTGTTGACCGCCAGCACCGGACGGACCTCGTCGTGCTGTCCCTGGTCGTACTCACCGCGCTCCAGACCGGTCTCACGGCGACCGGTGGGAGAGATGGTGATCCCCACCTCCAGCATCCGGCGCAGCGAGGGCCACTCGCGCAGCTTGGGCCCCAGCACGTCTGCCTCGGGATGCGCCTCGGCGGCGGCCAGCAGGGCGGCGAGCGCCCCGGGCTCAGGGTTCGCGTCGTCGTGCAGGAGCCAGATCCACTCCTCGTCACCGGTCGGCTCGAGGTGGGCGAGGGCGAGTCGCACGGCGGCCGGGAAGGTGGTCGAGGAAGGGGCTTGAAGCACCGCTTCGGCCCCGAAGGCCTCGCGGATCAGCTCTGCGGAGGAGTCCTTGCTGCCGGTGTCGACGGCGACGCCGCGGTCGATGCTGCGCTGCTGTCGGCGGACGCCGGCCAGGACCGCGGGGAGCCACCTCGCCCCGTCATGGCTGACGAGAATGGCGGAGACGATCACGCGGGGCAGCCTAACGACCGCCCCCGCGGTTGGCGGAAACGCCTCAGACCGCTCGCTTCTTCAGCTTGCGGCGCTCCCGCTCGGAGAGACCACCCCAGATGCCGAACCGCTCGTCGTTCAACAGCGCGTACTCGAGGCATTCGCCCCGCACGTCGCACGTCAGACAGACCTTCTTGGCCTCACGCGTGGAGCCGCCCTTCTCTGGGAAGAACGCCTCGGGGTCGGTCTGTGCGCACAGCGCACGGTCCTGCCACCCCATTTCCTCGGCGTCGGAATCAAGGAGAAACAGTTCTCGCATCGGCCCTCGCCCTTTCGACCCTGTGTTTCGTATACGACCCGTGTCCAACGTCACACAACCAGGGAAGCGGCGAGCGAAGAACACTGAGGGAATTACATGCCTGTCGTACCAACAAGTCAAGCCCCGGCCGTGCTATATCCAGACCACTGGTCAGGGACCAGGACCGTTCGCGCGAAGATATGCCCATGCGTGACATCACAGTGCTCTCCGGTGGTATGGGCGGCGCCCGGTTCATCCAGGGCCTGCTCCACGGAATCGCCGTCGGCACCATCCCCGGCCTTGCCCCCGACGCCCGGGTCACGGTGATCGGCAACACCGCCGACGACCTGTGGATCCACGGCCTCAAGGTGTGCCCCGACCTCGACACGGTGATGTACACGCTGGGGGACGGTATCGACCCGGAGCGTGGCTGGGGCCGGCGGGAGGAGACCTGGAGCGCCAAGGAGGAGCTGGCCGCCTACGGCGTGGAGCCGACCTGGTTCGGGCTCGGTGACCGCGACATCGCCACTCACCTGGTCCGGACCCAGATGCTCGAGGCGGGCTACGGCCTCTCCGCGATCACCGAGGCTCTGTGCCGCCGCTGGCAGCCCGGCGTCCGGCTGCTGCCGATGACCGAGGACCGGGTCGAGACCCACGTCGCGGTCACCGATCCCGAGCAGCCCAGCGGACGCCGCGTGGTCCACTTCCAGGAGTACTGGGTCCGGCTGCGGGCCGCGCCGCCGGCCGAGGCGGTGATCGTGGTCGGCCTGGAGGAGGCGACGGCGGGGCCTGGCGTGCTGGAGGCGATCGGGGAGGCGGACCTGGTGGTGCTGCCGCCGTCCAACCCGGTGGTCTCGGTCGGCACGATCCTGGGGGTGCCCGGGATCGGCGAGGCCGTGCGCACCACGACCGCCCCCGTGGTGGGCCTCTCCCCCATCGTCGGCGGCACGCACGTGCGCGGCATGGCCCACCAGATGCTCGACTGCATCGGCGTCGAGGTGAGCGCCGAGGGCGTCGGGCGGCACTACGGCGCCCGTTCCGCGGGCGGGGTGCTCGACGGGTGGCTGGTCGACGAGCACGACGCCGACCAGCTGGCCGGACTGCGTGCGGCCGGCCTCGCCGCGGCCGCCGTACCGCTGATGATGACCTCGCCGGAGGCCACCGCGACCATGGCCGCGGCCGCCGTCTCGCTGGTGCAGCGATGACCGGCACGACGCTGGTCGTCCTCGCCCCCGATGGCTTCCCCGAGGTGGCCCGGGGCACCGACCTCGCGACGCTGGTGGCGGACGCCGTCGAGCTGCTGCCCGGCGACGTGGTCGTGGTCACCAGCAAGGTGGTCAGCAAGGCCGAGGGCCGGGTCGTGGCCGGTGGAGACGACTCCTACGCCCGAGCGCTGGCCTCGGAGACCCTGCGGCTGGTGGCCAGCAGGGGGCCCGTGCAGATCGTCCGGCAGCGACTGGGTCTGGTGATGGCCGCAGCGGGCATCGACCGGTCCAACGTCAGCACCGGCAACCTGGTGCTGCTGCCCGAGGACCCCGACTCCTCGGCCCGGGAGCTGCGCCGCCGGCTGCGCGCGCTGACCGGGGTCAACGTCGGGGTGGTGATCACCGACACCTCCGGTCGCGCCTGGCGCGAGGGCCAGACCGACATCGCGATCGGGGTGGCGGGACTGGTCCCCCTGGAGCAGTTCGCCGGTCGCCACGACTCCTACGGCAACGAGCTGTCGGTGACGATGCCGGCGGTGGCGGACGAGATCGCCGGAGCCGCCGAGCTGGCCCAGGGCAAGCTCGGCGGGCGCCCGGTGGCCGTGGTGCGCGGCCGGCAGGACCTGGTGCTGACGCCCGAGGATGACGGTCCCGGCGCGGTCGCCCTGGTGCGGCCCGAGGGCGGCGACCTGTTCGGCTACGGGTCCCGGGAGGCCGTGGTGGCAGCCCTGGCGCAGGCGCCGGGGACCGCCTCGGTGTTCGGGTCCCCGGTCTCCGCCGAGGAGCTGCTGCACGCCGTACGCCGGGTGCTCCCCGGCGTCACGGCCGAGCGGGCGGCGGCGCGACAGGCTCCCGGCGCCGACGCCTGCACCGGGCTGGACCTCGCCCTGCCCCCCGGGGCAGCGCGCGAGGCCCTCGCCGCCCTGTGCTTCAGCCACGGCTGGCGCATCGCCCTCTGGCAGCCGGACGTGGCCCACCCTGACGCGGTCATCGCTCGCGTGTCACCAGATATTCCGTAGACTCAGCGATCGACCGCCGACGAGCGCACCGCCGTCGCCGACCCAGAGGCAGGACTCACCCACGTGGCAAAGCAGGACAAGACCGACCGCCGAGCCGTCATCGACGACCTCCGCAACAAGCAGCGCTCGGCCGAGCGGCGCAAGAACGGGATGATCGTCGGCGTCGCCGTCACCATGGGTTTGCTCATCATCGGCGCGGCCGCCTACAAGCCGATCACCGACGCCATGGATCTGCGCGAGTACAAGGACAAGAACCTGTCCGCCATCGGCGCGAAGGCCTCGGTCTGCCAGAAGGTCGAGACCAAGTCCGCCACCGGCGAGCAGGACCACGTCGAGCCCGGCACCCCCATCGACTACCCGGACGCACCGCCGGCGTTCGGCCAGCACTACGACGTCTGGGACAGCATCGACCGCAAGTTCTACACCGACGACCGCCCCGACGTCGGCGAGCTCGTGCACAACCTCGAGCACGGCTACACGCTGATGTGGTACGACGAGACGGTCGCGGCCGACGAGGAGCAGATGGACGCGCTGCGCGGCCTGGCCAGCAAGTTCGACAACGACAGCAACCTGCGCAACAAGTTCAAGGCCGTGCCGTGGACCTCCGAGGACGGAGCGGCGTTCCCCAAGGGCCAGCACATCGCCCTGACCCACTGGTCGATCGGCGGTGCCGGCAACACCGACACGTCCAAGCACGTCGGCGCGTGGCAGTACTGCTCCGAGCCCAGTGGCGAGGCGCTGGAGAAGTTCATGCTCGACTACCCCTACATGGACTCCCCCGAGCCCAACGCGGTCTGAGCGCCGCCGGCAGGGTTCAGATCAGCTCGTCGTGGCCGTCCTCGGAGAGGGCGGCCACGATCTTCTTCACCTCCTGGGCGCGGTCCAGGGTGGTGACGAGCAGGGCGTCGCCGGTGTCGACCACGACCACGTCCTCAAGTCCGATCACCGCCACCGTGCGGCCCCCGGCTGGGATCACCAGGCCGCTGGCGTCGATGCTGCGCACCAGGGTCGGCTCCCCCAGCACCTTCAGGCCTGATCCCGCGAGGAGGTCGGCCAGGGAGGCGAAGTCGCCGACGTCGTCCCAGCCGAACCGGCCGGCGACCACAGCCACCCGACCTGCGGCCGCGGCCGGCTCCGCCACTGCGTGGTCGATGGCGATCTTGGGCAGGTGCGGCCAGACCTCCTCCAAGGTGTCAGGGGCCGCGGCGACTGCGCGGAGCGAGGCGGCGAACTCGGGGTCGGTCTCGGCGAGCAGGTCCAGCAGCACCCCGGGGCGCACCACGAACATGCCGGCGTTCCACCGGTAGCCGGCCTCGACGTAGCCGGCAGCCACCTCGGTCGTCGGCTTCTCGACGAACTCCTCCACGCACCTGACCTCGCTGAGGCCGGGGACCGGGTCGCCCGCGCGGATGTAGCCGAATCCCGTGGCGGGGTGGGTGGGCTCGATGCCGATGGTGACCAGCCACCCCTGCTGGGCGGCGCGGTAGGCCGCCTGGACGGCCGAGGCGAACTGCTCGGACTCCGGGATCACGTGATCCGCGGCGAACGAGCCCAGCACCGCCTCGGGGTCGCGGCGCTCGAGCATCGCCGCGGCCAGGCCGATCGCCGCCATCGAGTCCCGGGCCGAGGGCTCGGCGACCACGTCGTCGGGCCCGAGCTCGGGCAGCTGCGCCAGCACCGCCTCGCGGTGTGCTCGTCCGGTCACCACCAGGCAGCGTGGCCCGGCCATCGGGGCCAACCGGTCCACGGTGGCCTGCAGCAGGGTGCGCCCCGAGCCCGTGAGGTCGAGCAGGAACTTCGGGGCCGAGGAGCGGGACACCGGCCAGAGCCTGGTGCCGGCGCCCCCTGCGGGGATGACGGCCCAGAAGTGGTCGAGCGGAGCGCGAGACGACATGGCCGCGAGGGTAGACGACGCCGCGCCTAGGCTGGGCCGGTGCCCACCTTTCCCGCGGTCCTCGACAGCCTCCTGCGACGCGATGCCGGACGTCCCCTGATCACCTTCTACGACCACGCCACCGGTGAGCGGGTCGAGCTGTCGGTGACGACGTACGCCAACTGGGTGGCCAAGGTCGCGAGCCTCCTGGTCGAGGAGTGCGACCTGGAGCGCGGGCAGCGGCTGCTGGTGGACCTGCCGCCGCACTGGCTGGGCCCGGTGTTCCTGGGCGCGGCCTGGACGGTGGGGCTCACCGTCGTGGCCGCCGAGCCGGCCGACGCCGTGGTGTGCGGTCCGGCGACCCTGGCCGACCACGCGGGATCAGCCGCCCAGCGACCGGTGCTCGCCTGCAGTCTGCGGCCGCTCGGGGTCCGGTTCGCCGAGGGGGTCCCGGACCACGTGCGCGACGTGGGGGTGGAGGTCTGGTCGCAGCCCGACGCCTTCATCTCCTACGACCCGCCGTCCGAGGCGGACCCGGCGATCGAGGCCGCCGGAGTCGGCCTCACCCAGGGTGAGCTGATGGCTACGGCCGCCGCCGGGAGTCTCCTCACCGACGGCGGCCGTCTCCTCACGGTGGCGAACCCGACTTCCCCATCAGCTGTCGCCACCTTCACCGAGCCGCTGGCACGCGGCGGCTCGATGGTGCTCGTGGCCCACGCCGACGCCGATCGCCTGGCGGCGATCGCGGCCGACGAGCGGGCCTCGGCGGTCTATCCCGCCAGGTCGTAGGCTCCCATTCCCTCGCCCAGGTAGCGCCGGTTGCGCAGACCCTTGTCGTTGCCGTTGACCAGGTAGAGCCGACCGGTGCTGGCCTCGCGCACCACCAGGTCGATGCGCTGACCCAGCTGGGCGTCGCTGATCGGGATCCGCCAGTCGTAGGGGCTCAGGTTGTACGTCGGCTTCGTGCGGGCCGCGAGCCGGGTCGCGGCGCCACTGAGGCCGGTCGCCGGGAGCGAGTCGAGGAAGCCGGCCGCGCCGTGACCCCGGTAGACCAGGGAGGCACCGCCGAGGGTTCCGATGAGGTCGGGGAACCCGTCGCCGGAGACGTCGCCGACCGCCTCGACGCCGGTCACGGGGCCCCACCCGGCGCCCAGCACCTGGGGTGCGGCGAGCTGGCCCTGCCCGTTGCCCCGACGCAGCACCATCGAGCCGTCCGCCTCGCGGGTCAGGACGTCGCCGTAGCCGTCGCGGTCCCAGTCACCGGCGTTGAGCACCAGGTTGGAGCCCGACAGGTCCGCGCCGGTGTCGATCGGGGCGCCGAGGTCGAAGGTGCCCCGGTTGGGGATGACGACCAGGGCACCGCCACGGCGACCCAGCAGGTCCGGTGCCGACGAGCCGGTGACCTGGGCGGTGGTCAGTCCGGCGACCTTGGGCAGGTTCGCCACCGGGCCCAGGGGCGACCCGAACGTCTTGTCGCCGTTGCCGGCCAGCACGTAGACGCTGCCCGAACGGGCGCGGACCACCAGGTCGGGACGGCCGTCGCCGGTGTAGTCCTGGCCACCGGCGATCTGGTTGTACGACGACCAGGTGCCGGCGGTCGGGCGGGCCTTCCGGAACATCGTGGCTCCCTTGCCGCCGGCCCTGCCGAGCCGGGTCCAGACCCGGCCCGTCTTGTCCCGTCCCAGCAGGTCGGGGCGGCCGTCGGTGTTGATGTCGCCGACGCCGACCAGCTTGACGTAGCGACCCCAGTCCTTGCCGAGCCGCACCTTGGTGAAGCCGTGCTTGGGCGTGCCGAGGTAGGCGACGGCCGAGCGGGCTCCCCGGACCAGGGAGACCAGGTCGTTGCGGCCGTCGCCGTTGATGTCACCGACGGCGGTCATCGAGCGACTGCCCTTCATCGACTTCACGGTGCGAGTGGCCCGGGCGAACGTGCCGGTGCCCGTGCCGGGGCGGAGCTTGCCCACCCCTGAACGTGAGGTCACCACGAGGTCCGGGACGCCGTCGCCGGTCAGGTCGGGTGAGACCAGGGCGTCGGCCTTGCGATCCCACCCGGAGCCGAAGAGCGTGGCGGTGCGCTCGAACGAGAGCAGGCCGCCGGTGGGGATGATCAGCCCGCGACCGTCCGAGGCCCGTCTCACGATCAGGTCGGGGTGCGGGGTGCCCGCCAGGTTGGAGCTGAGCTGCGCCTCGGTCCACTCCGGCGTCGCGGGCTGGCTGGTGATCGGGGCGCCGGAGGCCTGGGCGGCCGCCGCCGCGGTCCTGATCGCCGGCAGCTGCGCGTAGAGGTACTTGCCCGGACAGGCCGTGCTGCCCGCGTCCCGGTGACCGCTGATGGCCTTGAACACCGAGCGCCCCACCTTCTGCGAGGTGGAGGCCGGGCTCACCCCGTGCAGTCCCAGCTTCCAGCCGAACAGCTGGCCGTAGGCCTGCAGCATCTCCGCCGGCGGCTGGACCAGGTCGAAGTTGCCGATGGCCGACATCGCGAACGAGTAGTCGTTGTAGTTCAGCGTGTGGGCACCCACCACGGCCTTGTCGATGCCGCCGTACCTGCCCTCCCAGATGCGACCGAACCGGTCGACCAGGAAGTTGTAGCCGATGTCACTCCAGCCGCGGGACTTCACGTGGTAGGCGTAGATGCTGCGCAGGATGCCCGGCACCTGGTCGGCGGTGTAGTCGTTGGCGTTGACCGTGTGGTGGACGAAGCCGGCAGTGATCGTGCCGTAGCGCAGCGAGCTCTTGTCGCGGATGCTCTCGTCGGCTCCCCACTGGGCTCGCGAGAAGATGGTGGGCTGGGCGGCCTTGCGGGAGGCCTGCAGCGCGATGGCGTCCGGGGAGGCCTCGGCGGCCGGGTCGGTGACGACCGGGTCGGTGACAGCCGGGTCGGCGCCGCTGCCGTCGGTCGGCCCGGTCTCGAGCTCCGGGGCCTCCTGGCGCGTCTGCGTCGCCTGACCGGGGTCGACGACGGAGAGGGACAGGTCGGCCGGAAGCTCGCCGGAGGCGTCGGCGCGAACCTGGACCTCGTCCACGTCGCCGATGATCAGCGGCTCGGTCCCGGGACGGGCGCTCTTCGCATCCGGGCTGTCCGGGTCCGGGGCGTGGTCGTCGTGGTACTCGAGGCCGCTCCACTCGCTCCACCCGTCCTCGACCCGGGTCCGCACCTGCAGCGTCAGCGCGTCATCGGCGACGCTCTCGCCGGCCGCCCAGGTGACGCCCACCGCGCCGTACCCCTCGACGGGCGCGGTGGCCGTCGCCTCGGCGGCCGGCTCGGCGAAGCCGGTCTCCCCCTCGGAGTCGGCCAGAGAGTCAGGAAGGGAGTCCGCCGACGAGTCAGCCTGCGGGGCCTCAGGGGCCTCGGGGGCCTGCGGGGCCTCGGGGGCCGGGACCAGCGCGTACTCGTCGACCTCCGGGTCCACCGGCGTGGTGGGCACCAGGGCCGAGGCGAGGACGGCCGTGCCCGGGGCACTGTCCGACGGCGGCTGGGAGACCACGTCGAGGGAGAGCACTGCGGCAGCGGGCGTCAGGACGGCCAGCACCACGCCGAGGGCCAGCAACTGCTGGGTGGCGGTGATGAAGCGAGAGTGAGAACTAGGCATTTTTTGGCTACTCCAGTGCGGGGGAAGAGTCACACGGGTAGCAAGTTTCACATCAGTCCCACCAGTTACTCCACTGTTTCTGAGTAACTACAACGGTGTAATTTCCAGTCGACACGCCGGTCAATGCTCAGTTTGTCAATTTCTCGGGCCGCTGAACAGCACTTCCTGCGGGAGGCCGCCTCCGGTCAGGGGGCGTAACCGGGGTCCATCAACGGGTCCACACCCTCGTCCCAGCAGCGCCACGGGGCCACCTCGTCGGTCTCCACACTGCGCGCGCGGACGCAGAAGCCGCTATCCACCGGCTTCACCGAGACCTGGCTGTCCGGGGCCGCGGTGAACGTGCCCGTGCCGTCCTCGGTGGGGAACACCACCACGGCCTCGTCCGGCTCCACGGTCGCAGCGGTCACCTCTCCCAGCTGGGCGAGGTGCCGATACTGCACGGAGGCCATCTCCGAGCGGTTCTCGTACAGCGGGCGCCGATCGTCCAGGCTGTCGTCGAGGCGGTGCGCCAACGGCAGGACCAGCAGGATCAGCGCGATCAGCCCGACCGCACCCAGGATGAACTGCTTGTTCAGCTCGAAGGCCTCACGCATCGTGCCGCTCGCTCTCTGTCTGCGCTGGTGACCGGGTCATCAGATGTCCGCGCCGAGGCCGTCGTCGGCGTCGACCTCGCCCGGCTCCTCGTCGTCGTACTTGAGGAAGTGGATGCCCTCGTTCACACCGCCGTCGAACGTCAGCCTGCCCTTGTCCAGGACCAGGACCCGGGTGCACAGCTGACGCACGGCGCCCGGGGCGTGGCTGACGTAGAAGATCGTCGTGCCGGAGTCCCGGATCTCGTCCATCTTGATCTTGCACTTGCGCTTGAACGGCCGGTCGCCGACCGCCAGCGCCTCGTCGGCGATGAAGATGTCGGAGTCCACGTGGATGGCCACCGCGAACCCGAGGCGGGCCTTCATGCCCGAGCTGTAGTAGGTGACCGCGGTGTCCAGGAACTTCCCGAGCTCGGCGAACTCCACGATCTCGTCGAACTTGCGCTGGGTCTCGGCCCGGGTCATCCCGAGGATGGCCGCGTTGAGCCACAGGTTCTCGCGTCCGGTCAGCTGCATGTCGAAGCCGGCGCCGGTGGCGATCAGCCCGGCGATGCGGCCCCGGGTCAGGACCGTGCCGGAGTCGGGGCGCATCACCCCGCTGATCAGCTTGAGCAGGGTGGACTTGCCCGAGCCGTTGAGCCCCATCAGGCCGATCGACTCCCCCTGGGCGACGGTGAAGCTGACGTCGTCCACGGCGTTGAACTCGTCGTGGGTCGGGAGCCCCTTCGCCTTCGCGAGCGCGATCTGCTTCAGCGAGCGGTGGTACTGCATGGTGAAGGACTTGGTGGCGTGGTTCACCTCGATGAAGTTCGTCATCACAGCCGCTCCGGGACGCGCTTCTCGAGCCTGGTGAAGGTCAGCTGGGCGACGATCAGGAGGACGAATGAGAGCGCCAGCATGATCAGCCCCCGCGACCACAGGTCGGGCGGCATGTGGATCACCGTGGTGGCTCCCGGCTCCGAGGTGGTGCCGCTCCAGAAGCAGCGCTGGATCAGCAGCACGGCCTCGGCCATCGGGTTGTAGAGGTAGATCTCCGCACCCGCGGCTCCGAACCTGTCCTGGACCATGGTGAACGGGTACATCATCGGCACGCTGAAGGTGACGAACTGGTTCAGGGTCTGCACGACCTTGCTGAAGTCCCGGAAGAAGACGTTGGCGACGCTGAAGATCAGCGCCAGCGCCAGGCCCAGGACGAGCACGATGCCGAAGCCCAGCAGGCCGGCAAGCAGGCCGACGGGGTCCGGTCGCCAGCCGGCGAACACACAGGCGACGAGCAGGATGACCAGCATCGGCCCGGTGTGCCACAGCGAGACCAGCATCCGGGCCACCGGGAAGAGCTCCTTGGGCATGGCCAGCTTGGTGATCAGGCTCCGGTTCTGCACCAGTGACTGGGTGCCGCCGCCGAAGGTCTCGGTGAAGAAGTGCACGATCACCATCCCCGCGAACAGGTGGATGGCGAAGTTCTCCACGCCGGCGCCGCGGCCGATCATGATCTGGAAGACGAAGTAGAACATCAGGAAGCGCACGGCGGGCTGGAGGTAGCTCCAGGCCCAGCCCAGCGCGGTGCCCTGGTAGCGCGACTGAATCGTGTTGTGCACCAGCATCCGCAGCAGGTAGCGCTTGCGGAACACCTCCAGCAGCCCGGAGGTGGCTGCCGGGGGCGCCAGCGGCGGCAGCTGCTGGCGCTCCGTCTCCAGCCCGGTCGTCATGGGCGACCCGCGGCGCTCTCGTCGTCGCCCTCGGTCCAGGGCCGGAACGTCTCGGTCCAGGCCTCGGGTGAGGTGACCTCCGACAGCGCGGCCTGGTACTCGGCCGCGAGACGCGGCCACTCCCGGTGCAGCCGCTGGTGGATCTCGATCGTCTTGCGCAGCAGCTCCCGGTACTTCTCCGGGTCCCGCTTGTACAGCGCCGCGGACGTGCCGTCGTTCATCGACACGATGGCGGAGTCGTAGCGCGCCAGGCGGTACCAGTTGGCGTCCATCGCGGTGAGCTCTGCCTCGGGATACTCCTTGGCCATCGCCCGGGGGGGACGCAGCTGCCGGATGGGGGCGAGCCCGGCGGTGAGCAGCAGGGAGAGCCGGCCGGGGATCTCGATGCCGTCCTTGCCCTTGCGCGGTGGCTTCTCGCGTCGTACCGGGGGGAACGCGTCGGGGTCGGTCTTGAGCTGGGCGTCGGTGAACTGCTTGCGCAGCGCGTTGATCTCGCCCAGCTTGCCCGGCAGGTCGGCGTGCAGCTGACCCGGACCGGCCAGCACGTCGAGCAGGGCCTGGTGCCGGATCTGGGCGGTGGAGTATTGCAGCGAGACCAGGTGCTTGATCTGGTGGTTGAGGCTCTCGCGCACCATCCGCCCGCCGCGCTCGTACGGCGAGTGCAGCAGCGCCGCGACGAACCGGTTGCGCTGGTGGAAGTAGGCCTGCCAGTCGACGCCGTCGTTCTTGTCCGACCACGGCACGTGCCAGACCGCGGCGCCGGGGAAGCTGACGGTGGGAAACCCTGCGGCCTTGGCGCGCAGCCCGTACTCGGAGTCGTCCCACTTGATGAACAGCGGCAGGGAGAGCCCGATCTCCTCCAGCACCTGACGCGGGATCAGGCACATGAACCAGCCGTTGAAGTCGACGTCCGCGCGCTTGTGCAGCCAGCGCGCCGAGCGCAGGTTGCGGGCCCCGAAGTCCCAGTCGCTGTAGCCGTCGAGCCGGGTCTGCCACCAGAAGCGCCACGGCTGGATGATCTCGCCGAAGCTGTGCAGCCGGGAGCGCGAGTAGATGCTGAACATGTGCCCACCCACGATGGTGGGGCGGCGGGCCAGGTCGCCGAAGGTGATGGCACGGATGACGCCCTCGGGCTCGCACACCACGTCGTCGTCCATCATCAGCGCGTAGGTGGCGGTGCCCTTGCGCACCGACTCCAGTTGGCCGCGGGCGTAGCCCCCGGAGCCACCCAGGTTGCCCTGCACGATGACCCGCAGCCGCTCCCCCAGCGTCTTCTGCGCGGCGGGGAAGAACTCCGAGTCGGTGACCGGGTCCGAGCCCTGCTCCATCACCAGGACCTCGTCCAGGTAGGGGCGCAGGTCCTCGTCGTCGGCGAGCTGCCCGATCAGCTTGGCGCAGAAGTCGGGACGGTTCATGGTGGTGATGCAGATGTCGGCGGTGCCGTGCTCGGCCCGCTCGGCCGGCACCTGCGCGCTCCACTCGGCCGACTCGACCACGGCGTCCTCGTCACCGGCGACCACGTCGTACCAGTACCAGCCGCCGTCGACGAACGGCGTCAGCGACAGCTCGAAGGAGAAGGTCGCCACGCCGTTCCCGTCCAGCACCGCACCGTTGACGGTGCCGGTGTCGACCCGCTGGGAGCGACCGTTGGCCATCGACTTGTAGACGGTCACCGAGGCGTCCGCTCCGCGCAGCCGGACCGTCAGGGTGACCTCGTCCACGATCGTGTACCGGCGCCAGTAGGAGGCCGGGAACGCGTTGAAGTAGGTGCCGAAGGAGAGCTTGACACCGCGCGGGACCCGCAGCGCGGTCCGGGAGATGATCTGGTCGGGGCGGACGCTGGCACCCGTGGAGGTGGACTGCCGGATCGCGGCGTTGTTGAGGTCCTTGGCGGCCCGGTTCCCGCCGATCTCGTAGCGGTCCGCGTCCAGGCGCGGCTCCTCCGGGTCGACGTACAGGGCGAACACGTCGGTGTCCTTGTCGATGGGCAGGATCTGCCGCTGCAGGAGCCTGGTCACGAGACCGTCCTGCTTCGTGGAGACACTCACTCGTCCACTCCTCCGCTCTTGAGCTCGGCGCCGTCAGCGAAGTGCGGCCGGAGCTTGTTGTCGTACATGGAGAGGGCCGAGCCGATCGCCATGTGCATGTCGAGGTACTTGTAGGTGCCGAGGCGGCCACCGAAGAGCACCATGGGCTCGGCCTTGGCCAGCTCCCGGTACTTCAAGAGCTTGGCCCGGTCCTCGGCGGTGTTGATCGGGTAGTACGGCTCGTCGCCCTCCTCGGCGAAGCGGCTGTACTCGTGCACCACCACCGTCTTGCCCGCGAGGTACTTGCGCTCGGGGTGCAGGTGCTTGAACTCCAGCACCCGGGTGAAGGGCACGTCGGCGTCGTTGGCGTTGACCACCCCGGTGCCCTGGAAGTCGTCGACGTCCAGGGTCTCCTGCTCCAGGTCGATCGTGCGCCAGGAGAGCCGGCCCTCGGAGTTGTCGAAGTAGGCGTCCACGGGGCCGGTGTAGACGATCGGGACCTTGCCCCGGTAGTCCTCGGCGACGTCGAAGAAGTCGGTCTCCAGCCGCACCTCGATGTTGGGGTGCTCGGCCATCCGGGTCAGCCAGGCGGTGTAGCCGTCGACGGGCAGGCCCTCGTAGGTGTCGCTGAAGTAGCGGTTGTCGAAGGTGTAGCGGACCGGGAGGCGGGTGATGATGTCCGCGCTCAGCTCCTTGGGGTCGGTCTGCCACTGCTTGGCGGTGTAGCCCTTGACGAACGCCTCGTAGAGCGGGCGGCCGATCAGGCTGATCGCCTTCTCCTCGAGGTTCTTGGCGTCCTCGGTGGCGATCTCGCTGGCCTGCTCGGCGATCAGCGCCCGAGCCTCGTCGGGGGTGTGGGAACGGCCGAAGAACTGGTTGATCAGGGCCAGGTTCATCGGGAAGGAGTAGACCTGTCCCTGGAACTTCGCGAAGACCCGGTGCTGGTAGTTGGTGAACGCGGTGAACCGGTTCACGTAGTCCCACACCCGCTGGTTGGAGGTGTGGAAGAGGTGGGTGCCGTACTTGTGCACCTCGATCCCGGTCTCGGGGTCGAACTCGGAGTAGGCGTTGCCACCGAGGTGGCTGCGCCGCTCCAGGATCAGCACCTTCAGCCCGAGATCGCTGGCGCAGCGCTCGGCGACGGTGAGACCGAAGAAGCCGGAGCCCACGATCACCAGGTCTGGCAGCTCACCCTGGGAGGTCGGGAGGGCGGAGTCGGTCAAGGGGGTGCTCCTCACATCGGTCATAAGCGGCCACGAGTCTAGCCGCGCGGGGCGGGACGACCCGGCACCCCACGCATGCCCCAGGCATCCCTGATGGCGCGGATCACGTTGCGAGCCTCCGCCCGGCCGCCCCGCAGGGGACTGAGCAGGACCACCGCCGCGGCGACCGCGAAGGGCTTGAGGCGGACCGCCAGGTTGTTTCCGTAGCGCAGGTGCACCACGAACAGGTTGCGGTACATGAAGTACCCCTTCCAGCCGGCCAGGTCGTGCTGCTGGTTGAAGTCCAGCTGGCGCACCAGCACCGCGTCCCGGACCGCGACGATGCCGAAGCCCGCGCGCCGGGCGCGGATCGCGTAGTCGACGTCGTCGTAGAAGATGAAGAAGGAGGGGTCGGGCAGGCCGATGGCGTCGACCACCTCGCGGGCCACCATGAAGCCCTCGAACGCGACGTTCTCCACCGGCACCAGGGGCGGCATCTGGGCGCGGGCGGCGTACGTCGAGTCGACGCTGGCCGTCTTCGGCCGGATCGCCAGCGGGTTGTCCAGGTCGAACCGCACCGCGGCCTTCTCGACCAGGGCGCCGTCCAGGTCCTCGCGGACCGCCATCAGGCAGGGCCCGTCCTGGGCCATCAGCACGGCCAGGCAGTCCGGTGCCGGCACCACGTCGTCGTCCATCAGCCAGATCCGGTCGTGCCCGGCGGCGTGGGCGAGCTCGGTGCCGCGGTGGAAGCCGCCGGCACCGCCCAGGTTCTCGCTCATGTGCACCACCCGCAGCGGCAGGTCGTCCCGGGCCGCCAGCACCGCCCGGGTGTGGTCGGTGCTGGCGTTGTCCACCACCACCACCTCGTCGGGCCGGCGGGTCTGGGCGGCCAGCCCGTCCAGCATCCGCGAGAGCAGGTCGGCCCGGTTGAAGGTGACCACCACCACCGCCACGCTCGCTGCGCTCATGCCAGGAACCGCCGGTGCCCGGTGAAGTCCCCGCGCAGCCCGTCCCGCATGGCGGCCAGGCTCAGCCCCACCCGCCGCGGCTGCGGCCGGGTGAACAGGTAGAACCACAGCGTCTTGACCACGAACGCGAGCGCGTGCAGGTTGCCGCGGTAGGCACGGAGGTTGACCAGGTTGTTGCGCGCCATGCAGTAGTGCTTGAGGTCGCTCGGGCTGTGGTTGTACGTCGTCCGGCCGAACATCATGGGCGTGCCCAGGTCGTCGGTGGCCGGGTGGGCGAATCGCGCCGCGGTCACGGTGGCGCAGCGGGCGTTCGCCGCCAGCGCCCGCCACAGGTACTCCACGTCGTCGCCCCAGATGAAGAACTCCTCCCGGGGCAGGCCGATCCGCGCCACCAGCTCGGCGGTCACCAGCACCCCGTTGAACGGGATCACCACGTCGGCGATGAGCCCGTCGCGGGCAGCGGCCTGGACCGAGGCCATGTCGTGCACCACCCGGCTGCTGCCGGGCAGCCGGATCGGGAAGCACAGCCGCGAGGGGTCCTGCTCGGCCACCACCGCGGGCCCCCAGAAGTCGAGCTCCCCGTCGTGGGCGAGCAGCAGCTCCAGACAGTCCGGCTCGGGCAGGCCGTCGTCATCCATCAGCCAGACCAGGTCCGCCCCGAGCTCGGTCGCCCAGGCCAGGCCGTCGTGGAACCCTCCGGCGCCACCGCGGTTGGTCATCGCGGTCCGGCCCAGCACCTGCGGGCCGGGCCCCAGCCCCGCAACCTCGGTCGCGAGCTCGGCCGTCGGGTCACCCGCGGGGGCCTCCAGCGCCGGCTCGAGCGGAATCGCCTGGTGGCTCGGCAGCGACGCCAGCCACTCCCCCGTGCCGTCGGTCGAGGCGTTGTCCAGGACCAGCACGGCCTCCAGCCGCGGGAGGCTGCGCAGCCGCTCGACCAGGCGCTGCAGCAGCTCGAGGCGGTTGTAGGTCACCACCACCGCGACCACGCGTCGCGGGCTCGGCGCCGGTTGCTCGGGAGTCACGGCGTACACCCTAGGGGGCGGGACCCTTGGGCCCGGTCAGCAGGCGCTGCCGAGGTCCTCGGCCTGGTTGGCGGCGTAGCCGGAGCTCAACGTGCCGACCGATCCGCCGGTGACCGGAGCCGGGGTGGAGGGTGTGGTCTGCGGCGCGGCTGGCGGGGCGTCGGTGGTGGGCGCAGCCGGGGTGGCCGCCTCGACCGGCGCAGGCGGCTGGGACGGCTTGACGCCCTCGGCGCGGTCGATCGCGGTGGAGACGGTGCTGTGCACCACGGCCATGTCCGGAGCAGCGGTGTTGATCAGCGGCGGGACCAGCGAGACGGTCGACATCTTCTGAGACTTGGCCTTCAGCGCCAGCTGGAGGAAGCGGTCGACCTCGCTGCCGGGGACGTTGGTGGAGATCATCGCGCTGCTCGCCTTGGCGATCTTCTCGAAGTTGCGCAGCGCCTGGTCGGGGCTGACCTGCTGCAGCATGGCGTTCATCACGCACTTCTGACGGGCCATCCGCGAGTAGTCGTCGGAGCCGTGGCGGGCGCGGGCGAACCACAGCGTGTCCTGGCCGTTGAGCTTCTTCACGCCCGGCTCGATGTAGTGGAAGTAGGACTCGTGGGGCAGGCCCACCGGGATCCGGTCGCGCACGTTGAGCTCGACCCCGCCGAAGGCGTCCACCAGGTCCTTGAAGCCCTGGAGGTTGACCATCGCCCAGTAGTTGATCTTGAGGTCGGTGATCCCCTCCACCGCCGAGATGGTGGCGTCGATGCCGGGGTTGTCGGAGTCGCCGAACAGGTCGGTGTGGTCCTGCGCCCAGGTGCTGACCCCGTTGAGGTAGCAGCCGTCGCAGTCGAAGCCCTGCGGGAACTCGGCTGCCATCGCCGAGCCCTCGGCGAAGGGGAAGCTGGCCATGTTGCGCGGCAGCCCGATGAGCACCGTGCGACCGGTCTCGGCGTCGATGCTGGCCACGGTGAGGGAGTCCGGGCGCAGGCCCCAGCGGCCCGCCCCCGAGTCACCGCCCAGGAGCAGCACGTTGAAGCGTCCCTCGTGTGCTCCGACCACCTTGCTGTCGCCGAACATCGTGACCATGAAGTCACGCTGCACCCCGACCAGGTGGGCGCCGAAGAGCAGCGAGCCCGCGACGGAGAAGCAGAGCATCCCGTTGACGCCGACCGCCGCCAGCCGATGGTTCTGCAGCAGGCTGAGCGGCTGGCCGATGCGCCAGGCGTCGATGAACAGCGCCGCCCAGCCGACCGCCAGCGCCATCAGGAGCAGGCGCACCAGTCCCAGCAGCAGCGTGTTGGAGACCGCCCAGAAGACCAGCGGGTGCCACAGGACGGAGACGAGGAGGGTGAGTGCGACCACGGCAACCAGACCCAGCCAGATCCGCATCGCGACCCGACCCAGGCGGCGGTTGCCTCCCACCAGCTGCGCCGATCCGGGGACGAGCAGCGTCATCACCATCAGGGCGAGCGCCCGACGGAACCGCACCCGGGCGGCGCGGTCGGGGACCGCGAGGGGGCGGTTCGGGGCGGGGGAAGACATCGGGCCTCACTGCGTGGGGGGGGAAGAGAACAGCTGGGACGTTCAGTATCACCAGTCACACCCGTCACGCCCGTGCAGGCGCCTCGGCGTGTCAGCCCTCGGCTGAGCTCCCCCGCGCCGACCTCAGGCGCGTCCGCGCTCGATCTCGGTCCGTCTCGCCAGCCGGTGCTGCCGCCGGATGCCGGCCTCCCGGTGCCGGCGTACGTCGACGGCGCTCTCCAGCAGCAGCTCCGGCACCGGGCGGGCCTGCCCGGAGGCGTCGACCGCGACGAACACGAAGTACGCCGAGGCGACGTGCCGAGGCTCGTTCGCAGCGCTGTTCCACGGCTGCGCCTCGACCCGCACCCCGATCTCCATCGACGAGCGTCCCGCCCAGTTGACCTGTCCCGAGGCCCGCACGATGTCGCCCACGTACACCGGGTGCAGGAACGCCATCTGGTCCATCGCCGCCGTCACCGCAGGCCCTCCGCTGTGGCGCTGGGCCACCGCGCCCGCGGTGGAGTCGGCGAGCTTCATGATCTCCCCGCCGTGGATGTTGCCGAGCAGGTTGGCGTGCACCGAGCCGGTCATCAGCGACAGCGAGACCCGGGAGTAGGAGGTGGGGCGCGCCTCAGCTGGCTGGTCCGAGTGGTCGGAGTCCCTCTCAGAGTGCATGGTGCGCAGGTTATCGCCGCGCCCCTCGGGTAGTTTCGTGCCATGGCTGATCGACCTCGGGGAAAGGGCGGCCCCGAGGAGGGGACCCCTGAGTACCAATGGCTCTACGGCAGGAGCAAGGGCTCCGACTCTCCGTCCCCCGCCGAGCCCACGCGTCCCGTCTCCCGGCCGTCCCGGCCCGACGAGACCCGGATGATGCCCACCACCCCGCGGCCCTCCGGCGGTCGCGCCGAGCCCCGGCGCGCCGGCGCGCCGGCCGCGCCGCCCCCGCA
>NZ_POAG01000022.1:171607-269528 GCF_002930065.1 Nocardioides sp. 616 | reverse complement strand
CTGGCCATTGGCGGGAGCCGCTCGCGGCGACAAGAGGAACACTAGCACCACCTCGCCGCCCACCCCCAAATCGGGGGTCCCTAACCACGTTTGCCCAGGTCAGAGGCTTGCCCGTTGCCGCGTGCGCACCAGAGGAGGCTCTGGACCTCGTCGGCCCCGTACGGCTGAGTGGGAGCACGGCCGTCCCGGCGTCGCACGCTCCCCGTCGTGCGTCCCAAGGAATCGGGCACAAAGGCACGTTCCTCAATCCACTACCAGCTTGAAACTGTTGGTGCCCCGTCTCGAAGGAGGCGCCCCTTTGTCCGCCACCACCGCCACGCCGGCGCCTGCGCCGGTCGCAACACGGGCGCTCACCGGCCGGCGCCGGATCGCGGCGTTCGCGACCATCGGCCTGGGCATGCTCCTGGCCGCGCTCGACGCGACGATCGTGTCCACGGCGCTGCCGACCATCGTCGGCGACCTCGGCGGCGGCACCCACGTGTCCTGGGTGGTCACCTCCTACCTGCTCGCCCAGACCACGGTCACCGTGCTGGTCGGCAAGCTCGGCGACCAGTTCGGCCGCAAGCTCGTCTTCCAGCTCAGCGTCGTCGTCTTCATCGTGGGTTCGGCACTGTGCGGCCTGGCCGACGGGATGGTCTGGCTGATCGGCTCCCGGGCGCTGCAAGGGATCGGCGCCGGCGGTCTCACCGTCACGGCCACCGCCCTGATCGCCGACATCATCCCGCTTCGCGAGCGCGGAAAGTTCCAGGGTGCGCTCGGCGCCGTCTTCGGCCTCGCCACCGTGATCGGACCGCTGGTCGGCGGGCTGCTGACCGACAACGCCAGCTGGCGCTGGTGCTTCTACGTCAACGTCCCGCTCGCCGCCATCGTGGTCGTCGCCGCAGCCTGGACCATCCCCCGCGTGGCCGGCGGGGCCAAGCCACGCATCGACTACCCCGGCATGGTCGCAGTCGCAGTGGGCGCCTCGATGCTGGTGCTGGCGACCAGCTTCGGCGGCACGACGTACGCCTGGGGCTCGTGGCAGATCATCAGCCTCCTCGTGGGCGGCGTCGCGGTCCTCGGGATCTTCGTGCTCATCGAGCGGAGGGCGGCGGAACCGATCCTGCCCCCGCGCCTGTTCGGTGCCAGGGTCTTCACCGTCTGCTGCGCGCTGAGCTTTGTCGTCGGCTTCACGATGCTCGGCGCGATGACCTTCCTGCCGACGTTCTTCCAGTACGTCGAGGGCGTCTCCGCGACCGAGTCGGGCTTCCGCCTGCTGCCGCTGGTGGTGGGGCTGCTGATCACCTCGGTCACCGCCGGCAACATCGTCAGCAAGACCGGGCGCTACAAGGTCTTCCCGGTCCTCGGCAGCCTGGTGATGGCTCTCGGGCTCTTCCTGCTCTCCCAGATGGATCCGTCGACCCCCCTCGCAGTCTCCTCGCTGTACCTGTTCGTCCTGGGCCTCGGCATCGGCATGAGCATGCAGGTGCTCACGATCGTCGTGCAGGGCTCGGCCCAGTACAGCGACCTCGGGGTCGCCACGTCCGGGGTCACCTTCTTCCGCACCATGGGCAGCGCGTTCGGCGCGGCCATCTTCGGGACCCTCTATGCCAACTTCCTCCAGGACCGGCTGCCCGCCGCGGTCGCCAGAGCACGCGGCGTCACACCCGCCGACCTAGCGACGCCGGAAGCGCTCCATGCGCTCCCCGACCGGGTGATCGCGCCGATCGTCGGCGCCTACTCCGAGTCGCTGACCCACGTGTTCCTCTGGGCGGTCCCGGTCGCCGTGGTCGCCTTCGTCCTGGCGCTCGTGCTGCCGCAGGTCAAGCTCGCCGACAACGTGGCTGACGCTGCCCAGGACCTCGGTGCCGGCTTCGGTGCCCCTGACTCGCCGCCCAACGAGGAGGTGCTGTCTCGCCGGATCACGAACCTGCTCTATGGCCGGCGCCGCGACCGGGTGCTGGACCTCTTGCAGTCCTCCGAGGAGGATCTCGACGCGGCCGGGGTCTGGGCGGTCGTCCAGGTCTACGGGCTCACCGCCGCCGGTCATCGCGCCGACGTAGGTCAGATCGCGTGGTCGCGTCAGCTGCCGACCGCGGTGATCGAGCCGATCTTCCGCCAGGTCATCTCCGCCGGGTACGTCGAGGGCGACCTCGAGAACTTGACCGTGACCGCCCGGGGCTCGGGCGCGGTCGACCGACTCCGGGACGACCTCACGGCGTGGATCGCGGCCCATCTCGAGGGGGTGAGCGACACCTCGCCGAAGGTCATCAGCACCGCGATCGCCTCCGTCGTACGGCGCGTCGTGGTGGAGCGGGCGGAGGCGGACTACTCCCCGGCCGAGGAGCCGGTGGTCGGCGCCGGCCGGTGACCGGGCTGCTGCCGGTTACCTACACCCGCTCTGCCTGAGCAGACGGTTGTCCATCAGACGTTGAAGCGGAACTCCACGACGTCGCCGTCGTCCATGACGTAGTTGCTGCACAAGCCAGCAAGTGACGGGAAACGTGTTGTTCGTCGACCGGCAACGTCGACCAGATGGGCACCTCGCATCGTCTAAGACGACCGGCCCTGTCGTCCTACCGGACTGGCTTGCCAATCGCTACCGCGACCACGACTTTGAGCGAGCAGCGAACACGGTGTACGTCGGCATCAGGCGGGCTGGCAGACGGGCACAGCTTGAACTCCGACCCCACATGCTTCGACATGCCTTCGCTACGAACCTCGTCGCGGCAGGAGCTGCGCCCGAGGTACTACGTCGCCAGATGCGTCACCACGACGTGGCGTCAGCCTTCGCTACTACGTCCAGACGACCACCGACGACGTTGCCGCGACCGTCGTTTAATGTACGCCGTCATCTCGCACCCGCGCTCTCGCGCTCGCCAGCAAGTCGGCATAGTCGGGTCGAAGAGGCGCCGACAAGACCTTCTCCAACATTGCTTCGAGGTCCCAGAGCACCCGCTGCTCGGCTTGGTCCTCGAACGCGCTGTCCCCGTTGTTGAACCTCGCTAGCCACTCGAAGAGCACCAACGCCTCGTCGCCAGTCAGGCCCAAGGCCACGTCTGACTCGCGCTTCTCGGTCATCGCCGGTAGTCCTCGAACTCCCACAAGCCGAGACGGCTCAGTTTCTCCCCTACCTCAGCCCAGTTGTCACCCGAGACAGCCTTAACGCGCTTCTCCAGCCATGAGCGCAAGGCACCCTGGTCGAAGTGCGCCACATCAACCACAAGGTGATGACGCGCATCGAAGAAGCCGCCGTCTCGACAACGTGCAGCAAGCCACTCTGGAGAACACACCGTGACGTCGAATGACTCCTCGCCAGGACCATCAGCAGGACCGGCGTACAGACGAGCGAGGAGGCAGAACTCCTCCGCCCTGGCGAGCAGCGAAGACGGCTCCGGCTCCAAGTCGATGCTCCTCAGCAGTGCGTGCACAGTCATACTCACCATCCGTTGTCGAGACTCGTTCGCAGCGAGCGCCACGACGTGTATGTCCTCGCTGCGAAGCTGGCATCTCCTGAGGAGGGCGTCACCCGGCCGACCAGCGTGAACCCAACCTCCCGCCAGTCCTCATCCTTCTTGCGATGCCGCGCGACCCGGAAGAGGGCGAACTTGCCGTCAGGCAACGTGTAAGCGAGCACGTCGCCCGAACTTAGGTCGGTCACATCAGACCAAGGGCGGCGGACCTTCGTCGGAGGCTTCTGCGGTCCTGTGAGGGTGGCCCGCAACTTGCTCAGCACAGCCTTCCTCTTGGCCAGCTCCTGGTCCCCGGCCTCCGCCCACAGCTCCAACCCAACCCCCGCATCGATGACTCGAAGAGCCTCGAGCTTCACCGAGTCTTCAAGGCGCCCGAGGCCCGACTGTGCAGCCGCAAGGGCCAAGTACGGGACGTGTGCCTCGTCGTGGGCCAGGTGCTGGTAGTCCGCGATGACCCGCTGCGTCGCCTCTGCGTCATCGACACCATCCTCGAGCAGTTCGCGGTAGTCGGACCTGATGTCGCATGCCGTGTCGTCGGAGAAAATGGCAGGACCCCAAGCACCCATGCGTGGATTCCACCATGAACGCGAGGTCCCGTGCGCACTAACCAGAGCGGTCGAGGCCGATTGAGCGACTGTTCATGCGTGGTCGACGTGTTTATGCATTCTGGCCCTCGAAAGAAGACCCTTAGATGGCGTTAAGAGAGGGCGACTACAACGACCAACCAGCAACGTCGTACGGACGGAGCCCAGAGCGTCCAAACCGCCTGAAACCCGCACAGAACTGGCTAGAATCGGCCAAATCCATCCGGAGTACCCCTCCAACGTCACATGAAGGCAAACCCTCAGACGTTGAAGCGGAACTCCACCACGTCGCCGTCGGCCATCACGTAGTCCTTGCCCTCCATGCGAACCTTGCCGGCCTCCTTGGCCTTGGCCATGGTGCCCGCGGCCACCAGGTCGTCGAAGGAGACGATCTCGGCCTTGATGAAGCCCTTCTGGAAGTCGGTGTGGATGACACCGGCGGCCTCGGGGGCCGTCGCCCCCTTGGGGATGGTCCAGGCGCGAGTCTCCTTCGGGCCGGCCGTCAGGTACGTCTGCAGCCCCAGGGTGTCGAAGCCGACCCGGGCCAGCACTTCGAGACCGGGCTCGGTGACGCCGGCCTCGGCAAGGAACTCCGCGGCCTCCTCGTCGTCCAGCTCGATCAGCTCGGACTCGAACTTCGCGTCGAGGAAGATCGCCTCGGCGGGCGCGACGAGCTCACGCATCTTGGCCTTGAGCTCGTCGTCGTTCAGCTCGTCGGCGTCGCAGTTGAAGACGTAGATGAACGGCTTCGCGGTGAGCAGCGACAGCTCGCGCAGCAGGGCCCGGTCGATCTTGGTGGCGATGATCGGAGTGCCGGACTCCAGCGCCTCCTTGGCCTCCCGCGCCGCCTCCAGGTTCGCGACCAGGTCCTTGACCTTGCGCGACTCCTTCTCCAGGCGGGTGATCGCCTTTTCGACCGTCTCCAGGTCGGCCAGGATCAGCTCGGTCTGGATAGTCGAGATGTCGCTGCCGGGATTCACCTCGCCGTCCACGTGGGTGACGTCGTCGTCGCGGAAGACCCGGGTCACCTGGCAGATGGCCGAGGACTCCCGGATGTGGGCCAGGAACTTGTTGCCCAGGCCCTCGCCCTGGGAGGCGCCGCGCACGATGCCGGCGATGTCGACGAACTCCACGGTCGCGGGCAGGATCTTCTCGGACCCGAAGATCTTGGCCAGCGTGGCCAGCCGCGAGTCGGGGACACCGACCACGCCGACGTTGGGCTCGATCGTCGCGAACGGGTAGTTCGCCGCGAGCACGTCGTTCTTGGTCAGGGCGTTGAAGAGGGTGGACTTGCCAGCGTTGGGCAGTCCGACGATTCCGATGGTGAGGGCCACGGGCGCCGAGTCTAGGTCCGGCGGGCGCGGCGCTCCCAATCAGTGGTGCCGCCCCCAACAGCAGGCCGCGACGAGACACCGCGAGCCGTCGGCACGCTGTGCAAGGCTCTGCGTCGTGACGCTCCCCCACGCCGACGCGCCTGCCCCGGATCCCGAGCCCGCACGGGACGACCTAACGCCCGTCGCGCTTCGCGAACCCGCCAACCAGGTCTCTCGCCGGGCCATCGGCTACTGGCTGGTCACCGCGTTGCTCGCCACCGCGGTGGAGGTCGCCGTGGGCGTCACCATCTACGTCCTGGTGCCCTCTCGCCCGTGGTGGGCGACCGCACTGCTGGTGCTCCTGATCGTCGTCAACCTGGCCTACAGCGCGCTGATGCCCCGGATCAGGTACCGCGTCCACCGCTGGGAGGTGAGCCCGGAGGCGATCCACACCCGGACGGGATGGCTCACCACCGAGACCCGCATCGCTCCGCTCAACCGGGTGCAGACCGTCGACTCCCAGCAGGGCCCGGTGATGCGCCTGTTCCGGCTCTCCTCGATCACCGTCACCACGGCCTCGGCGGCGGGACCGATCACGATCGACGGTCTGGACCAGCAGGAGGCCCGAGAGCTGGTGGCCCGGCTGACTGCGATCACCGCTGCCAGTGAGGGTGACGCCACGTGAGCCTGGACGAGCCGTCGGCGCCACCGCCTGAAGGAGACGTCGCCGTACCGTGGCAGCGGCTGGATCCGCGCAAGCTCCTGCTGGACCCGGTCAAGGCGCTCGGGCAGCTGATCGTGCCGATCCTGGCCATCGTCGTGGGCGTGGGCAGCCGTGACTCCCGTTTCTTCCTGGCGACTCCGGTGATGATCCTCGGAGCGCTGGCCGTCGGCGCCATCCCCTGGCTGACGACGTACTACCGGATCACCGACGGCCAGCTGCAGCTGCGCCGCGGACTCCTGAACAAGAAGAGCTCCACGGTGCGCCTGGAACGGGTCCGCAGCGTCGACCTCGAGGCGTCGCTGCTGCACCGGGTCCTGGGGCTGCGCAAGGTGGAGATCGGCACCGGAGTCGATGACGAGCGGATCGTCCTCGATGCCGTCTCGGTCCAGCACGCGGCCTCCTTGCGCGCGCTGCTGCTCACCGCACGTGCCTCCGCGGGCGAACCAGCGCAGCCCGGAGCTGCCACCGGGCCCGGCACGGCTCAGGACCCCTGGGGCCAGGGGCTCGCCGGGGCGGCGTCCTCATCGCCGGCAGACGCCGAACCGACCGGGATGCCGACGCCGGTCGAGTGGCGGGCCCACCCCGAGGAGGAGCTCGCCCGCATCGACTGGACCTGGCTGCGGTTCGCCCCGTTCAGCCTGGCCCGCCTGGTGATCGTGGTGGGCGCCGTCGGCTTCGTCTCCCAGTTCACCGACGACCTCCCGTTCCTGGACGGCGAGCACATCCGCGACGCGTGGGGCTGGATCACGGGGTTCGCGCTGGCCTCGGTGGTGGCCGGGCTGCTGGTGGCCGGCCTGCTGGGCTGGCTGCTGATCTCCGTCACCGGGTACGTCGCCCAGTGGTGGGGCCTGCGACTCACCCGGGGAGACGGCTCCCTGCACCTGACCTCGGGCCTGTTCACCACCCGCTCGATCAGCGTCGAGGAACAGCGGGTGCGTGGGGTGCTGCTCACCGAGAAGGCGCTGCTGCGGCTGGTTGGCGGGGCGGAGCTCGCAACCCTCGCCACCGGGGTGGCTGGCGGCGTCACCACGATCCTGCCTCCGAGCCCGGTCCGAGTGGCCGCCGATGTGGCCGGCACCATCGTCGAGGACGAGCAGGCAGTACGCACGCCGTTGCTCCCCCACGGGCCGGCAGCGCGGCGGCGGACCCACGTGAGAGCCCAGTTCACCAGCGCAGGCCTGGCACTGCTGCTGGTCGCCCTGGCGGTCCTCAACCGACCGTGGGAGTTCCGCGACCTGGTCCCGGGCTGGGTGCCGCTGGCTCTGGTCCCGGGTTGCGTCGCGGTCGCCGCCGCCTGCGCGGAGGCGTCGTACGCCCACCTGGGCAATGCGCTGACCGAGCGTCATCTGGTTGCAGGCAGCGGGATCACCGCCCGCAACCGCACCGTCCTGGAGACCGACGGGATCATCGGCTGGGTGGCGCGGCAGTCGCTGTTCCAGCGCCGGGCCGGTCTCGTCACGCTGACCGCGACCACGGCCGCCGGCAACGAGCGGGTCGTGCTCCGCGACGTGCCGCACGACCGCGCCATGGCGCTGGTCCACGCCTGCACTCCGGCCCCCCTCGCGCCGTTCCTCGTCGCGGCTCACGACTAGGCTCCCCTGGTGCGCATCGCGACCTGGAACGTGAACTCAATCCGCTCCCGCATCGACCGCGTCGAGGCCTTCCTGCAGCGTCACGACATCGACGTCCTGGCCGTGCAGGAGACCAAGGCGAAGGTCGACCAGCTGCCCCTGATGGGCCTGCAGTCCCTGGGCTACGAGGTCGCCGCGGCGGGGACCAGCCAGTGGAACGGGGTCGCGCTGATCAGCCGGGTCGGCCTCGAGGACGTGCAGGTGGGCTTCGAGGGCATGCCCGGGTACGGCGACCCCGTGGTCCCCGAGGCCCGCGCGATCGGCGCCGTGTGCGGCGGCGTACGCATCTGGTCGTTGTACGTCCCCAACGGGCGCAAGCCCGACGACCCCCACTACCGCTACAAGCTCGCCTGGCTGGCCCAGCTCCGCGCCCAGGCCGTCGACTGGCTCGGCGAGGACTGCGCCCTGGTCGGGGACTGGAACGTCTGTCCCACCGACGAGGACGTCTTCGATCCCGCCCAGTTCAAGAACTCCACCCACGTCACCCCCGCGGAGCGCGCGGCCTTCCAGGCCTTCCTCGACGACGGGTACGTCGACGTGGTGCGCCCCTACACCCCCGGGCCGGACGTCTACACCTACTGGGACTACTACCGTAACCGATTCCAGAGGAACCGAGGGCTGCGGATTGACTTCATCTTGGGTTCCCCCAGCCTCGCCAAGCGCGTCACACACGCCTTCATCGACAGGGACGAGCGCGACCCAGACCAAGGGACGAGTAATCCGTCAGACCATGCACCGGTTGTCGTGGACCTGGACAAGACAACCTTGTGCTCGGCCGGGGCGAGCAACGAATCGGCAGGAACATTGCCTCCTGCGAACGTTCGGCGCTAGAGCCATACCTTCTTTCCGGTTCGGATCTAAGCGTGTGCGCGCCTACCCTTGTCCCACTCATGCGTCGTTGACTCAGAACGAAACCCCAGGGAAAGTCATGCTAATCAAGGCAACTATCCCGGTATAGGCGGCATTGCCCGAGATACCACCTGCCAAGACGTAAGCCCCGCCCCGCACGCGATCCAGCACGGATCGGGTCGCAGTCGCGGGTTCGCCCCCGTCTCCCTCCAATGCCTCCGCTAGTGCCTCAACCCCTTCGTCAGTTAGCAGGGACCGAGCTGCCTTTAGCAGGCCGCTCATATCGCCTACCTTTACATGCGTCAGAGAGGCGTTGTCCCCGATCACGACCGAAGAGTCGGTGGCGTAGATGCTCTGCATATGGACCGTCACGGCGGCCTGCAATCCAGGTTCCGTGGCCACCGTGGGACCACCCGCTGCCCCAGCTTCCAGTGAGACGTCCTCAAGGCCCAGGGCCAAGTCCAATGCGACCGACTTAACCCGGTCCAGGATGCCGCGAAGGTGCGTCCTAGGTAGCGTGAGGCTGGCGCCATTGAGGACCATCATCGGCATGTACGGGACAAGATCCTGCTGCACCAGGCCTCGGTACACCTCGACCCATGCCATGGGTAGTTGCATGCGCGGCTCGGACTCAGTCGACGGGTCGCAGAGAGCATCCAGTTCAGCGACAGGCTGCCTCAATGCGCCATCCGAAAAAGCGGACCTGAGGGGATGTGGCAGATCCCCTGGTGACACGCTGAGCGTGTTGTGGGTCCCCCCGTAGCCGTCGAACTTCAGGGCAACAGGCAGATGGCCAGTTTCCCGATACTGCGGGACATCTTGGCCCTCGGTGTAGCCGTCGAGTTCGGACCTAAGCCAAGCTGAAAGGTCGTGCGCAGAGATGCGGCGACTCACCACGAACAGCCCGCGTAGGGCGTCGGCGATAGAGACGTTCGGGTCGGACAGTGAGTCGATTGCGCGCTCAAGTGGCGTGGACATTGCTTGCGAACCGTCCTCTACGCCTGAGCCCGCAGGTGGTCCCGAAGCGCCTTGGTGGCCCTCGTGTCGTCTTCGTTGTAGCGAAGCAATGTGTCCCAAGCACCGTCATCGCCATTACGAGCCCGAGCAATGAGGTCGTAGGTGTCAGCACCAGTCATGCCGTCCGCAGACCACTGGAAGTCCGCCAGCGGCGCGAGGCGCTTGAGGGAGTACCCAAGACCTGAGAAGTAGTTGTCGCGCACGACACTGAGCAGGTCCGTGGCAATCGTCAGGAGCGGAGCCGCGTCGCTTCCCAGCAGGTTGGCGAGGTGAGTCGGCTCAACGTGGCCGTAGTGATAGAGCCGCACTGATCGACCGGCGTCGTTGGCCTGCTGCACGAGAGCGCTCAACTCGTCCTTGAATTGGCGTGCAAGCGATATGGCGTTGAGGCCAGCCTCCGGGTTTCCGACTGAGTGATAGGTCGGCTCGTCCGGCCCTGACTGCGAAACCAGATAACCCCACAGGTACACCTGCCGGGCATGGTCAAACTCAATGTCAAGGTCAATCTCAATGTCTGCAGAGTCAATGGACAGTGGGGATGACGTGAGACGGATTAGGCCAGCGGGGGGCAGTTCGCCCCGCTCCCCCAGCGGGGGTTCCCCCAGAAGTTCAGCAACGAGCTCATCTAGCCGCTGTCGCTGGGAAACCAGCCCACGCACTACCCGTCGCTGGGTTACAAAGTTGCTGGAATCGAAGTGCAGGTCCGCGACCTGCTCCGTCAAAGACTTCCCAATCTCCTCAATCTCAGCGTGAACTGGGTCGGTCGGATCGAACAACGGAATAGGCAGTTTCCAGACGTGCTTGTGGATGTCTCGCTCGTCTTTGCCATACGACATCAGCGGTCGCACAAGGACGGTCGCGATCGGTGCGTTCAGCACCGCTGTTAGGTAATAGCCCTCGGCCTGAGTGGCGACGGTGGCCCAATAGAGTTTCGAGTCGATGATCGCCTGAGGGTCCTCGATCATAGCGGCCGCGATGTGCATGCCCGAAGTGGCGTAAACCACACGCCTAGGAGCGATCGGAACTTGTTGGGACAGTTTGCCCATGTAGTCGATCTGTTCAATGAGCGTCAGGTTGCCAGTGCCGTGGGCATTCCAGATGCTTTCGGCGTTCCTAACCCAAGCAGCGAGCCCCGGGTACCCATCGATCTTCGAGTGATCGCCTCCCATCACGTCACCAGCTCCGGTGATGGGGATGACGAAGGTGTCCGGGGTCAAAGTGCGAAACGGCAGAACATGTTCACCGAGGTAGGTGGGATAGAGGAACTGTCGTTCGACCGTGCCTGTCACGTCGGGCAATGGCTTCCATGGCTTCTTCTCTGACACAGAACGAGCCGACTTGATCGACGTCATGCCACCAGCAACGCCTAGTGCGCCACTGGTGACCTCTTGGACCCGCATGAGCATGCGTGGGACGAGGATCGCCCCTTGGGCGAACCGTGTGTGGTACGGGGACAACTCGTCTTCGTCGCTGACGATGCGCAACGCCTGCAACTCTTGGGTAAGTCCGGGCGCATAGTCGGACGCAGCGTGACGCCTTGGCACGCGCCCCTTCCACACGACCGCCGAGCGGGGCATCTCACGTGCTTCGGTCGAGCGTTCCCCAAAGATGACCGCAGACCCCCGAGGGAACATGTGCGGACGTACCCGCCGAAGATCCCAGGGCGTATCGAAACGCACTCCAGCAGCGTCAAAGCGTCCGCGACGGAAGCCACCCCAGTAGTCCCGGTCAACGACCGAGTTCGGCACGACGAACCCCAAGCGCCCCCCTGCCTTCAGGTAGCGCTCGACTGCACGAGCGACAAATAGTCCTGCTAGGTCCTGATGCGTAGCGGTGTTCTCTCGACGCCAGAAGCCACGGGCGCGCGAGAGTGCCTTGAACTTACGCTGCATTTCGCCCGTCATGTGGCGGTACGAGAGCCACGGAGGGTTACCGACTAGCACATCAACGCGGTTCTCAACGCGGCTGAGCCAGGTGGGCCGCGAGACATTTCGCACGTAGTAGGACCAGATGTGGTCTCGATTGTCCTCATGCAGTTGCTTGAGTCGCCGGAAGTTCTCATCAAGCAACAGAAGGTCCTCCTCGGTGAGCCCTAGTCGCCGCGCTGCGCCGGAACTGAGGCCCGTGGTTCCTGTGCCCTTCGCACGGCCAGACTCCTCCACCAGGGTCTCGACGATGCGGTCGAACCGCGCCGCATCCTGCAACAACTCGTCAGGAAAGCGCAGTGGCTCTGAGAACAGTTGATCACCGACCTCTGTTGGAATGACGAGCATGTCCACAGAGAGAATGTCCTCGGCTTGCTGCCAGCCGAGAGAGTCCCCTAGGTAGACGGGCACCGAAAGGGTCCCGCGATCCTGAGCAGTCAGACGCTCTCGTCCAATCGCGAGCAAGTAGGTGACCCGCGCCAATGCGACGGCCACGGGGTGCAGGTCAATCCCCATCACCCGCGAGCTGACGAGACTCATTGAATCCGCAAGCGACAATCCCGCCGCGTCTGCCGCCTCAAGGAACCGGCGAACGCCGTAGAACACGAACGTCCCTGAGCCGCAGGATGGGTCTAGGACCCGCTGGTTGAGGGGGTCCGTCACAACCTCTTGGACCACGCGGTTCGCCAGCCAATCAGGGGTGTAGTACTCCCCCAGGCTTTTGCGGACCTCCGCCGTGATGACCGACTCATAGAGAACCTTCAACACATCGTGCTCGACTGCCGACCAGTCGAACCGAGACAGACGTCGAGCAAGCGCCTTAATGAACCCGTCGCCCCCAGGAACCTCGAGAACCCAGTCGAAGAAGTCACGGTCGACAACGCCATAGAGACCAGCAGCCGTGAACTGGTCCCCCGCCAGCAGCGTGGTCGGGGACAGCAGTGACGTATCCACACCCAAGACAAGGTGAGCAATGATTTCTGCTGAGTTGACCAGCAACGTGTGCTCAAGGAAGAGGTCGTCGTCGTCGGTGAATTGCGTACCCAATGCCGACTTGAGCAGGTTGGCCCAGAGTTCCCGCTTGAGCATCACGGTCGGCTCGTTCCCGTGATCTTCGTACAGCGCCTTGAGCGTTGCGAAGTCGAGGGCGTGACTCGAGCTAGACGCCCCCAGCCGATCGTGAATCTCATCCGGCGTCGGACGCACAGAGGTCTTCGTCGCCAGCACACCTTCCAGCCAGGTCACAAGGGGTTGCAGCCCCGACGCACCGGCACCCGCCGCGTGGCGGGTGGCCTCAACCAGTTCCCCATCCACCTCATGGAAGGCGATCCACAGCGCCCCGTCCGTCAAGATGCCGACGTATCGCTGACCCATCTCGGATTGGCGTGTCACGACGTAGCCAGCCAGCTGACCGCGGGCCGCCGCAACGGCGGTCTCGCTGCTCAATGACCGCTTGACCTCAATGACGGTGCAGCCGACCTCAACGTCAATGCGCCGGTGCTGCTCCCCGACCTGAGCCTCAAGTTGGACGTCCGCGAGACCCAAGTCGCTGTCGAGCAGGAGCATCCGAACATCGCTTTGGATGGTCGCCTCAGAGCGCACGCCACCAGACTTGTTCACCAATCGGTCCATGAGGTCCGCGCGCGCATCTGTAGTCACGGGCTCACCGTACCGACGACCACAGGCGTAGACGTGTCTTCGTCGCAGACTCGTCGGTTTTGACCACAACGGCGGGCATCCCCGTCCGGTGCGGCACAGTGGCGCAATGAACTGGTGGCAGACCCTTATCGTCGCGGTCGTACCCGTGCTCGTGACACTCATCATCACGAACGTTGCCGAGAGCAAACGGCGCAAGCAGGACGCTGCTCAACGCGAGCAGGACTGGGCCGCCGAGCGGAACGCCCACGCGGACGCGCGTCGCGCCAGCATTGAGGATCATTGGCGTAATGAAAGACTGACGCGAATGACGGCACTCGTGGATGTCGTCAGCGACCTTACTCGCCTCGCCATCGACGCGAAGACCACCGTCACGTGGGCAGACGGCGAGCACCAGGACCTACTGGCCCCGCTCGCTACGGAAACACGCGGGGCCGTGCTGATGTTCTCGAAGCGAAAGGAGTCCGACCTTCCGCAAGCAGTAACGCAGGTTGCAGTAATCGCAAGCCAGCGGTTTTATGTTCATTCCATGGCGATGCTCGACGAGATCCGCCAAGGATTCAAGCCGGTGCTAACGACAACCGTCAACAACCTGCGTACCGCCCAAGACTTTGCGACCGCATCCCCCACCCTCGTAGATTTCGCGGACGACATGGCGCTAATCAACACCCGGTTGATAAATTTGGTTCGGGAGGAATTGACTGGGGACTCGGACTCTTTCATCCGGAACAGTAGTCAGGCTCTAGAACAACTGCCGTGAGCGTGTTGGCGTTTCAGAGGGATGACTGGGGGTATGACCCCCTTCGCCTCACCCTCCGGGATCGGCAGTTGATAGCTGGGCGCATTACGCCCCATAAATAGGGTATATCCACGCTTATTGCCGTACTCGACCTCGAACCCAATAAGGCCCCCACCCGAGATGGGTGGGGGTACTTATTGCTAGCAAACCGTTTCCAATTGCGGAGTGACCTGCCAAAAATTAGGGCATGGTCAGGATGTCTCATCCTCGATTAGTGCAGGGTGGCCCTTGTGCGCTCCGCATGAACGGGTGCGCCCTCGCCTAAGGTCGCGTGCCTCTACAAAGCGCGTCTCGCTACATTCACATACAACCTGGATGACGCCATTGGACATTACGTCGGTCACCTCCCATAGGCCGAACTCCATTCCGACCTCGACGGGGAATTTGGGTGCTGGTCCACGCCTACCCACTAGGCAGCCCTCGGAGCGAGCATCTTGTAATCCCCAATCGAAATGACCATTAGATTGTTGCTATCAATGATTGCACTGTGACAGTTGCGGCACGCAGGCTCGTAGCATTCGGCGTGCGTGCAGAAAGCCATTCCGTCACCATCGCCACCCATCTGAACTCGGGCATCGGGGCAAGCGTTGCTGAATGCCCAGTCTTTGGCCTGATTGCCACAGTTGAAACACGGGTACTTCTTCGCGGCCCCCTGCCAGCGTTTGAGCCGCGAATGGGCACCGGAGTACGAAACCGTGTCGCCCTTCCAATTGTGATGAACTTCTTTCTTGATCCCGTAGGACGGGTGCAGCGCACCAGTCTTCCCCTTGTTGGTACTGGCTCCCATTGCGGACGCCTGCTCACGGTTGAGACAGCCGCAGGAGCGGCGCATGCCGTAGCGGACCCCCTGCGCCCTGACACTCACGCCAGTACGGCCACAGGTGCAATCCACAAACACATTGCCGTCATTTTCCGTGTCGAGGCCCGTCACGATCAGACCGCCGAATGTCTGCCTAAGCATCATTCGATCTTGGTGCCCCTTTCTGCAGGTCATGTTAGGCCGACGACGAATGTCGCTGCCCGCCGCCTCAAAGGTCTTGCCGCAGTCGCACTCAAGCACCCAGCGAGTTGCACCCCCGCCTGTATTTCCAGAGCGCGTGACGACGCGCGCGTTCTGGGTTCTATAGCCGACCATGTCGCGGAAATTGCCCCGTCCAGCCACTACGCGGCCCTCGACTCAGAATTGACGATGTGGTGGGCACGCTTGCCCAGACCACTTCCATCGGGCCGGGAGCGCAGCGACCAAGCACCGCCTGAGTGTCTATACGTCTTGACCGGTGCGACCACGAGTCCGCGAGTATGCAGGTGTGTAATCGGCGGCTCAGTCAGGCGGTTACGCCGGACGCCTTCCTCAATGGCGATGCGGTGACGCGCAGTCAGCGCTAGGTGGTTGCTAGGAACCCTGCTAGGGGTGATTGCTGTCATTAATGTCTCCTCTATTGAATGGTTTACATACGGGAACCACCCTCGTTGAATAAGGTGCCCGGATAAGGGAATGCATAGACGTGCTAGGAGACCCGTGGCGAGGCCTCCAAGACGCGCACAGCCTTAGCCAGGGGAATCCCCCAGCCTGGCACTAGTGCGCGTCTAGAGCCGCATAGAGCCTTACTCGATAGCGCTCGCGAAGACCGTCACGACGGCAACAACGTTGTTCCCGTTCAGGACACTGCCCGAACTACTCGGCTCAACCGACACGGAGGTTAATACGCCCATTCCGACATAGGAGCCGCCCACGTAGCCGTCGCCGCACTCCTGCAGTTGGTCCGCGAAGCCCATGGGTTCAATGTTGACGAGGTTGATCTTGTGGCGGACCGTTAGGGTGCGCTCATTGCCCTCAATCTCCTCGGTCACCTTCGGATGAGCAGACCGAGCAGTTGACCCCACACCATAGGCAAGTGCGAATGCCTCATGGTCACTCTTCGGCCTGTCGGAGACGCCAGCGGTCGCAATGCTCCCGGGGACCGTGAAGCCCGAGAGGACGTTCATGACCCACGTCTTGGGAAGGCCGCTGTTGGCCTTGGGCTCACGGATGACGGGGAGTCCGTCAAGGACGCCGGAGACCTTGACTGTCAGGTGATCAAACACGAGGGCGTTGACGTCGGTCTGGTTGCCGGTCGTGTCACCAGCAAGAGTTGCCCAACCGCCTTCGTCCCCGACGCGGTTGTTCGAGACCGACATTGAACAGGTGACCTTCCCGTTCCGGTGCGCGGCTTCAAGACTGGCAACGCTGATCGGTCGCATGAGGCCGGACCTGATGTAGTAGGCCTCCACAGTGCCCGAGAATGTCTGACGGAACGGGTCGCGCTCCACCTTGGGAGCGACACACAGGATCACAGCCGTTGTGCCCTCTGGGACGTTACTGCGCCAGGTCTTGAGGGGGGCCACGGTAGTGATCAGCTCCACTCCAGGGATGACCGACTTGAACGCGGGAGCGATCCTGTCCGCTAGGACTGTGCTCGGCGCCGGGAGGCGGCTCTCAAGTGCGTCAATGCGAGCCTCCGTCGTGGTCAGTCGGTACTCGGCAATCTCGTCCTCTGCCCTGGCAAGGACAAGGTCGATTGCTGGGACATCTTCCCCGCGCTTGAGGCGTACCTTGACGTCAGCCTCAGCGGAGAGATCGTCCTTGAGGTCAGCGACCTTCTCACGGAGCTCCGGGAGAGCCTCGGAGGTCTTAGTTAGTTCGGACATGACGATCGCCGCGTCCTGGTTGATCTTCTGCTCGGCGGTCGTGATGACGCGCTGGATCCTCGTGTGACTCATTCTTTGCTCCTTAATACGTACAGGCCCGCCCTGTTGACGGGCCTTCCTAGTGGTTCGGTAATTGCTCAGTGAGTACCGCCACGCCGGACTGGCAGGGCGGTCGACACTGGTCAATACCTCTACGGCTCTCATACGCCGGAGATAGAGATGGGGCTGGGCGCCAGCCCCAAGCCCCCAACAGACACCTTTGTTCAGAGGTGTAGATGAGCGCCCCTGGCGGGGCGCCTCGGAGCACATGAAGTTCCTTACGAAATAGGTCGGGCGGACCGTTAGGTCCGTCTCAGCCCTCTATTTCTTTCATTGTGCTCCGGCGACTTAGACCAAAGGTCGATTGGCAGCAATTACTGACCGACTGGCGAACCGGAGGGGCGCGCCGTCATAGCAGTGGGCGCTAGTTATCGAAGCCTTAGAGTCATATTTCAGGTGGGCTCGAATATGACACCGTTCGGTTCGCTTCGCTGCCTCAGGTGTGCATAACTCTTATATATGTGCCCGATTTTTGTGTTACGTCAAAACACCGGCGTTGACGTGTCCCCATTCCAATTGGGCAGACCCTCGGGCCAGAACACATTGCGACCCACGACACGGGCCAAGGTCGCTTCCCGCGCTGGCATCGGGGCGTCATACAGACAAACCCACCCCTTCCTGTCGGCGGCTTGGAGTCGCCGCAGAGCCGTCTCACGCTTGACCCCGAGTCGTCTGGCGCAGCCGCTGATACTTTGGGGCCTGCTATCGAAGTAGGCAATGGCAGCGTCCCGAGCCTTCTCATCGAGCGGACTCGTGAGCCTGAGGGCCTTCATTTCACTCAGCCACATATCGGTGAAATCGTCACCGTCGTAGTCGCCCTGTTCAAGAAGATGCCCTTCGGGACTAGAGGCTGTCACCCTTAGCCGCCTGTTGCTTCAACTGCTCAATGAGCGTGGACGCCTCAGTCTTGGGTAACTTCCGCGCCAGTCCCGCAATGTAATCAGTCTGCGCCTCGGACGCTTTGGGTCCAGCTGGTAGCCGGACCAGTGCGGAACTTTTGTAACTCTGTGCAATGCGGCATTCACCATCAGGACCAAGTGCTCTGCATTCGCTGCACCCGCAACCCACCTGTGTGACTGCACTAGCAGGCTTTACGCTCATCTGCCCTCCTTCTTCGGATATAAGAAAACCCCGGCCTCCTTGGCTGTTGGCTGCTACCTCAGTTCTATCACTCATGCGTTCCGTAACCCGTCACTCCCAATGCGTAGTCCAACCCACTTCCAATGCGCTGAATGAAACGATTACATCCTGGACATGGCATCGAGCATGTGTCTCCTCTTATGTGCGCTTTGGCATTGAAAGTCCGTCGGACTCATTGCACGCGATCATTGCAATCGTGAGCAACCCATCGCCGTTCAGGATGGCTAGGCGCTTAATGACAGTGTGTTCGGACACGCCAAGCATTGAGGAAAGTGCTTTGTGCTGGTTCGTATCCCGGTGCCGTCCTCGGTCGCGAAGGACGCCAGCAAGAGCCCGAGGGCCCTTGGGGTAGTCCTCTGCCCCGATAGCCGAAAGGAGCGAGTCCACATGATCTTCATTGAAACCCTCGCCTGAGGCCGATGCTGATCAAACTTCGCCTCGGTCAACCGGCGCTCGTGTTTGTCAGCAAAGGACCAAGCGAGCCACAGGGAGCTCGTCGTTACGGCAGGCGCCGACTTGGTCGGTGACGCGGTAGGGACCAATGCGTTGCCCTCGACGGGACTTCGTCGCCAGCCCCATCCCAGCCTGGTCATGTCGTGCTGCGCCTCAAAGGCTTCTACGTCGCTCCGGCTGTAGATTACTGAGCGGCCGGAGCACCCGACAGGGCGAGGCCCGGCTTGCCAGCGCTGGTTCCTGTTGGACAACCTCCAATCGGGGGTTTGTTTTCACCTATCTGCTCGTGACCTCCTAGACACCACGGAAATCCCAGGTCTCATCACTCCCCTATGGCGTCATTCAATTTGCCCCGCAGGGCATCAGGCAACGTCCTCAAGGGCACTCAGAACACCCTCGGACACGATCAGTCCGCTCATGCCCTCGACCTCCGGCGGGAGGCCCTGAGCGACTCCCTGCCCTTTGACGACAGTCCCGGCGTCGGCCTCACCCCAGCCAATTTCGATCCTGTCGAAAGCACCCACGGGAAGAGCCATGGCCATGTCTCGCATGTCACCCAGCGAGTCGCAGTCGCGGCCACTGAACTCTCTGCCCTCGTAGGGGGTGACCACGCGAATGCGATCAGGTTCATACGTGTTTCGCCCCGGCTTGGTTGTGGGAGCCACAAGCACGGCTGTGACGTGCTGGCGGATGACTGTGCGCTTGGCCGACAAGTCGGCACCCGCATAGTCCTCGACGTGCTTCCACGTTTCGTCATCAGCAATCGCGGCCTCAGCAGCCCCAAGGGCCTTAGCCCGTTGAGCCCTCAGGGACTTGAACATAGGAAGGGCATCAGCCAGATCCAGAGCACCCGAGGTACTGGCCTCCTGCACCTCAGCGATCTTCCGGTCAATCTCCTCAACGGCAGACGATAGGCTCGCAGTCGCGTCGCCGACGACTGCAGCGCTGGCGCTCTGGCGCTTCCAGGTCATCAGAAACCAGACCGCTGCCTCGACAGCGTCGTCTAGCCACACGGCCTTGATGCGGACCCTGCCGCATCCACCCTGAATCGGCGCACAGCGATAGCCCTGGCCATCCCTGTTCATCGGGGTATGACAGGCCCCGCAAACCGCGATACCGGAGAGCAGACCACTACGGGTGTTCCAGGCCGCCTTGCGCTCACGCCCCTGACATGCATGGAAAAGTGCCTCAGAGACAAGGGTCGGAACCCGGGACGGTCCAGCGTCCTGCCCCTTGTAAGACAATCGCCCCGCGTAGATGGAGCTCTCAAGCATTCGGGTCGTTGCTTGGTAGCGCCATACGTCCCCAGAAACACGGCGTATGCCACGGGCAACCAGGTCATTGGTCACGGCATTGACGGACTCGCCACGGGCCACCCGCTCAAAGACCTCACGGACGATGACGGCCTCCCCTTCTATGACGTCCCAGGCCCGGGTGTAGCCAAAGGTCCGGTATCGAGAGCCGGGAGGCATCCCAGCCTCAAGCCGCTGAGCCTTCTGACGCTTGACGCGCTCCCCGATCCGGTCGGCCTCCTGTCTCGCCACAGCCCCTTTTATGCGGGCCACCATTCGCCCCGAGGCAGTGGAAAGGTCCACGTCGCCAGCGACGTTCGCCAGGGCGATACTCAGCCGGTCTGACAGGTCAATGAAGGTCTCTAGTTCGGCAGGCTTCCGAGTGAGACGGTCTAGGTCGTAGACCACCACGGCGTTGATCCGGCCAGCCTCAAGGTCGGCCAGAAGCCGCATGTACTGGGGGCGCGACACGTTCTTTGATGCGCTCACGTCGTTGTCTACATAAACGTCCGTCACGAACCATCCCAGAGCCTCAGCCTTGCGTCTGCAGTCGGCTTCCTGACGGGCAACCCCAAGGGCCTGACCACCCACGTCAAGGCTGATCCGGGCGTACACGCCTGCCCTAGTGCCCTCCGTACTTGCCATGTTGTGTGCCATGCGATGCCCCTCCCTGTCGAGGGCACGCACAGCGCGCCCTGCCTACGGTCCTGTTCTGGTCCCAGTCACGAGGCAGAGCCTACGAACGTTCTGTTCCGGAACTCTTGGGCTCTGTTCCGCTACTGGGACTACTACCGGCAGCGCTTCGAGCGCAACCGAGGGCTGCGCATCGACTTCATCCTGGGCTCACCCTCGCTGGCCGCCCGGGTGAGCAACGCCTTCATCGACCGCGAGGAGCGCGCCGGCACCGGCGCCTCGGACCATGCGCCGGTGATCGCCGACCTCTCCGGCTGACGCCGCCCCAGCCCTGGACACCGGGGCTAGGGTCGAGGGATGGAGCGCGTGACCGGGATCGGCGGTCTGTTCGTCAGCGCCCAGGATCCCGGCGCGTTGGCCAGCTGGTATGCCGACCATCTCGGTGTCGACCACCCCCCGCCGACCTACGAGCACTCCTCCTGGCGCCAGGAGGCCGGTCCCACCGTCTTCGCACCGATGCCGACCGACTCCGGCCACTTCCACGACCGGTCGTGGGCGGTCAACTTCCGGGTGCGCGACCTGGACGCGATGGTGGCCCAGCTGCGCGCCGCCGGCATCGAGGTCTCGGTGGACCAGGCCGACTACCCCAACGGCCGTTTCGCCGACCTGAGGGACCCAGAGGGAAACCCTGTCCAGCTGTGGCAGCCGGATGGCGCGGATCGGGTCTGACTCGCGGGTCGAGCCGTCACCGCCGCCGTCCTGTCGGTGGCGGCAGCCATCATGGCCTCCATGGAGATCACGACGGTCCTGACATTGGTGCTCGGCCTGCTGCTCGGGCTCGGTCTGGGCGGGTTGATCGGCTGGCTGTGGGCTCGCGCTCGCGGTCCCCAGGAGCAGGTCCTGGCCACGGCCGAGATCCGGGCAGCCGACCAGGCCGTGGTCAGAGAGGGGCTTGAGCGGCTCGCCGACCAGCTGCGCGACCTTCACCACGACCGCGCCACCTGGCAGGGCGAGTTCAACGCGCAGGTCCAGGGCATGCGGCTGAGCACCGAGTCGCTGCGCCGTGAGACCGCATCGCTGTCCACGGCACTGCGTAAGCCGCAGGTCCGTGGCCGCTGGGGCGAGATGCACCTGCGCCGCGCGGTGGAGCTCGCAGGTCTCGTGGACCGGTGCGACTTCACCGAGCAGGCCAGCATGGCCGACGGTGCGCTCCGTCCGGACCTCGTCGTCCACCTGTCGGGCGGGCGGCAGATCGTCGTCGACGCCAAGGTCCCTCTCGACGCCTTCCTGGACGCGACGGCTGCCTCCGACGACGAGGCCCGCGAGGCCCACCAGACCCGGCACGCGCGGCAGCTGCGCACCCACGTGAACATGCTCAGCGAGAAGGCCTACTGGAAGTCGCTGCCCGAGACCCCGGAGTTCGTGGTGATGTTCGTCCCGGCCGAGGCGTTCCTCTCGGCCGCGCTCGACACCCAGCACGACCTCCTGGAGTACGCCGCGGAGCGGCGCGTCATCCTGGCCACGCCGACCACGTTGATCGCCCTGCTGCGCACCGTCGCGCACGGGTGGAGCCACGAGACGCTGGCCTCGCAGGTCGAGGAGGTGCGCCGACTTGGCCGGGAGCTGTATGACCGCCTGGGCACCATGAGCGACCACTTCTCCCAGGTGGGCCGGGGGCTCACCAACGCGGTGAAGGCCTACAACCAGGCGGTCGGCTCCCTGGAGGGGCGGGTGCTGGTCACCGCGCGCCGGTTCGAGTCCCTGGGCGTGACTGACAGCAGCCTCCCCGAGGTCTCGCAGGTCGAGCTGACCGCACGGGAGATGGCCGCTCCGGAACTAGCAGCGCTGGACGAGCCGGACCCGTTCCCCGGGCTGGAGCGGCTGAGCAACCCCACCGGGACCGTACGCCGGCAACCGGACCCGGCGCGCCGCGCCGAAGGCGCATGACTCACCTCGGTAGGTTGACGCTCGTGACCCAGGTCCGGGTGCCGTGGCTGCACCGAACCGAGTCCGAGCGCCAGGTGGTGGCCCTCGGCGTCGCCGTCACGCTCAGCGCCGTTGCACTGGACGTGGCCATGGGCGAGCGACTGAGCCTGTTCTTCGACCTCTGCTTCATCACCCTGTGCCTGGTGCTGGCGTCCCGGATCGCGCCGGGCGGCTTCTTCACGGTGGCGTTGCTCCCGCCCCCGCTGATGATCGTGGTGTTCGCACTGGTCGGCGCCATCATGCCCGGTGCGATCGCTGACCCCCGCGACGGCATCGTCCAGGCCGTGGTGAGCGGGCTGGCGCACCACAGCACCGCACTGTTCGTCGGCTACGTCCTGTGCCTGCTCACCCTGGAGTACCGGCGCCGCCTGCTGGCCGTCGTACCCGGGCGCTCGCTGCCTGCCGGCACCGCGTCACCCGCGGTGCCGACGGCTCAGGACTCGAACCTGGACGGGTCTCCGGCACCTACCCGAAGCACCTCGGGATAGCCCTGGGACCAGTCCACCACCGTGGTCGGTTCGGCGCTGGTCTCCCCCGCCTCCACGACGATGTCGATCTGGTGGTCGAGCTCTTCCTTGATCTCCCAGCCCTGCGTGCGGGCGGTGTCCTCGCCGGGGAGCATCAAGGTGCTCGTCAGCATCGGCTCTCCGAGCTCCTGCAGGATGGCGCAGGCGACCGGATGGTCGGTGATCCGGACTCCCACCGTCTTCTTCTTGGCGTGCATCAGCCGACGCGGCACCTCGCTGGTGGCCGGGAGGATGAACGTGTACGGCCCCGGGGTGGCTGCCTTGATGGCGCGGAACGCCGTGTTGTCCAGCTTGACGAACTGCCCCAGCTGCGCGAAGTCCTTGCACATCAGGGTGAAGTCGTGGCGCTCGTCCAGCTCGCGCAGTCGCAGGATCCGGTCGCGGCCCTCACGGTTGCCGAGCTGGCATCCCAACGCGTAGCCGGAGTCGGTCGGGTAGGCGATCAACGCGTCGTCGCGCAGCGCAGCCACGATCTGCCCGATGGTACGAGCCTGCGGGTTCTCCGGATGAACGTCGAGGAAGCGTGCCATCAGGATCCCTGCTGCGCCTTCCGCAGGTCCCGACGCAGCTCCGGCGGCAGGGCGAAGATGAGCGACTCCTCCGCAGAGTGCACGGCCTTGGCGTCCGGGAAGCCCCGCTCGGCCAGAAAGGCCAGCACTCCGTCGACCAGGTCCTCGGGCACCGAGGCACCCGAGGTCACCGAGACCTTCTGGACGCCCTCGAGCCAGGCCTCGTCGATCTCGGAGGCGTCGTCCACCCGGTACGACGTCTTCGCGCCCGCTTCCAGGGCGACCTCGACCAGACGCACCGAGTTGGAGGAGTTGCCCGAGCCGACCACGATCACCAGGTCGGCGTCGGTCGCGATCTCCTTGACCGCCAGCTGGCGGTTCTGGGTCGCGTAGCAGATGTCGTCCGAGGGCGGGTCGAGCAGTAGCGGGAAGCGCTCCCGGATCGCGGCCACCGTCTCCAGGGTCTCGTCGACCGAGAGCGTGGTCTGGGAGAGCCACGCAACGCGGGCGGGGTCACGCACCACGATGCCGGGCACGTCGGCGGGCGACTGGACGAGCTGGATGTGCTCGGGAGCCTCGCCCGCGGTGCCCTCGACCTCCTCGTGCCCCTCGTGCCCGATCAGCAGGATGTCGTAGTCGTCCGCGGCGAACCGCTTCGCCTCGTGGTGCACCTTGGTCACCAGAGGGCAGGTCGCGTCGATCGTCTTCAGCGCCCGCTCCTCCGCCTGCCGGTGCACCTCCGGGGAGACGCCGTGCGCGGAGAAGACAACCGTCTCCCCCTGCGGGACCTCGTCGAGCTCCTCCACGAAGATGGCACCCCGGGACTCCAGGTTGGCCACCACGTGCTTGTTGTGCACGATCTGCTTGCGGACGTACACCGGGGCGCCGTACAGGTCCAGGGCCTTCTCCACCGTGATGACCGCGCGGTCGACGCCGGCGCAGTAGCCGCGCGGCGCAGCGAGAAGGACCGCCTTCTCCGCCTCCGTCGGGGTGAGGAAGGACGGAGTGCCCAGGTCGGTGCTCATGGCCCCGAGTGTAGGGGGCGCCGCATGAATCCCCGCTCAGGCGGGGTTCCTGCGGGTTAGGGGGGCATGCAACCCCCACTAACCGTAGGGAACCCCGCCTAGGCGGGGTTTCCGCAGGCCGTCGGTGGCGTGACCTAGGCTCACCGCCGTGGCCCTCGAGACCTCCTCCGACTCCCCGGCGCCGGTCCGGCAGATCGCCAATGCCATCTCCGGATGGATCGACCGGCTGGGCGCGATCTGGGTGGAGGGGCAGATCGCGCAGGTCAGCCGCCGGCCGGGGGTGCAGACGGTCTTCATGACCCTGCGCGACTCCGTCGCCGACATCTCGGTGCCGCTGACCTGCTCCCGCACGCTGTTCGACTCCCTCAACCCGCCGCTGGTCGAGGGCGCGAGCGTGGTGGTGCACGCCAAGCCGAGCTACTACGCCAACCGCGGGTCGCTGTCGCTGTCCGTGCGCAGCATCCGGATGGTCGGTCTTGGCGAGCTGCTCGCCCGGCTGGAGCGACGGCGTCAGCTGCTCGCCGCGGAAGGCCTGTTCGCGCCGGAGCTCAAGCGCCCCCTGCCCTTCCTGCCGGGCCTGGTCGGACTGGTGACCGCCCCCAACTCCGCGGCGGAGCGGGACGTGCTGGAGAACGCTCGCCGCCGGTGGCCGGCGGTGCGCTTCAAGGTGGTGTATGCCGCGATGCAGGGCCAGCGCTCGGCGACCGAGGTGCTGGAGGCGCTGGACCGGCTGGAGCGCGACCCCGAGGTCGAGGTCGTCGTGGTGGCGCGCGGCGGGGGCTCGGTGGAGGACCTGCTCCCGTTCAGTGACGAGGCGGTGATCCGTGCGGTGCACAAGATGCGCACCCCGGTGGTCTCGGCGATCGGGCACGAGCCCGACCAGCCGCTGCTCGACCTGGTCGCCGACGTCCGCGCCTCCACCCCCACCGATGCCGCCAAGCTGGTGGTGCCGGACATGGCCGAGGAGCGCAACGGGGTGGTCTGGGCCCAGCAGCGGATCCGCGCCCTGGTACTCGGCCGGATCGAGCGTGAGCAGTCCGGGCTCGACGGGCTCCGGTCCCGGCCGGTGCTGGCCGACCCCCGCACCCTGCTCGACACCCGGGCCGAGGAGGTGCACGGCCTGCTCGAGCGTGCCCGCCGTACGTTCTCCCACCGCCTCGACCGCGCCGCGGACGACATCGACCACCGCCGGGCACGCGCCCGCGCCCTCTCCCCCCTGGCCACCCTGCAGCGCGGGTACGCCGTGGTGCAGGACGCGCACGGACACGTGCTCACCTCGGTCGCCTCACTGTCGGCCGGCGACCCGCTCGCCGTGCGCCTCGCGGACGGCCGAGTGCACGCCGTCACCACCACGACCGAGACCACGACCGAGACCACGACCGAGACCAGGACCGAGACCACGAACGACACCGCCGGCGACACCGCAGGCGCCGGCGACACCCCTCAACCAGGAGCACCCGATGCCTGACGCCCCCGAACCGACCCAGGACCTCAGCTACGAGGAGGCCCGCGAAGAGCTGATCGAGGTGGTGCGCACCCTGGAGCAGGGCGGCACGACCCTGGAGGAGTCCCTCGCCCTGTGGGAGCGTGGCGAGCTGCTGGCCAAGATGTGCCAGCAGTGGCTGGACGGGGCTCGCACTCGCCTCGACGCCGCGATCGGCGCCGACGACCAGGACTGACCGGGACTCAGTCCCGCGGTGCCTCGGTGAGCTGCTCGGCGAAGTCGATGATGACCTCGCGCGGCGCGGAGCCGTAGACCAGCAGCACGTCGTCGCCGCGCTCCAGCACGAAGGCGGTGTCCCCGCCCTCGTCGGTGTACGTCGACCAGGTGCCGCCGAGGTCCCCGCCGATCTGAACCGGGTCGCCCTCCTCCGCGTCGTCGTCGACGTAGGTCTCGACCAGGTCCCGGACGGACTCGTCCTGCTGCCGGAGTCCGACGAACGCGCCGGTGTCGGTGAGCATGCCCATCGCCCATGTCGGAGGATCAGTGGGCTCCAGCTCGACGCTGGTGACCTTCCACCCCGCGGGCAGCCTGGCGGGGTAGGCAACCTCGAGGCCGGTGTCCTGGGCGCCGGCGACCGCCGACTCCCACTCCAGCGCGTCCGGGCTGGTCTCCGCGCTCTCGCGTCCCAGGTCGCGCAGCAGCACGACGGCGAGGACCGCCGCCACGAGCACGATCATCGCGCCGATCATCCCCGCCATGGAGGTCTGGTGACGCGCCGGCTTCCCACTCACCCGGGAATCCTCTCAGGCCCGCCCCAACCTGGAGGATGCGGCCCGAGCGGCCCCCGCCCGGATTTCGCCACGGGTCTGGCAGCGATTCCGCATCTGCGTCACACTGTCGGCGTGACGACGTACCGAATTGCGGAGGCAGCAGCGCTCCTGGGTGTCAGCAACGACACCCTGCGTCGCTGGATCGACGGCGGGCGCGTGACGACCCTCGCGAGCAGCGGCCCCCAGGTCATCGAGGGCACCGACCTGGCCGCGCTGGCCGAGTCCCTGGCCGACTCCCCGGACCGGGAGCAGACCCGGGCCGCCTCGGTGAGCGCGCGCAACCGCCTGCCCGGCATCGTCACGCGGGTCAAGCGGGACACCGTGATGGCCCAGGTCGAGATGATCTGCGGTCCCTACCGTCTGGTCTCCCTGATGAGCAGCGAGGCGGCCGACGACCTCGGCCTCGAGCCGGGCGTGCGGGCCATCGCCTCGGTCAAGTCGACCAACGTCGTCGTCGAGGTCCCGTGAGACCACGACTCCTGCTCCCCGCGCTCGCCGCCCTGCTGCTGACGGTCAGCGGGTGTGGCCTGGGCCAGGGGGGCGAGCCGGACGAGCGCAGCCTCACGGTACTCGCGGCCGCCTCGCTCACCGAGACCTTCACCCGGCTGGGAGACACCTTCGAGGCGGCGCACCCGGACGTGGAGGTCAGGCTCGCCTTCGACTCCTCCGCGACCCTGGCACAGCAGGTGACCGAGGGCGCCCCGGCCGACGTGCTGGCCACCGCCGACGAGCGCTCCATGAGCCTGGCGCAGGACGCGGGCGGGGTGGCGGACAGCCCTCGACTGCTGGCACGCAACACCCTGGTGCTGATCACCCCGGCCGGCGATCAGGCCGTCGACGACGTCTCCGACCTCGAGGAGCCGGACGTCGACTTCGTGACCTGCGTGCCGACCGCACCGTGCGGCGCGCTCGCCGCGGAGGTGCTGAGTCTCAACCACGTAGCCGCGGCCCCGGCCAGCCAGGAGGTCGACGTCAAGGCCGTGCTCGCCCGGGTGACCAGCGGCGAGGCGGACGCCGGGCTGGTCTACCGCAGCGACGCCGTGGCTGCCGGGGATGGGATCGAGGTCGTCCAGCTGCCGGGAGGGGCGAGCCGGCCCACCGACTACCTCGTCGCCGTGCTGGCTGGCGCCGAGGAGCCCGACCTGGCGCGGGAGTTCCTCGAGCTGGTGCTGGGCCCTGAGGGCCGCCGGGTGCTCACCGACGCAGGGTTCACCGACCCGGGCAGCAAGCCGGACAGATGAGCACCTCGCGCACGTCGAGCCTGGGCCGTCCGCCGGTGGTGCTGCTGGCCCCGGCCGCCCTCGCGGTGGCGCTGCTCGTCGTACCGCTGGTGGCGTTGGTGGCGTCCACCGATGCGGACGCCGTCGGGGCGCACCTGCGCGACGAGCGGGTGCTGCGTGCGCTCTGGCTGACCACCGTGGCCAGCGGCGCCACCGTGGTGGCCTGCCTGGTGCTGGGCACTCCCCTGGCCTGGGTGCTGGCCCGGGTGGAGTTCCCCGGGCGATCGGTCCTGCGCGCCCTGGTGACCGTGCCGCTGGTGCTCCCGCCCGTGGTCGCGGGGGTTGCCCTGCTCAGCGCGCTGGGCCGCACCGGCCTGGTAGGGGCCCCGCTACGCGACCTGGGGATCACCATCCCCTACACGACCTGGGCCGTGGTCATCGCCCACACCTTCGTGGCGATGCCGTTCTACGTCCTCTCGGTCGAGGGCAGCCTGCGCACCGGCGGGGATCACCTCGACCGGGTGGCCGCCACCCTGGGGGCGACCCGCCTGCTCACCTTCCGCCGAGTCACCCTGCCCCTGGTGCTGCCCGGCATCGCGGCCGGCTCCGCACTGGCCTGGGCCCGTTCCCTGGGCGAGTTCGGCGCGACGATCACCTTCGCCGGCAACTATCCGGGCACCACCCAGACGATGCCGTCCCTGATCTACGCCGAGCTCCAGGCCGACGTCGAGGTGGCCCGCACCCTGAGCCTGGTGCTGCTCGCGGCCTCCCTGGCGGTGCTGGCGCTGCTCCGCAACCGCTGGCTGGTGCGACCGTGACCACTCCCTCACCAGCGGGACCACCAGCGGGGCGACCAGTAGGCGGGGCGTCCGGGTTGCTGGCCGAGGTCGTGGTGCCGGGGCGCGTCACGGCGGGTCTGCAGGCCGGGCCCGGCGAAGTGGTGGCGGTGATCGGGCCCAACGGGGCCGGCAAGTCGACCCTGCTGCACGCGGTCGCCGGGCTCGTGCCGATGACCGGCCAGGTCGTGGTGGACGGGACGGACTGGGCGTCGCTGCCGGTGCCGGCGCGCCAGCTCGGCATGGTGTTCCAGGACCGCTCCCTGTTCCCCCACCTCAGCGTGTGCGACAACGTCGCCTTCGGGCTGCGTGCCCGGGGGGTTCCGCGCCGGGTCGCCGACGCCACGGCACGCGAGTGGCTGGAACGCTTCGGCGTGACCGAGCTGGCCCGCCGGCGGCCCGGACAGCTCTCCGGCGGCCAGGCCCAACGCGTCGCGATCGCCCGGGCGCTGGCCTGCCGGCCACGGCTGCTGCTGCTCGACGAGCCGTTCGCCGGCCTCGACGTCACGGTGGCCGCCGCGCTGCGGCTCGAGCTGGCCGAGCACCTCGCCGGCTTCAGCGGGGTGACGCTGCTGGTCACCCACGACGCCCTCGACGCCCTGACCCTGGCGTCGCGGGTCGTGGTCGTCGACGGCGGCACCGTCGCCCAGACGGGTACGCCGCGCCAGGTCGCCGCCGAGCCGCGAACCGAGCACGTCGCCCGGCTGGTGGGGATCAACGTGGTGCGCGACGGGACCGAGCTGGTGGCCTTCAGCCCGACAGCGGTCACCGTCTCCCTGGCCCGCCCCGAGGGCTCGGCGCGCCTGAGCTGGCACGGTGCGGTCAGCACCCTGACCCCGCACGGGGACGCGCTGCGGGTCCAGGTCGCCAGCTCGCCGCCGTTGCTGGCCGACGTCACCCCGGAGTCCGCCCGGGAGCTGGCCCTCGCCCCGGGGCGCCCGGTCTGGCTCAGCGCCAAGGCCACCGCCGTACGCCGGTATCCCGCCGGGCCGGACGTCGGGCCGGACGTCGGGCCGGACGCTGGGCAGGACGCTGGGCCGACCGCCGGGAACCCGTCCCAGGAGCGCCAGTCGCGTCACGGCACCCCCACTGGCGACCGATAACATACGCGGCATGACGCCCGCGGACCTGACAGTCGCCCCCGAGGCCCCCGATCGCAACCTCGCCCTGGAGCTGGTCCGCGTGACCGAGGCCGCCGCCCTGGCCGCTGGCCGCTGGGTGGGCCGCGGCGACAAGAACGGCGCCGACGGGGTGGCCGTCAACGCGATGCGCGTGATGATCGGCTCGATCGGGATGAACGGCACCGTGGTCATCGGCGAGGGCGAGAAGGACAACGCCCCGATGCTCTACAACGGCGAGCAGGTCGGCGACGGCACCGGACCCGAGTGCGACGTCGCGGTCGACCCCATCGACGGGACCACCCTGGCCGCCAAGGGGATGGCCAACGCGATCGCCGTGCTGGCCGTCGCGCCGCGCGGCACCATGTTCGACCCGTCCGCGGTCTTCTACATGGAGAAGCTGGTCACCGGTCCCGAGGCCGCCGGCGCCGTCGACATCCGGCTCCCCGTCGCGGAGAACATCCGCCTGGTCGCCAAGGCCAAGGGCAGCCGCCCCGAGGACGTCACCGTGGTGCTGCTCGACCGCCCGCGTCACGAGAGGCTGGTGGAGGAGATCCGGGCCACCGGCGCGCGTATCAAGTTCATCAGCGACGGGGACGTCGCCGGCGCGATCATGGCTGCCCGCCCCGGCACCGGCATCGACCTGATGCTGGGCATCGGTGGCACCCCGGAGGGGATCATCGCGGCGTGCGCGATGAAGTCCCTGGGCGGTGTCATCCAGGCCCGACTCTGGCCCACCGACGACGCCGAGCGCCAGAAGGCGCTGGACGCCGGCCACGACCTGGACCCCGACCACGTGCTGGCCACTGATGACCTGGTCACCGGCGAGGACTCGTTCTTCGTCGCCACCGGCATCACCGACGGCGAGCTGATGCAGGGGGTGCGCTACAAGGCCAACGGCGCCGCCACCACGCACTCGCTGGTGATGCGCTCGCGCAGCGGCACGATCCGCAACATCATCTCCGAGCACCAGCTCGGCAAGCTGGGCGATTACTCCGCTATCGACTTCGGCAAGTGACCCCGGGGCAGGTCGCGCGAGCGCCTGCTTGACGACGTCGATGACCCGTGGGTCCACCACCATGCCCAGGTGCGAGGCGGGTGACCTCGATACTGGCGGTGATCGAGGCCCTGCCCCCGATCGTGTTGACTGAGTCCATGCCGTCCCGCAGGAAGGAGCCCGCTGTCCCGGTCTCCGCGGAGCTTCTCGCCCCGGTCAGCCCGGACGTGGAGATCTGCTACCAGACCTTCGGCTCCGCCGAGGGCGACCCGCTGCTGCTGGTGATGGGACTGGGCGGACCGATGACGTGGTGGGACCCCGCGCTGTGCCGCCAGCTCGCACGCGCCGGCTTCTACGTGATCCGCTACGACAACCGGGACACCGGTCGCTCCACCCACTCCGAGGCCAGGGTCAGCCGAGCCATGCTGGTGCGCGCCTTCGCCGGCCGCCGGGTGCGGGCGCCGTACTCGATCAGCGACCTGGCCCAGGACGCCTTCGGCCTGCTCGACCACCTGGGGCTGCGCTCGGCACACGTGGTGGGGATCTCGATGGGCGGGATGATCGCCCAGAGCATGGCCATCGAGCAGCCTCGCCGGGTGCGGTCACTGACCAGCATCATGTCGACCACCGGGCGGCGTACCGTCGGCTGGCAGAGCCCGAAGCTGCTGCCCGCCCTGATCGCCCCGCGGTCGGGGCGCGAGGCCTACGTGCGGACCAGCGCGCTGCTGTGGAAGATGATCGGTTCCCCGGGCTACCCCATCGACCACGACGAGCTGGCGGTGCGCGCGGGCGAGACCTACGACCGGGGGTTCGACCAGCGCGGAGTGCTGCGCCAGATGCTGGCCGTGCTCACGCAGCCCGACCGCACCCTGCGGCTGCGGTCGCTGCGGATGCCGACCCTGGTGATCCACGGACTGAGCGACAAGATGGTCCACGTCTCGGGCGGTCGCGCGACCGCGGCGGCAGTGCCGGGCGCCGAGCTGCTGCTGATCGACGGCATGGGCCACGACCTGCCGGCGCCGCTCTTCCCCACCGTGGTCGACGCGGTACGACGGACCGCGGACCGCGCGGCCTGACCGACGCTGCGGCACCTGTGGGAGCGAATTTCCCCCCGCTGGTGCGGCATCACTCACACCAAAATTGGGTACCCGGGCCTCACGCCGGTGACTACTCGTGGGGCCGATGGGGTTGCCAAGCACCGTCCCGTGCACTACATGTGATCTAGACCACAACAGGGAAGGGAGCTCATGGCATCGCTGCGGAAGGGCTCAAGACGACGTGCGGGGGTCGCTCTCGCGTCCCTGGCCCTGTGTTCGAGCATGCTCGCCGCTTGCGGCGGCGACGACTCGGGCAAGGCGACACTCAACTGGTACATCAACCCCGACGGCCAGGAGACCCTCAACAAGCTCGCGGTCGACTGCAGCACCGATGACTACGACATCGCGATCCAGCTGCTCCCCTCCAGCGCCACCGATCAGCGCACCCAATTGGCCCGCCGGCTCGCCGCGGAGGACACCTCGACCGACCTGATGAGCCTGGACCCGGTGTTCGTGGCGGAGTTCGCCAATGCCGGCTGGCTCGCCGAGTTCGACGGCGACCTCGCCGGCAAGGTCCTCGACGACGACGTCCTCACCGGCGCCGCCGACACCGTGATGTGGGAGGACAAGGTGATGGCCGCGCCCCAGTGGGCCAACACCCAGGTGCTCTGGTACCGCAAGTCGCTGGCCGAGGCCGCCGGGCTCAACGCCGACGAGCCCTGGACCTGGGACCAGGTGATCGACGCGGCCGCCGAGAACGACGGCACGGTGGGCGTCCAAGCCAACCGCTACGAGGCGTACGTGGTGTGGATCAACGCACTGATCCTCGGCGCCGGTGGTGACATCGTCACCGAGACCGAGTCCGGGCGCGACGCCCAGGTCACCATCGACTCCGACGCCGGACGTGACGCGGCCCGGATCATCGCCAAGCTCGCCGACTCCGGCGCAGCCCAGCCCGACTTCACCGTCTCCAACGAGGGCACCAGCCTGGGACAGATGTTCCCCGAGCAGGGTGCCGGGGAGTTCATGGTGAACTGGACCTTCGTCTACAAGAACTACGAGGCCCTCATCGAGACCGGGGCGCTGACCCAGGAGCAGTTCGACGACCTCGGCTGGAACCGCTACCCCGAGACGGTCGAGGGCGAGGAGTCCCGTCCGCCGATCGGCGGCATCGACATCGGGGTCAGTGCCTACTCGGAGAACGTGGACTGGGCCAAGGAGGCCGCGGTCTGCGTGTCCAGCGCGGACGCCCAGAGCCAGCTCGCCGTCAACGAGGGCCTGATGCCCTCGCGCGGGTCGGTCTACGACTCCGACGAGCTCACCGACGCCTACCCCGCCGACCTGCTCGACCTGTTCCGCCAGAGCATCGACAGCGGCGGGCCTCGTCCCAAGAGCGCCTACTACAGCCAGATCTCCAGCGCCATCCAGTCGGTCTGGCACTCGCCCACCAGCGTCAACGACGACACCCCTGAGGAGTCGGCGAAGTTCCTGGCGGACATCCTCGCTGGAAGGAGACTGCTGTGACGAACACCGTCGTCGCACCCGACGCGAAGGACGACCGCGCCAAGACCGCCCAGATGAGCGACCGGAGCAGGGCCGAGCAGCGGCTCGGCCAGAAGCTCGTCCTGCCCGCGATCGCCGTCATGCTCCTGGTGACCGCGTTCCCCATGCTCCGGGCGATCTACCTCAGCACCTTCAACTACAGCCTCACCGCGCCGGACGACCGCGAGTTCGTGGGCTTCCAGAACTACGTGACGGCGCTGACCGACTCGCTGTTCTGGGAGACGACGCTCAACACGGTCTTCATCATGGTCGTGACCGTGGCGGTGGAGCTGGTGATCGGCTTCGTCTTCGCGATGGTGATGCACCGGGTGATCTTCGCCCGCGGGGTCATCCGGACCTCGATCCTGATCCCCTACGGCATCATCACCGTGGTCTCCGGCTTCGCCTGGCAGTTCGCCTTCAGCAACAGCAACGGCTTCATCAACGAGTGGCTGCCCTGGGTCTCCGACAGCTTCAACTGGTTCGGGCAGTACGGCTCGGCGATCGCCGCGATCATGGTCTCGGAGATCTGGAAGACCACGCCCTTCATGTCGCTGCTGCTGCTGGCCGGGCTCGCCCAGATCAGCGAGGACATGCTCGAGGCCGCCAAGGTCGACGGCGCCACCTGGTGGCAGCGCCTGTGGAAGGTGATCCTGCCCAACATGCGCTCGGCGATCATGGTCGCGGTGCTCTTCCGGGCACTGGACGCCTACCGGATCTTCGACAACATCTTCGTCATGACCGCAGGGGCACAGGGCACCGAGTCGGTCTCGTTCCTCACCTATCGCCAGGTGATCGAGCAGTTCCAGCTCGGGATCGGATCCGCACTCTCCGTGCTGCTGTTCCTCTCGGTCCTCATCATCGCCGGCCTGATCGTGAAGATCTTCCGCGTCGACCTGGCCGCCGCCCGGCAGGAGAGCTGACATGAACGCCAAGAACAAGGCCCTCACCGTGGTGGGCGCGATCCTGATCCTCGTCTGGTGCCTGCTGCCGGTCGCCTGGATCATCTCGCTCTCCTTCAAGTCCCAGGAGTCCATCACCACCGGCAGCCCGGGCTTCCTGCCGGCGGAGGGTGGCCGCGCCGGCTGGCAGAACTACGTCGACGTGCTCAACGACGAGCAGTTCCGCCGGGCGATCTTCAACTCCATCGGGATCTCGCTGATCGCGACCGCGCTCTCGGTGATCCTCGCGACCCTCGCGGCGTACGCGATCGCCCGGTTGGAGTTCAAGGGCAAGAAGTTCGTGCTCACCACCGCGCTGGTGATCGCGATGTTCCCCGTCGTCGCCCTCGTCGGCCCGCTCTTCGACATGTGGCGCACGTTCGGGATCTACGACACCTGGCTCGGCCTGATCATCCCCTACATGTCCTTCACGCTGCCGTTGGCGATCTGGACCCTGTCGGCCTTCTTCCGCGAGATCCCCTGGGAGATGGAGCAGGCCGCCCAGGTCGACGGCGCCACGTCGTGGCAGGCGTTCCGCAAGGTCATCGTCCCGCTCGCCGCGCCCGGCGTCTTCACGGCGGCGATCCTGACCTTCTTCTTCGCCTGGAACGACTTCGTCTTCGGGATCTCGCTGACCTCCACCGAGGCGGCGCGACCGATTCCAGCGGCCCTGTCGTTCTTCGTGGGCCAGGACCCGTTCAACCGGCCGGCCTCGCTGCTCGCCGCGGGAGCCGTGGTCTCCACGATTCCGATCATCATCATCGTCCTGCTGTTCCAGCGCAAGATCGTCGCCGGGCTCACCTCCGGCGCAGTGAAGGGTTGATCCCATGGCCGCCATCACCATGAAGAACATCGTCAAGAAGTACGGCGACGGGTTCCCCGCCGTGAACGACGTGAGCATCGACGTCGCCGACGGGGAGTTCATGATCCTCGTCGGCCCCTCGGGCTGCGGCAAGTCCACGCTGCTGCGGATGATCGTCGGGCTCGAAGACATCACCGATGGCGACATGTACATCGGGGACAAGAGGGTCAACGACCTGGCCCCGCGCGACCGGAACCTGGCGATGGTCTTCCAGAACTACGCCCTGTACCCCCACCTGACGGTCTACGAGAACATCGCGTTCCCGCTCCGCCTGGCCGGCGCCAAGGAGGACGAGGTCGACCAGAAGGTGCGCGCGGCGTCGAAGACCCTCGAGCTCGACGAGCACCTGGAGCGCAAGCCGGGCAACCTCTCGGGTGGACAGCGCCAGCGGGTCGCCATGGGCCGCGCCATCGTCCGCGACGCCGACGCGTTCCTCTTCGACGAGCCGCTGTCCAACCTCGACGCCAAGCTGCGCGGACAGATGCGCACCGAGATCTCGCGCCTGCAGAAGCGCCTGGGCATCACCACCGTCTACGTCACCCACGACCAGACCGAGGCGATGACCCTGGGAGACCGGGTGGCGGTGCTCAAGCGGGGCATCCTGCAGCAGCTGGCCACCCCCCGCGAGCTCTACGAGAACCCGGGCAACCTCTTCGTCGCCGGGTTCATCGGCTCCCCGCCGATGAACTTCCTGCCCGCGGAGGTGGAGGGCAACTCCGTCAAGCTGCCCTTCGGCACCGTGCAGATCCCCGCCGACAAGGCCGCGCGAGCCCAGGGCCGGGGCCTCCTGATCGCCGGCATCCGCCCCGAGGCCTTCGAGGACGCCTCCGTCGTCGACGCCAGCCGCGAGGGGTCCACCTTCCACGCGAAGGTCGACGTCGTGGAATGGCTGGGCAACGAGGCCTACGCCTACATCCCGTTCGAGGCGCCGCCAGAGGTGCAGAAGCAGCTCGCCCAGCTGGAGAAGGACCTGGACGGCGAGTCGCTGCGCACCCAGCTGGTGATCTCCCTGGACGGGACCAGCCGGATCGCGGAGGGCGACGAGGCCGAGATCTGGGTGGACACCTCCAAGATGCACCTGTTCGACCCCAGCACCGGGGAGAACCTCACCGTGGACACCTCGCGCGCGGGGCGCATCCCGGAGCGGGACCACCCGCAGGAGCAGGAGAAGGCTGAGCAGATGGCCGCGGAGGGGGACGAGATCCACTCCGCTCCGGAGGCCTGAGACCACCGACGACGGGTTACGCACCACCGTCGGCTGGAAGGAGGCCCCACGACCGCCAGCTGGGTCGTGGGGCTTTCCCGTGTCAGTGTCCGACCTAGTGGCCCAGCATCTTGCGGCGCAGCGGGCCCGGCTCCCCCGGCATCGCCTTGCGGGTGACGGAAACCGCGCCCATCAGGGCGAACCCCTTGACCCGCACCACCGGGGCGTCGGGCCCGATGTCCGGCGCCACCTTGTCGCGCCCCTGCTCGAAGGCGCCCATGATGCCCACGCCGTCCACGATCACCCGGGTGCCGGCATTGACCAGCACGTCGATCCCTCCCCAGAACGTGTAGGCGTTGATCACCGTCTCGTGACTGGTGAAGCGCGCCTGCCTCAGGTCGATGCAGATGCCCCCCATCACCGCGACGGCGGTGTGGCTCTCCCCCACCTGCCACACGCCTTTGCGGTCGACGCCACCCATCACCGCGATCGAGGTGGGGTACTCCGCGGCCGGCAGCCCGTCAGGCACGGCCATCGGCCGTGGCTGTGGCTGTGGCTGTGCGGGCACCGGCAGCCGGCTGTCGCCGGGCAGGTCGATGGTGATCGGCACCAGGTCGGCGTACACCTTGGCGGCGTACGCCGTCTCCAGCCGCTCGTCCAGCTCCTCCAGGTCGATCCTGCCCTCGGCGGCCGCCTCGCGCAGCACCTCCGCGACCCGGTGTCGGTCCGCGTCGGAGATCCGCAGCTGGGAGGGGTCGTGCTCGCTCATGCGTCCCAGCCTAGCCACAGCCCTGGGTCGCCACCTACCCCGTCACCGCCCGGATCCCGGGCCCGGGGCGTCGTGGCCGCTGCCGCAGCGAGGTTGCGCGGCCACCGGCTGCGCCGCCGCGGCGGTGTGGGCCACGGGCCCCCGACCTCGGCCCAGCTCCCACTGCCGGCTGCGGCGCAGCGCGGAGGTGGTGAACTCGGCGGCCTGTGCCACCGCCTGCACCAGGTCGACGCCGGAGGCCAAGCGGGTGGCCAGCGCACTGCTGTGGGTGCAGCCGGTGCCGTGGTCGTTCGTCGTCGCGACCGCTGCGTGACGCAGCGACAGTGGCTCGCCGCCGGGTCTGGCGAGCCAGTCCGTGCCCTCGGGTCCACCGGTCACCACCACCGAGCACCCGAGCCTCGTCAGCGCCCGGGCCAGCTCGGGGGCGGACGCCCGGAGCCCGGCCAGGGCGGCCGCCTCGTCACCGTTGGGGGTGGCCACCGTGGCCACCGGCAGCAGGTGCTCCCGGTAGGCGGCCACCACCTCCGTGTCGCCGAGCACGGCCCCGCTGGTGGCCACCAGCACCGGGTCCACCACCAGGGGCAGCCCGAGGTCCCGCACCCGGGTGGCCACCAGCGCGACCACGTCGGCCGAGCCGAGCATCCCGGTCTTCACGCACGCCACCGGGAGGTCCTCCAGGACCGCGTCCAGCTGGGCCGAGACCACCGCCAGCGGCACCGGGTGGACCGCCCGCACGCCGGTGGTGTCCTGGGCGGTGACCGCAGTGACCACGCAGGCCCCGTGGGCGCCGAGCTGACCGATCGTGGCCAGGTCCGCGGCGACCCCGGCGGCGCCGCCGGAGTCCGTGCCGGCGATGGTCAGCACCACCGGCGGAGTGCCGCGCCCGCTTCTCGGCGTCACCGGGTGACCTCCAGCAGCCGGGCCACGACCCCGGCAGGATCGGCTGCCCGCATCACCTCGCCCATCACGGCCACCCCGTGGGCCCCGGCCTCCAGCGCTTGGCGGGCGTTGTCGATCCCGATCCCGCCGAGCGCCAGGACGGGCAGCGGGAGCCCGCGGTACGCCGTCCGCGGCACCGCAGGTCCGTACCCGGGCTTGCTCGCCGAGCAGGCGAACGGCGACAGGGTGGCCCAGCGCCCCCCGGCGCGCCGCACCGCGACGACCTCGGAGCGGGAGTGGCAGGACCGGCCCCAGGGACCGGCCGACTCCCCCAGCTGCTCCGGCTCCTGGTGGGCGGCGAGGTGGAGGCCGTGCGCGGCGGGATCCGCGAGGCGGGAGGAGACCACGACCAGGCCCGCCAGCTCGGCCAGCGCCGCGACCAGCGCCCGACGCGTCGCCGGCCGCAGGTCGTGCTCGCGCACGATGACCGCCCCCAACCCGGCACTCGCACACTCGGCGATCGTGCCGACCAGGTCTCGTCCCGGTGGCAGCTGGCTGCGGTCGGTGACCAGGACCAGTCTGGGCAGCGCTGTGGGACCCGCGGGACCGGGCCCCGGGGCGCGACGGGTGCGCGGGCTCATCCGACCCGCCCCTCGCGCGGGCTCGAGGCCCGGGCCGTGGCGCGGCGCGGGATGCGCCCGGCCTCCCGGGCGGCGTACCCCGCCTCCACCGCCAGGCGCAGCGCCCGCGCCATCACCGGCGGGGCGTCGGCCCGGGTCACCGCAGAGGCCGCGAGGACTCCGGCGCAGCCGAGCTCCATTGCCAGGGCCGCGTCGCTGGCGGTGCCGATGCCGGCGTCCAGCACGACCGGCACCTGGACCGCGGCCACCACCGACTCCACCGCGAACGGGTCCAGCACTCCCAGGCCCGACCCGATGGGCGACCCGAGGGGCATCACCGCGACGCAGCCGAGGTCGGCGAGCCGTCGGGCGAGCACGGGGTCGGCGCCCAGGTAGGGCAGCACCGCGAACCCGTCGGACACCAGCTGCTCCGCGGCCTCCAACAGCTCCACGGCGTCGGGCAGCAGGGACTCCTCGTCGCCGATCACCTCGAGCTTGACCCAGTCGGTCCCCAGGGCCTCCCGCGCCAGCCGAGCCGTCAGCACCGCCTCCCGGGCCGAGCGGCAACCAGCCGTGTTGGGCAGCACCCGGACCCCGTGCCGACCCAGGAGGCCCAGCAGTCCGTTCTGCGCACCGCCCCCGGCGCGCCGCATGCTCACCGTGACCAGGCCGGGACGAGCGGCCTCCAGCACGGGCTCGAGCAGCGAGAGCCGGGGCAGTCCCCCGGTGCCGAGCAGCAGTCGGGAGGTCAGCTCCACCCCGGCGACACGCAGGCCGGTCATCCGCCCTGCACCGCCGTCACGACCTCGACCACGTCACCGGGGACCAGCTCTCGACAGCCGACTGCCGCTCGAGGCACCACCTCGCCGTTGACGGCCACGGCGACTCCGGGACGAAGGCCGCCCAGCAGCTCGGCCACGGTGCCCGGCGGCACCTCGGCGGGCGAGCCGTTCAGCACGATCCTCATTGCGGCACGCTCCTGCTCTGCGCCGTCTGGGACGGCCCGGTCGGCGGGTGGACGGTGTCGAATCGACGTGGGTCCCAGGACGGCTCGCTCGCGCCGCCGTCCAGGTGGTCCGCGATCAGCACCGCGGTGAGCGGGGCCAGCAGCACCCCGTGCCGGTGGTGCCCCGCGGCCAGCAGCACCTCCGGCAGGTGGGTGGCACCCACCAGCGGACGGTGGTCGACGGAGGCCGGGCGGTCCCGGGCGACCGCCTCGCCGAAGGTGGCGCGGTCCAGTCCGGGCAGCAGGGTCCGCGCCGCCACCAGCAGGGTCGCCAGGCCCTCCAGCGTCACCACGGGCGGTGCGGCGTGCTCGCTCTGGGTGGCACCGATGACCACCTCGCCGTCCGGGCGGGGCACGACGTAGACCGGGGTGCCCCGCACCCAGCCGCGCAGGGTGCGGCGGGGCGGGTCGGGGCAGTGCGCCCGCACCACCTCCCCGCGCACCCCGCGCACCAGGTGGGCGAACGGCGGGGGCAGGGTGGTCCCGGTCGCCACGACAGTGACGTCGGCCGGCCCGGTGGCGGCCGGGACCACCCGGCACCGGCGTCGCAGCGCCCGCACCACGGCCCGGGGGTCCACGCTGTGGTCGCGCGGCAGCAGGGCGGCTCCCGCACAGCCTCGGGCCAGGGCAGGCTCCAGGACCCGGGCGTCGCGACTGGCGAGCCGCTCCACGGGCTCGCCGTGGTCGGTGAGGAGCGACAGCAGCCGACCCAGGTCCTCGGCGTCCCCGGCGTCGTGGGCCACCAGCATGGTGCCGACCTGCCGCAGCGGCACTCCCAGGTCCCGGGCCAGCTCCGGCCACAGGTCGGCACTGCGCCGACCGGTCCGGAGCAGGTCGGCCTCACCGTGCCAGGCCTCGCCGGCCGGGCTCAGCATCCCGGCCGCGGCCCAGGAGGCGCCGCTGCCGGGCGCGGGGTCGACCACCTCGACGCGGTGCCCGCGACGCCCCAGCTCCAGGGCACAGGTGAGCCCGATGATCCCCGCGCCCAGCACCCGGACCCGGAGCGTGCTGTCCTCGACGGTCATGTCGTGCTCCTCAGGCCGACGCCGTCACGAGCTCCTTGGCCGCGGCCACCGGATCTCGCGCGCCCCAGATCCCGGCGATGACCGCCACACCGTGCGCCCCGGCGGCACGCGCCTGGACCGCGCGTGCCGCGGTGACCCCACCGATGGCGAAGAGAGGCAGCACCCCCTGGGCGGACTCGATCGCCCCCGGTCCCAGGGGCGTGGGCAGTCCCGACTTGCTGCGCGTGCCCCACACCGGCCCGAACCCGGCGTACGTCGCCCCGTCGGCGCGCGCCTGCGCCACCGCCTGTCGATCCCGGCACGTCGCCCCCACCAGCAGGTCGGGCGCCAGCCGCCGCGCCACCGCGACTGGGAGGTCGTCGGCTCCCAGGTGCACCCCGTCCGCCCCGGTCGCCAGGGCGATGTCGACCCGGTCGTTGACCACCACCGCGGCGCCGTGGGAGCGGACGGCCGCGATGACCAGGGTGACCAGCGCCAGCAGCTCGCGGTCGCCGGCCCCCTTGGCCCGGACCTGGAAGCCGTCGACCCCGGCCCCCGCGAGGGCGGTGAGCAGGGTCAGGTCGTCGGTGGCCGAGACGAGGCAGAACAGACGGGGCAGGAGGGTGGGGTACACGTGAGCTCCTCGACGCTTCCTTCGCCGGCATGACCCGGATCAGGTTCGACGGTCGGAGCGGAACAGCTCCCTCTCAGCCCGCTGCCGCAGGCTCCCGTGGTGGACACCTCCGACGCTAGCAGCGCCGGGCGACCACGTCGAGACGGCTCAGCGACCCACGACGAGCACCGGCGCCGGGGAGACGGTCAGCGCCACCCGGTCACCGGGGCGCAGCTGCGTCGCGGCCGAGCTGGCCAGCTGCACGATGACGTCGGTGCCGTCCTCCAGCGCACAGTGCACCCGCGAGACCGGACCCAGGAAGCCGACGGAGGTGACCGTGGTGGTGGCTCCGGCATCCGCGACGAGCACGATCGACTCGGGGCGGACCAGCGCCAGCCCCTCGCCGGTGGCGGATCCGGGCAGCACGGGGACCCGCTGGCCGAGCACGACGGCCTCGGTGCCCTCCACGCGCGCCGGCAGCCGGTTGGAGAGTCCCACGAAGGCACCCACGAACGGGGTGGCCGGCGCGGAGTAGAGCTCGGTCGGAGGTGCCAGCTGCTCCAGCCGTCCCGCGTTCATCACTCCCACCCGGTCTGCGACGGCGAGCGCCTCCTCCTGGTCGTGGGTGACGAACAACGTGGTGGTCCCGACCTCGAGCTGCACCCGCCTGATCTCGTCACGCAGCTGCACCCGCACCTTGGCGTCCAGCGCGGACAGCGGCTCGTCGAGCAGCAGCACGGACGGCTCGAAGGCCAGCGCGCGAGCCAGTGCCACCCGCTGCTGCTGACCTCCGGAGAGCTCGTGGGCGTAGCGGTCGGCCTGGGTGTGGAGCCCGACGAGGTCGAGCATCGCACCGGCACGCTCGCGTCGCGCCGCGCGGCCGGTGCCCCGCAGCCGGAGCCCGAAGGCCACGTTGTCGATCACGGTCATGTGCGGGAAGAGGCTGTAGGCCTGGAAGACCATCCCCATGTCCCGCTTGTTGGCCGGCACCCTGGTGACGTCCCGTCCGCCCACGCTCACGGTCCCCGAGGTGGCCCGGTCCAGGCCGGCCAGGATGCGCAGGGCGGTGGTCTTGCCGCAGCCCGAGGGACCCAGCAGCACGATCATCTCGCCGGGGTCGATCTCCAGGTCGAAGCCGTCCAGGGCGCGCACCGAGCCGTAGACGCGGGTCAGGTCCTTGAGCTGGACAGCGAGACCGCGTCCAGTCTTCGGTGGGGCGGTCATCGTCCGGCTCCTTGCTGGTGGCGGTTCCGGCTGAGGAAGGTGAACCCCAGCAGCAGGAACGTGGTCAGGGCCATGGTCGCGAGGGCGCCTGCCATCGCGGCCGGGCCGTTGCTCTTGTAGATGGAGGCCATCGCGACCGGCATGGTGTCGAAGTGCAGCAGCGAGGCGAAGGTGAACTCTCCCAGCACCAGGGCCACCGAGATGAAGGCGGCGCCGAGGACCCCACCGGTGATGTTGGGCAGGATCACCCGCAGGATCACGGTGGCCCAGCCCGCGCCCAGGGAGCGCGCGGCCTCGGCCAGGGTGGTGACGTCGATGGCGGACAGCGCTGCGTCGATCGACCGGTAGGCGTACGGCAGCACCAGCACCACGTAGGCGAAGGTCAGGGTCAGCGCGGAGTCACCGAGCAGCAGGGTGACCCAGGAGAAGACGTTGCTGAACCCGACCACGATGACCAGGGCCGGGATGGTCAGCGGCAGCAGGCACAGGAACTCGATGAGCCGGCGCGCCTGGGGCACCCGCAACCGGGTCCAGACCATCGTGGGCACGAGCAGCACCACCATCAGCACCACCGTGAACAACGCCAGCAGCAGCGAGGTGACGATCGCGGAGCGGAAGTCCTCGTCGGTGACCATGAAGCCCCAGTTGTCCCAGGTGCGACCCGGGGCGCTGCCCCGCACCTGGGTGGAGAAGTCGAACATCGCCAGCATCGGCACGAAGAAGTACGCCGCGAAGGCGATCAGGGCCAGGGCACGCAGCACCCGGAATCCACCGGTGACCCTCACGGCATCCACCTCGACGTCCGACGCAGCAGCAGGTTGTAGGCGAGCATGACCACCGAGACCACCACGATCATCTCCAGGGCCAGCGCGAAGCCGACGTTCGCCTGACCCAGCAGCACCTCGCTGGTGACGGCCTGGCGGATCAGCAGCGGCACGATCGGCTGGCCCTGGCTGACCAGCACCGCCGCGGTCGCGTAGGCGGCGAAGGCGTTGGCGAAGAGCAGCAGCGCGGAGCCGAGGAACGCGGGGAACAGCAGGGGGACCCCGACGTGGCGCCAGTACTGCGCTCGGGTGGCCCCGAGGTTGACCGCGGCCTCCCGCCACTCCTGCCGCAGCCCGTCGAGGGCGGGCGCGAAGACGATGACCATCAACGGGACCTGGAAGTAGGTGTAGACGACGACGAGGCCGGGGAGCCCGAAGAGCCACCCGCTGCCGTAGAGGTCGGCACTGAACCAGTCGCTCATCGCGTTCGTCACGATCCCGACCGGGCCGATGGTCGCGATCCAGGCGAAGGCCAGGGTGATGCCGCCGAACTGGGCGAGCACGCCGCTGACCGAGAGCGTGGCGCGACGGATGAGGCTGCTCGGCCCCATGGAGACCACGAGGAAGGCGAGCACCGCCCCGAGCACCGCACCGAGCACCGCGGTGGCGCCCGAGAGGATCAACGACCCGCGCAGCGCCGTGAGGGCGGCGTCGCTGGTCAGCGCGTCCAGGTTGCCCAGGGTGAATGCCCCGGACTCGTCCTGGAAGGCGCCGACGACCACCGTGAGCGTGGGTACCACCAGGAAGACGAGCAGGAACCCCAGGAAGGGCAGCAGCGGGAGGAAGGGGCCGACGGCTGGCCGACGGCCCCGCCCTCCCTCTGCTCGATCGGACATCGTCAGCGGATCGCCTTCGACCAGTTCTTGGCCAGGTAGGCGCCCGCGGTCTCGGTCTGCTCGTTGCTCGGGATCACCGGGTCACCGGTGACCTCCGGCAGGGCGTCCCAGAGCTTGGCGTCGATGGTGCCGGCCTCGGCCATGGCCTCGCCGCGCACCGGTCGGGCGCCGCCCTTGAGCCAGAGGTTCTGGCCCTCGTCGCTGTACAGGAACTCCTGCCACAGCCGAGCCGCAGCCGGGTGCGGGGCGTCGGCGTTGATCGCCTGGTAGTAGTACCCGGCGACCACGGCCTCTTCAGGCACGACGGTCTTCCAGGTGTCGACGTTGGCAGCAGCCGCGGCACCGAGGTAGTCCCAGTCGATGACGACCGGCGTGGTGCCCTGCTCGATGGTGGTGGAGTCGGGGTCCACGGTGAGGAAGTTGCCGGCCTTCTTGAGGTCGCCGAAGAAGTCCACCCCGGGAGCGATGTCGTCCGGCGAGCCACCGTTGGCGATCGCGGCCATCATCACGCCGCTGAACGCCGCGCCGGCCTGGGTCGGGTCGCCGTTGAGCGCCACCTTGCCCTTGAACTCCGGCTTGAGCAGGTCCGCGACCTCGGTGACGTCCGGCACGACGGCGGAGTCGTAGCCGATCGACATGTAGCCGCCGTAGTCGTTGACCCAGGAGCCGTCGGCGGCCTTGAACTCGTCGGGGATGGTGTCCCAGGTCTCGACCTGGTAGGGCGCGAACATGTCGGTGTTGGCCAGCGCGACGGACTGCCCGAGGTCGAACACGTCGGGAGCGCGCTTGGTGCCCTTGAGCTCCTTGGCGGCGTTGATCTCCTCCTGGCTGGCCGCGGTGGGCTGGTCGGAGTTGACCTTGATGTCGTACTTGTCCTCGAAGGTGGAGATCACCTCGCCGTAGTTGGCCCAGTCGGGCGGGAGGGCGATGACGTTGAGCTCGCCCTCTTCCTCGGCGGCCTCGACCAGGGCGTCGAGACCACCCAGGTCCTTGGCACTCGTGGCGCTGGCGGCATCGCTGTCGCCGCCCCCCGAGCCGTTGTCGGACTCGGGTGCGGCGCAGGCGGCCAGCGAGGCCACCGTGGCCATGGCCGTGAGCGAGACGAGCGTGCGACGGATCTTCACAGAACCTCCAGGCAGGGATCAGGGTCTTTGTGCAAGATAGCGTGCGAAGACTCGACTGCCTCGACGCCCATCATTCTACGCGTCGGTGTACGCCCGGTGAGCGCTGGTGGAACAGCAGGTGCGACCGGACCGCGACCGCGGCCGCGCGACCGGCCCGGTTGGCGCCGATGGTGCTGGCCGACGGGCCGTAGCCCACGAGCTGGACCCGGGGATCAGCCACGGCCGTGGTGCCGTCCAGCTGGATCCCCCCGTGGGCCGAGCGAAGCCCGAGACCCGCCAGGTGGCCGACCGCCGGGCGGAAACCGGTGGCCCACAGGATCACCTCGACCGGCTCGAAGCTCCCGTCGGCCCAGCGCACCCCGTCCGGCTCCACGCGGGCGAACATCGGGCGCCGCGCGTAGGCGCCTAGCCGGGCCGCCTGGGCCTCCTGGGGCCGCAGGTGCAGCCCGGTGACCCCGACGACGCTGAGCGGGGGCAGCCCGCGACGGACCCGCTCCTCGACCGCAGCGACCGCCGCCACGCCCTGCTGGGGGGTGAAGCGGTCCACCCACACCGGCTCCCGCCTGGTCACCCACGTGGTCCAGGCCACGGGCGCCAGCTCGCCCAGGAACTGCACCGCCGACGCGCCACCCCCCACCACCAGCACTCGCTTGCCGGCCAAGGGCCCGACCCCGGGATAGTCCCGGGTGTGCAGCTGCAGGCCCGCGAAGGTCTCCATGCCCGGGTAGTGCGGCACGAACGGCCGCGCCCAGGTCCCGGTGGCGTTGACCAAGGTCCGGGTGGTCCAGCGCCGGTCCCCCGCGGCCACCACGAGCAGCTCCCCGTCACTGCTCACCCGGTCCACCCGCACCGGTCGCTGCACCGGCAGCCCGTGGGTCCGCTCGTAGTCGGCGAACCAGGCGGGGACCACCAGGTTGGCCGGCTCCGCCCCGGCTCCCGGTGCCGGCCCCTCGGGCAGGTCGGCCACACCGTGCACGTCAGCCATCGTCAAGGAGTCCCACCGGTGCTGCCAGGCACCTCCGGGAGCGGCGTCGGCGTCCAGGACGACGTGGTCGAGCCCGAGCCGCCGGAGGTGGTGGGAGGTGGACAGACCCGCCTGGCCGGCGCCGATCACCAAGGAGTCGAGGACGGGCACGCCGCTGCAACACCGGGCCGCGTGTCGGTATGCCCGGACACCGACCCGTGCGAACCCCTACGATGCCGCGCAACCGAAGCTAGCCAGGGGGACACATGGGCCGGATCATCCTCTTCTACGTCGTGCCCCTGGTGCTCGGCATCTACTGCCTGGTCGAGGCGATCAGCAGCCGCGACGACGAGGTGCGCAACCTGCCGAAGGTGGGATGGATCCTGCTGATCCTGTTCTTCCCGTTCGTGGGCTCGATCGCCTGGCTCGCCGCGGGTCGGCCGGCCGGCGTGCGCACCGGCCGGTCGCCGTACGAGCGGGAGGTCCCGCAGTTCCCCGAGTACGACCGCCCGGGGCGAGCGGCCGCCCTCGACCCGGAGGCCGACGAGGCGTTCCTGCGCAAGATCCGGGAGCGGGCCGAGGAGCAGCGCCGCAAGGCGGCCGCGGACCAGGCCGAGGCGCAGGCCGAGGAGCAGCGCCGCAAGGCGGCCGCGGACCAGGAGCCGGACGACACTGCCAAGTGACGTAATCTCACCGGTCGTGAGCACTGCACCCACCGGCCCCGAGTTCCGCTACTCCGACCTCCTGCCCACCGGCCGGGACGAGACGCCGTACCGGCTGATCACCACCGAGGGCGTCTCCACCTTCGAGGCAGCCACCCAGGACGGCGAGGTGCAGACCTTCCTCAAGGTCACCCCGGAGGCGATCCAGCGCCTCACCACCGAGGCGATGCACGACATCAGCCACTACCTGCGGCCCGCGCACCTCGCGCAGCTGCGCAAGATCATCGACGACCCCGAAGCCTCGGGCAACGACCGCTTCGTCGCGCTCGACCTGCTCAAGAACGTCAACATCTCCGCGGGCGGCGTGCTGCCGATGTGCCAGGACACCGGCACCGCCATCGTGATGGGCAAGAAGACCGAGGGTGTGCTCACCGGGATCGACGACGGCGAGGCGATCAGCCGCGGCGTGTACGACGCCTACACCAAGCTCAACCTGCGCTACTCCCAGCTCGCTCCCCTGACGACGTACGAGGAGAAGAACACCGGCACCAACCTGCCGGCGCAGATCGAGATCTACTCCACCCCGCAGACCAGCGGCCGGCCGGAGTACAAGTTCCTCTTCATGGCCAAGGGCGGCGGCTCGGCCAACAAGTCGTTCCTGTTCCAGGAGACCAAGGCCGTCCTGAACCCGAAGCGGATGCTGGAGTTCCTTGACGAGAAGATCCGCTCGCTCGGTACCGCGGCCTGCCCGCCGTACCACCTGGCGATCGTGATCGGCGGCACCAGCGCGGAGTTCGCGATGAAGACCGCCAAGTACGCCTCGGCGCACTACCTGGACAACCTGCCCACCGAAGGTTCCATGGACGCCCACGGCTTCCGTGACCTCGAGCTGGAGGAGCAGGTCTTCAAGCTCACCCAGGAGTTCGGGATCGGCGCACAGTTCGGCGGCAAGTACTTCTGCCACGACGTGCGCGTGGTGCGGCTCCCCCGGCACGGCGCCTCCTGCCCGGTCGCGATCGCGGTCTCCTGCTCCGCGGACCGCCAGGCGCTGGGCAAGATCACCCCGGACGGCGTCTTCCTCGAGCAGCTCGAGATGGACCCCGCGCAGTACATGCCCGACGCCGGGATGGCCCACGACATCGCCGGCGGCGAGGTCGTCAAGATCGACCTCAACCAGCCGATGGCCGACATCCTCGCCGAGCTGTCGAGGCACCCCGTCAAGACCAGGCTCTCCCTGACCGGGCCGCTGGTGGTGGCTCGCGACATCGCCCACGCCAAGATCAAGGAGCGCCTGGACGCCGGCGAGCCGATGCCGGCCTACCTCAAGGACCACCCGGTCTACTACGCCGGTCCGGCCAAGACCCCCGAGGGCATGGCCTCGGGCTCGTTCGGGCCCACCACCGCCGGCCGGATGGACTCCTACGTCGAGCAGTTCCAGGCCGCCGGCGGCTCCATGGTGATGCTGGCCAAGGGCAACCGCTCCAAGCAGGTCACCGACGCGTGCGGCAGCCACGGCGGGTTCTACCTCGGCTCCATCGGCGGCCCTGCCGCGCGGCTCGCGCAGGACTGCATCAAGGACGTCTCGGTGCTGGAGTACCCCGAGCTCGGCATGGAGGCGATCTGGAAGATCGAGGTCGAGGACTTCCCGGCCTTCATCGTCGTCGACGACAAGGGCAACGACTTCTTCACCGACCCCTCCGGTGCGGTGACGGTGCCGCTGACCGGGATCCGGGTCCGCTCCGCCCAGTAGCGCGGGGTCAGGGGTCAGATCTTGGCGAGCAGCGCGTCGGTCATCCGGCGCGCTGCCGGGGCGATCTCGTGGCCGAGCCGGATCACGTCCCGCTCGATCTCGTCCTGGTGACTGCCCCCCACCATGATCGGCAGGTCCTGGTCGTGGCCGGTGACCGCCTCCACGACCTCCCGGGTGGCCAGCACGTCGTCGGGTGACGGTACCGCCAGCACCACGGCCGCGGGCCTGCGGGAGCCGACGGCGGAGAGCCACGCCTCGGTGGGGACGTCACCGCCCAGGTAGACCACGTCCACCCCGGTGCGACGCAGGGCGATGGCGAAGGCGAGCACCCCGAGCTCGTGCCGGGAGCCGCGAGCCAGACCCAGCAGCACCCGCGGCCCGCCGGGCTGACGGGGCGTCTGGTCGAAGAGCACCGCGAGGTGTCGCTGCACGCTGGCGCTGACGAAGTGCTCCTCCGCGACGCTCACCCGCCCGTCGCGCCAGGCGGCACCGAGACGTGCCAGGGCAGGCATCAGCCAGCCGTCGACGACGTCCTCGAACTCGCCCAGGGCGAATCCGGACTCGATGGCGTGGTGCAGTCCCGGGACGTCGAAGTGGACGGCGACGCGCGCCAGCGACTCCGGGTCACCCATGGTCACCGGTCGGGGCTCCGGCACGCCTGCCGGGTCGTCGCTCCTGCTGTGCACCCGCACCGCAGCTTGGCCGGGGCTCCAGCCGGAGCTGACCATGTCGGCCACTGCCCTGAGGCGCTGCAGCGCCTCGTCGTCGTACAGCTGCGTCGGAGTAGGTTCCGCCATCGTGCACCGCCTCCAGGTCAGGTCCCTGGCGGACGCCGTCAGGTCCATTGCTCAGGGACCTCGATGGTATACGCCGGCTGGCTGCGACCATGGGCCCGTGGAAGACGAGACGATCTCCGAGGTCGCCCGGGCCGAGACGCCCCGCGGCGAGCTGGTGCTGCGGCGCCGCTCCCGCGAGGGCGCGCCCGCGGTGCTGGAGCTGCGGGCCAACGGCGTCTTCGTGATGGACACCCTGGAGACCGGCTCGGAGATCGAGATGGCCGCACTGGCGCTGGACCTGGTGCCCGACCCGCGCGCCGTGGTCGTGGGCGGCCTGGGCCTGGGCTTCACCGCCCGGCGGGTGCTGGCGGACCCTCGGGTGGAACGGGTGCGGGTGGTGGAGATCGACGAGCCGCTGATCGGCTGGATGCGCGACGGCACCATCCCGCACGGACCGGCCCTGCTCGCTGACGGCCGTCTGGAGGTGCTCAACGCCGACATCTCCATGGCCGTCGCGGAGGCCCGGTCGACGTACGACCTGATGCTGCTCGACGTGGACAACGGCCCCGGCCACCTGGTCCACGAGTCCAACGCCGAGCTCTACCGACCGGAGTTCCTCCAGCGCTGCCGGGCCATGCTGAACCCCGACGGCGTCCTGGTGGTGTGGTCGGCGGCCCAGGCGCCGGTCCTGGAGCAGAACATCGAGCAGGTCTTCGGCGAGGCCACCGAGATCCGCTACGACGTGCTGCTCCAGGACCGGCCGGAGCAGTACTTCCTCTACAGCGCCCGCGCCGGCCGGCCCGGGCCCGATCAGCACGCCTAGCCCGGGCACCGCCGGCGCGGGTGAGCCCGAGGGCATCTGGGTACCGTCGCTGACATGAGCGACTTCCGTATCGAGCACGACTCCATGGGTGAGGTCCAGGTGCCCGCCGACGCCCTGTGGCGGGCCCAGACCCAGCGCGCCGTGGAGAACTTCCCGATCAGCGGCACCCCGATCGAGCCAGCCCTGGTGCACGCCCTGGCCCTGGTGAAGAAGGCTGCGGCCCGGGTCAACGTCGAGCTGGGCGTGCTGCCAGAGGCGCGGGGCGCGGCCATCGAGCGCGCCGCCGCGGCGGTGGCGGCCGGGGAGCACGACGAGCACTTCCCGATCGACGTCTTCCAGACCGGGTCCGGCACCAGCACCAACATGAACGTCAACGAGGTGCTGGCCGGGCTCGCCGGGGACGACGTCCACCCCAACGACCACGTCAACGCCAGCCAGTCCTCCAACGACACCTTCCCCACCGCCATCCACGTGGCCGCGACGCTGGCGGTGACCCGGGAGCTGGTCCCGGCGGTGCGGGTGCTGGAGGCCTCGCTGGGCGCCAAGGCCGAGGAGTTCGCCGGCCTGGTGAAGTCCGGCCGCACCCACCTGATGGACGCCACCCCGGTGATGCTCGGCCAGGAGTTCGGCGGGTACGCCGCGACCGCCGGCTACGCGGTGGAGCGCCTGGAGGCGGTGCTGCCCCGGGTCCGCGAGCTGCCGCTGGGCGGCACTGCGGTCGGGACCGGCATCAACACCCCGCCCGGCTTCGCCGCACGCGTCATCGAGGTCCTGGGCCAGGAGACCGACGAGCAGTTCACCGAGGCCCGCAACCACTTCGAGGCCCAGGGCAGCCGCGACTCCCTGGTCGAGCTCAGCGGGGTGCTGCGCACCTACGCGGTGGGCCTGACCAAGATCTGCAACGACCTGCGCTGGATGTCCTCCGGGCCCACCACGGGCCTGGCCGAGATCCACCTCCCCGACCTGCAGCCGGGCTCAAGCATCATGCCGGGCAAGGTCAACCCGGTCCTGCCGGAGGCGACGCTGATGGTGTGCGCCCAGGTCGTCGGCAACGACGCCTGCGTCGCCTGGGCCGGAGCCTCCGGCAGCTTCGAGCTCAACGTGATGATGCCCGTCATCGCCCGCAACCTGCTGGAGTCGATCCGCATCCTCGGCACCGCCAGCCGACTGCTGGCCGAGCGCTGCGTGGACGGCATCACCGCCGACGCCGAGCGGATGCGCCGGTACGCCGAGTCCTCGCCGTCCGTGGTCACCCCGTTGAACAAGTACCTCGGCTACGAGGCTGCGGCGAAGATCGCCAAGAAGGCGCTGGCCGACGGAGCCACCATCCGGGAGACGGTGATCGCGGAAGGCTACGTGGAGCGCGGCGACCTCACCGAGGCCCAGCTCGACGAGGCCCTCGACCTGGAGTCGATGACCCACCCCTGAAGACGCCCCCGACGAGGCGCCGGACGCCGGCGGCGATCATGGACCCATGCTCACCGGACTCATCCAGGGCCACGGACGCCACCCGGTCACTGTCGCCGGCACCACGCTGACCCATCCCGAGCTGCTCGGCGCCGCAGCCCGGGTAGCCGCCGACCTGCCCGGGACCAGCCGGGTCGCGGTGCTGGCCACGCCGAGCATGGAGACCGTGGTCGCGGTGGCCGGCGCCCTGCTGGCCGGCGTCGAACTGGTACCCGTGCCGCCGGACTCCGGCCGGGCGGAGCTGGCGCACGTGCTGAGCGACTCCGCACCCCAGGCGTGGCTGGGCTCCGCTCCGCCCGGCAGCAGCCTGCCTCGGCTGCCGGTCGACCTGGCCGGGCGGACGCCGTACTCCCCGGTCGAGGTGCCGCCGGAGCGGACGGCGTTCGTCCTGTACACCTCCGGCACCACCGGCCTGCCCAAGGGCGTGCTCCTGTCCCGCCGAGCCGTCGCCGCCGGCCTGGACGCGCTGGCCGAGGCCTGGGCCTGGACCTCGGACGACGTGCTGGCCCACGGGCTGCCGCTCTTCCACGTGCACGGACTCATCTTGGGGGTGCTGGGGCCGCTGCGGGTGGGTGGCGGGCTGGTGCACGTGGGGCGGGGCACGCCGCAGGCCTACGCCTCGGCGGCAGCGAGCATGTACTTCGCGGTACCCACGATCTGGTCGCGGATCGCTGCGTCTCCCGAGGACGCGGCGGCACTGCGCCCGGCCCGGCTGCTCGTCTCCGGCAGTGCGGGGCTCCCGGTGCCGGTCTTCGACCGGCTGCGCGAGCTCACCGGCCACGAGGTGGCCGAGCGCTACGGGATGAGCGAGACGCTGATCACCGTGGCCACCCGTGCCGACGGGCCCAGGCAGGCGGGCTGGGTCGGGGTGCCGGTGGCCGGGGTGGAGACCCGGCTGTGCACCGAGTCCGGGGAGCCGGTGCCGCACGACGGCGAGTCCGTGGGTCGCCTGGAGGTGAGGGGGGCGACGCTGTTCGACGGCTACCTCAACCGGCCCGAGGCCACCGCCGAGGCCTGGACTCCCGACGGCTGGTTCCGCACCGGCGACGTCGCGGTCCTCGACGCCCACGGCCGGCACCGGATCGTGGGCCGGGAGTCGGTGGACCTGATCAAGTCGGCCGGCTACCGGATCGGCGCCGGAGAGATCGAGTCGACCCTGCTGGGCCACCCGGACGTGGCCGAGTGCGCGGTCGTCGGGGAGCCCGACCCCGACCTGGGCCAGCGGATCGTGGCCCACGTCGTGCCGTGGGTGATGGCCGAGCGCGACCCGGAACCCGACCTGGCCCAGCGGCTGGTCGAGCACGTGGCGGCCGAGCTGTCGGCGCACAAGCGTCCGCACGAGGTCCGCTTCGCCACCAGCCTGCCCCGCAACGAGATGGGGAAGGTGCAGAAGGCCCGGCTGCTGGCTCAGGCTCCTGGGGGCACCGGAGTCAGTACCAGCCCCGGGCGGCCTTGAAGCTCCAGGCCGAGCACGGGCTGCCGTAGCGGGACTTGATGTAGTCCAGACCCCAGCGGATCTGCACCTCGGCCGAGGTCATGTAGCCCTCGGGGAGGTCGTGGGTCTGGGTGAGTGCCTGCGGGATCCCGTACGCCGAGGAGCTGGGGTTGTCGGCGTCGACGCGCCAGTTGCTCTCGCTCACGTAGAGGCTGTTGAGACAGTCGAACTGTTCCGAGCCGTAGCCGTACTGGGGCAGCAGAGCCCGGGCGATGTCGCGCGGGTCGCCCTGCGAGACCTGCTGGGTACGGGTGGTGCCGAGACCGGCGGCCGTGGAGAGCACGGTCGCCTTGACCGGGTCCTTGGCCTGACGCCGGTCGGCGCGGGTGACGGGCGCGTCGCCCCGGTCGGCCAGCACCTCGCCGGCCCGCGCCTGGCCGGTGCCCTGCGAGCCGCCGGAGTCCGGGGTGTCGGAGGCGGTGAGCTCAGTCCCGGTCGCCGCCATCCCGCCCGCCACGGCTACGCCGGTGGCGACCATGGCCAGTCCGCTCAGCACCAGCGGTCGCAGCGCCCGCGCAGGCTCACGCTTGCGTCGGCGCGCTCCGGGCGCGCGGTGCTTGGGGGCAGGGTTCTCGGGCGTTGACAACAGCTCTCACAGGATTTCGATCGGCAGCGGCCGGCAGGGCCACTCGGGGGGACCACGCGGAGTCACCCGGGGCCACGGCAACCATGCAATGCGGTCGGGGCCCACGCAAACCAAACACCCTAATTGCGGGACGGATCACGTGGCAGCACCGTCACAAGAGCGACTCCAGCCCCAACAGGCTCAGGAGTCACGTCGGCCCGTACGTCCACGCAGGACGCAGGGGCCGACGTACCAGGGACGAAGGTCCCGGCTACTCGGTGACGTTCTCCAGCATCTCGGTGACCAGGGCCGCGATCGGGGAGCGCTCGGAGCGGGTCAGGGTGACGTGGGCGAAGAGCGGGTGTCCCTTGAGCTTCTCCACCACCGCGACCACCCCGTCGTGCCGACCGACCCGGAGGTTGTCGCGCTGGGCCACGTCGTGGGTCAGCACCACCTTGGAGTTGGCCCCGATCCGCGACAGCACGGTCAGCAGCACGTTGCGCTCCAGGGACTGCGCCTCATCCACGATGACGAACGCGTCGTGCAGCGAACGGCCCCGGATGTGGGTCAGGGGCAGCACCTCGAGCATGCCCCGGTGCAGGACCTCGTCCACCACGTCCGGGGAGACCAGCGCACCCAGGGTGTCGAAGACCGCCTGACCCCAGGGCGACATCTTCTCGCTCTCCGAGCCGGGCAGGTAGCCGAGCTCCTGTCCGCCCACGGCGAACAGCGGCCGGAACACCACGATCTTCTTGTGCTGCTGGCGCTCCAGGACCGCCTCCATGCCGGCGCACAGCGCCATGGCCGACTTGCCGGTCCCGGCCCGTCCCCCGAGCGAGACGATCCCCACGTCCGGGTCCAGCAGCATCTCCAGCGCGATCCGCTGCTCGGCCGAGCGTCCGTGCACGCCGAACACCTCCCGGTCCCCGCGCACCAGGTGCACCCGCTTGTCCGCGCCGACCCGCCCCAGGGCGGTGCCGCGGTCCGAGAGCAGCACCAGGCCGGTGTGGCAGGGCAGGTCCCGGGCCACGTCGTGGTCCAGCACGCCCTCGTCGTACAGCGTGTCCAGGTCGGCGGCCGCGACGTCGACCTCCGACATCCCGGTGTAGCCGGTCGCGGAGTCGCTGATCCCCTCAGCCCGGTACTCCTCGGCGTCGAGCCCGACCGCGGACGCCTTGATCCGCAGCGGCAGGTCCTTGGAGACCAGCGTGACGGCGTACCCCTCGTCGGCCAGGTTGCGTGCCACCGCGAGGATCCGGGTGTCGTTGTCGCCGAGCCGGAACCCCGAGGGCAGCAGCTGGGGATCGGTGTGGTTGAGCTCGACGCGGATCGTCCCGCCCTGCTCCCCCACCGGCACCGGCTCGTCGAGACGGCCGTGCACCACCCGGAGCTCGTCGAGCATCCGCAGCGCGGTGCGTGCGAAGTAGCCCAGCTCAGGATGGTGCCGCTTGCCCTCGAGCTCGGTGATCACTACCACCGGGAGCACGACCTCGTGCTCGGCGAAGCGGCGCGCCGCCCCTGGGTCGGCCAGCAGCACGCTGGTGTCGATGACGAACGTACGACGGCCCTGCGGAGCTGGTGGCCCCTCGGTGCGCGGCGCTGAGGTGGTGCGGGACTGCTTGATGGCGGCCACTTCGATCTCACCCTCGCGAGCCGGTGCGCGCACTCCTCGCCCGGCCCTAGTTCGTGCTGACGGACCGGGAAGGGACCCGAGGACCGGAGTGCCGGCCCCCCTCGCAGCCACCCGGCGCGGGCTGGCCCGCGCGGTGTGCTGTGAAGTCGTGACTGTCCACGAACGGCCTCCCGGTTCAGCGAGCTTCCCCACTCGCCGATGCATCAGGAAATTACGCCCCGGGGGCCCCCCGCCGTCAACGACACGCGGCAACTCCGGCGTGAACTCCAGGTGACCGACCGGGTGCCTGGTCGGGTCAGGCCCCGGAGTCAGGCCCGGAGTCAGGCCCGGCGTCAGGCCCCGGAGTCAGCCCGGAGTCAGGCGGCTCCAGTCCCAGGTAGCCGTGCAGGAGTCGACCCAGCAGGTCCAGGGCGTCGGCGCGGACGGTGGCGGCGGCCTCGGCGGTGCCGGCCGCCGGGGACCGCGACACCTGCATCACCATCGAGTCGATGAGCTCGGCGACCTGCTGCGGTCGCGCCTCGCCCAGCTCGGCGAGCGCCGCGACCAGCGGTTCCTGGAGCTGGCGGTGGAAGGCCTCCATGGGCGCCTTGAGCAGCCGAGGCTCGACCACGGCGGCCAACGCCCGCGCCACGGCCTGCTCGGAGCTGGCGAAGAGGTGGACATTGGCCTGGACGTAGGCCCAGACCCGGGCGCCGGGCGTCTCAGCAGCGTCCACCTGCTCCCGGACCTGGCGTGCCCAGTCGGGAAAGACGTCGGCGACCACGGCCGCCAACAGGTCCTCCCGCGAGTCGAAGTACTGGTAGACGCTGGACCGGGCCAGCCCGGCCCGCGCGCCCACGGCACCGAGCGCCGGAGCCTGTCCGGTCTCGGCCAGCAGAGCACGGGCGGCGTCCAGCAGGGCACGCACCTGGCGCCCTCGGTGCTCCGCCACCGTTGCTGCCTGGATCTTCGGCACCGCCGCACCTCCTGCCTGACTGGACACTCCCGGCGACCCGAGGGCCGCACGGCCTCACACCGGTGAGGGGCTCACCGCCGCCAGCCGCCCGTCGATCATCTCGTAGACCTCGTCGCAGTGGTGCAGCACCTCCTGGTCGTGGGTCACCATGACCGTGGCGACACCGTGCCGGTGGCTCTCGTCGGCGAGCAGGGCGACGACCTCCTGGCTGCGCTGACGGTCCAGGGCCGCGGTGGGCTCGTCGACCAGCAGCAGGGCCGGCCGGGTCATCAGTGCCCGGGCGATGCCGACTCGCTGGCGCTCGCCACCGGAGAGCTGGTGCGGACGCCGGTCCACCTTGTGCGACATCCCGACCTCCGCCAGCAGCTCGGCCGGGTCGCGCGGGTCCGCCACCCGACCGAAGGTCAGCGGCAGTCGCAGCTGGTCCCGTGCGGTCAGCGCGGGCACCAGGTTGCCGCTCTGGAAGACGTAGCCGATCCGGGTCCGGCGCACCTCGGCGACCTCCCGCTTGCTCGCGGTCCCCAGGTCGGTGCCGCCGACGAGGGCGGTTCCCGAGGTGGGCTTGGCCAGCCCGCCGGCCACCGCCAGCAGGCTGGACTTGCCGGACCCCGAAGGGCCGACGATGGCGACGAGCTTGCCCGGCTCCACTCGCAGGTTCACCGAGTCGAGGGCGGTCACCGTCTCGTCCCCGTCACCGAGGAGCAGGGAGACGTCGCGCAGCTCCAGGGCGGGGGTTGCGGCTGAGGTGGACGGTACGGCGGTCATCGGTTGCCTCCGAGTGCAGTGAGGGGGTCGACCTTGGTGATGCGCAGCACGGCGATTCCCGCGCCCAGCATTCCCAGGAGCACCAGCAGCACGCTGGCCAGCGTGATCGGTGCGGCTTCGAGGGCGAATGGCATGGCCGTACCCGAGAGTCCGGCGCCGGCAGCCAGACCGAGCCCGACGCCGACTGCGACGGAGACCACCAGCAGGAGCATCGACTGGAACAGGCTGTCGCGCAGCAGGTAGCCCGTACCGGCACCCATGGCTCGCATCACCGCGATCTCCTGCTTGCGCTGGATGGTCAGCACCGTGAAGAAGGCGCCGACGACCAAGGCGGAGATGGCGTAGAGGAAGCCCTGGATCAGGCTCAGGGTCGAGGTCTCCGCGGAGTAGCCCGGCGAGGCGCCGAAGGACTCCTCCAGCGTCATCGACGTGGTTCCGGCCGCCTTGTCGCCGGCCGTCAGGTCGAGGTCGTCGCCTCCCTTGACGGCGACCGCGGTGATCTCGTCGTAGACCCGCTCGGGCACCTCTTCTCCGATGCCCGCGCCGCTGCTGATCTCCTGCCAGCTGGCCAGGGGTAGGTAACCCACGTCGACGTGGCCGAAGGTGTTCTGCTCCTCCATGATCCCGACCACGGTGAGCTCGGCGCCCATCGGCTCGATCACCAGCACGTCGCCCACCGAGACGCCTTCGTCGGCGGCGGTGGAGCTGAGCACGACCTCGTCGGGCTCCCCGGTCAGCCCGTGACCCTCCGCGACCTCGGGAGCCAGGAACGAGTCGACCTCGATGCCGAAGAGGGCCAGGTCGATCTCGGCCCCGTTGGTGGACTCGGCGTTGACCAGGACGTTGCCGAAGGGAGCCGCCTCCTGCACGCCGGGCTGGTCCTTCCAGTCCTCGACCGCGGTGGTGTCCACCACGCTGCGGGAGAACGCGGAGTCCTTGGAGACGTCGTCCTGGAAGGCGAAGGACGTCACGGGCATGCGCTGCAGGCCCGAGACCCCGTCATTGACCAGCCCCACGGACAAGCCGGAGAGCAGGACCATGAGCAAGGCGATCAAGGACACCACGGAGCCCATGAGCACGAAGCGGCCCTTGGCGAACACAAGTTCGCGGATAGCGAGGAACATGCGGCCTCACCTGACCTGGAGAGTTGACAGAGACATGCCGTCAACTTTACCGACACCGTGTCGGGAACCCAAATGTCTCAGGAGCCGAAGCGGCGCTCCCGCTCGGCGTAGGCCCGCAGGGCGCGGAGGAAGTCGACGCGGCGGAAGTCGGGCCACAGGGCCTCGCAGAAGTAGAACTCGCTGTTCGCGCTCTGCCACAGCAGGAACCCGCTGAGCCGCTGCTCCCCCGACGTGCGGATCACCAGGTCGGGGTCCGGCTGCCCCTTGGTGTAGAGGTGCTCGGCGATGTGCTCCACGTCGATGGTCTCGGCCAGCTCCTCCAGGGTGACCCCGGCGGCGGCCTGCTCCTGGAGCAGGGAGCGCACGGCGTCCGCGATCTCCCGGCGGCCGCCGTACCCGACGGCGACGTTGACCAGCAGGCCCTTGACCTCCCGGGTGGCGTCCTCGGCCTCCTTCAGCTTGGCCGCGGTCGTGGCCGGCAGCAGGTCCAGGGCGCCGACCGGGTGGATCCGCCAGCGGCCGGTGGCGGCCAGGGACTCCACCGCACCCTCGATCACCGTGAGCAGCTCCTCGAGCTGGTCGGCGGGACGGTTGAGGTTGTCGGTGGAGAGCAGCCAGAGGGTGACCACCTCGACACCGAGCTCCTCGCACCACCCGAGGAAGGGGTCGATGTTGTCGGCGCCGGCCTGGTGCCCCTGGGCGATCTCGGCCCCCACGGCGCGCGCCCAGCGCCGGTTGCCGTCGAGGAGCACCCCCACGTGCTTGGGGACCCGGTCCGGCGGGAGGAACTTCGCGACCCGCGACTCGTACGCCGGGTACAGCACCCGGCGCACGGCGTCCTTCCACTTTCCCACGGCCCCGATGCTACCGACCGCGGCGGGCGCGGCGGTCCGGGTCCGCGCAAGCACCCTGACCGGCCGGCTCCGGCACAAGTCAGCAGCGGCGGGTCGAAACCTGCGGAGGAGGTGAGGATCATCTCCCCGGACACACTCGTCTCCCCAGCCGACGTACCGGTAATTTTGACCACATGACCGATTCGGTGCGCACCCGCATGGACCATCTGCACGACCGGGTGGAAGGCGCGATCGTCGAGGTCAAGCCGAAGCTGAGGGGCTGGCTGCACGCGGCCAGCGCACCCCTCACGCTGGCTGCCGGCGTCGTGCTCGTCGCCCTCTCCCCCGACACCCCCACCAGGGTCGGCTCCGCGATCTTCGCTGCCTCGGCCCTGCTGCTCTTCACCGTCTCGGCGCTGTACCACCGGGGCCACTGGTCACCGGGGGTGCACGCGCACCTGCGCCGCTTCGACCACTCCAACATCTTCCTGCTCATCGCCGGCTCCTGCACCCCCTTCGCGGTGCTGCTGCTCGACGGCACCGAACGCTGGCTGATGCTCTCCATCATGTGGGGCGGCGCCCTGGCGGGAGTGGTCATGAAGGTCTGGTGGCTCAACCACCCCCGGTGGCTCTCGGCGCCGATCTACATCGCCCTCGGCTGGGCGCCGGTGTTCTTCTTCGGGTCCTTCATCGAGGGCGCGCAGGTCTACGGCGAGACGGTGGGACGCGCCGTGCTGGTGATGGTGCTGCTCGGCGGGGCGTTCTACACCTTGGGCGGCATCGTCTACGGCACCAAGCGACCCAACCCGTGGCCGAAGTGGTTCGGGTTCCACGAGGTCTTCCACACGTTCACGATCCTGGCGTTCATGGTGCACTACGTCGGCGTCTCGCTGGCGACCTACTCCCTGCGCTGACGACCGCGCCGACGCGTCGCACTAAGGTGCCCGCGTGACCGGCTCCGACTCCACCATCGCCGACCTCCCCGACCGGCCTCGTGGCAGGGCGGGACGGTGGGCCCACCGCGGCGGCGTCGCCCTGCTCGTCGTACTGGTGGCGGCGGGAGCATCGGGCGCCCTGGGTCCGCGCGCGGGTCACACCGCGGCCACGGGCGGCGGGTACCACCTGCGGGTCACCTACCCCGAGATCACCCGGGCCGGTCAGCCGGCACCGCTGCACCTGGTCATCACCCGCGAGGGCGGGTTCGAGAAGCCGGTGCAGGTGGCGCTGTGCGACGACTTCTTCGACAACCTCGACTTCCAGGGCTGGTTCCCCGCACCGGCAGCCGAGGCGGGCGACCCCGACGCGGTCGTCTACGAGTTCGACCCGCCGCGCGCCGATGAGCTCGAGATCAGCCTGGACGCGCGCAGCGCCCCGGGACAGTTCGCCGGCGCCGAGAAGTGCTCGGTCGAGGTGCTGGAGGACGACGAGCCCGTGGCCGCGGTCTCGTTCACCAGCTGGAGGATGCCCTGATGGACATCGTGATCCGCGCCGTCGTCGTCTTCGCCTTCCTCTGGGTGGCGATCCGCATCAGTGGCAAGCGCGAGGTCGCCCAGCTCTCGGCCTTCGACATGATCCTGCTGGTCACCGTGGGCGACCTGATCAGCCAGGGCATCCTGCAGGAGGACTACTCGCTCACCGCCGCGATGCTGGCCGTGTCCACGTTCGCCCTGGCGGCGATGGCCCTGGCCTTCCTCACCCGCCGCTTCCCCAGGGCGAGGCCGGTTCTGGAAGGGCTGCCCCGGATCGTGATCCGCGACGGGGAGCCCCTCCTCGACGTGCTCGCCAGCGAGCAGCTCACGTTCGACGACCTCGCCGAGGGAGCCCGGCAGAATGGCATCCGCCGGTTCAGCGACGTCGAGCTGGCGGTGCTGGAGACCGACGGGGTCTTCTCGTTCTTCACCCGGCCCGCCGACGAGAGCGACCCTCGCGACGGCGCGGTCGCCGACGACCGCCCGCTGTAGCTCCCTGCCGGTCCAGCACTGCCGGTCCAGCACTGCCGGTCCCTCCCGTCTCCCCACCCGGCTGCGGTGGGGGTCGTACCGTGGACGGCGTGACCACCTCTCCACTCTCCGTCGCTCTCACCACCTCGTTCGCGGACACGCTGCCCGAGCTGGCCCTGCCCTGGCAGGCCGAGGAGGCCCCCGCCCCGACGCTCCTGACGCTGAACGAGCCGCTCGCCACCGAGCTGGGCCTGGACCCCGACCAGCTCCGCACTCCCGAGGGGGTGGACTTCCTCCTGGGCCGCTCGGTGCCGCCCGGTGCCCGTCCGGTGGCCCAGGCCTACGCGGGCCACCAGTTCGGGGGCTACTCCCCCCGCCTGGGGGACGGCCGCGCCCTGCTGCTGGGCGAGCTCACCGACACCGAGGGCCGGCTGCGCGACCTCCACCTCAAGGGCTCCGGACGCACTCCGTTCGCCCGCGGCGGGGACGGGCTCGCCGCCGTCGGTCCGATGCTGCGCGAGTACGTGGTGAGCGAGGCGATGCACGCGCTGGGCATCCCGACCACCCGCTCCCTGGCGGTGGTCGCCACCGGCAAGGGCGTACGACGCGAGACGGTGCTGCCCGGTGCTGTGCTGACCCGGGTCGCGGCCAGCCACCTGCGGGTCGGCACCTTCCAGTACGCCCGAGGCCTGGACGACCTCGACCTGCTGCGCCGTCTCAGTGACGCCGCGATCCAGCGCCACCACCCCTCCGCCCGCGACGCCGAGCACCCGCCGCGGGCGCTCTACGAGGCGGTGGTGGCCGCCCAGGCGCAGCTGGTGGCGAAGTGGATGCTCGTGGGTTTCGTGCACGGGGTGATGAACACCGACAACATGACGATCTCCGGCGAGACCATCGACTACGGTCCGTGCGCCTTCATGGAGGCCTACGACCCGGCCACGGTACACAGCTCGATCGACGAGGGTGGCCGCTATGCCTACGGCAACCAGCCGGCCGCCGCGGAGTGGAACCTGGCACGTCTCGCCGAGGCCATGCTGCCGCTGCTGCACGAGGACCAGGAGATCGCGATCTCCATGGCGGTGGAGTCCCTGGGCACCTTCGGGCCGCTGTACGTGGAGGCCCTGCTGTCCGGCATGCGGCGCAAGATCGGGCTCCCCCCGAGTGTCGACGGCGCCGAGAGCACTGCGCTGGTCGAGGAGCTGCTGGGGCTGATGGAGGCCGACCACGTCGACCACACCTCGTTCTTCCGTGCCCTGGGGCAGGCCGCCCGCGGCGAGGTGGAGGCCGCCCGGAGCCTGGTCGTCGACCTGGCCCGGGTGGACGCGTGGCTGGCACGGTGGCGGGCCCTGGGTCCGGACGCGGCAGCGATGGACCGGGTGAACCCGGTGCGCATCCCGCGCAACCACCTCGTGGAGGAGGCCCTCGACGCGGCCACCACGGGCGATCTGGCGCCGGTGCACCGGCTGCTGGAGGCGGTCACCTCGCCCTACGACGAACGACCCGGCCTCGAGCGGTACGCCGAGCCGGCACCGGACCAGTTCGGTCCCTACGTCACTTTCTGTGGCACCTGAGGCGCTCGACCTGCCATCATCGCGGGCATGTCGACCCCCGTCCGTGCCGGTCTCGCTCTGACCGTGGCGGGGGTCCTGCTCGCGGCCCCTCCCGCCGCGGCCCACGTCAGCGTCACCCCCTCGACCGCCCAGGCCGGCACGACGCTGCTGCTCCAGGTCGGGGTGAACCACGGCTGCGGTGACTCCGCGACCACGGCCCTGGAGGTCAAGGTGCCCGAGGGAGTCAACTCCGTCACCGCGACCCGGACGCCGTTCTGGGACGTCTCGCGCACGGTGGTCCGGCTGGACGAGCCGGTCACCGACGCGCACGGCAACGAGCTGACCGAGCGCGTGGACACCGTGCTGTTCACCGCCACCGAGCCGCTGGCCTCGGACCTGCGCGACACGGTCGAGCTCACGTTCCAGGTGCCAGACCAGGTCGGTGAGGCACTGGCCTTCCCGACCGTGCAGACCTGCGAGCAGGGAGAGAACGCCTGGATCCAGGTGGCCCAGGACGGGCAGGACCCCGAGGAGCTGGAGAGCCCGGCGCCGGTGGTCCAGGTCCTCGCACCGGGCACCACCGGGTCGGCCACCGGGTCGGCCTCGAACTCCTCCGAGGTCGTCGCCTGGATCGGCTTCGCCGCCGGCATGCTCGGGCTGCTCCTGGGGGGACTCGCCTTCGCCCAGGCCCGCAGGCAGCCGGGCGCCGTTCCCGAGTGAGCACCCAGGGCCTCACACTGCGCCGGTGGCCGGCTCTGCTGGCCGCCGCGGCCGCGCTGCTCCTCTGTCTGCTGGCGGCCTCGCCGGCCTGGGCGCACGCCCAGCTAGTGGGCACCGACCCGGTCTCCGGCACGGTGCTGCCCGAGGCCCCCGAGCAGGTGACGCTCTCGTTCAGCGAGCCGGTGCTGCTCACCAGCAGGCGCGTCACGACGTACGACGCACAGGGCAGCGTCGTCGCCTCGTCCGCCTCCACCGCCGATGGGCAGGTCAGGGTGGTCTTCGAGGACCGGCTGGCGCGTGGCACCTACGTGGTGGCCTGGTTCGTGGTCTCCTCCGACGGCCACCCGATCTCGGGCTCCCTGACGTTCTCCGTGGGCGAGCGCAGCGCCTCGGTGCGTCCTCCGCCCCCGCCGGCGGAGTCCTCGGCGACCGTCACCAGCACCCAGGCGGTCGCCTCCTGGGCCACGTACCTGGGCCTGCTGACCAGCGCAGGGTTGGTCGTCTTCGTCGTCCTCGTGCTCCCCCGTCGGTACGCCGGCCGGCTGCTCCTGGCGCGCGTCCGCCGGTTGCTCCGGCTGGCCGTGGCACTGGCGCTGGTCGGCGCCGCGGTGGGCGTGGCGGTCGCGGGCCTGTACGCCCAGGGACTGGAGCTGGACGCCGTCCTGACCTCGTTCGACGCCTCGCTGGTGCGCAAGGAGCTCGGCTCGGCCCTCCTGCTGGCTGCCGCCCTGGTCACCGCGGCGGCGGTGTTCGGCTCGACTCCGCCCGGCCCGCGCCGCTCGGCCCTGCTGCTGACCTGCGCGGCGCTCGCCGTGTGCGCCCCGGCCCTGGTCGGGCACACCCGGTCCTACGGCCCAGCCCCGCTGGTGCTGGGCGCCGACGTGCTGCACCTGGCCGCCGGCGCAATCTGGCTGGGCGGCCTCGCCGGGCTGACGCTGACGCTCCGCTCGGGCACCTCCGACGTCTCGTCGCGGCGCGACGCGGAGGTGCTCGCCCGGTTCTCCGCGGTCGCCGGCCCCCTGGTGCTGGCCGTGGCTGTGGCGGGTGTGCTGCTGGCCTGGCGCATCCTCGGGTCGTGGTCGGCGCTGGTGGAGACCACCTACGGCACCCTGCTGCTGGTCAAGGTGGCCCTGGGGCTCGCGGTGGCCGCGGTGGCCGCCTTCAACCGGTTCCGGTTGCTGCCCCGGGTGCGTCGCTCCCCCTTCGGGGATCCGAGCGCGGGGGCCCTGGTACGACGTACCGTGCTCGCCGAGCTGGCTCTCCTGGTCGTGCTCCTCGTGGTCACGGGGTTCCTGGTGGGTCGGGCGCCGTCCGAGCCCCCCGGAGCCCCGGCCGCTCCGGTGCCGATCTCCCGCACGCTCCAGCTCGGAGGCGTGGAGGTGGAGGTGCTGCTCACCCCCGGCACCTCGGGCGGCAACACGCTGGTCGTCTCGACCGTCCACACCGAGGGCCGGTCGGCGGACCAGGTGGGGCGCCCCGACGTGGAGCTGCGCTCCTCGGAGTTCGATCTCGGTGCCGTGCCGTTGCGCAGCGACCGACCGGGCAAGTGGGAGGCGCTGGTGCTGCTGCCGCGGGGCGGCGACTGGGAGCTGCAGCTGGGGCTGCGGGTGGGGCAGTTCGAGAACCCGGTCACCACGTTGGAGCTGGACGTCCCCGATGCTCCGGGGACCGGCTGAACCAGGGCGCGACGTGCTTCACGAAGGTCACCAGGGTCGAGGCCTCCTCCATCTCAGGCACGACTCGCGGCTCGAACCCGGCGTCACGGCAGATTTCATGGGACTCCCCTAACGTGCAGCCATGAGCGATGTCGTTATCTGCGAGCCGATCCGTACTCCGGTGGGCCGGCAGGGCGGCGCTTTGGCCGCTGCGAGTGCCGTCGACCTCGCCTCCACGGTGCTCGCGGAGCTGGTACGGCGGACGGGTCTGGTCGAGGGCGACGTTGACGACGTCATCCTGGGCAACTGCTACCCCAGCGGCGAGAACCCGGCCATCGGCCGGATCGCCGCGCTCGACGCGGGCCTAGGCACCGGCGTCCCCGGACTCCAGATCGACCGTCGCTGCGGCTCCGGGCTGCAGGCAGTGCTCTACGCCGCCGGCCAGGTCGCCGGAGGCGCCGCGTCGCTGGTGGTGGCCGGCGGCGCAGAGTCGATGTCGCAGGTCGAGCACTACGCGCTGCTCCGCCAGGGCGTGGGCAACGGAGGCGTCCAGCTGCTGGACCGGCTCGACCGGGCTCGCCAGACTGCCGGCGGCAGGCGGCACCCCGTGCCGGGCGGGATGCTCGAGACCGCCGAGAACCTGCGCGCCCACTACGCCATCGGCCGCGAGGAGCAGGACGAGTACGCCGCCCGCTCACAGCAGCGTGCGGTGGCCGCTCAGGAAGCCGGCCTCTTCGACGACGAGCTGGTCCCGGTGACGCTCCCCGGCAGCCGCGGGACCCCCGACAGGATCGTGGACACCGACGAGCACCCGCGTGCCGACACCACGGCCGAGTCCCTGGGCCGGCTCAAGGCTCTTCGCCGAGGCATCGATCCGGCCTCGACCGTCACGGCCGGCAATGCCAGCGGGCAGAACGACGGCGCCGCGATGTGCGTGGTCACCACCCGCGCCGAGGCGGAGCGACGCGGACTGCGCCCGCTGCTGGCACTCCGGTCCTGGGCGGTCGCCGGGGTCGGCCCTGAGATCATGGGTATCGGACCAGTACCGGCCACCACGGCCGCGCTGGAGCGGGCGGGTCTCACCCTGGCCGACATCGACCTGATCGAGGTCAACGAGGCGTTCGCCTCCCAGGTGCTGGCCTGCCTGCGGGAGTGGAAGATCGACGCCGAGGACGAGCGCCTCAACCCCCTTGGCTCCGGTATCTCGCTGGGACACCCCGTAGGGGCAACGGGCGCCCGGATCCTTGCCACGATGGCCCGGGAGGCCCAGCGCCGCGAGAGTCGCTACGTCCTGGAGTCCATGTGCATCGGCGGTGGGCAAGGCCTGGCCGCCATCTTCGAGGCGGTCCGCTGAACACGATCGTGTCTCCCGACGTCCGGTCGGTCGTGGCCCGGCACCGCGCCAGGGTGCCCGGCGCCCGACGTCCCAGCACTAGGGTGCAGAGCATGTCGAAGATGGTGAACACGTGATCCGCCGAACCCTGGCCCGCACCCTGCTGCGCGTCGCCCGCTGGCGCGTCGTGGGCCAGGTCCCGCGCACCGGGATCATGGTCGGCGCTCCGCACACGTCCAACTGGGACTGGGTGGCCACCCTGATGATGCTCTGGTCCCAGGACGTGACGCCCAGGATCCTCATCAAGCGGGAGCTGTTCCGGGGCCCCCTGGGGTGGCTGATGAAGGCGACCGGGGGCATCCCCGTGGACCGGGACAACGCCTCGCAGGTGGTGGGTGACCTAGCCGCCCACGCGGCCCGGGACGAGTCCTTCCTCATCGCCATCGCCGCCGAGGGCACCCGGGAGCGCAGCGCCTACTGGAAGAGCGGCTTCTACCGCCTGGCCCAGGACACCGGACTCCCGGTGTCGCTGGGCTACATCGACGGACCCAGCCGCACCGTCGGCTTCGGGCCGACGTTCACCCTGACCGGCGACGTGCGAGCCGACATGGACCGGATCCGGGAGTTCTACTCCGACAAGCGAGGGATCCACCCGGAGCTGCGCACCGAGCCCCGGCTGCGCGAGGAGCTCACGTCCGAGCAGAGCTGACGCCTCGGCGCGGGGGATGACCGATGACGGCAGGCCGACTCCCCCGAAATGCCGGATGGCCGCGCACCCGGAAGGGTTGCGCGGCCACCGACGTCGGACGGCGACCCGGGGCGGACCCCGGAGTCACCGGCTCAGACGGAGTGCTTCTTCTTGCCCAGGACGGCCTCAGCGACACCGACCAGCAGCACGGCTGCGATCACGGCGAAGATGAAGCCGAGGAAGTTGAGCTCGAACGGGTTGGTGCTGTCGTTGAAGAGGCCGCCGATCAGGCCACCGATGATGGCGCCGACAACACCGAGGATCATGGTGCCGACCAGGCTGAGGGTCTGCTTGCCCGGCTTCAGCAGCCGAGCGAGCGCGCCGATGATGAGACCGACCACGAGAAGACCAAGAATTTGAAAGATCATGGACCTCCTTTACCCGCAGCGATGCTGGACCAAACGTGCCCGCACGCATCGCCGCTAGCGTGGCCTGATGGACCGTCACCACTGGGACGCGCGGTACGCCGAGCACGGGCTGGTCTGGCGCGCCGGCCCCAACGAGTTCGTCGCCGCTGAGCTCAGCGACCTCCAGCCGGGCCGCGCGGTCGACCTGGGTGCAGGTGAGGGGCGCAACGCGCTCTGGCTGGCCGAGCGCGGGTGGCGGGTGACTGCGGTGGACTTCTCGCTCGTCGGGCTCGAGAAGGGGCGACAGCTGGCAGGCGACCTCCCGGTCTCCTGGGTCTGCGCCGACGCCACCACGTGGGTCTCGTCCGTGCCGGTGGACCTGGTGGTGCTGGCCTACCTCCAGCTGCCGGCGGCGGCCCGGCGCGCCGCGATCCGCAACGCCTTCTCGTCCCTGGCGGCAGGCGGCACGCTGCTCGTGGTCGCCCATGACGCCACCAACCTCACCGAGGGCACTGGCGGGCCGCAGGACGCCTCGGTGCTGATGACGGCCGAGGATCTGCTGGCCGACCTGGACGGGTTCGACCTCGAGGTGCTGCGCGCCGACCGGGTGGCGCGCCGGGTCGCCGCTCCCGAGGGCGACGAGCCGCACCGGGGCCAGCAGGACCGCACCGCCTGGGACGCCCTGCTCAGGGTCACCCGGCGCTGAGGTCGCAGATCACTGGCCCTCGGGCCGCTCGTCCTCGCGCTGCTGGTCGTCCTTCGATCGCGACACGGGCTCGTCGCCGAAGACGCCGGCGTCCCGGTTGGCGTTGGTCCGGCGCAGCTGGCGGATGAGGCTCCAGGCGAGCAGTGCCACCGCGAGCGCCATCAGCAGCCACACGATGAGGGCGGTCCAGCCGGCCTTGACCTCGGTGTCCTCGGGCTGCGGGTCGTCGACGAGACGGACGACGTCGATGACGTGGGAGACCAGGTTGGCGTCGAAGAGGTCAAGCATGGCGCCAGTCTCTCAGGCCCACCCAGAGATGCCGGCGAAGAGGTCGTCCTCGGGGAGCTGGGTGGGGACGTGGCTCACCACCAGCTCGTAGTCCTCGGTGGGCCAGACCTCCTCCTGGATGCTCCGCGGGACCGCGAACCAGGCACCGTCGGGGTCGATCTGCGTGGCGTGGGCCAGCAGCGCCTGGTCCCGGACGCCGAAGTAGTCGGCGCACGGGACGCGGGTGGTGATCCGCTCGTCCCACTCCGGGTTCGCCTCCCACTTCTCCAGCCGCTCGGCGTACGGCGACTCCAGGCCGTGCGCCAGCATCGCCTCGTGCAGGGCGACGCTCTTGGGGCGGTTGAACCCGTGGTGGTAGTAGAGCTTCAGCGGCTGCCAGGGCTCACCGGCCTCGGGGTAGCGCTCCGGGTCCCCCGCGGCGTGGAACGCCTCGACGGAGACCTCGTGGCACTTGATGTGGTCCGGGTGCGGGTAGCCGCCGTTCTCGTCGTACGTGGTCATCACGTGCGGACGGAACTGGCGGATCAGCCGCACCAGGGGCGCCGCGCCCTCCTCCGGGGTCACCAGCCCGAAGCATCCCTCGGGCAGGGGCGGCTTGGGGTCGCCCTCGGGCCAGCCGGAGTCGACGAAGCCGAGCCAGTCCTGGCGGACGCCGAGGATGTCGCGGGCGCGCTCCATCTCCTGGCGGCGGATCTCGGTCATGTTGGCGAGGATGTCGGGGCGGTCCATCTTGGGATTCAGGATGGAGCCGCGCTCACCGCCGGTGCAGGTCACCACGTGGACGTCGACACCTTCGGCGACGTACTTGGCGGTGGAGGCGGCGCCCTTGCTCGACTCGTCGTCGGGGTGGGCGTGCACGTGCATCAGGCGAAGGCCGGCGCGGGGGTGGTCGGGCATGGCGGAAGTCTAGGTGGCACCCTTGATGGCGTGACATCACCGGCAGAGCTCGCTGAGCGCTACGGCGCCCCGTCGCCGCGACGGCGTCTCGTGGCCATCGTCGCGACCGTGGTGCTGGCCGTGGTGTTCGGCGTCTGGCTCGCCTGGGCCGCGCTGTTCCACGGCAACCCCTCGGTGCGGTCCGGGATCGTCGGCTTCGACGTGGTCGACGACCACACGATGGAGGTCAGCGTCGAAGTCGACCTCGACGACGTCGAGGAGGCCGACTGCCTGCTCCGCGCACTGTCCGAGGACAAGGCGACCGTCGGGGAGCTCTCGTTCGCGCCCGTCGACGGCGTCCAGACGGTGACGGTCCGGACCGAGCGGCGGGCGACCAGCGTGGAGAACGTAGGCTGTCGTGCCGAGGGTCAGTCGCGCCGACGCTGAGCCTTTCTCGTCGTCGCTGAGCCTTTCTGCGCCAAGGTTGCTACAGTCGTTAGTCAATCTGACACCCGCAGGGCTCCAAAGGCACCGGTCGCGAACCCAGCGCGACGAGCCCGGCGGGTTTTGCTTTTGCCCAAACAGGAGTGGAGCCATGACCCAGTCGACCGACCAGTCCACCATCTGGTTGACCCAGGACGCCTACGACAAGCTGCAGACTGAGCTCGATGACCTCAAGGGGCCGAAGCGCCAGGAGATCATCGAGAAGATCAGCGCTGCCCGAGACGAGGGCGACCTGAAGGAGAACGGCGGCTATCACGCCGCCAAGGACGAGCAGGGCAAGCAGGAGGCCCGGATCCGTCAGCTTGAGGACATGCTCCGCCGCGCCGAGGTGGGCGAGACCCCCGCCGACGACGGCGTGGTGGAGCAGGGCATGAAGGTCACGGTGAAGTTCGTGGACTTCGGCGAGGACGAGACCTTCCTGTTCGGCGCCCGCGAGATGGAGGAGGACGGCCTGACCGTCTACTCCCCGCAGTCGGCCCTCGGTGCCGCCATCAACGGCAAGAAGAAGGGTGACACCGTCACCTACGAGGCGCCCAACGGCAAGGACGTCAGCGTCGAGATCATCGACGCCAAGCCCTACACCGGCTGAGTCCTGCTCTTTCGCACCACCGAACGGCGCCGGGTGATCCCGGCGCCGTTCGTCCATTTCGCGCGGAGGCGGCGCCCCGGAGCCACCCCACCGGTGCACATGCGCAGTGGCGGCGGCGGCGTACGACGTACGCCGGGGGTCACTCCTCGACCCGGTAGCCCCGCTCACGCAGGCGGGCGAGCAGCTGCTCGGTGTGCGGTCCCCCGCGCGTCTCGAGCTGGAGCCGCACCTCGACCTCGTCGAGCGCCAACCGGGGAGAGGTCCGTTCGTGAGCCACCTCGAGCACGTTGCCGCCGGCGGCGCTGACCTCGGCGAGCAGGCTGGCCAAGCCGCCGGGCCGGTCCCCGATGATCACCCGCAGGTAGAGGAAGCGACCGGCGGCGGCGAGGCCGTGGCGGATCACCTTGCCCAGCAGCAGCGGGTCGATGTTGCCCCCTGAGAGCACCGCGACGACCGGCGTCTCGAAGGCCCTCGGGGCGTCCAGGAGCGCCGCGACCGCCACGGCACCGGCGGGCTCGACCACCATCTTGGCCCGCTCCACCAGGGCCAGCAGCGCCCGGGACAGCGACTCCTCCGAGACCGTGACCACGTCGTCGACCAGGTCGCGGATCGCGGCGAAGGTGATCGCCCCCGGCAGGCCGACCGCGATGCCGTCGGCCATGGTGCGCATCTCCCCCAGCGCCACCGGGGCTCCCGCGGCGAGCGAGCCGGGGAAGGCAGCGGCGTGCTCGGCCTGCACGCCGACCACCCGGACATCGGGGTGCCTGGCCTTGATCGCGATCGCGATCCCCGCCAGCAGCCCGCCGCCGCCGGTCGGCACCAGCACCGTCCTGGCCTCGGGGGCCTGCTCCATGATCTCGAGGCCGCACGTGCCCTGCCCGGCCACCACGTCGACGTGGTCGAAGGGGTGGATGAGCACCGCCCCGGTCTCCTCGGCGAAGCGTCCGGCGGCGACGAGCGCGTCCTCGAGGTACCGGCCCGCGAAGACCACCTCGGCGCCGTACCCGCGGGTCGCGTTCTCCTTGGGGATCGGCGCCCCCTCCGGCATGAAGACGGTCGCCCTGATGCCCAGGGTCTGGGCGGCGAGCGCCACCCCCTGGGCGTGGTTGCCCGCGGAGGCGGCGACCACGCCCCGGGCGCGCTCGGCGTCGGTGAGCCGGGCCATGCGCACGTAGGCGCCGCGGGCCTTGAACGAGCCGGTGCGCTGGAGGTTCTCGCACTTGAGGCTGACCGGCCCGCCGACCAGTCCGGAGAGCCAGCGGGACTCCTCCATCGGGGTCCGCACCGCGACGCCGGCCAGGGTGAGCGCGGCCTCCTCGATGTCCTCGAGGCTCACCTGGCCCGGGCTGCCGGGAGTCTGGCCCTCAGCCATCCGCACCGTCCCTGCCACCGTCGTCGCCCACCGGGGAGGTGACCGCGGGGACCGGCTCCGCGGCACGCCCCTCGGCCCTTGCCTCGCCTATGTCCTGCGTCAACGCGTCCTCGGGATCCGGCTCCCCCAGGTCGGTGTCGTTGGCCAGGTACTGGACCACGGCGTTCACCGCCGCGGCCAGTGGGACCGCGACCAGGGCACCGGCGATGCCGGCCACGATGATGCCGCAAGCCAGCGCGATGATGACCCCGAGCGGGTGCAGGGAGACGAAGCGTCCCATCAGGAACGGCTGCAGCACGTGGCCCTCGATCTGCTGCACCAGGACCACCCCGCCCAGCATCAGCAGCGCGGTGACCGGCCCCTGGTCCACCAGGGCCACCAGGACGGCGACGGTGCCCGCGACGGTCGCGCCGATCATCGGCACGAACGCCCCCAGGAAGACCAGCACGCCGATGGCGAGGATGAACGGCACCCCGAGCACGGCGGCCACGATCATCACGCCCACCGCGTCGGCGAGGGCCACGAGCACCGTGGCCCGCACGAACATGGTCAGCGAGACCCAGGCCACACGGCCGGAGTTGTCCACGTGCTCCCGCGCGGCGCGCGGGGCCAGGCGCACCAGCCACGCCCAGATCCGCTCGCCGTCGGCGAGGAAGAAGTACGTCCCGAAGAGCACGATGAAGAAGCCGGCCGCGACGTGGCTCAGGGCGGACCCGACCGAGCCGACGCGGCCGAGCGCGCCGTCCTTGCTCTGGTTGGTGATCGCGTTCTGGGTCTCTTCGATGTAGTCGTTGATCTGGCTGTCGCTGGCCTGCAGCGGCCCGTCCCGCAGCCAGGTGCGGATCTCGTCCAGTCCCTTGACCACCTGGTCGGCCAGGTCCGAGGCACCGTTGGCGACCTGCTGCCCGGCGAAGGTGATGAGCAGTCCCAGGAAGCCCAGGGTGAAGATGACCGTCCCCAGGGTGGACAGGGATCGTGGGACCCCGATCTTGCACAGCATCCGCACCATGGGGCTGACCAGGGCAGCCAGCAGCAGCGCGATCGCGATCGGCATCGTGACCACCGCGAAGTCGGCGATGGTGCGCGCGATCAGGTAGCCGGCCAGGGCGATGACGACGAAGCGCCACGACCAGGCTGCGGCCAGGTCGACGCCCCACGGCACCTGGGCCCGACTGAAGTTGGAGGGCCCGGTGGCGATCTGCGGCGGCGGCTCGGCGCGCCGCTCGGCGCGGATCAGCGCCCACTGGCTCGCCAGCTGCTGGGTGATCCGCTCGCCCAGGGACTCGTGCGCGTCGGAGGTCTCCCGGGGCTCGGTGGGACCGAGGTCCCCGCGCACCTCGTGAGGGGCCGGGTCCAGGCCTGTCCCGTCGGACTCGTCCCGCCGCAGCCTGAAGGTCTTGCGACCGGAAATGTTGCTCACCGCGTCAGGCTACCCACCACGGGCGAGCAACATGCCACGCGCCAACCGGTACGCCGTACCGGGATGGTCCCCGGCCAGCAGCCCGGTCCAGGCCAGCAGGCAGTCGGTGTCCACCACCACCCGAGGCGCACCCGGCAGCTGCCAGCCGCCGTCCACCTCGGTCCCCGTGCTGCCGGCGAGCACCCGCTGCGCGACGCCGGGTCGCCCGTGCCTGAGCACCCCGCCGGAGGTCACCAGCAGCGCGACCTCCCGCAGATCGGCCCCGGTCCGCTCCACCACCCGTCCCTGTGGGCCGAGCACCACCCGGGAGCGGCCGGCGTGGCGGCGCAGCGCCAGGCCGACGGCCGCCCGGGCGATCGCCTCGTCGACGGCCGCGCCCTGCTCGTCACCCGGCAGCGCCCCGGGGTCGTCCCGTCGCCGGGCGGCGGGCTCGACCAGGTCGACCAGGCCGGCCGCCGCGACGGTGCTGGGCGCGGACCAGCGCATCCCCAGGTCACCCTCGACGGTGCGGGCCACCCCGGTGCTGGCCACCACCTCGCGCGAGAGGCCGGCGCTGCCGCTGTGCGCGGAGTCGGGGTCGACCTCCAGGACGCTGTAGACGTCGGTGGTCGCGCCGCCGACGTCGACCACCGCCACGTCGCCGGCACCGGGGTGCTCCTCGTCGAGGCCTCGCGCCAGCAGCTCCACCCCGGTCAGCACCACGTCGGGGGTGGCCCCGCGCACCATGGCGGTGAACTCTGCGCGCGCGGACAGGTGCTTGCCTCCGATCACGTGGCTCAGGAACATCGACCTGATCGCGGCCCGCGCCGACTCCGGGGTGAGCACTCCGATCCGGGGCACCACGTTGGCCGCCCGCACCGACGGCACCCCGGCCGCGCCCAGGATCTCCGCGACCTCCGGCTGAGCCTCCACGTTGCCGGCGACCACCACCGGTCCCCGCCAGCCGGCGGCCACCAGAGCCCGGGCACAGCTCAGCAGGGCCTCGGCGTTCCCGCCGTCGGTGCCGCCGGTCAGCAGCACCACGTCCGGAGCCGCCGCGGACAGGGCGGCGGCCTCCGGCATCGCCCGCGAGGCCGCCAGCACGGCGACCACGGAGCCGCCGCTGGACAGCGCGACACGCCGTCCGGCCTCGGCGGTGACCAGCTCCTCGTTGCCGACCACAGCGATCCGCAGTCCGCCGCCGGCCGAGGAGCAGGCCAGCACCTGGGCCCGGGCGACACCCGCGTCGACCCGGGCCAGCTGCGCGAGGCAGTCGTCGTACCCGTCGAGGACGTCGGTGCCCAGCGTCGTGGGGTGACTGGCCGAGGCCAGCACCCGGGCCTCGACCAGGTCGATCAGGGCCGCCTTGGTGAAGGTCGAGCCGAAGTCGACGCAGACGGCCAGCCTGCCAGCCAACGCCTCAGCCCAGGGCGCGGTCGAGGTCGGCGAGCAGGTCCTCGCACGTCTCGATGCCGACGCTGAGCCGCACCAGGTCGGCGGGCACCTCCAGGTCGGTGCCGGCGACGCTCGCGTGCGTCATGCGTCCCGGGTGCTCGATGAGCGACTCCACGCCGCCCAGCGACTCCCCCAGGGTGAAGACCTCTGCCCTGGCGCACGCGTCCAGCGCGGCCTGCTCGCCCGCGGCGACCCGGAAGCTGATCATCCCGCCGAACCGCTTCATCTGGCGGGCCGCGACCTGGTGCCCGGGGTGCTCGGGCAGGCCGGGGTAGATCACCTCGGAGACGGCCGGGTGGGAGACCAGGAACTCCACGATCCGCTCGGCGTTGTCGCAGTGCTTGTCCATCCGCACCGCCAGCGTCTTCAGGCCGCGGTGGGTCAGGAAGCAGTCGAAGGGGCCGGCCACCGCGCCCATCGCGTTCTGGTGGAAGGCGATCGCCTCGGCGACCTCGAGGTCGCGCACCACCAGCGCCCCGCCGACCACGTCGGAGTGCCCGCCGACGTACTTGGTGGTCGAGTGGACCACCACGTCGGCACCCAGGGTCAGCGGCTGCTGGAGGTACGGCGAGGCGAAGGTGTTGTCGACCACCAGCAGCGCCCCGGCCTCGTGGGCGACGGCCGCCAACGCCTCGATGTCGGCGATGTTGAGCATCGGGTTGGTGGGGGTCTCCACCCACACCAGCTTGGTGCGGCCGGGCTGGATCGCCGCGCGGACCGCGTCCACGTCGGAGACCGGAGCCGGGCTCAGGTCCAGGCCCCAGACCTTCTCGACCTTGTCGAAGAGCCGGAAGGTGCCACCGTAGGCGTCGTCGGGCAGCACCACGTGGTCCCCGGGACGGCACAGCGCCCGGACCACGGTGTCCTCGGCCGCCAGGCCGGAGGCGAACGCGAACCCGCGCTCCCCCTCCTCCACGGCCGCCAGCGCGCCCTCGAGCGCGGTGCGGGTCGGGTTCGCGGAGCGGCTGTACTCGTACCCGCCGCGCAGGCCGCCCACGCCGTCCTGCTTGTAGGTGCTGGTGGCGTAGATCGGTGGGATCACCGCCCCGGTCATCTCGTCGGGCTCGTAGCCGGCGTGGATGGCCCGCGTGGCGAACCCGGACTTGGCGGTGTGCTCACTGCTGCTGGACTGGGTCACGCCCCGAGCCTAGACGCCACCGGCCACGGGCCGGGAACGGATCACGGCTCGCCAGTGTTAGGAAGGTTGGATACCCCCGACCCCCTTGGAGTCCAGATGCTGTTCGGCCGCACCAAGAACGACCTGCCCACCCCCGACGACGCGCTGCCCGGTCGTCCCAGCCAGCCGTGGACGCTGCGCGAGCACGTGGTGCTGGGCACCCCGGTGATGAGCGAGGAGGTGCCCGAGGGCATGGAGGTGGCGATCTTCGGCCTCGGCTGCTTCTGGGGCGCGGAGGAGATCTACTGGCAGATGCCCGGTGTCTGGTCGACCTCGGTCGGCTACGCCGGCGGCTACACCCCGCACCCGACGTACGAGGAGGTGTGCTCGGGCCGGACCGGCCACACCGAGGCCGTGCGCATCGTCTTCGACCCCACCGTCGTGGGCTACGCGGACCTGGTGAAGCGGTTCTTCGAGATCCACGACCCGACCCAGGGCATGCGGCAGGGCAACGACGTCGGCACCCAGTACCGCTCGGCGATCTACTTCACCTCCGCGGAGCAGGAGCAGGTCGCCCGGGACCTGACAGGCGTCTACGCCGACGAGCTGGCGCGCCGCCAGCTGGGCACGGTCACCACCGAGATCCGGCCGGCGCAGGAGGCGGGCTGGTACTACGCCGAGGACCCGCACCAGCAGTACCTCGCCAAGAACCCCATGGGCTACCGCTGCCACGCCAACACGGGCGTGAAGTTCCCCGGCTGAGCCTCGCCTAGCCACCCATCGGCCACACTGGAGCCATGGTCGACCTCCCCCGCAGGGCTGTCATCCGCAGCGCCCGGCTCGCCGCGCTGCCGCTGGGGTACGCCGGTCGCTCCGCGCTGGGGATCGGCAAGCGGATGGGTGGCAAGTCGGCCGAGGCGGTGCTCAGCGACGTGCAGCAGCGCACCGCCGAGCAGCTCTTCCGCACGCTCGGGGAGCTCAAGGGCGGGGCGATGAAGTTCGGCCAGGCGCTCTCGGTGCTGGAGGCGGCGCTGCCCGAGGAGGCCTCGGCGCCGTACCGCGAGCACCTCACCGCCCTCCAGGACAACGCGCCGACGATGTCGACCCAGGACGTGCGGGACGCGATCGAGGCCGGCATGGGGCCGGACTGGCGCGAGCGGATCGTCTGGCTCGACGGGGCCGCCGCCGCGGCGGCCTCCATCGGCCAGGTGCACCGCGCCCGGTGGCACGACGGCCGGGAGGTGGCGGTCAAGGTGCAGTATCCGGGCGCCGACGAGGCGCTGCTGGGCGACCTGCGCCGCATCTCGATGGTGGCGCGCGGGATGTCGCCGGTCTTCCCCGGTCTCGACCTGGTCCCGCTCATCAACGAGCTGCAGGCCCGCGCCGCCGAGGAGCTCGACTACGCCCTGGAGGCCCAGGCCCAGGAGGTCTTCGCCGAGGCCTTCGACGGCGACCCCGAGATCGTGGTGCCGCACGTGGTGCACGCCGAGCACACGGTCCTGGTGACCGAGTGGATGGAGAGCGAGGGATCTCTGGCCCGGATCATCGCCGAGGGCACCCAGGCCGAGCGCGACCACTACGGCGAGCTGCTGGTCCGGTTCACCTTCGCCGGGCCGGCGCGCACCGGGATGCTGCACGCCGACCCGCACCCCGGCAACTTCCGCACCATCCCCGAACCCGACGGCACGCCCGGTCGGCTCGGGGTGCTGGACTTCGGGGCGGTGGCCCGGCTGCCCGCGGGCACGTTCCCACCGGCGATCGGCCGTCTGCTGCGAGCCGCGCTGGAGGACGACGCCGACCTGCTGCTGGCCGGGCTGCGCGAGGAGGGCTTCGTCAAGGACGGCATGCGGGTCGACGCCGAGGTGCTGCTGGACTTCCTGCGCCCCTTCGTGGAGCCGATGCGCGAGGACCGGTTCCGCTTCACCCGGGCCTGGATGCGGGACCAGTTCGAGCGGCTCAACGACCCGCGCTCCCCGGGCTTCACGCTGGCCACCAAGATCAACCTGCCGCCGTCGTACCTGTTGATCCACCGCACCTGGCTGGGCGGGATCGGCCTGCTCTGCCAGCTTGAGGCCGAGGCCCCCTTCCGGGCGCTGCTGGAGGAGAGCCTCCCCGGCTTCGCGCCCGAGGCGTCCTGAGACCGACCCAGACGCCGCTGAGGCAGCTCAGCCGGCCATCCGGCGTACCGCCTCGGAGATCACCTCGGCCGAGGTGCCGAAGTTGAACCGGACCCAGCTGGTGGCGCGCGGGTCGTAGCGGGTGCCGGGCACCACGGCGACGCCGCGCTCCAGGAAGGTCGCGGCCGGGTCGTCGAGGCCGAGGGCGGCGCAGTCCAGCCAGGCCAGGTAGGTCGCCTCGGACGGCGCCACCGCCACCTCGGGCAGGTGCTTGCCCAGCAGCTCGAGCAGCAGCGCCCGCCGGTCGGCGAGCTCGCCCAGCAGCTGGTCCAGCCACGCCTCCCCGTGGTCGTAGGCGGCGGTCTGGGCGATCACCGCCAGGTGCTGGGCACCGTGGGTGACGACCTCGTGCAGCCCGTGGCTGGTCTGGTGCCCGGCGACCAGCAGGGCGGTCTTGAGGCCCGAGAGGTTCCAGGTCTTGGAGCCGCTCACCACGGCCAGCCCGCGACCCGCCTCCGGCAGCGAGAGGTACGGCGTGAAGGTGCTGCCCGCCTGCACCAGCGGAGCGTGGATCTCGTCGGAGACGACGAGGATCCCGTGCTCCTGCGCCAGGGCCGCGACCATCCGCAGCTCCTCGGGGGTGTGCACGGTGCCGGTGGGGTTCTGCGGGTTGCACAGCAGGTAGGCCGAGCCCATGCCCGCCTCCTCGAAGGCCAGGGCCAGGGCCTCGGGGTCAAGCCGGTGCGCGGGGGTGAGCGGGGCTTCGAGGAGCCGGCGCCTGGTGGAGGCGACGAAGCCGAAGAACGAGTCGTAGACCGGCGGGCTGACCACCACCGAGCCACCGACCGGGACCCGGGCCTGGATGACCTCCTCGATCCCGAGCATCACGTCGGGGACCTGCATCACCCGGGCGGGGTCGACCTCCCAGCCCCAGCGCCGTCCCGCGAACCCGGCGAACGCCTGGACCAGGGGCGGTCCCCAGGCGTAGCCGGTGTCCCCCCGGCTCACGGCCGCGGTGACGGCGTCCACGACGGGCTGGCAGGGCTGGGCGTCCATCTCGGCCACCCAGACCGGGATCACGTCCTCGGGGTAGAGCCGCCACTTCACGCTGCTGCGGGTGGCACGGAGCTCGTCCAGGCTGGCGCTGAGGATCTGCATGCCTCAGGCTCCCACCCCCCGGCGGGCACGGCCAGGGCGGGCCACCCGGTGGTCACCTCGCCTGCTTCCCGGGTCAGGCCCGCCGCCTCAGGAGATCACGCCGTTGCCCTCACCCTCGATGCGGTCGTCGTGGAGCAGCTCGCCCTCGGCGTCCACCGGGGTGATGGTCACGTCGAAGGTGATCGGGGAACCGGACTGGTAGATGAAGTTCTCGCCGTAGGAGACCTGCTGGCCGGCGCCGAAGGTGTACACCGGCGGCTCGACGTAGGACCCGACCGCGAAGGCGCCGTCGTTGACGTCCTGCTCGGCGTAGAGCTCGGCTCCGGTGATGGTGTCCATGCCCTGCATGTAGGGCCAGTCGTCGTAGCGGGCCTCCACCGAGACGCCGCTGGAGCCCAGGTCGACGTCGTCACCGTTGTTGGTGATCACGTAGTTGACGAAGACGATCTCGTCACCCTCGGCGATGAGCGGCTTGTTGGTGTCGGGGTCGGCGAAGAGGCCGTCCTTGGGGGACTTGGTGGTAGCCACCTGGAAGACGTCGACGGTGATGTCCCCCGCCTCGATGGTGGCGATCTGCTCGCCGGGCGTGGTCACCGGCTTGGCCCACTCGGGCTGGTCGCCGGACGCCGCCGGTGCGTCGCTCTCCTCGGTCTCGGCCTCCTCCGTGGGCTCCTCCGGCGCGGTGCTCTCGGTCGGCTCGGACGACTCCGTGCTCTGCGCCGACGTCTCCTCACTGTCCGCGGTGTCCGCGTCGTCGGAGCAGGCGCTCAGCCCCAGGAGGGCGAGCGATGCCACGGCCGCGACGGCCAGCCGGGTGGTGGGGCGATGGGAGGGAATGCGCATGAGGCTCCTTGGGTGAGGCCAATTCGGCATACTCCGAATTGGGTAGATGTGCTCACCATCACTTCCCTCGATCTGCCCCGGTCAAACCATTGGCATGGATCGCGCCCAGGGAGGCTCGCAGGCAGCCAGGCTCAGCCCGCCCAGAAGCCCCGCTCCCCCCAACCGCCGAACTGGTCGGTGTAGGAGGAGCCCGGGGCGCGCGAGCCCAGGTAGCTGCCGACCACGGCCGCCCCCAGGTCGTCGAGCTCCGGGGAGACCATGCGGCCCTCCACCCGGCGGGCCATCGACTCGATGAAGCGGGCCAGGCCGGGGTCCTCCCCCAGCCGGAAGAAGGTGGTCTGAGCGCCGAGCCGACGGGAGTTGTCCAGCTCGCGCACCGAGTGGGCGATGGTCAGCGGGTGTGGCGGATAGCTGAACCACACCTCGCCGTTCGACTCCAGGTGCGCGGTGGGCTCACCGTCGGTGACGATCAGCAGCACCGGCTGCGCGTTCGGGTGCTTGCGGAAGTGCCGGTTGGCCAGCAGCAGCCCGTGGTGCAGGTTGGTGCCCTTGGCCCACTTGGCGTCGAGCCCCGTCAGCTCCTCGATCTCCATCACCTGGGCGTGCCGGCCGAAGCCGATGAGCTGCAGGTGGTCCCCGCGGAACCGGGTGCGGATCAGCTGGTGCAGGGCCAGCGCGGTCCGCTTCATCGGCACCCAGCGGCCGTCCATCGCCATCGAGAAGCTGGTGTCGACCAGCAGCGCCACGCACGCCTGGGTCCGGGCCTCGGTCTCGGCGATCTCGATGTCCTCGATGCTCAGCCGCACCCCGGAGGCGGGTGACCCGCCCTCGGCGACGGTGCGCCGTACGGCGTTGGTCAGGGTCCGGGTCACGTCCCAGGGCTCGGTGTCGCCGAACTCCCACTCGTGGGAGGCGCCGTTGAGCTCGCCGGCCGCGCCGGAGCGCCGTACGTCGCGCTGCCCCTGGCGACCCGAGAGCCGGGTGGCTACGTCGCGGAGCAAGGCCTTGCCGAGCTGGCGCATCGCCTTGGGGCTCAGGCGCAGGTCCCCGTCGGAGCCGCGCTTGAGGTAGCCGGAGTCGCGCAGCGCCCGCTCGAGCTCGGCCAGGGTGCGCGCGTCGACGGCTGCCTGCTCGCCCAGCTGGCGCGAGAGCTTGTCCAGGTCCACGTCGTCCAGCCGCGCGCCGCTGTGGGACTGGGCGAGCTGCTCGGCGAGCTGGTCGAGGTCAGCGAGGTCCTGGAGCACCCCGGTGCCGTCCCCCAGGCCCAGGCCCTCCTCGCCGTCGAACCGCTCGGCGCCGGACCAGTCCTCGCCGGGCCGCAGCGACTGCAGGTTGGCGTCCATCCGGGCCAGCTGCTCCATGAGCTCGGGGCTGCCGAAGGCCTGGCCGGAGAGCTGCATCAGCTCGGCCCGCTGCTCGGGGGTCATCGAGTTGAGCATCCGCTGGGCCGCGGCGCTGCGCTGTGCCAGTGCGTCCAGCAGCTGGTCGATGTTCTCGGGCCCTTCGGGGAAGAAGTCGCCGTGCTTGTCCATGAACTCGGCGAAGTCGGCGTCGGTGTCCTCCCCGCGCTGGTGCTTCTCCAGCAGCTCGTTGAGGTCGCCGAGCATCTCGTTGATCGCGGCGCGGTCCTGCTCGGTGGCGCCCTCGAGCGCCTCCTTCATGCCGGCGAACCGCTGGTCGAGCAGCTCGCGGCCGAGCAGGTCCTTGATCTCCTCGTAGGCCTGCCGCGCCTCGCTGCTGCTCCAGTCGTACGACGACAGGTCGGTCACCGCGGCCGAGGGCGAGGCGGGGAGGTTGTCCAGGCGCAGCTCCCGGAAGGCGCGGTCGCCGTCGTCCATGCTGACGTCGCGGGCCAGCTGCTTGCGCTCCTCGAGCACCGCGCGCTCCAGCAGCTCCCGGACCTGCTCCAGGGTCCCGTCCAGGTCGTGGCGCTGCAGCAGCTCACGCCGCTTCGCCGCCACCCTGGCGCCCAGCTCGTCGAGACCGGGCTGCTGCTCGCCGCCGCGACGCAGGAACTCGCGCATCGCGTGCTCCGGGGAGTAGCCGGCCATCACGTCCTCGCCGATCGCGTCCAGCGCCTCGGCCAGGTCGACCGGAGGCGCCAACGGGTCGCCGCCCTGGTAGCGCCTGAACCGGCTGGTGTGTCGCTCAGCCATAGACGGTCTCGGTGCCCTCGGAGTCCTTGCCGATGCGCCGCGCCAGGTACAGCCCCTCCAGCGCGAGCTCGACCGCACAGGCGATCTCGCCGTCGGTGCTGGCGTCGATGCGGGCGGCGATGTCGTCGTACAGCTCGGACTCGCCCAGCACCGGGAGCCCGGCGAGGAAGTCGCGGGCGGTCACCTGCTCGCCGGTGGAGATGGTCGCACCGTCCTCGATGGCCTCGACCAGCATCCCGAGGTCGAGGCCGCGGAAGTGCTCGCGCACGGTGGCTGCCAGGGCGGTGCGCAGCAGGTGGGTGAGGATCTCGATCTCACGGCCCTCCTCACCGGTCTCGAACTCGATCTTGCCGCGCAGCACCTCCACCGCCGTCTCGAGGTCGACCACGCGGGCCACCGCCTCGTCCTCTCCCTGCCGGGAGGCCCGGTGCAGCGCGGAGGCCGCGATGGTCTCGGCGCCGGCGATCGCGAAGCGGGCGCTGACGCCCGAGCGCTGGTCGACCGCGGAGGACTCACGCAGGTTGCCGGTGAAGCGGGCCAGCACCTCCAGCAGGGCGTCCGGCACCTCGGCGACCAGCTGCGCCTCCTGGCGGATCACGGCGATCTCGTCGGCCAGCTCCACCGGGTAGTGGGTGCGGATCTCGGCGCCGAAGCGGTCCTTCAGCGGGGTGATGATCCGCCCGCGGTTGGTGTAGTCCTCCGGGTTGGCACTGGCCACCACGAGCACGTCCAGGGGCAGCCGCAGCACGTAGCCGCGGATCTGGATGTCGCGCTCCTCCATCACGTTGAGCATGGCCACCTGGATGCGCTCGGCGAGGTCGGGCAGCTCGTTGATCGCCACGATCCCGCGGTGGCTGCGCGGGATCAGGCCGAAGTGGATCGTCTCCGGGTCGCCGAGGTGCCGGCCCTCGGCGACCTTCATCGGGTCGACGTCGCCGATCAGGTCCGCCACCGAGGTGTCCGGGGTGGCGAGCTTCTCGGCGTACCGCTCGCTGCGGTGCACCCACTCCACGGCCAGCTCGTCGCCCTGCTCGGCGGCGATCCGCCGCCACTGCGGGGTGATCGGGTCGTAGGGGTGCTCGCCGAGCTCGGAGCCGGCGATCACCGGCGACCACTCGTCGAGCAGCCCGACCAGGGTCCGCAGCAGCCGGGTCTTGCCCTGCCCCCGCTCCCCCAGCAGCACCACGTCGTGGCCCGCGATCAGGGCCCGCTCGAGCTGCGGCACCACGGTGTCGGAGAACCCGTGCAGACCGGGCCACGGGTCCTCGCCCGCCCGCAGCTTGGCGAGCAGGTTCTCCCGCAGCTCGGTGCGCAGGCTGCGCAGCTCGTGCCCGGACTCCCGGAGCTGGCCCAGGGTGCGCGCTGCTGGTGCTTCGGTCTGGCCTTCGGCGGGGTACGTCGTCACGGGTCCCACGCTAGACCTGGGTCACAAGGCCGGACCCTGGCCGCGCAGCTTGTCCACCTCGGACATCGCGTCGCGGAGCTGACCGAGCCACTCGTCGGCGTGCTCGCCCACCAGCCGCACCGACCAGGCCAGGGCGTCGGAGCGGGAGCGTGCCACCCCGGCGTCGACCAGGGTGTCGAGCACCTGGCGCTCGGGCTGGCGCAGCCGCGTCATCACCGGGGCCGCCACGTGGGTGAAGAGCGCCTCGACGTCGCCGAGCCGCACCCCCCAGGAGACCTTGCGCTGGTAGCGCTCCTCGGCCTCACGGGCGATCTCGATCCGCTCGTCCCGGGTGTCGGCGCGGAACCTGCTGATCCGTCCCTCCACCGCGGCACCGCTGACCTCGCCGCCGGCCGCCTCCTGGGTCAGAGTGCCCACCACCAGGATCTCCTCCCGGTCGCTGGTCACGGTGACCTCGTCGAACCAGCCGTCGGGCAGCCGGCCGGCGAACCACTGCGCGGCGTCGTCGGCAGGCGGCAGGTCGGCGACCTGCCAGCCACCACGGCGCCCCCCGCGACCTTCACGACCTTCACGGCCGCCACGGGGGCCTTCGTGGTGCGGACCGCCTCGTCCACGGCGCTCGCCCCTGGGTCCGCGTCCTCGGGTCTCTTCTTCTTCGTTGTCCTGGGTGTTCATCATGTGTCCCTTCGTTTCGTTACATGATTACACCGTTACAACGTTGCGAGCGCAAGAGTATTCCCAGGGTTGCTCAGACCTGCCCATCCCTCGCCGGTCCGGCGTTCGTCGTCGGGTTCGCAGTACCCGGCGTGCGACCGGTGATGCAGTACGACGATCCCGCGGGGTCGGTCATCACGCTCCACTGGAGGTGCTCGGCGCTGACCCGAGCGCCCAGCGCCAGGTGCCGACGTACCTCGGCGTGCCGGTCCTCGGCGGCGAGGTCGAGGTGGGCGCGGACCCCTCCCTCGGCCTCGGCCACCCGCTGGAGCAGCACGCCGAGCGGCAGCCCGGGCAGCACGATCCGCCGGAACTCCACGTGGGTGGGAGAGGGCCGCCAGGGCGCGCCCAGCACGGCCGCCCAGAAGTCGCACTCGGCGTCGTAGTCGAGCGCCGGGATGTCGAGGGTGACCTGGTCGACCATGCTGGCGCCCTCGGGCCACTGGGCCGGCGACGCCCTCCGGGAGGCCGGGTGGGTGACCAGGCAGAAGTCGAGCCCACCGGGAGAGCGCATCACCACGTGGCCGGCCTCGGCCACCCGGGTAGCCCCGGCCTCCTCCGCGGACCAGGCCGCCGCCGCGGGGTCGGCCACGTGCAGGTCGAGGTGGATCCGCGGCTCGCCGTCAGCGACGCGCTGCACTCTCAGGTGCTCGTCCCCGGCGGGCGGGAGCAGCGAGGCGAACTCGCCGTCGGCGCCCCGCACCGGTGAGACCTCGTAGCCGGTGACGTCGGCCCAGAAGCGGACGGTCCGCCCGAAGTACGGCGTGGGCAGGTCCAGGAAGGCGGTCAGCCAGAAGGGGGTCACGACGCAGACGCTAGCCTCGTGGGGTGCTGGATCGGGAGTGTCCTTGTGGCGCGGCGCGCGGCTATGACGCGTGCTGCGGTCGGTTGCACCGTGGCGCCGCCAGGGCCGAGACCGCCGAGGAGCTGATGCGCGCCCGCTACAGCGCCTTCGCCCTGGGCCAGGAGAACTTCCTGTTCGCCAGCTGGCACCCCGCGACCCGGCCCGAGGACGTCTCCGTGGACCCGACCACGCGGTGGACCGGGCTGGAGGTCGTGGAGTGCCTCGACGGCGGTCCGGACGACGCGGTCGGGGTGGTGGAGTTCGTGGCCCACTTCACCGGCGGCAGCCTGCGGGAACGGAGCAGGTTCGAGCGCCGTGCTGGACGATGGGTGTATCTCGACGGTGCCGGCCCGGGGACCTCCCGAGCACCTGGGGGCGCCCCCGCCGCCTGACCCCGCCGCCTGACCCCGACCCGACCACCGATCCGTCCTCCACCGACAGGCTCACATGTTCGAGCTCCTCTGGGTCCGCGCGCTGCTCGTCGCGGTCGCCACGCTCACCTCCTCGCTAGGAGCGGGCACCCTCCAGGTGCCGAGCACGCCGCTGGTGGCCAGTGCGGTGCAGCTCGGCCCGCAGGAGATCTTCGCCGACTCCTTCGACGCGGCAGCCGGACCGGTCACCGACCGGTGGGAGCACCAGGCCAGCTCCACTCCCGAGCGCACCGAGCTGGTGACCCACGACGGGCGGAGCGCGCTGCGCGTGCGCCCCGAGGGCAACCTCATCTCGCTGCAGGCGGTCCCCTTCTCCGTGGGCACCACCTACCGGGTCTCCGCCGTGATCAGCATGCCGCGCCGCACCGGGACGCATCCCGCGTTCTGGCTGCGCACCAAGGACGCCGCCCAGGTCGCCGAGATCGACGTCGTGGAGAGCTGGGGTGGCGAGGACCGGTGCGGACGGGTGCACCTGGCGTTCTACTGGCAGTACTTCCCCCGCCTGGGCAACATGAGGTGCCGGGGCGAGGCGTACCCCGCTGACATGGTCGCCTGGCACGAGTACGCCACCGAGTTCACCTACATGGGCCCCGGCCGCGATCCCGCCAACGGGTTCGCCACCCCCACCCGGTTCTTCGTCGACGGCGTGGAGACCTGGTCGGTGGACCGCTCCCCGATGGCACCCGAGTTCCTGCGCATCCAGCACAAGCGCAACTGCCCCGACGCCGAGCAGCCCGGCTGCGGCGAGACCGGCACGGGTCCGTCGATGTACGTCGACCACGTCTCGGTGCAGGTCGTGGGGCGGCCGCCCACCGGGGACCCGGCGGCCGGCGTGCACGCGGTCACCACCACCCCGTCCGGGGTCCTGGAGCTGCACGCCCTGGACCCCGCCACCTCCTACTCCTCCTTCGCCACCCAGACCAGCCTGCCGCTGGGCGGCCAGGGCTGGCGCACCGCGAAGGGGGACTACAACGGCGACCTGGTGACCGACCTGTTCGCGGTCGACCCGGCCGGCACGGTGCACGTGCTCGACGGCGCGACCGGCTTCCAGACCTTCCTGGCCCAGACCGGCGTGGCCGGGATCGTCGACCTCTCGCTGGCCTCGGGGACCGAGATCAGCGTCGGTGACGACAACGGCGACGGCCGCGCGGACCTCTACGTCATCAGCAGGGACGCCGAGAACCGCACCGCGGTGACGGTGCTCGACGCGGCCAACACCTTCCAGGCGGTGCTGGTCCAGGGCGGCACGGCGTTCCCCGCCCTGGACCCGCTGGTCTGGACGATCGCGGCGGGAGACCACGACAACGACGGTCGAGCCGACCTCTACGCGATCAGCTCCGGCCAGGACGGCGGCAGCGCCGCGGTGCACGTGCTCGACGCCCGCACCGGTTTCCAGACCTTCCTCACCCAGACCGCCACCGCACTGACCGCCCCGGACCTGGCCACCTGGAAGTTCACCGTCGGGGACTACAACGACGACGGACGGGCCGACCTCTACGCCCTGGACCGCGACGACAACGGGCTCACCGCGGTGCACGTGCTCGATGCCGCGACCGGTTTCGAGAGCTTCCTCACCCAGACCACGACCGCGCTGCACCAGACCACCGACCCGGCGTGGGACCTGTCCTGAGCGCGGCTCAGGCCCGGTCCACCCACCGCTCCCCCGTCCTGGCCGGGGCGACCCGGCCGGCGGTCGACTCCGCGAGCAGGCGCTCCAGCCCCGCGCCGTCCTCGGTGCCCAGCAGCAGCCGCACCCGGGTGCCGTACTCCACGCCGAGCACCTCCACGCCGCGAGTGCGCAGGTCGCTCTCGACCCTCCCCGCCTCGGCATGGTCGAGCTCCACGGCGTACTCAGCGAGCAGCCGTCGCTGCACCAGACCGACCTCGTCCAGCCCGGCGCGCACCGCGTCGCCGTAGGCCCGCACCAGTCCGCCAGCCCCCAGCAGCACCCCGCCGAACCACCTGGTCACCACCGCCACCACGTCGCTGACCTCGCGCCCGCGGAGCACCTCCAGCATCGGGGCGCCCGCGGTGCCCGCCGGCTCCCCGTCGTCGCTGGAGCGCTCCAGGGCGCGGTCGGGTCCGAGCACGAACGCCGAGCAGTGGTGGCGCGCCTCCCAGTGACGCCGCCGCTGCTCCTCCACGACCGCCCTCGCCGACTCCTCGTCGGGCACCCGGCGCAGGGTGCAGAGGAAGCGTGAGCGCTTCACCTCGATCTCGGCCTCGCCGTCCCGGGCCAGGGTGAGGTACGACGTGGGGGTCACCGGCTCAGCTCCACAGGCCGAGCAGCTCGCCGCCGATGCGCACCACGAAGCCGCCGACCACGACGATGAAGAAGACCCGCACGAACGCCGCACCGCGGCCGATCGCGGTGCGGGCGCCCAGGTAGCCACCGAGCATGTTGGCCGCTCCCATCAGCAGCCCGATCCCCCACAGCACCGCCCCCTGGGGCACGAAGACCACCAGCGCGGCCAGGTTGGTGGCCCAGTTGGCGAGCTTCGCCTTGGCCGAGGCCTCCAGGAAGCTGTAGCCCAGCAGGCTGACCAGGCTGATCACGAAGAACGAGCCGGTGCCGGGACCGAGCGCGCCGTCGTAGAACCCCACCACCAGGCCGGTGCCCACCGCGGCCAGCGTGTGGTGCCCCCCGGTGAACCGCAGCTCGGTGACCCCGCCGAGCGTCGGCTTGAGCACGACGTAGCCGCCGACGGCCACCAGGGCCACGAGCACGATCGGGTCGAAGGCTTCCCGCGGCAGGTGGCTGGCCAGCACCGCGCCGCCGGCCGAGCCGGCGAACGCGGCCAGCATCAGCGGGCCGAACGTCCGGGGGTCGGGGCGGATCCGCCGTCCGTAGGTGGCCGCGCTGACCGTCGTCCCGCAGATGGAGGCGAGCTTGTTGGTGGCCAGGACCTGGATCGGGGAGGCGCCGGGCAGCGCCAGCAGCAGCGCCGGGAGCTGGATCAGGCCGCCTCCTCCCACCACGGCGTCCACGAAGCCGGCTGCGAAGGCCGCCAGGGCCAGCAGCACGACGACGTCGGTGGCGATCTCCACGCAGGCCTCCTTGACCCAGTCGGTGTCGCGGACCCGCACCGAGGTGAAACGACCCGCCGGGCTCGAGGGTCAGCCCGGCGCGACCCGGCGTCAGCCCTTGGCGAGCACACCCAGCAGGTCGTGCCGGGTGAGCACTCCGATGGGCTTGCCGTCCTCGTGCACCAGCACCGCGTCGGCCTTCTCCACCAGCAAGACCGCGTCCCGGGCGGCCTCGGTGGAGCCGATCGTGGGCAAGGGCTCGGACATGTGGTCCTCGACGGCGTCGGTGAGCTTGGCCTGACCGGTGAACAGCGCGTCGAGCAGCGCCCGCTCCGAGACCGAGCCGGCCACCTCGGCCGCCACCAGCGGCGGCTCGGCGCGCACCACCGGCATCTGGGAGACGCCGTACTCGGCCAGGATGTGCACCGCCTCGGCGATGGTCTCGCCGGGGTGGGTGTGCACCAGGTCGGGCAGCTGCCCGGACTTGCCGCGCAGCACCTCGCCCACGGTGAGGGTGTCGGCGTCCGCGGTCTCGGTGGCGAAGCCGTACTGCCCCAGCCAGGAGTCGTTGAACACCTTCGTCAGGTAGCCGCGCCCGGAGTCGGGCAGCAGCACCACGATCACCGCGTCCTCGCGGCCCTGCGCCGCCAGCTCGGTCGCGAGCTGCTTGGCCGCGTACGCCGCCATCCCCGAGGAGCCGCCCACCAGCAGCGCCTCCTCGCGGGCGAGGCGACGGGTGAAGGCGAAGGAGTCGGCGTCGGAGACCTCGATGATCCGGTCGGCGATGTTGCGGTCGTAGGTGTCGGGCCAGAAGTCCTCGCCCACGCCCTCGACCAGGTAGGGCCGTCCGGTGCCGCCGGAGTAGACCGAGCCGGCCGGGTCGGCGCCGATGATCTGCACCTCGGGGTTCTGCTCCTTGAGGTAGCGCCCGATGCCGCTGATCGTGCCGCCGGTGCCGACCCCGGCCACGAAGTGGGTGATCCGGCCCTCGGTCTGCTCCCAGATCTCAGGACCGGTGGTCTCGTAGTGGGACCGGGGGTTGTGCGGGTTGGAGTACTGGTCGGGCTTCCAGGCGCCGGGCTGCGAAGCCAGCCGGTCGCTGACGTTGTAGTAGGAGTCGGGGTGCTCGGGGGCTACCGCGGTAGGGCAGACCACCACCTCGGCGCCGTACGCCTTGAGCACGTTGCGCTTGTCCTCGCTCACCTTGTCGGGGCACACGAAGACGCACTTGTAGCCGCGCTCCTGGGCCACCATCGCCAGACCGACGCCGGTGTTGCCCGAGGTCGGCTCCACGATCGTGCCGCCCGGCTGCAGCGCCCCGGAGGCCTCCGCCGCGTCGATCATCCGGGTGGCGATCCGGTCCTTCACCGACCCACCGGGATTGAGGTACTCCACCTTGGCCAGCACCAGCGGCCCCGGGCTGTCCTCACCTCGTCGGACCGTGAGCTCGGGTCCCAGGGAGCCGGAGAGCCGCAGCAGGGGCGTGTTGCCGATGAGGTCGAGGAGCGAGTTGACGAAGCGCATACCCGCAAATGTAGTTGCAACCCCCCTCACTACAGTGAGGCCGTGGGTAAAGCAGCAGCCGCACGCAAGCTCGCCTCCGCCGCCGCGTTCGGGGGCGGAGGTCTCTCGGTGCTGGGCGCCGGCCTGTACGGCGTACTGATCGCGGAGGCGAAGCTGGCCAGGAAGGTCATCGGCAACGCCAGCAAGACCCCGCCGGACGCCACCGGTTGGTACGGGCGCGGACGCCCGGGTCCGGCGATCAAGATCGCGATCCTCGGGGACTCCAGCGCCGCCGGCTACGGCGTGGACCGGGTGGAGCTCACCCCCGGAGCGCACCTGGGCTCGGGGGTGGCCGCCGAGGCCGGACGCAGGGTCCACCTGCGCTCGGTGGCGAAGGTCGGCGCCAAGTCCTCCGACCTCGCCGCGCAGGTCGACCGGGCGCTGCCCGGCCAGCCCGACGTCGCGGTGATCCTGGTCGGCGCCAACGACGTCACCCACACCGTGCGCCCCTCCGTGTCGGTCCGCTCCCTCGCCGAGGCGGTACGCCGGCTCCGCGCCGAGGGCGCCGCGGTCGTGGTCGGTACCTGCCCCGACCTCGGCACCATCCGGCCCATCCCGCCGCCGCTGAAGCAGGTGGCGCGGGAGTGGTCGCGCCGCATCGCCGCGGCGCAGGCGATCGCGGTGGTCGACGAGGGCGGCCGGACCGTCTCGATGGGCACCGTCCTGGGGCCCGAGTTCGAGACCGCTCCGGCGCTGTTCTTCGGCCCCGACCAGTTCCATCCCTCCGCGGACGGCTACAAGGCAATGGCCGCGGTCCTCCTGCCCTCGACCCTGGCCGCGCTCGGCCTGGCGCCCGAGGAGGAGTCCGCCCCGGAGCCCGGGCGCGGCGAACGGGTGATGCCGGTGGCCGCGGCCGCGGTCGAGGCCGCCCGCAACACCGGGACCGAGCTCGGCGGCACCGAGGTCGGCGGCGAACAGCGTGGCCTGCGCGGGCGTTGGGTGGAGCTGCGGCACCGTCGGCGCAAGCCCGCCACCGAGGCCGAGCCGCCCGAGCAGAGCGAGGGCGAGGACCCGGGCCCCGACGGCGGGCTCGCCACGCAGTAGGGCTGCACGCCGCCCCCGAGCGTCGCCCCAGCTGCGCATCTGCGCGGCGGAGGCGCCCGTCCCCGGGAACGACGAAGGGCCCCGGATCACTCCGGGGCCCTTCGCGTGGTCTCGCGCTGTGTCAGTCCGAGCTGAAGATCGCCAGGATGCGCAGCAGGTTGGTGTAGATCCAGACCAGGCTCACGGTCAGGCCGAAGGCGGCACGCCACGACTCCCGCTCGTCCAGACCGGCGGCGACGCCCTTCTCCACGAAGTCGAAGTCGAGCATCAGCATGAAGACACCGAGCACCAGGCCGGCGACGGCGAAGAGGAGGCCGAGGGCTCCGGTGCCGAAGAAGCCGAGGTCGATGCCGGCGAAGCTGAGCACCAGCGAGAGCAGGCCGAGGCCCACCATGCCGAACATCCCGGCGATGACGCCCCTGCGGAACTTGTCACCGACCTGGATGTCGAAGAACTTGTACGCCGCCAGGGTGCCGGCGAAGGCCGCGAAGGTGCCGAAGACGGCGTTGGTGACGATGCCGTTGCCGAAGGTGGCGTCGAAGTACTTGCTCAGGGCGCCGAGCGCCACGCCCTCGAGCGCCGCGAAGGCGACGACGAGCGCCGGGCTGATGACCCGCTTGAACGAGTTGACCATCGACAGCGCGAAGGCGCCGAGCGAGCCGATCATCAGGGCCGAGTACAGGCGGCTGGCGGTGACCTCGTTGACGTCACCGATGTACCACCAGGTGGCGAACGCGGTCGCCATCACCACGGCGAGGCTGATCGCGGTCTTCTGCACGACCGAGTCGATCGTCATCCGCCGCTCGGGCGCCGCCACGTCGGGCATGTTGGAGACGCCGGTGCCCCAGGTCGACGGGTCGCCGTACGCCGGCTGGCCGCCCTGCGGGGCCTGGCCGTATCCCGGGTTGGTCTGGTTGCCGTAGGCGTTCGACTGGCCGTTGAACTCTTCGGACCGGGCGAACACCGGGTTTGTGCTCTTCATGTGTGGTCTCTCCTTGGAGGCCGGTGGGCGCAGTCTCCCTGACCACGCTCCGCAATGACACCTACTCTACGCAGCCGTCACGGTTCTAAACGTCCGGGGAACTCCCCATGTTCCCGAATTCGGGTGCGGCGTGAGAGTGCCCCCGCTGGGACTCGAACCCAGACTGAGCCGCTTTTAAGGCGGTTTCCTCTGCCGATTGGGATACGGGGGCCGAGCCGAGGTCGCCGGCTCTAGAGATACGTCTGGCGAGCGTAGACGGCGTGGGCGCCGGCCACCCGGTCCAGGAAGAGGAACCCGTCGCAGTGATCGATCTCGTGCTGCAGGCACCGGGCCTCGAACGCCTCGGCGCGCACCTCGATCTCCTCGCCGGTGCCGGGCAGCTGCCCGCGCACCAGCACCCGGGAGGCCCGCTTCACGTCGCCGGTGAAGTCCGGCACGCTCATGCAGCCCTCCCGCGCCTTCTCGTTGCGCGAGGACTCCACCACCTCGGCGTTGCACAGCACGAAGGTGCCGTGGTGGCCGCGGGTCTTGGGGTGCTCGGAGACGTCGACGCAGAACACCTTCGCCCCCACCCCGACCTGCGGCGCGGCCAGGCCGACGCACCCGGGAGAGACCCGCATGGTGGCGACCAGGTCCGCGGCCAGCTGCACCACGTCGGGGTCCATCGGGTCGACCTTGTCGCCGTCCGCGGACAGCACCGGCGCCGGCGCGCGCACCACGTCGCGGACGCGCCCGACCACCCCCAGCTCGGCCTCGGTCCAGGCGGCGAGCCGGTCGTTGCTGGCACTCACAGCTCGTCGGCCTCCGCTGGCCGCAGGGTGGCGCCGACACCCAGGTCGGTGGCGGCCTGCTTGATCGCCGCGGCCAGCGCCGCGGTGTCGGCCTCGCCGGGCAGTGCCACCTCGGCGACGAGCAGGTAGAGGTCGCCGGCCAGCCGGGTGGTCAGGTCGGTGATGTTGCCGCCCACGGCCGCGACCTCGCCGACGATCCGGGACACGATGCCCGGACGGTCGCCTCCGTGCACGGTCAGCACCCAGGGGGTCGCCGGTGCCCGGGCGCTCCCGTCCTCGTGCGGCACCTCGCGCACTGTGACGGTGAGGCTGCCGTCCGCGGTGAGCGGCGCCAGGGCCGTCTCGACCTCGGCATCGCTCGCCGGGCCGGCGCAGATCAGGGTCATCGCGAAGTGGCCGCGCAGCAGCGTCATCGACGTGTCCTCGATGTTCAGCCCCAGCGCCGCCAGCCTCGCGGTGGTCTCGGCGATGATCCCGGGCCGGTCGTGACCCAGGACGGTGATGGCGTGGAGGGTCCCGCCCCCGGTGCTCTGCGCGCTGCTCATGGGCTCATTGTCCACCGAGGCCGCCGAGCTCCCGGGCGCGCCCCAGCACCTCGTCGAGCATCACCGGGGTCAGGCGCCCGGTGAAGGTGTTGTGCTGGGAGGGGTGGTAGCAGCCGAGCAGGGTGATCCCGTCCAGCTCCACCTCCGCCCCGTGCCCGAACCGCGGCTTGGGCACCGGCACCGACACCCCGGCTCCGCGCAGCGCCCGCAGCGCTCCGTCCCAGCCGTAGGCGCCCAGCGCCACCACTGCCCGCAGGTGCGGGCGGAGCAGCGCGATCTCCCGGTTGATCCACGGGGCGCAGGTGTCCCGCTCCTGCGGTGTCGGCTTGTTCGCCGGAGGCGCGCAGCGCACGGTGGCCACCATCCGGGCCCCCAGCAGCCGCTGCCCGTCCCCGGCGTGCACGGAGGTGGCCTGCGTGGCCAGGCCGACCCGGTGCAGGCTGGCGAAGAGCCAGTCGCCGCTGCTGTCCCCGGTGAAGACCCGCCCGGTGCGGTTGCCGCCGTTGGCGGCCGGGGCGAGCCCGACGATCAGCACGCTGGGCTCCGGATCCCCCCAGCCGGCGATGGGCCGGCCCCAGTAGGGCTGGTCGGCGAACGAGGCGCGCTTGTCCCGGGCCACGTCCTCGCGCCACCGCACCAGGCGGGGGCAGGCCGAGCAGACGCTGACCCGCGCGTCGAGCTCGGCCAGGTCGTCGGTCGCGGCGAGCCGTCGTACGCCGGCGGGGGTGCGCGCCGCCGGGGTCTCCGGCTGCGCGGGGTCCTCGGGCCAGCCGGTGCCCGGCGGCACGGGCGAGTCGAAGTCCTGGCCCGTCAGCGGGTGCCTCACCCGGGCATGCGCGCGGTCTCGTCCGGCTCCTCCACGGTCTCAATGTACGACGACCCGTCGCCCTTCCCGCGGCGCCCGGGGAGGCCGAGGGCGGCGGTGGCCACCCCGAGCAGCAGCACGGCACCGCCCACCGCCTCGGCCACGTTCGGGGTCTCCCCCAGCACCAGCCAGGCCGCCGTCATCCCGACCAGAGGCACGAGCAGGGTGAACGGCACCACCGCGGAGGTGCGGTGCCGGGCCAGGAGCGAGTTCCAGATGCCGTAGCCCACCCAGGAGGCCAGCACCGCGGTGTAGACCGTGGACAGCACCGCGGCCAGCGAGAGCGACGTCAGCGCGTGGCCCACCGCGTCGGGACCGTCCACGACCAGGCTCAGCGCCAGCAACGGGAGGGGTACGACGGTGGCCGACCACACCGTCAGGGAGAGGCCCGAGGCGGTGCCGACCCGGCGGGCCACCACGTTGCCGCAGGCCCAGGAGGCCGCGGCGGCCACGGTGACCAGCAGGGCCAGCAGCGGGGTGGCCGCGCTGCGCCCGAGCGCGACGACCCCGAGGCCGACGGCACCCAGCACCACCCCGGCGAGCTGTCCTGCGGTGGGCAGCTCGGAGAGCCGGACCGCGGCGAAGACCACCGTCAGCACCACCTGCGCCTGCAGCACCAGCGAAGCCAGCCCGGGCGGCATGCCCATCGCCAGCGCGGAGTAGAGCAGCCCGAACTGCCCCACGCTCATGAACGCCCCCACCAGCGCCACCTGGGCGAACGGCACCTGCGGACGGGCTATCACCACCACCGCCAGGGCGACCATCGTGAAGCGCAGCGCCACGAAGAGCAGGGCCGGCATGTCGTCGTCCAGGCCGGCGTCGATGACGACGAAGTTGACGCCCCAGATCACGGCGACGAGCGTGGCGAGCAGGCTGTCCTTGAGGGGCATGACCCCATCCTCCGCAACCATGACCGTTCACGTCCAGTGGATAGTGGTGGGCGTGAATCGGTAATGTTGCTACATGATTGATGTGGTCGCCCTCCAGTCGCTGATCGCCCTGGCCGCCCACGGCACGGTCGGCGCCGCTGCCGCCAGCCTCGGCTACACACCGTCCGCGGTCTCCCAGCAGATCAAGCGGCTGGAGTCCCAGTCCGGAGTGCCGCTGCTGGAGCGGATCGGCCGGGGCGTGGTGCTGACCGAGGCGGGCCGGCTGCTGGTCAGCCAGGGGCGCGAGGTGCTGGCCCGCATGGAGTCGCTGGAGTCCTCGTTGCGCGCCGAGGCCGCAGGACTCGGGGGGACGCTCCGGCTGGCCGCCTTCTCCACCGGCGTGCGCGGCATCGTCGCCCCGCTGGCCGGCGACCTGGCCCGCACCGCGCCCGACCTCGCGCTGGTCGTGACCGAGAAGGACCCGGCGGACGCGGTCGAGCTCGTGGCCACGGGACAGGTCGACGTCGCCCTGGTGCACAGCTGGACCGGCGTGGCGCTGCCACTGCCGGCCCACCTGTGCGCCGAGCACGTCGGGCACGACGTGGCCGACCTGCTGGTGCACCGCGAGCACCGGCTGGCGGCACGCGAGCAGGTCACCCCCGGCGACCTGCTCGAGGAGCTGTGGGCCTCCACCGCACCCGGCACCATCTGCCACGACTGGTTCACCCACATGTTCTCCGCGCACCGCCGGCCGCCCCAGGTCCGGTTCTGGTCCTGGGAGTTCGCCTCCCAGGTGCGGCTGGTCGAGGAGGGCGTGGCGGTGGCCCTGGTGCCGCGCCTGGGGCGTGGCCCGCTGCCGGCCCGCGTGGTGCCGGTCCCGGTCCTGGACCCGATCCCCCGGCGCGAGGTGCGGCTGCTGTGGCGCGAGACGATGGAGGCCAGCCCCGCCGTCCGGCACCTGCGAGCACGGCTGGCCGCCGTGGTCACTCAGAGCCAATCGCTGGATCAGTCGCTGCGGTTGGCCACCGACCAGGCGATCCCGTCGAGAATGTCGGCCTCGGAGACGATCCAGGAGTAGACCGAGGTACGCCGCAGCACCCGGTCCAGGATCAGCGCGCCGGCGTCGATCACGTCGGCACGGCCCGGGTGCATGAAGCCCAGCGCGCGGCGCTGTGCCACGCTGGCGGCGACGATACCGTCGATGAAGGCGTGGGAGTCGCTGACCGAGATCACCGACTGGTCGATCGCCTCGGGGTCGTAGGCGCTCAGCCCCAGGCACCCGGCGGCGACGGTGGTGCAGGTGCCGGCGGTACCGACCACGGTGGCCGCCGAGCCGATCTCCACGCCGAGGGCCTCGGCCTCGTCGAGCGCCGTCTCGATGTCCGCGACGCAGGCGGCGACCTCGGCGGCGGTGGGCGGGTCGGAGCGCAGGTGCCGCTCGTGCAGCCGCACCGACCCGATGTCCATCGAGCAGGTCGCCAGTGGCGCCTCGTCACCCAGGATCAGCTCGGTGGAGCCGCCTCCGATGTCGATGACCAGCACCGGCGCCTCGACCGAGGCCTGGAGGTTGCGGACGGCGCCGTCGAAGGACAGCTCGGCCTCCTCGTCGCCGGCGATGACCTCGGGCCGCACGCCGAGGCACTGCTCCACGCCGGCCGCGAACTCCTCGGCGTTCTCGGCGTCCCGGGTGGCGGAGGTGGCGCAGAAGCGGATCCGCTCCGGGGGCACGCCGTGCTCGGCGATCAGCGCGGCGTACTCGTCGAGGGCGGCGAAGGCCCGCGCCAGCGCGTCGTCGGCCAGCCGGCCGGTGGTGTCCACGCCCTGGCCGAGGCGGACCATGCGCATCTCGCGGACGGCGACCTCGGGCAGCGCGCCGATCAGCAGCTTGATGGTGTTGGTGCCGCAGTCGATGGCGGCGATGGTGGCGGGCGCGGTGGGCTCAGCCATCGGAGGGCTCCGCACAGGGCTGCACGCAGGGCCCGGCCGACCACCACTCGCCCAGCAGCTCGAGCACCTCGTCGCCGAGCGGGTTGACCCCGGGCCCCTGGGCGAGGGACTGCCCGGCCAGCACGTGCAGGCACTTGACGCGGTCGGGCATCCCGCCCGCGGAGATCCCCTCGATCTCGGGCACCTCCAGATGCGCCTCCGCGCCGATCCGGTCCCGGGCTTGGAGATAGCGCTCGTGCGCGGCCCGGTAGGCCGCGGCCAGCTCCGGGTCCTCGGCGAGCCGGTCCTGCATCTGCTTCATCAGCCCCCCGCCCTCCAGCGTGCCGATGCGCGAGGCAGCCCGGGGGCAGGTCAGGTAGAAGGTGGTCGGGAACGGGGTGCCGTTGGGCAGCCGAGGCTCGGTGGTGACCACGTCGGGGTTGCCGCACGGGCAGCGGTGCCCGACCTCGTGGATGCCGCGGGGGGTGCGCCCCAGCTGCTGGGCGATGGCCTGCTCGTCGCGCGCCTCGATCACTGCTTCGACTCCTGGTTGGACTTCTTCACGCCGTTGATCGACTTGGGGGCACGGGGTTGGGCGGGCGGCGGGTTGCCGGCCAGCTCGACGGAGTCCCAGGCGTCGCTCCACCACGGCGTGGGCGTCGTGGTCAGCACGTCGTCGGGGTCGTCGAGCCCGCCGCGCCCGTCCAGCGGCTTGCCGTCGGCGTCAAGCACCTGGAACCCGGTCTGCCCCGGCATCACGTAGCCGAAGCGCTCCCGGGCCTGGGCCCGGACGAACGCCGGGTCGTCCCAGCGCCCCTTCTCCCGCTCCAGCTCGGCGATGCTCACCTCGCGGCGGGCGATGGACTCCTGCAGGTCATCGATGAGGGCCCGCTGGTCCAGGTAGGCACGCAGCGAGGAGGCGTAGGACACGGTCAGCACCGCCAGCACCAGCAGCAGCACGCCGGCGCGGCCGGTGAACCGGGGCCGGCGCCGTGGGG
>NZ_POAG01000022.1:158250-171262 GCF_002930065.1 Nocardioides sp. 616 | reverse complement strand
GTCGCCGGGTGCCCCCGGGCGTGGTCCGGGGGGTACGTCGTTGCGCCATCAGGCGTCCAGTGTCTCCCGCTCAGGCGCGGAATCGCGGGAACGCGCCCGCACCGGCGTAGCGCGCCGCGTCGTCGAGGGTGTCCTCGATGCGAAGCAGCTGGTTGTACTTGGCCACGCGCTCCGACCGCGCCGGGGCGCCGGTCTTGATCTGGCCGCAGTTGGTCGCGACCGCGAGGTCGGCGATCGTGGTGTCCTCGGTCTCGCCGGAGCGGTGGCTCATCATGCAGCGCATGCCGCTGCGGTGCGCCAGGTCGACCGAGTCCAGGGTCTCGGTCAGCGAGCCGATCTGGTTGACCTTGACCAGCAGCGCATTGGCCTGCCCGCCGGTGATGCCGCGCTGCAGCCGCTCCACGTTGGTGACGAACAGGTCGTCGCCCACCAGCTGGACCTTGCTGCCCAGGGCGTCGGTGATCGCCTTCCAGCCGTCCCAGTCCTCCTCGTCGAGGGGGTCCTCGATGGAGACGATCGGGTAGTTGGCCACCAGGTCGGCGTAGTAGGCGATCATCTCCTCCGACGACTTCTGCTGGCCCTCGAAGGCGTACTTCTTCTTCTCGTGGAACTCCGTGGCCGCGACGTCCAGGGCGAGCACGATGTCGCGACCCAGGGTGAGCCCGGTCAGCTTGACCGCGTCCGCGATCAGGTCCAGCGCGTCGCGGTTGGACGGCAGCTCGGGGGCGAACCCGCCCTCGTCGCCCACGCCGGTGGCCAGGCCCTTCTTCTTCAGCACCGACTTGAGTGCGTGGTAGACCTCGGTGCCCTGCTGCAGCGCCTCGCCGAAGGTGGGGGCGCCGATCGGGGCGACCATGAACTCCTGGATGTCCACGTTGGTGTCGGCGTGCGCGCCGCCGTTGAGGATGTTCATCATCGGCACCGGGAGCACGTGGGCGTTGGGGCCGCCGACGTAGCGGAAGAGCGGCAGGCCGGCGGACTCGGCGCCGGCCCGCGCCACCGCCAGGGAGACGCCCAGGATCGCGTTGGCGCCCAGCTTGGACTTGTTGGGCGTGCCGTCCAGGTCGAGCATCGCCTGGTCGACCAGGCGCTGGTCGTCGGCCTCCAGGCCGGTGACGGCGGGCGCGATGGTCTCGATCACGACGTTGACCGCCTTGGCGACGCCCTTGCCGCCGTACCGCTTGGTGCCGTCGCGCAGCTCCATGGCCTCGAAGGCGCCGGTGGAGGCGCCCGAGGGCACGGCCGCCCGCGCGAAGGAGCCGTCCTCGAGGAGGACCTCGACCTCGACGGTGGGGTTGCCTCGCGAGTCGAGGATCTCGCGTGCGCCGACAGCTTCGATCGATGCCAAGGTGACTCCTGGGTCTGGGTGCGGAATGGTCCGTCAGCCTAACGCCGCCTGCGGCGCCGCGCCGGACGAGGTCAGTGGCTGACCCCTCGGGCGAGACCCCTGCCTGCTGCTCGGCGGCGGTCACCGGACAGGATGCGTGGGATAGTTTGTGGTCCCCAGGAAGGCGCCCCGATGATCGAGATCCTCAGCCCGACCCGACTGCCGCAGGCCCGGAGGACCGGCGCCCTGGTGGCCGACGTCCTGGCGACGCTGAAGGGCCGCAGCACGCCTGGCACCAACCTGCTCGACATCGACCGGTGGGCCAAGGCGATGATCCTCGAGGCGGGCGCGGTCTCCTGCTACGTCGACTACGCGCCGTCCTTCGGGCGCGGCCCCTTCGGCCACTACATCTGCACCTCGGTCAACGACGCCGTGCTGCACGGGCTCCCCCACGACTACGCCCTGGCCGAGGGGGACCTGCTCTCCCTGGACCTGGCTGTCTCCCTGGGCGGGGTCGTCGCCGACTCCGCCATCAGCTTCGTGGTGGGCGAGACCCAGTCGGCCGAGGACCTGGCGATGATCGAGGCGACCGAGCGGGCGCTGGCGGCCGGGATCGCCGTGGCCGGCCCCGGGGCCCGCGTCGGGGACCTCTCGCACGCCATCGGCACGGTGCTGAGCGAGGCTGGCTACCAGGTGAACACCGAGTTCGGCGGCCACGGAGTCGGCTCCACGATGCACCAGGACCCGCACATCGCGAACACCGGACGGCCCGGTCGCGGCTACAAGCTGCGTCCCGGCCTGCTGCTGGCGCTGGAGCCGTGGGTGATGGCCGACACCGCCGAGCTGGTCACCGACGCCGACGGCTGGACGCTGCGCAGCGCGACGGGCTCCCGCACCGCGCACAGCGAGCACACCATCGCCGTCACCGAGGACGGGGTGGAGATCCTCACGCTGCCGGAGCACAGCCGGCCCTGAGGCCGGTGCCGCTCAGGGCAGCCGACGACGTACGGCGTCGCGCAGGGCCTGCTCCGGGTCCACGCCCTCGGCGCGGGCCCGGGCCACCACCGCCAGCAGTGCCTCGCCGATCCCGTCCTCCGGCTCCGGCGGCGCGACGGGCGTCCCGGCCCGCTCCAGCCGGTCGAGCACCTTGTCGGCGTACAGCAGCGCCGGCAGCGCGGCGGGGATGCCGTCGGTGACGGTGTCCCGGCGCTTCTCCGTCGCCTTGGCGGCCTCCCAGAGCTCGTTGACCGCGGCCGGGTCCAGGTCTTCCGTCCCGGCCCCGGCGTCGGCGAAGACGTGCGGGTTGCGTCGCACCATCTTGGCCGCGATGTCGCCGGCCACGTCGCCGAGGGTGAACGCCCCGCTCTGCTCGGCCACCACGGCGTGGAAGTAGACCTGCAGCAGCAGGTCCCCCAGCTCCTCGCGCAGGTGGGTCCAGTCGCCGCTCTCGTCGCCGGAGTCGATGGCCTCCAGCGTCTCGTAGGCCTCCTCCAGCAGGTGGCGCGACAGCGACCGGTGTGTCTGGGCCGCCTTCCACGGGCACTCGACCCGCAGTCGGCGCATCAGCCCCGCGAACTCCAGCAGGGCCTCGTCACCACGCACCGGGTCGTCCACCTCAGCCGCAGCGCTGGCTCTCGGGCAGCGACTTCGGGTGCTCGGTGTCGGCGTCGTCGGCAGCGGCGGTGGCCGGGTCCGAGACCGGGACCGAGAGGTCGGTGTCGGCGATCTGGAACTGGCCGTCGGTCACCGCCAGCCCGAAGCGCGGGTCCAGGTCCACGTCGTGCTCCGCCGACCAGGCCGCGAAGATCTCGGCGCCGCGCGCGGCCGCCTCCTCCGGTGTGGGGTCGGTGACCCCCTCCTCCGCCAGCGCCGCCTCGCCGGCGCGGGTGGCGACCGACTGCTTGAGCAGCTGGGCGGTGGCGGCCTCGACGAAGTCCTGGCGCTCGTCCTCGGTCAGGTCCGGCGTGGTCGACTCCACCCGTGCCGCCTCGCTCTCGACCTCGGGGCCGGGCGTGACGTCGTACTCCTCGGCCACCTGGCGGGCCGTGGCCGCGTCCACCAGCAGCGAGGCCACCAGGCGTCGCACCTGGCGCATGGGCACCACCTGGCCGTTGTCGCGCAGCGCCTGCTCCTCCGCCTGGCACAGCGCGTCGGCGGCGCCGTCGACCTGCGACATGGAGATCTGCTCGTTGCCCACCTGGGCGGCGACGCCGCCGAAGGTGGTCTCGCCGCATCCCGAGAGCAGGACGGCGGCTGCCGCCGCGAGGATCGCTGGACGGCCGAAGCGGGACGGGCTCACAAGTTCTCCTTGGCTGGCGGTGCTGGCGATGCGGAGGGTGGGTCGATGATCTGGTCGATCACTCCGCGGGCCCATTCAAGCAGGGCGATCCCGGAGCCCGTCGCCGACCCGAGCGGTCGCGGCACCAGCATGGAGTCGGCCTGGCTGTGGACCTTGGCCTTGGGGTAGAGACGGTTCAGGCGCACCACGCGCGAGTCGGGCAGGCTCACCGGCGCGAAACGCACGTTCTTGCCCATCACCCCGATCTCGGTGAGCTTGGCGGCGCGGGCCCGCGCCCGGAACCGGGCGACCGCCAGCAGCGTCTCGGCGACCTCCGGCGGCGGGCCGTAGCGGTCCACCAGCTCCTCGCGGATCTCGTCGACGTCGGCGTCGTTGCGCACCTCCGAGAGCCGCTTATACATCTCCAGCCGCAGCCGCTCGCTGGGCACGTAGTCGTGCGGCAGGTGGGCGTCGACGGGGAGCTCGATGCGGACCTCGTCGGTCTCCTCGCTCTCCTCGCCGCGGAACTCGGCGACCGCCTCGCCGACCAGGCGCACGTAGAGGTCGAAGCCGACGTCGGCGATGTGCCCGGACTGCTCGCCACCGAGCAGGTTGCCGGCGCCGCGGATCTCCAGGTCCTTCATCGCGATCGCCATGCCGCCACCCAGGTCGGAGTGCTGGGCCAGGGTGGCCAGCCGCTCGTGGGCGGTCTCGGTCAGCGGCTTCTCCGAGGGGTAGAGGAAGTAGGCGTAGGCCCGCTCCCGGGAGCGGCCGACGCGTCCGCGCAGCTGGTGCAGCTGGCTGAGCCCGAGGGTGTCGGCGCGCTCGATGATCATGGTGTTGGCGTTGGAGACGTCCAGGCCGGACTCCACGATCGTGGTGCACACCAGCACGTCGAAGCGCTTCTCCCAGAAGTCGAGCATCACCTGCTCGAGCTGGTGCTCCCCCATCTGGCCGTGCGCGGTGGCCACCCGGGCCTCCGGCACGAGCTCACGGATCCGGGCCGCCTGCTTCTCGATGGACTGCACCCGGTTGTGGATGAAGAAGACCTGGCCCTCGCGCAGCAGCTCCCGGCGTACCGCCGCGACGACCTGGCGGTCCTCGTAGGCCCCGACGTAGGTCAGCACCGGGTGGCGCTCCTCGGGCGGCGTGGTGATGGTGGACATCTCCCGGATCCCGGTGACGGCCATCTCCAGGGTGCGCGGGATCGGCGTCGCGCTCATCGACAGCACGTCGACGCTGGTGCGCATCTGCTTCATCTTCTCCTTGTGCTCGACACCGAAGCGCTGCTCCTCGTCGACCACGATCAGCCCCAGGTCCTTGAACCTGATCTCGGGGCTGAGCAGGCGGTGGGTGCCGACGACGATGTCGACGGTGCCGTCCGCCAGGCCGGCGATCACCTCGCGGGCCTCCTTGTCGGTCTGGAACCGGCTCAGCCCCTTGAGCACCACCGGGAAGTTGCTCATCCGCTCGGTGAAGGTGCTCAGGTGCTGGGTGACCAGCAGCGTGGTCGGCACCAGGACCGCGACCTGCTTGCCGTCCTGGACCGCCTTGAACGCCGCCCGCACCGCGATCTCGGTCTTGCCGTAGCCGACGTCACCGCACACCAGCCGGTCCATCGGGACCACCCGGCGCATGTCGGCCTTGACCTCCTCGACAGTGGTCAGCTGGTCGGGGGTCTCGTGGAAGGGGAAGGCGTCCTCGAGCTCGCGCTGCCAGGGAGTGTCGGGACCGTAGGCGTAGCCCTTGGTCGCCTGCCGGGCGGCGTACAGCTTGATCAGCTCGCCGGCGATCTCGCGCACCGCCTTGCGGGCCTTGTTCTTGCGCTTGGTCCAGTCGGCCCCGCCGAGCCGGTCCAGGCTCGGCTGCTCGCCACCGACGTACCGGGTGACCTGGTCCAGGGTGTCGGCCGGCACGTAGAGCCGGTCCGGCGGCGCGCCGCGCTTGGTCGCGCCGTACTCGACGACCAGGTACTCCCGGGTGGCGCCCTGCACCACCCGCTGCTTCATCTCCACGAAGCGCCCCACGCCGTGCTTCTCGTGCACCACGTAGTCCCCGGCCTTGAGCTCGAGGGGGTCGATCTGCTTCTTGCGGCGCACCGGCATCTTGCGCATGTCGCGGGTGGAGGACTTCTGGCCCGTGAGGTCCTCGCCGGTGACGACGGCGACCTTGCGGTCGGCGTCGACGAAGCCGTGCTCCAGGGTGCCGCAGGTGACGCTGACGACGCCGGGCCCTGCGGGCCCCTCGTCCCGGTCCACCAGGCGGGCCGCGACGTCGTGCTCGGCGAGCACCTCGACCAGGCGCTGCGCCGGGCCGTGCCCGGCGTGCACGGTGACCACCTGGTAGCTCTGGTCCAGCCAGTTCTTGAGGTCGCGCAGGAAGTGCTCGAAGTCCCCGCGGTAGGTCTCCGTCGGCGCCGCCGACAGGGTCCGGGACTCCACCGCGCCGATGCGGACGTCGAGGTCCAGCTCGGCCAGCTCCGCGCTGTCGCCCAGGCCGAAGGGGCTCATCGACCACCAGGGGCGCCCCTGGCTCAGGGTGTGCTCGCGGACCTCAGCGACCGAGTGGTACGAGGCCACGCTGAGGTCGATGGGGGCCGAGCCGCCGCTCGCGGCCGCCGCCCAGCTGGCGCCCAGGAACTCCTCGCTGGTGGCAACCAGGTCGTGGGCTCGCGAGCGGACCCGCTCAGGGTCCAGCACCAGCACGTGGGTCTGGGCCGGCATCAGGTCGACGAGCAGCTCCATGTCGTCGACCAGGACCGGGGCCAGGGACTCCATGCCCTCGACCGCGATGCCGGCGGCCATCTTGTCGGTGAGCTCGAGCAGCTGGGGGTGCGCCCGGCCCAGCTCCGCGGCGCGGGCGCGCACCTCCTCGGTCAGCAGCAGCTCGCGGCACGGCGGCGCCCACAGCCGCGGCACCTCCTCCAGGGTGCGCTGGTCGGCGACGGAGAAGCTGCGCAGCTGCTCGACCTCGTCACCCCACAGCTCCACCCGCAGGGGGTGCTCCTCGGTGGGCGGGAAGACGTCGACGATGCCGCCTCGGACGGCGAACTCGCCGCGCCGCTCCACCAGGTCCACCCGGGAGTACGCCGCGTCGGAGAGGCCGCGGACGATCTCCTCCAGGGGCGCCTCCTGCCCCTTGACCAGCTCGACCGGCACCAGGTCGGCCAGCCCCTTGACCTGGGGCTGGAGCACGGAGCGCACGGGGGCCACCACGACCGAGAGCGGGCCGTTCGTGGCGTCGTCCCCGGGGTGCGCCAACCGCCTGAGCACGGCCAGCCGGCGACCGACGGTGTCGCTGCGGGGGCTGAGCCGCTCGTGCGGCAGCGTCTCCCACGAGGGGTAGTAGGCGACCCGGGCTGGGTCGACCAGGTCACCGAGCGCCGCCACCAGGTCCTCGGCCTCGCGAGCGGTGGCGGTGACCGCCAGGACCACGCGGCCGGCGTCGACCAGGCCCTTGACCACGACGGGGCGCAGCGCCGCCGGGCCGGTCAGGTCCAGGGTGCTCAGGGCGCCGTCCCGGGCATCGGCCATGGACTCGGCGAGGGCGGGGTCGGCCAGCACGGCCTGGGCCACCGTGGTCAGGGTGAGGCTGGGGCTCACGTTCTCAACGCTTCTTTCGACGAACAACACGACAGCCCCCGGTCGGGGACGACGGGGGGTGGTGAGACCAGTCTACGAGGGGCCCGGAGGGGCCGTCAGGTCACGGCGTATCGGCCGCGGCCACCTCCCCCTCCGAGCGCAGGACGCAGAACTGATTTCCTTCTGGGTCGGCAAAGATGACCCATCCGCTGCCGGGGCCGTACTTCCCACGGTGGTCGGCGACCTGGGTGGCGCCGTAAGTCAGCAGCCACTCGACCTCCTCGTCGCGGGCGCGCTCACGCGGACGCAGATCGAAGTGGATGCGCTTCGCGGGCAGCTCCTGGTCCGGGACCTCGATGAACAGCAGCTGGTGACCGGTCGCCGGGTCGCGGATCATGCACTCCTCGTGTCCCGGCGCGTTGGGGTCCCCCTCGATGTCCACGTAGCCCAGGACCGGCTTCCACCACTCCGAGAGCTCGTAGGCGTTGCGGCAGTCGATCGTCGTGTGGGAGATGTACGAGGTCATGGGCGTCCACGGTGCCACAGACGGGGCGAGCCGGCAGCGGGAGGCCCACCTGGTTTGCCCGTGCCCGAGGTGGGGTAGGAAGGGCCCGCGCGACCCTCGGGGGCGGCGCACCGGACGCCCCATCCCCCTCATCACTTCGAAACGGAAGACGCTCCTCATCATGAAGACATCCCGCCTCATCACCGGCCTCCTCAGCACCGCCCTCCTCGGCGTTGCCCCGCTGGCCGTGGCCCAGCCCGCCCAGGCGGCCGAGAACCTCACCACCACCACCACCCTGGAGGTCTCCTACGGGGAGCCCACCGTCGTGTACGGCGAGAAGGTGAGCATCACCGGCAGCGTGACCGCCTCGGACGGCGGCAGCGCCTACAAGGGCACCGTGACGCTCTACGCGCAGAGCACCAAGGACGCGGCCCCGGTCGCGCTCGCCACGGTCCCCGCCGGCGGGTACGTGTCCTTCCCGGACATCAAGCCCAAGACCAATACCATCTACCAGGCGGCCTACTCCGGCTACGCCGCCACCACGGCCTACGAGGACAACTACGCGGCCAGCACCTCCAACGGCCTGGCCGTCGGAGTGCAGCGCAAGGTCAAGTTCACCACCCCCGGCCTCTGGCTCAAGGGCAAGGTCAGCCCCGACTACAAGCGCAAGAAGGTCGTCCTCAAGCGCCTCAAGGGCAAGAAGTACGTCGCCTGGCGCAAGGTGAAGACGAACAAGAAGGGCACCTTCAAGGTCAAGGCCCCCAACAAGTCCGGCTTCAAGTTCAGCGCCTCGGTCCCCGGCGACAAGCACTACACGGCCTGGACCGACTTCTTCCAGGTCTACTGAGCCGCATCGCACCACCGCACCTCACCGGCAGCCGCAGTCCCGCACCAGCGGGGCTGCGGCTGCTGTCGTCCGGCCACTGGCTCAGCGGTCAGTCGGTGCCGTGCTCCCGCACGAAGGCGATGATCGACTCCGCCAGCTCGGGGCGGCACACGATGAGGTCGGGCAGCGACACGTCGTCCTTGTTGTAGACCAGCTCGGAGCCGTCCACCCGGGAGCAGAACAGGCCCGCGGCGCGGGCCACGGCGACCGGGGCGGCGTTGTCCCACTCGTACTGCCCGCCCGCGTGCACGTAGGCGTCGGCGACGTCGCGCACCACGCTCATCACCTTGACCCCCGCGGAGCCCATCGGCACCAGCTCGGCGTCGAGCTCGGCGGCCAGCGCCGCGACGAACGCCGGCGGCCGGGACCGGGAGACCGCGATGCGGGGACGTACCGAGGACCGGGGCGGCACCACCGCGGGGCGGCCGGTGTTGAAGGTCTCCCCCAGCGCCGGCTGGGCCACGGCCCCGGCGGTCAGCTCGCCGGACTCCCACAGGGCCACGTGCACGGCCCAGTCGTCGCGGGGCGGCTCGGAGAACTCCCGGGTCCCGTCAAGGGGGTCGATGATCCACACCCGGGGCGCGTCGAGGCGGGACTTGTCGTCGGCCGCCTCCTCCGACAGCACCGCGTCGTCGGGACGGTGCTCGGCGAGCAGCGCCGCCAGCAGCGACTGCGCCGCGGCGTCCCCGGCGTCCTTGAGCGCCCGGCCCTCCAATCCCTCGGCACGGACCTGGAGCAGGCGCTCGCCGGCCTGCTCGGCGGCCCACACCGCGAAGGCGTGGTCGTCGGAGATGGCGGCGGGAGGGATCTGGTTCGGCGTCTCGGTGGTCACCTCCCGAGCCTCTCATGGTCCGGCGGCGCCGGGGCGGGGAGGCCACGGCCGGGACGGCGAGCAGCCGAATACCCCAATTTGGGCGACCCGGACGGGCCGTTCTGCGAGTGATACTCACGGTGGCGGCGCCCGGTTCGGTGCTGCCGGCACGAGGGGGACTCATGCGGCACGGCAGTTCACCGGTGCTCGGGCTGGTCATCACACTCGCACTCTGCACCGGCTGCTGCGGCTCCGGGGCCCAACAGCCGACGGCCCAGCAGAGCCCCACCCCGACCCCCGGGCCGGGCTGAGGGCCCATGTACCTCACCCTGCGCGACCGACCGGCGTCCGCACCGCGGGGGCAGCCGGACTCCACCGTGGCAGGGCCGCCTCGACGGGTCGGCCGGGTGGTCCTGACCCTCGGCCTGGTGAGCCTGCTGACCGATATCTCCTCGGAGTCGGTCAGTGCCATCCTGCCGCTCTACCTGACCGCGGTGGTGGGGCTCTCGACGGTGGCCTACGGGTTCGTCGACGGCCTCAACCAGGGGGTCAGCGCCCTGGTCCGCCTGGGCGGCGGCTGGCTGGCCGACCGCACCGACCGGCCCAAGTGGGTGGCCTTCGCCGGCTACGCACTCTCGGCGGTGGCGCGGGTCTTCCTGCTGTTCGCCGGGGGCGCCGCCAGCGTCTCGGCGGTGGTGGCCGCGGACCGCGTCGGCAAGGGCATCCGCACCGCGCCGCGGGACTCGATGATCTCCTCGGCCACGCCCACCGAGCACCTGGGACGCGCCTTCGGGGTGCACCGGATGCTGGACACCATCGGCGCGGCGCTCGGTCCGCTGATCGCCTTCGGCATCCTGGTGCTGATCCCCGACGGGTTCTCGGTGGTGCTCGTGGTCTCCCTGGCGTTCGCCGTGATCGGGGTCGCGCTGCTCGGGCTGCTGGCCCCCGACCAGCGCGCGCGGCCCCGGCCCGAGGACGGCCCCGCGCCCGAGCCGCTGCGCTGGTCCGACCTGGCGGAGCCCCGGCTGCGGCCGCTGCTGCTCGTGTCCGGCGGCCTGGCGCTGCTCACCGTCGGGGACGGCTTCCTCTACCTCGCGCTGCTGGACCGCGGCGGCTTCGCCGCGAGCTGGTTCCCCATGCTCTTCGTCGGGACCAACATCGCCTACCTGGCGCTGGCGGTGCCGGTGGGCCGGCTCGCCGACCGGGTGGGTCGCGCCCGGGTGCTGGTGGCCGGTCACCTGGTGCTGGCGGCGGCGTACCTGTGCGCCTGCCTGCCGGGCTCCACCTGGGTCTCCACCCTCGGCACCCTGGCACTGCTGGGCGCCTTCTACGCCGCCACCGACGGCGTCACCGCGGCGTTGGCCGGACGACTCGTCCCGCTGCGGGCACGCGGCAGCGGCATCGCCGCCGCCCAGACGGTCGTGGCCCTGGCCCGGATGGGCTCCTCGTTCGGCTTCGGCCTGCTGTGGCTGACTCTGGGCCCGAGCGCCGCACTGCTCCTGGTCGCCGGCCTGCTGGTGGCGGCCGTGCTGGTCGCCGCCACCCAGCTGGGCCGGCTCGGCCTCGATCGCGTGGTCTCGTGAGCACCCGGCTGCGGGTGAGCGTCTTCGTGCTCCTGGTCGCCGTGGTGGCCGCGGCGACAGCCTGGTACGCGCTGGCGGAGCACCGGAGCTTCGAGCAGACCCGGGGCCGGGACCCGCAGGTGGCGCTGGTGCCCGGCGCCCAGGCGATCAGCGGTCCCCGCGTGGTGTTCCGGCACAGCGGCCTGGACAACCGCTACGGCCTGGTGGCGATGGTGCCGCTGGCGGACCCCACGGGGCCGCGAGCCTTCACCGAGGTGCCCTGCAACCGGGTGGCGGCCTCGGAGTCCGGCGCGTCCTGCCTGGTGGTGCACCCCGGGGTCGTCACCCGGTTCGAGGCCCACGAGCTCGGCGCCGACTGGCAGGTGGAGCAGACCTACCCCCTCCCCGGCGTCCCCAGCCGCACCCGGCTCTCCCCCGACGGCGCCCTGGTGGCGACCACCTCGTTCGTCACCGGCCACTCCTACCTGAGCGTCGGCTTCTCCACCGCCACCGTGGTCCGCGAGACCGGCGGCGGGCGGAGCTGGGGCAACCTGGAGAGGTTCGACCTGGTGCTCGACGGCGAGCAGGTCGAGCCCGTGGACCGCAACGTGTGGGGGGTGACGTTCCGCGACGACCGGCGCTTCTACGCCACCGTCGGCACCGGGGGGCGGGCCTGGCTCGTCGAGGGCGACCTGGAGACCCGGACGCTCACCTCGGTGGCCGCGGACGGGGAGTGCCCCTCGCTCTCCCCCGACGGCAGCAGGTTGGCCTTCAAGGTCGACGTCGATCCGGGCGAGGGCCGGCAGTGGAGCCTGGCGGTGCTGGACCTGGCGACCGGCCGCCGTACCGAGCTGGGGGACGGCCCGCGCGGGGTGGACGACCAGGTCGCCTGGCTCGACGACGAGACCCTGCTCTACGGGTTGCCGCGCGCGGACCAGCCCGGGGTGAACGACGTGTGGTCGATCCCGGTGCGCCCCGGCGCCGAGCCGGAGCTCTTCATCCAGGAGGCGTGGTCCCCCACCGTGGTGCGGCCCGGCTCTCCGTCGTGAGGCTCGTCGTAAGGCTCGTCGTAAGGCTCGATATACCGAAGACGGGCTATGACACGGCGGCCAGGCCCACGGACGATGAAGAGGTGGTCCGGGGGGCCCACGCGGTCGGCACTGCCGGCCTCGCGCAGAGTCAGAGGGCGGATTTGATGATCAGCGCAGAGATCGCTGCCGAGCTCGATCGAGAGCCGGCGGGGACGCGATGAGGCTGCACCGGCTCCGCGCGGTCACCGGGCGACCCCTCGTCTCGGTGGTGATCCCCTGCTACAACTACGGCCACTACCTCCCCGACGCCGTGCACAGCGTCCTGGCCCAGCCCAGGGTGGACCTCGAGGTGATCGTGGTGGACGACTGCTCCACCGACGACAGCGCCGCGGTCGCCGAGCGGCTGGCGACCCAGCACCCGGAGGTCCGCCTGATCCGCAACCCGGTCAACAAGCGCCACATCGCCACCTACAACACCGGGCTCGCGGAGGTCACCGGCGACTACGTCGTGCTGCTCTCGGCCGACGACCAGCTGGCCCCCGGCGCGCTGGGCCGGGCCGCGGCCCTGTTCGGGGCGCACCCCGAGGTCAGCCTCGTCTACGGCCAGGTGCTGACCTTCGCCGAGCCGCCGCTGCCCGCACCGCAGCGCGCGCGGTCCTGGTCCACCTGGCGGGGCCCGGAATGGGTGGAGCGCTCGTGCCGCACCACCGGCAACCTGATCACCAACCCCGAGGCGATCGTGCGGCGCGAGGTGATCGAGCGGTTCGGCGGCTACGACCCCCGGTTCCCGCACGCTGCCGACATGCTGCTGTGGCTCCAGGCCGCGACGGTGGGAGACGTCGGGAGGGTCAACGGCACCCAGGCCTACTACCGCGACCACGGCGCCAACATGCACAGCACGGACTTCGCCGGCGTCCTGACCGACATGCGCGAGCGATCGGTGCTGCTCGAGCACTTCCTGGGCCGCGAGGGCGTGGGCTCGACGCTGCCGGGTGCGGCCGAGATGCGCGCCGCCTCCCGCCGTACCTTCG
>NZ_POAG01000022.1:25463-157924 GCF_002930065.1 Nocardioides sp. 616 | reverse complement strand
GGGCCGGACCACGCTGGGCCGGACCACGCTGGGCAGAGCGAGGGACTGGTGGCGGGACTGGCCGAGTTCGCCCGCGAGCAGTGGCCCGAGGTCACCGGCACCCGACTGGGCCGGGCGGTGGAGGCCCGGAGCCGGGCCGGCGCGCCGGCCTGGCACTCACCGGCCTCCCGCCGGCTCTTCGAGGCCCGCTGGGCGCTGCGGTGGCAGCGTCGGCACCGGTGGGGCACGTGAGTGCCACCGAGGCGTCGCTGGACCGGGCGGTCAAGTCCGGGCTGACCTGGAGCGCCCTGAACAGCCTGCTGCTCCGGGTCGGCTCGCTGGTCGTCGGCATCGTGCTGGCGCGACTGCTCACTCCCTCGGAGTTCGGCACCTTCGCGGTCGCCCTGACCGTGCAGACCCTGGTGATGAGCCTGAGCGACCTGGGGCTCGGCACGCAGCTGATCCGGACCTCGCACTTCGAGGCGACCGCGCCGACGATCGCCACGCTCGGGGCGCTCAGCGGTGCCGGCCTGAGCGCCGCGGTGGTGCTGGCATCGCCGGTGATCGCGGCCGGGATGGGCAGCGCGGAGGCGACCAGCGCCATCGCCGTGCTGGGCGCCACCATCGCGCTGGGCGGCCTGGGCGTGGTCCCGTTCGCCCTGCTGCAGCGCCAGTTCCGGCAGGGTCACCTGCTGGCGGTCACCGCAGCCGACTTCCTCTGCGGCACCACCGTCTCGATCCTGCTCATCGTGCAGCTCGACATGGGCGCCCTGGGCCTGGCCTGCGGTCGGCTGGTCGGGCAGGCGGTGGCCACGCTGCTGCTGTTCGTGGCGGCGCGACGGCGCCCGCGCTTCGGGTGGGACACCGACCTGGCCTCCGAGTCGGTCCGGTTCGGCATCCCCATCGCCGGGGCCAACGTGCTGTCCTGGGCCACCCTGGGCATCCCCACCCCGGTCATCGCCCACGGTGCCGGGCTGGTCCTGCTCGGCTACTACGTGCTCGCCTTCAACGTCTCCAGCTGGCCGATGACCGTGCTGGGACAGGCCATCCGGGCGGTGGCCCTGCCCGGGTTCAGCCGCACCACCGACCAGGACCAGTCGGTGGTGCTGCGGCGCAGCCTGCGCCTGACCTGGTCGATCGCCGCGCCGGCCGGCGTCGCGCTCGCGGTGCTGGCCGAGCCCGTGATCCGGACCCTGTACGGCGACCGCTGGGCCGCCGCCTGGCCGGCGCTGGCAGCGCTGGGGATCTTCGGCGCCGTGCGGGTGGCGTTCGACCTGTTCGCCTCGTTCCTGCTGGCCCACGGCAGCTCGCGCGCGGTCTTCGTGGTGCAGCTCGCCTGGCTGGTGACGCTGCTGCCCGCGCTGGTCGTCGGGGTCCGGGTGGGCGGCATCCTGGGCGCTGCGCTGGCCCAGGTCGTCGTGGTCACCGTGGTGTCGGTCCCGATGTACGTGCGGGCGCTGCACGGCATCGGCGTCGACACCTCCGGGCTGGCCGGCGCACTCGTCCGGCCCACCGCGGCCAGTGCCGCCGCCGGGGCAGCCGGCTGGCTGGCGAGCCAGGCGTTCTCGACCCCGCCGCTGGCCCTGGCGGCCGGTGCACTGGCCGGCCTGCTGGTGTACGGGTCGCTGATGGGGCGCCAGCTTCTCGACGAGGCCGACATCCGGCTCCGGGGCTCCCGGCGCGCACCGGTGACGCCATGACCGGGTCGGCGGCCCGGCGGGTGGTCCTGGTGACCCATGACGCGTCGCGCACCGGCGCGCCGATGGTCGCCCTGCTGGTCGCCCGCTGCCTGGTCGCCCAGGGCGACCGGGTGACGGTGGTCTCCCGGCGGCGAGGGCCGCTGCTGGCCGACTTCGACGCGGTGGCGCCCACCCGGCTCGAGCTCCTTCTGGGGGTACGCCGGCGCCTGTGGCTGGTGCGCTCCCTGCGCCTGGTCGCCTGGCTGGTCGACGTGGCCGCGGCCACCGCGACCCTGGCCCGGCACCGTCCCGACCTGGTCTACCTCAACACCACAGCCTCGGCGATCTACCTGCACCCGGCCCGGTGGCTGCGGATCCCGGTGCTGCTGCACGTGCACGAGTCCGACGCCAACACCGAGCTGTTCCTGGAGCAGGCCCGGGCCCGGGACCTGAGCGGAGTACGGCTGGTGGCCTGCTCCGAGTCGGTCCGGCGCGACCTGGTGGCTCGCACCGGCCGCAGCGACCACGACGTCGCGCTGCTGCCCTCGGTCCCTGATGACGGCCGGGTCCGAGCCCTGGCCGCGAACGACACGCAGACGCCGGGGCAAGCCCCAGGACAGGAGTCGGGACCGGTGGTCGGGGCCACCGGCAGCGTGGGGCTGCGCAAGGGCACCGATCTGTGGCTGCAGGTGGCGGCCGCCGTGCACGCCGACGAGGAGACGCGGACCGCCCGCTTCGTCTGGGTCGGCGAGCTCGGCGAGCCCGCCCTGGCCGTCCCGGGACCGGGGGTGGAGTTCACCGGGCCCCGCGCCAACCCCTACCCGGCCATGGCCCGTTTCGACGTGGCGACCCTGCCCTCGCGCGACGACCCCTTTCCGCTGGTGGTCCTGGAGGCGATGCTGCTGGGCAAGCCGGTGGTGGCCTTCGACGTCGGCAGCGTGCGCGAGCAGGTGGGCGACGCCGGCATCGTGGTGCCGGCCGAGGACGTGCCCGCCTTCGCGGCCGCCGTACGCCGGCTGCTGGTGGACCCGCAGCTGCGGGCCGACCTGGGAGCAGCGGCCCGGGCACGCGCGGAGCAGCACTTCTCCGCAGCCGCGTTCGCCGACCGGCTCCGCTCCATCCTCGACGACGCGAACGGCACCTCGGCTCAGGTGCCGATGACCGCCGACCGCCAGGCGAGGTAGCGGTGATCCCAGTCGTGCTCCTTCCGGAAGCCCAGCACCTCGGCCCTGGTGGCCCGGGGCTCCTCGGCTGCGGCCAGCACCTCCGGTGCCAGCCGCTGCCCGGGGGCGACCAGCCGGCAGTGCGGGGAGAGACCGCGCATCGGGCGCAGGTCCGTGGCCACGACCGGAGCCCCGGCACCCAGGTACTCATAGACCTTCAGCGGGCTCATCCCCTCGGTCTCGGGCAGGTGGGGCACCAGGCAGACGGTGGCGGCGGCCATCATGGCCAGCACCTGGGGACGGGCCTCGGCGGGCCTGATGAGCACGTTCGGCCGTGCGGCGAGGGCGGCGAAGCACTCCGGCTCCTGCAGGGGGCCGACGAGCACCAGACGCCACGCGGGGGGCAGGTCGTCGGCCAGCTCCAGCAGCCCGGCCACGTCGATGCGGCGCTGGAGGCTGCCGGCGTAGAACGCCACCGGCCCGGGCAGGGCGCCGTACCAGTCGGGCAGCGCGGCGGGGGGCTCGAAGTCGGCGGCGACGATGCCGTTGGGGACCACGGTGCTGCGGCGGGCGCCCACGATGTCCACGATGGCGGGCGTCACCGCGACCACGTTGACGTCGCGGGCCGTGATCTGGTCGTAGGCCCACTGCACCAGGGCGGCCGACCCGGGGACGCCACGGAAGTCGTCCCAGGCGTAGTAGGCCACGTCCCGCCAGCCTCCTCGGTCGGCCACCGCGGCCAGGACCGGGTGGCTGGTGACCAGCACGGTGTCCTCGGGGTCGCCCAGGCGGCGCAGCCTGCCTTCGAGGCGGCGCTGGATCCTCACGGCCTCGTCGTGCGCGGTGGGCTCCCCGCGCCGCCAGCGGCGCGGCTGGAGGTGCCTGCGGGTGGGGTCGGAGGAGAAGCGCGGCGCCGCGGGGCGCTGCGGCACCAGCCGCTTGAGCTGGCTGCGCACCGGGTCGACGAGGACCACGCGCTCGACGGTGGGGTCATCGCGCAGGCGAGCAGCGATCCGCTCCGGCGAGAAGGCGTAGCCGACCTTCACCCCGTCGGCCCAGGTGCGGTAGCCCAGGGCGTAGACCACGTTCGTCACGGCCGCTCGACCTCACACCGGCAGCCGCGCGGGGCGCGACCGGGGCTCGGCCCAGATCTCGTCGCGCCGACGGGCCGGCTCGCCGGTCAGCACCCAGTAGCCGATGTCGTCGTGGTAGCCGATCACGTGCGGGGACTCGGCCAGGGTGGGGCCCAGCTCGGCCAGGTCCGTCAGCGTGACGTTGGTCCACAGGCAGGCGTCGTCGGGGCGGTCGGGCGCCGGACGCTCGGCGAGCGAGCCGCTGGTGAACCAGACGTCGTAGCCGGCCCGGGGCAGGCACGTCCCGCCCGGGGCGTCGGGGAACGGGTGCTGCGCGGGCACCAGGTCGTGGATCCGGAGCCGGCCGGGCACGTGCGCGGCGACGCGGTCGATGTCTCGGCGCAGGTCCCCCAGCACCAGGCTGCTGCTGCCGGCCGCCCTGCCGGCCGCGCGGAGGGCCCACGACCCCTGGGCCCAGCGCAGCCGCCACCGGTGGTCCTGCAGCAGCCCCGGTCGGCGCGGTGCCCGGGTGCCGCCGCTGGCGGTGATCACCCCACACGTGGTGTGCAGCGGCAGCAGGTCGGGGTGCAGCGCGGCCACGGCGGCGTGCGCCTCGTCGAGCCGGGCCAGGTTGGTCGAGAGCGAGTTGTGCGTCAGCGGGATGTCGACGGCCACCACGGCGCGGTCCCGGGCCCTGCCCCGCAGCCCCCACTCCACGGCGTAGGCGTGCCACGCCAGGTCGGGGTCCTCCGAGAGCGGGTCCTCCAGCAGGTCCTGGCGGCGGGCCAGGAAGAGCACCTCGTCGAGGCTGTCGACCGGCACCGGCGAGTCGGCGACCTCCCCGATCAGGACCACCCGGTCGCGGATCCGGCCCCGGACCCGACCGTCGGCGTCGATGCCGACCGCCCCGACCATCGCCAGCGACGGGTCCTCGGTCAGCAGCGCCGCGGCCTCCTCCAGGGCGACCAGGGAGTGCAGGTAGATGTCCTGCTGGACGAAGGCCACCACGTCCCGGGTCGCTTCCCGGACTCCCTCGTTGAGGGCCGACCCCGCCGTGGCGCAGCGCTGTCCGCGGTTGTCCACCGCCACCAGCTCGGTGTCGGGAGCCGTGTGCCGCAGCTCGCGCACCGAGCGGCCCAGACAGGCCCCGAGCACCGCCTCGTCGTTCCACACCGAGACCACCGAGACCGCAACCCGTCGTCGGACCATGCCGCCACCCTAGGGGAATCGATGCCACCACAAGGCCCTTCCGGCCAGTTAACCTGCACGTGGGAGAGCGTCGCCATGAGCGCGCCGAACAGGGGGAACCATGGACTTCGTTGATGCACTCCGAGCGCTCGGCCGGCGCTGGATCGTGGTGTGCCTCGGCCTGCTGCTCACCGCCGGCGCCGGCTTCTACGCCATCACGGTCGTGGCCACCGAGTACCAGGCCCGCGCCCAGTACGTGCTGCTGCTCCCGTCGTCGTCGACCGGCAGCAACAACCCGACGAACCCCTACACCAACCTCAACACCGGGCTGATCTTCGCCGCGAGCCTGATCGCCAGCGACCTGAGCACCAAGACCGTGGCCCGGGAGCTGGTGGAGGAGGACTTCCAGTCCGAGTTCTCCATCGCCCTGGGCACCTCGGGCGGACCGGCGCTCGACGTGATCGTCAAGGGAACCGACCGGGACGACGTGCTGGAGACCCGGGACGAGCTGCTGCGCCGGTTCGACGACGAGCTGGGATCGCTGCAGCGGATCCCCGGCATCCCGCAGAGCCAGCTGATCTTCTCGCGCACCAACGCGGTCGACCCGGTCGCCGAGGCCGTGCCGGGGGCGAAGCGCAAGGCCCTGATGCTGATCGCCGCGATCGGGCTGGTGCTGACCCTGATCGCCGCCTTCACCATCGACGGCCTGTCCCGTCGCCGGTCGCGACGGACCGCAGAGGCCGGCCCGAGCCTCGCCCGCTCCACACCACCGGCCCGGGAGACCACCGACCAGGTGCCCGCGGGACGGTCCGCTCCGGGTGAGCCCGAGCTCGCCGAGCGCGGCCGGGCCGCGCGCGGGCCCTGGTCGAACCGCAACCGATGAGCGCCACGGCGGTGGCGACCGCGCCGCCGCTCCCCGCGGCGCCGGCCCGGCCGCGGTCGGGCGCGGCGCTGCCCGCGGTCTGGCTGCTGGTCCTCTACCTGGTCCTGCTGCTGCTGATCCCCAGCGAGCTGGTGCTGCCGCAGATCGGCTCCGCGGGCACCCCGGCCAACCTGCTGGGGCTGGGCTTCCTGGTGTGGTGGGCCTGCGCCCGGCTCGGTGGGCAGGTCCGGGCACCGCTCACCCCCATGCACGTCGCGCTCGGAGTGCTCGTGCTGTGCGTGCTGCTGGCCCTGGCCAACGGCCTGCTCCACGGCTGGACCCGGCCCGTCGACATCCGCCAGGACTCCGACGCGGTGTGGACGCTGCTGCCCATCAGCGAGACGGAGCTGTTCGACAAGTCCGTGCTCGGCGCGATGCGCGGCCTGATCGCCCTGGGCAGCTGGGCAGGTGTGGCCCTGCTCGTCATCGACGGGGTGCGGTCATGGGCGGACCTCGACCGCATCGTCGACGTGCTGGTCGGGCTGTGCGCGGTGGTGGCCACGATCGGCATCTACCAGTACTTCACCGGCGACAACCTGGCCCGCCACATCCAGGTCCCGGGCCTCTCCCCCACCTACGACTTCGGCGTCTCCATCTCCCGGTCCGTGCTCAACCGGGTCTCTGCCACCACCACCCACCCCATCGAGTTCTGCGTCGTGCTCACCACCGTGCTGCCCCTCGCCCTGCACCGGGCCTTCCACCCGCGCCGCGCCGGCACCGTGCGCCGGGCGGTCACGACGTACCTGCCGGCGGCGCTGATCGCGCTGGCCATCCCGATGGCGGTCTCCCGCTCCGGCATCGTGGCCCTGGGCACCGCCATGCTGGTCCTCTTCCTGGGCTGGCCGGCGAACCGGCGACTCTGGCTGCTGGTGCTCGCCCCACCGGTGGCGATCCTGATGCGGTCGGCGCTGCCCGGCCTGCTCGGCACCATCCGGTCGCTGTTCACCCAGTCGCTGACCGACCCCAGCGTGACGGCCCGCACCGACGACTACGGCACCACGCTCGGCCTCTACTCCGAGCACGCGATCCTGGGCCGCGGCGCGTTCACCTTCATCCCGCAGTACTACCGCGTCCTGGACAACCAGCTGCTGATGAACCTGATCGAGCTCGGCATCCTGGGACTGGCCGCCACCCTGGGCATCTTCGCCACCGGCTACTACCTGGCCCGCCACGCCAAGCGGCACGGCGCCACCGAGGAGCGACGACACCTGGGGCTGGCCCTCTCCGCGGCCATCCTGGCCATGTTCGTCACCTACCTCACCTTCGACGCCTGGGGCTTCGCCAAGACCGGAGCGCTCACCTTCGTGCTGCTGGGCCTCGCCGGGGCGCTGTACCGCCTGGAGCGCACCGACGCTCCCGAGCCCGCGCCCGCCGACCAATGAGTCCGCCTGCCGTCGACGTGGCCGTCGTCGTGGTCACCTACAACTCCGCCGACGTCCTGGCGGGGCTCGTCGACTCGCTCGCGGCCGGGCTGGCCGGGTTGTCCTGGCAGCTGGTGGTGGCCGACAACGACTCCTGGGACGACGGGGTGGCCCGCGTGCTGGACCTGGTGCCCGGGTGCACGGTGGTCCGGATGGGCCGCAACGCCGGCTATGCCGCGGGGCTCAACGCGGGGGTGAGCGCCGCTCCCGGGCACCGGGCGGTCCTGGTGCTGAATCCCGACGTCCGGCTGGAGCCCGGATGCGTCCCCGTCCTGCTCGACGCCCTGGAAAAACCCGGCGTGGGCATCGCGGTCCCACGCCTGGCGGACGGCGCAGGCCGCCTGCACCTCTCGATGCGCCGCGAGCCGACCGTGCTGCGAGCGCTCGGGGACGCCGTGCTGGGAACGCGCCGGGCCGGGCGCTGGAGCCTGCTCGGCGAGCTCGTCACCGACCCCCGGGCCTACGACGGCCCGGCCACCCCCGACTGGGCCGAGGGCTCGACCCAGCTGATCTCCGTCCGGTGCTGGCAGACCTGCGGCGGCTGGGACGAGTCGTTCTTCCTCTACTCCGAGGAGACCGAGTACGGGCTGCGGGCGCGCGACGCGGGTTACGCGACGGGGTACGTGCCCGCTGCCCGAGCCACCCACCTGCAGGGCGAGTCGACCACCTCCGCCGGTCTGTGGGCGCTGCTGGTCGCCAACCGGGTGCGTCTGCACCGGCGCCGGCACGGGTGGCTCTCGGGCACCGTCTTCTGGGGCGTCGTGGTCCTGCGGGAGGCCAGCCGCGCCGCCGCGGGCCGGCCCACCAGCCGGGCGGCGCTCAAGATGCTCACCAGTGCGAGACGGATGAGGGAGAGCCCCGGGCCGCACACCGTCGCCTGGAGCAGCTAGGGCGCCCGCAGGGCCTTGCCGTCGTCCCAGGTGTTGCCACTGAACACGTTGGTGCCGCCCGTGGCCACCGCGGTCACAGCCCCGTAGACCCCGCACTTGCCGCTCGACCCACGAGCAAAGACGTTGCCCCTGACGGTGATGTTCTCGGCCCTCTTCCCATAGGGCTTGTTCGGGTCGTAGCCGCCGTACATGCAGTAGCCGGCCGGGCTGGACACGAACTTGTTGTTCTCCACCGTGACGTTCTTGATCGGGGCGAAGTCGCCGTACAGGGCTAGCGCAGCCGAGCACGCGCCACCGTTGCCGGTGGGCTTGGAGTCGCACGCCAGCGTGTTGTGCCGCAACACCATGTTGCTGCCACCGTTGGACAGGAACCCGTCACCGTGCCAGTCGCTGCCCGGCCTCATGTACTGCCCGTGCAGCCACGAGTCGATGACCTTGCAGTCGTTGTCACAGCCCACCGAGGCCCGGGCACCCACGATCTCGACCCGACGCAGCGTGAAGCCGGACTGACTGACCGCGGAGTCCTCGGAGGTGCCGCCGCGCACCGTGGAGTCCGACATCGTCAACGAGCCCGAGCGCTGGATGTAGACCGAGCCCTTGACCCGGCTTCGCGTCACCACCACCCTGGGCGCCTTGATCACCAGCCGCCCTTCGATCTCCTTCGCATCGATCACCGTGTCAGCCTGGTTGATCGTCATCGGACCCTCGTAGCTGGTCAGGTTCACTCCCTCCGGTACCCCGGTGTTTCCCAGGTTCGGGTAGGCCCCGTCCGAGGGCGGCGTGGGGGCGCTGGTGGGGGTAGGTGCCGGGGTGGGGGTCGCGGCGGAGGTGCTGGAGGCGCTGAACACGACGTCGACCCAGTAGTTGCTCGCCAGGTAGGTGTCCGTCGGGAAGGTGGTGTTGCCGGCGTACTTGTAGACGCCTGCGTTGGTCGGCGCGGTCAGGCCGTTGCGCGAGATCGGCGTCCGGAAGAACTGCTGCGTCGCGGCGTAGCGGCCCCGCGGCGCGTAGTAGGAGATGGTGTAGTACTTCCCCGCCGTCAGGGACACCGGCGTGGAGAAGTTCGCCTGGATCCAGCCGGTCTGGGTCGTGGCCGGGATGCTCACCCGGGCCAGGGCCTCGCCGCGACCGTTCCACAGCGTGGCTGAGCTGGGGGTCCGGGACGCATTCGTGGCCAGCTTGTAGATCTGGGCACCGCGCGCGGTGCCGGCAACGCTCGGGGTGAACCTCATGCCGAGCTCCACGGGCGTGGTGTCGGAGTCGAGCGTGGCTTGGGGGATCGGCGCCTCGTCGAAGAGGCCGCCGGCTGTCACCGGCGCAGCGGCAGCCCGGGCGGGGCCGGCCGGGGCGGTGGCGGCGCTGGCGCTCGACACGAGCGGGACGGCCAGGGCAGCAGCCAGGGCGAGTGCGAACAACGGCGACACTCGTCGCCCCGGGCTGTGGGCGCGAGGAGCGCGCCCCGAAGCGGATGAAGGGAACATGGTGGCGCGCTTTCCTCGGAGGGAACTCGGGCCGGGAGCCCAAGCGACCGCCACATCTCACGAGGCGGCACCTTCCAATATGAGCGCCTTTCTCAGGACCCGCGATCAAGTGCCCCTCAAATGAGGTAGCCCGGCACTGGGCCGCTAAGGCGTCCGGACCGGCCTTCCGTCGTCCCAGAGGTTGCCGGTGAACACGTTGCTCCCGCCGCCGGCCACCGCTGCGGCCGCGCCATAGACCGCGCACTTGCGACTGGCCCCCCGAGCAAAGACGTTGTTGATCACCCGGACGTTCGACGCCTGACCTCCGAAGGGCTTCCCTGGGTCGTAGCCGCCGTACAGGCAGTAACCCGCCGGACTGGAGACGAACAGGTTGCCCTCCACCGTGACGTCCCGGATCGGGGCGAAGTCGCCGTACAGCGCCACCGCCGCGGAGCACGCGCCGCCGTTGTCGGTGGGCTTGGAGTCGCACGCCAACGTGTTGTGCCGCAACGTCATGTTGCTGCCGCCGTTGGACAGGAACCCGTCACCGTGCCAGTCGCTGCCCGCCGGCATGTACTGCCCGTGCAGCCAGGAGTCCTGCACGTCGCAGCTGCCGTCACAGCCCACCGACGCCCGAGCACCCACGATCTCCACCCGACGCAACGTGAAGTTCGACTGGCTCACCGCCGAGTCCTCCGAGGTGCCGCCGTCCACCGTGGAGTCCGACATGGTCAACGACCCCGACCGCTCGATGAACACGGTGCCGTTGACCTTGCTCCGGGCCACCACCACGTTCGGCGCCCTGATCACCAACCGACCGGTGACCTGCTTGGCATCGATCACCGTCCCGGCCGCCGTCACCGTCATCGGACCCGCGTACGGCGCCAACGCCATCCCCTCGGGAACCCCCGTGTTCCCCGCACCCGGGAACCCGCCACTGGCCGTGGGCGTCGAAGGCGTGCTCGCGGCCGCGGTGACGACAGGTCGCACCCGGAACCGGCGCCCGGTGAGCGCCTTGGCCGGGAACCGTCCGCGTGGCCCCACGGCACCGCTGACGGTGGCGTAGCCGGGCACGCGCGCCGACCGGCGCTTGGCGGCGAAAGGAACGCCGGCTGGGACGGAGACCGAGGCGAGGTAGGTGGCGTTGGGGCTCACCGCCACCGGGGTGGGCAGCGCCACGTGCTGCCAGCCGACCGTCTTGGTGGCCGGGAGCACCACCTTGGCCATGAGCGTCCCCGACGCGCTCCAGACGCGTGCCGCGTGCCGGCGTCGGTCACCCTTGAGCCGGTAGAACCCCAGGCTGGTGACGTGGCCGGAAACCGAGGGGCGGAACCGCAGGCCCCGCTCCTTGCCGCTGGGCGCGGCGGCGTCCGGTCGCGCCGCGACCGGCCCCGGCTGCCCAGCGTCGGGTTGTGCCGAGGCGGATTGCGCTGAGCCGGATCGCAGCGTGCCCGGCTCCCCCTGCTCCCCCTGCTGCGGCTGCTGCGCGCCGAGCGGGTCCGAGCCGAGCCGGTCCAGGATGCCGGGCGCGGACGGTTGCTCAGCGGCTCCGGACTGGCGGTCAGGCTGGGCTCCGGTCCGAGCGGTCTCGGTCCCGCAGGCACCGGCTGCGAGCGTGGCGCACAGCGTCAGGACGAGGGCCAGCCGCGAGGTGGTGGAGGTCGCACCGGTGCCACTGCGTGGGTCATCCATGCTTCACCAGGGTCCTGAGACGGGTCCGAGCGGACGAAGAGCGAGGCTAACAGCGCCGCTGTGCGCACCGACAGCGTCGATCTCAGACTCTAGGAAGCCCGCACCGGCTTGCCGTCGTCCCAGGTGTTGCCACTGAACACGTTGGAGCCACCACTGGCCACCGCCGCAGCCGCACCGTAGACCGCGCACTTGCCGCTGGATCCGCGGGCGAACACGTTGCCCGTCACCCGGATGTTCGACGCCTGTCGACCGAACGGCTTCGCAGGGTCGTAGCCGCCGTACAGGCAGTAGCCCGCCGGACTGGCGACGAACAGGTTGCCCTCCACCGTCAGGTTCGTGATCGGCGCGAAGTCGCCGTAGACCGCGAGTGCCGCCGAACACGCGCCGCCGTTGCCGGTCGGCTTGGAGTCGCACGCCAACGTGTTGTGCCGCAACGTCATGTTGCTCCCACCGTTGGACAGGAACCCGTCACCGTGCCAGTCGCTGCCGGGCTTCATGTACTGCCCGTGCAGCCAGGAGTCCTGCACGTCGCAGCTGCCGTCACACCCCACCGAGGCCCGAGCACCGACGATCTCGACCCGGCGCAGGGTGAAGTTGGACTGGCTGATCGCGGAGTCCTGCGAGGTGCCGCCGTCCACGGTGGAGTCCGACATGGTCAAGGAACCGGAGCGCTCGATGTAGACGGTGCCGTTGACCTTGCTCCGGGTCACCACCACGTTGGGTGCCTTGATCACCAGCCGCCCGGTGATCTGCCTGGCGTCGATCACCGTCCCGGCCGCGGTCACCGTCATCGACCCCAGGTACGGCGTCAACGTCACCCCGTCGGGAACCCCGGTGTTCCCCGCACCCGGGAAACCCCCGCTCGGGGTGGGGGTGGGGGTGGTCGGCGTGGGCGTCGGCGTGGGCGTCGGCGTGGGCGTCGGCGTGGGCGTCGGCGTGGGCGTCGGCGTGGGCGTCGGCGTCGGCGTCGGCGTCGGCGTCGGCGTCGACTGGAGCAGGTTGGCCGGGTTGAACACGACATCCACCCAGTAGTTGCTCGCACTGAAGCTGCTCGTCGGGTACGCCGTACGCCCGGCGTACTTGTACACCCCAGCGCTGACCGGTGCGGTCAGGCCGTTCTGCGACAGCGGCGCCGCGAGCCCCTGGGACGTGGCGGCGTAGCGACCGCGCGGTGCGTAGTAGGAGATCGTGTAGGTCCTCCCGGCCGCCAGCGCCACCGGCGCGGCGAAGCTCACCTGGATCCAACCGGTCCTGCTGGTCCTGGGGATGACGACCTTCGCCAGGGCCTTGCCGCGGGCGTTCCACAGCGTGGCGGAGGTGGGCGTCTGCGCCTGGCCGGCCAGCTTGTAGATCTGGGCACCGCTGGCCCTGCCCGCGACGCTGGTGGAGAACCGCATGCCGAGCTCGACCCCTGCTGCGGCGGAGTCGACCCGGGCCTGGGGCACCGGGGACTCGGCGAAGAGTCCGTTGGCCGCACCCGGGGCCGGGGCCGCGACCCGGGTGGGCGCGCCGACCGGAGCGACGGCGGCCCGCGCGGCCGGGGCGCCGGACAGCAGCGGGACAGCCACCACGGCGGCCAGCGCGGGCGCCAACGCCTGGGCGAGCGTCAGGACGGGTGACAGGGCGGATGGCGCGCGGTGACCGCGCGTCCGTGCTCGGGAGCGGGACGGGGCGTTGGCGGGCCAGAAGGGCATGGGGGGTGCTCTTTCATCGGCGAGAACCCAGACCGAGAACCCAGGTGCGCCATCACCTCCGTTGTGATGGGCATCCCCAATATGGGTCGGCTCGCGCAAAACCCCTCATTTAGCGTGCCTCAGATGCGGTAGTACTTTCGCACGGCCTTTCTAGTCACCCGGCGAGCCCCGCCCTCGCCGGTAGGACGACGGCCCCTCTCAGCCGACGGTCGCGGGAGAGCCGACGAAGAACCGCCGACCCCACATCTCCAGGGAGAGCAGCGTCCAGATCCGGATCTCCTCGTCGCGCCGCCCGCGGGCGTGGTCCTCCAGGATGGCGGCTACCACGGCGGGGTCCATCAGCGACTCCACGAACGAGCCAGGCCCCCTGAGCAGGTCCCGGGCGAGCTCTTGCAGCTCACCTCGGAACCAGGTGTCCAGGGGCACCCGGAAGCCCACCTTCGGCCGGTCCACGATCCGCCCCGGAAGGTGGCGCCGCGCCACCTGCTTGAGCACCCACTTCGTCTGGCCCTCACGCACCTTCACCGAGCTGGGCAGCCGGTAGGCCAGCTCCACCAGACGGTGGTCCAGGAACGGGGGCCGCAGCTCCAGCGACGACGCCATGGACATCCGGTCTCCTCGCTCCAGGAGGTTGTCCGGGAGCCAGGTGTCGAAGTCCAGGCGTGCCATCAGGTCGATGGGGTCACGGTGTGCCAGGCTGCGCGCGGCCCGGGGGTGCGAGGTGCCGAGCAGCGCGTCGATCTCGTAGTCGGTGAACGGGGCGAACCAGTCCTCCATCCTGGTCCGTCGCTCGGCGGACAGCGCCCGGACCGCGATCCGCAGCTTGGCCCGGTTCGCCGGAAGGGCACGCTCCAGCACCCGCGCACCGGTGCTCCGGGCACGTGCCGGCAGCCGGTTCGCCAGCGCGGTCGCTGAGGCGTACCGGTACTTGGGGTAGCCGGCGAACAGCTCGTCGCTCCCCTCGCCCGAGAGCACCACCTTGACGTGCTGGCGCGCGGCGGTGGCCAGCTGGGCCACGGCGATGTCTGCCGGCTCGCTGACCGGGGCGTCTCGGTGCCACGTCAGGTGCTCCCAGCTGCCTCGGAAGTCCTCGGGCCGGATCAGCACGCGATGGTGGTCGGTGCCCAGCACCTCGCTGACCAGAGTGGAGTACTCGGTCTCGTCGAAGCGCGGGTCGCCGAACTCGGCGCTGAAGGTGGAGACCGGCTCGGCGCTGTCCGCCCGCCGCCGGGCTGCGTCGGCCAGCGCCACGATCAGGCTGCTGTCCACTCCCCCGGACAGGTAGGCGCCCACGGGCACGTCGGCCACCAGGGAGGCGTCCACCGCGGAGCGCAGGGTCTCCTCGACGAGGTCCACGGCCTCGGCGGGCGAGCAGTCCAGCACGTCCTCGGGCGACGGCAGCCGCCAGTACGGCGTCACCACGACCTCACCGCGGCCCGACACCTCCACGACGTGGCCCGGCGGCACCTTCGCGATGCCGGCGAACAGCGTCGCCGGGGCGTGCACGGCCCGGGACCGGAGGTAGCCGCGCACCTGGTCCCGGTCCAGTCGCACCTTGTCCCCGAGCACCTCCAGCAGCGCCTTGATCTCGGAGGCGAAGACCAGCTGCTCGCCGTCCACGTAGTAGTACAGCGGGAGCACGCCGACCCGGTCGCGCACCAACCAGGTGCGGTCCGCGGAGAAGTCGTGGTGCGCGAAGGCGAACTGCCCCACGAACTCACCCGCGCCCCGTGGCCCGTGCCGGGCCACGGTGGCCAGCACCACCTCGGTGTCCCCGTCGGTGCGGAAGTCGTGGTCGCTGCGGCGCCGCAGCTCGCGGTAGTTGAAGATCTCGCCGTTGAAGGTGAGCAGGTGGCGACCGCCGGGCGTGCCCATCGGCTGCGGGGAGCCGGCGAGGTCGATGATCGAGAGCCGGGTGTGGGCGAAGCCCACCGGCCCGCGCACCACGAGTCCCTCGCCATCCGGTCCACGGTGGGCCAGCACCCGCATCATGGCCCGCAGGTCCAGCTCGTCGACCGGCTGCCCGTCGAACCGCCTGATCCCCGCCACACCACACACGGCTCAGGCCCCCCGGCTCTCGAAGAGCGTGCGCAGCACGTCGGCGCGCGAGGACCAGGAGTCGGCCAGGACCGAGGCCCGCCGGCGCTCGGGGGTACCGACCGGCTCACCAGCCAACGCCTGCGCGACCTTGGCGATGAAGTCCTCCGGTCCCTCCGCGATGGCCAGCACGTCGGCGTGCGCGCTGGCCTCCGGATAGGGCGTGGTCACCACCGGCAGGCCCAGCGCCAGGTACTCCTTGGTCTTGATCGGGTTGCAGAACCGGATCCAGTCGTTCTGCAGCCAGGGCATGATGGCCACGTCGAACCCGGCGCCGTAGCGCGGGATCTCCTCGTACGGCTTCATGCCCAGCCAGTGCACGTTGGGCAGCGCGAGCAGCTCGTCCAACGGACACGTCGCGGCACCGACGAGGACCACCGATGCCTCGGGCAGCGCCTGGGCCAGCTGGCGTACCAGCGGCAGGTCCACGACGTAGTCGTCGATCCCGCCGAAGAACCCGACGCGGGGGTGCGGCACCGCCGCGAGGTCTGCGGGCTCGGCGCCCGGTACCGCCGGGTCGAAGTGCGCCAGGTCCACTCCGTGTCCCAGCAGCACCGCCTGCCCGGACCCGGCCCGCACCAGGGGCTGCTCCTCGGCCATCAGCTCGGCGCTGACGTAGACGGCCGCGTCGCAGGCCCGCAGCATCGACCGCTCGAGCCGCCCGATCAGCTCGGAGTCGGCCTCGGGCAGGCTGGAGTAGCGGTCGGAGCGGTTGATCACCACGCTGCGCGAGCGCAGCCGGCGCGCCACCTCCCACGCCGTCGGCAGCGTCACCAGGACGTCCGGCATACGGATGCCGACCAGGCGGGCGGCCAGCCGCACCTGGAGCCGCACGGACCACGCGTTGAGCCGGCTCAGCCAGGGGCTGGCGAAGACCGGCACGCTGATCGGGGTCATCACGTAGAGCCGCGGGTGCCCGGGCTCCGGACGACGCAGCGCTCGCAGGGTGCTGGCCAGCTTGCGGGCCACCCGGCGCAGCGGCTGCGTGGTCGAGCCACGCCGCGGCATCCGCATGCCGAGGCTGTTGACCAGCAGCACCGGTCGGTCCGCCGAGAGCGCCCGCGCCAGCTGGACGTCGGAGTGAGCGCGGTTGTGGTACCAGTAGTCCTGGGCCGAGAAGAGCACCGAGCCCGCGGGACCCAGGCTCACAGCTCCACCTCGGGGCCGCCCACCGACGGCACCGGCCCGAAGGGGCCGCTCGCCCGGGCGTCGCGGCGCGGGTCGTAGGGGTCCCGCGGCCGGACCAGCGCGGGACGGGACCTCGGGACGCTGCCCGGACGGCGGGTCCGCGCCCGGCAGCGCACGAAGTCGGCCAGCGCGACCGGGTCGTGGAGGTCGATGTAGGGCCGACCCAGCTCGTCGTGGGAGTGCCACGTGGTGGACTCCGGCGGGACGATGGTGAAGCGGCCGGTGAGCGAGTCCAGCACCGAGACGTACGCCGCCGCCTGGGCCCGCCAGTCCAGCGCCTGAGCGACCCGGCGCCGAGCCCGCAACCCCATCTCGACGCGCAGGTCGTCGTCGTCCAGCAGTCGCTCGACCGCGTCGGCGAAGGCGCCGACGTCGCCGCTGGAGACGTAGAGCACCGCGTCGGCTCCGCTGATCCGGGTCTCCACCAGGTCGAAGGAGACCGAGGGCAGGCAGTAGGCCATGTACTCCATGGTCTTGTTCATCGTGGAGAGGTCGTTGAGCGGCGACCTGAGGTCGGGGCACAGGCCCACGTCGGCGTTGCTCAGGTGCGCGGCCATCGCGTCCCGGTCCACCCTGCCGGTGAACTCCACGACATGGTCCAGTCGCCGCGCGACGCTCTCCCGCTGCAGGTCGGCCAGGCAGTCGCCGAAGCCCATCAGCACCGCCCGCACGTCCTGGCGTCCGCGCCGGTGCACCAGCTCCTCCATCACGTGCAGCACCGTGTCCACACCGTCCTGGGGACCCATGATCCCCACGTAGGCCAAGGTGAACGTCTCCTTGCCCTCGGGCACCGTGGGCGTCGGCACGATGGGGCGCATCCGCCGGGTGTCCGGGCCGCTGCGCACCACCGTCACGTCGCAGGGGTCCATCCCGCCACGCTCCAGGGCCACCCGACGGTAGGACTCATTGGTGGAGGTGACCTTGTCCGCGGTCGCGAAGGTACGGCGCTCCAGCCAGCGCAGGGCCCCCAGCTCAGCCCGCTCGACGAGCCCGGTCGGCTCCCCGAAGCGGGACAGGAAGAGCTCGGGGTTGAGGTCGTGGTGGTCGAACAGGAAGCGCACCCCCCGGCGCTTCCACCAGCGCGCCAGCAGCCAGTAGGTGTCCGGCGGGTTGCAGGCCTGCATGACCTCGAACGGGTGGTCGCGCCACACCGTGTGCGAGAGCCACGCGGTGCGCAGCCAGCAGTAGGCGAACTCCCACGCGTAGCCCGTGAGCCCGTCGGCCTCGGGTGGCGGACGGTACTTGTACAGGTGCACACCGTCGATGACCTCGCGTGCGGGGTCTCCCGGACCCTTGGGGCAGATCACGCTGACCTGGTAGCCGCGGGGCACCAGCGCCTGGCACTCCAGCCAGACGCGGCGGTCCAGGGGCACCGGCAGGTTCTGCACGATGATCAGCACGTGCGGGCCGGAGCCGCGCGGTGCGGCGCGGGCGCTGCGTCGGGCCGCGAGCCTGGCGCGGAGGTCCGCAAGGCGGCCCATCACCGACTCCCTTCCCCGGCGCCGTCGTGGCCCAACAGCTCGGTCAGGGCATGGGCCACCGTCTCCTGCTGGGCGAGCGTGAGGTGGGGGTGCATCGGCAGGGACAGCATTCGGGCGGCGGCCCGCTCGGCGACCGGGAAGGTGCCCGGCCCCAGTCCCAGGCCCGCGTAGGCCCGGGTCAGGTGGACCGGGGTGGGGTAGTGGATGCCGGCGCCGATGCCGCGCTCGGCGAGCCCCGCCAGGACCCGGTCGCGGTCGGCCACCCGGACGACGTACAGGTGCCACACGTGCTCGTTGCCCGGAGCCACCCCCGGGAGGCGGAGCCCGGCGGGCTCGAGGCCGGCGAGCAGCGCGGCGTACCGGTCCGCGGCGTCGCGGCGCAGCTGGTTCCACTTGTCCAGGCGGGCCAGCTTGGCCCGCAGGTAGACCGCCTGGATGGTGTCCAGCCGGGAGTTCATGCCGATCACGTCGTGCACGTACTTGGTCGGTGACCCGTGGGCAGCCAGCACCCGGACCCGGGTCGCCAGCGCCTCGTCGTCGGTGGTCACCGCCCCTGCGTCGCCGGCCGCCCCGAGGTTCTTGCCGGGATAGAAGCTGGTTGCGGCAGCCTGCCCCAGCGTGCCGGCGGCCCTGCCGTGGCGGCGGGCGCCCTGGGACTGGGCGGCGTCCTCGACCACCGGGATGCCGGCGTCGGCACAGAGCGCCTGGACCAGCTCGACCGGAGCGGCCTGGCCGAACAGGTGCACCGGCACCACCGCCTGGGTGCGGGGACCGAGCCTCTCCGCCACCCGGTCCGGGTCGATCAGCAGGTGCTCGGAGTCGACGTCGACCAGCACCGGCACCGCACCGATCCGCGAGACCGCCTCGGCGGTGGCGATGAACGTGTTGGCCGGGAGGATCACCTCTCCCCCGGCGCGCACCCCCGCCCCACGCAGGGCGAGCTCGAGGGCGTCGGTACCGTTGGCCACCCCGACGCAGTGCCCGGCGCCCAGGAACGCGGCGTACTCCTCCTCGAAGCGCGACACCTCGGGGCCGCCCACGAAGCCGGTGCGGGCGAAGACGTCCTCGACACCCGCGCGCACCTCGTCGGCGATCTCCGCGTGCTGGGACCCCAGGTCCACGAACGGAACACTCATCTCTCCACCTCCACGGCTGTGCTGCTGCGCCGGGCGGGGATACCCACCCAGGTCTCTCCTGCCGGGAGGTGGCGGATCAGCGCCGCTCCCATGCCGAGCACTGCTCCCGGGCCCACGCTCAGGCCCTCCCGAACGCTGGAGGACATGCCGAGGTACGCCATCGGTCCCACGAGCACCCCACCCCCCAGCCGCACCCCGGCACACAGGGTGGCGAACTCGGCCACGACGTCGTCGTGGGTCAGCGTCACGTGCGGCATCACGACCACGTGGGCCCCCAGCCGGACGTCGGCGGTCATCACCACGCCGCCCAGCACCACGCTGCCGGCGCCGACCTGGCAGCCCTCGGGCACCAGGACCTGGGGATGGATGCAGGTCGCGTAGCGCTCCTGGCCCACCCCGTGCTCGGCGAGGCGCTCCACCAGCGCGTGCCGCACCTGGCCCCGGCCGGCACAGACCAGCACGTCGTGGTCGGCGTACTCGGCGACCAGGTCGAGACCGCCCACCACCGGGTGGCCGCCCAGCTTCGTGCCCCACAGCGCGGGGTCGTCGTCCAGGACCGCGATCCGTCGGTAGCGCCGCAGCTGGCGCTCCACCGCGAGCACCTCGCGGGCCAGCCCGCTGGCCGCGACCACGAGCAGGCCGGTCATCGGCGTCGTCCCGCCGCGCTCAGGGCCTCCACGACCCGGGAGTGCTCGGACTCCGACAGCTGGTGGTGGAGCGGCAGGATGAGGGTGTTGTCGGTGAGCCGCTCGGTCGCCGGCAACGGCACGTCCCCGGTGTCGCGTCCGACGTACGCCGGCTGCCGGTGCGCGGCCATGATGCCGCGCCGGGCCGAGATGTCGGCCTCGGCGAGGTGCGCCATCAGCTCCTCGCGGCTCAGCGGGAACTCCCCGGACACCTCGAGCCAGCAGGACTGGAAGTTCGTGGTGCCGCCGGGCGGGTCGGCGACCAGCCGCAGCCCCTCGATCTCGGTGATCGCCTTGGCGTAGCCGGCCGCGAGCTCACGGCGCCGCGACACCATCGCGTCCAGCTTGCCCAGCTGCACCAGCCCGACTGCGGCCTGCAGGTCCGTCATCCGGTAGTTGAAGCCCACCTCGGCGTACTCCTCCTGCGGGGCCAGCACGCTGGCGTGCCGGTCCGCGGCCGAGACGCTCATCGCGTGCTCGCGCAACCGGCGGGCGTGCTCGGCCCAGTCGGCCCGCGACGTGGTGACCATGCCGCCCTCGCCGGTGGTCAGCAGCTTGCGCGGGTGGAAGGACCAGACCGCGATCTCGGCCCCGGCGCCGACCGGCGCACCGGCGTACGTCGACCCCGCGCCGCACGCGGCGTCCTCGACGACCACGACGCCCAGCGGGTCGCACAGCGCCCGGATCGGTGCCAGGTCCACCGGCACCCCACCCTGGTCCACCACGACCACGGCGGTGGTGGCCGGGGTCAGGGCCGCGGCGACCGTCTCGGCCGTCACGTTGCCGGTCTCCGGGTCCACGTCGCAGAAGACCGGCCGCGCCCCGAGGTAGGTGGCGGCGTTCGCGGTGGCGATGAAGGAGAAGGACGGCACCACCACGTCGTCGCCCGCCTTGACCCCGCAGACCACGAGGGCCAGGTGGAGCCCGGTGGTGCAGCTGGAGACCGCCACCGCGTGCGCGGCCTGCTGCTGCTCGGCGAACGCGGCCTCGAACTCCGCGACCCGGGGGCCCTGGGCCACCCAGCCGGAGGCGATGACGGCGGCCAGCGCCTCGGCCTCGTCCTGCCCCAGCCAGGGCTGCATCACGTTGATCCGGCTCATGAGGACACCACCGTGCGACCCGCGGCGATCTCGGTGCGCAGCGGCCGCCACCACCGGACCAGCTCGGCCAGGCCCTGCTCGACGCCGGTGGAGGCGAGGAACCCGAGGTCGGTCCGGGCGGCGGAGACGTCGGCGAGGCGGCGCACCACGCCGTTGACGGCCCGCTCGGGACCGTGCTCCACCGCGAGGTCCGAGCCCATCACCCGCAGCAGCGCCTCGGCCAGCTCCAGCAGGCTCGTCTCGGTCCCCGAGGCGATGTTGTAGACCCCTTCGCGCACGTCGCTGGCCGCGGCCAGCACGTTGGCCCGGGCGATGTCGACGGTATAGGCGAAGTCCATGGTCTGGCGCCCGTCCCCGAAGATCAGCGGGGGCCGGCCGTCGGCGATCCGCTCCATCCACCGCACCAGCACCTCGGTGTAGAGCCCGTGCACGTCCATCCGCGGTCCGTAGACGTTGAAGTAGCGCAGCAGCACGTAGTCCAGGCCGTGCATGGCCCGGAAGCTGCGGATCATCCCCTCGTTGAAGGACTTCGCGGCGCCGTAGAAGGTGTCGTTGTTGTGGTGGTGGTGCCGCTCGGTGGTGGGGAACTCCTCGGCCATGCCGTAGACGGAGGCGGACGAGGCCGCGACGAGCTTGTCGACCCCGGCTGCCACCGCGGCCTCGACCACGTTGAACGTGCCGTCGACCATCACCTCCAGGGCCAGCCGCGGCTCCTCGGCGCACTGGGTGATCCGGATGGCGGCCTGGTGGAAGACCAGGTCCTGGCCCCGGGTCACGTCGTGGACCAGGTCCCGGTCCCGGATGTCACCCTCCACGAGCCCCACCCGGCCACTGGCCAGGGCCGCCTCCAGGTTGCCCCGCCGGCCCCGGACGAAGTTGTCCAGCACGTCGACGTGGTCGACGCCCGCGGCCAGGAGCTCGTCCACGAGGGTGGAGCCGATGGTGCCGGCGCCACCGGTGACCAGGACCCGGGCGCCCGCCAGCGCGGTCATCGCGCCACCTCCAGCAGCGGCTGGCTCGCGTCTGCGGTGACCAGGGCGCCGCCTGAGGCGAGGCTCCGCGCGGCCGCCTCCAGGACGCGGAGCACGCGCAGCCCGGCCTCGCCGTCGGTGTGCGAGGGTCGCTGCTCCCGGATGCTGGCGGCGAACTCGGCGACCATCGACCCCAGCGCCTCGCGCTCCGGCAGGGCGGGTGCCCAGGTGTCCCCCAGCCGGTAGGAGATCGTCGAGGCGGTCCGGTCGGCTGCGGTGGCGGAGTTGTGCGCCAGATCGACCCCCCGGTCGTAGACGCTGAGCCGCTGCTGCGGGTTGAGGTCGTCCCAGACCAGGGTGCGGCGGGTCCCGCTGATCACCATCTGCCGGATCTTGGTGGGGCTCAGCCAGTTCACGTGGACGTGCGCCATCGCGCCACCGACCAGCGGGAGGCTGAGGTAGCCGACGCAGCTCTTGCCGGCGCCGAGCGGGTCGGCGCCCTGCGCCGCCACCCCGGTGGGCTCGAGTCCGCCGGGGATGACGAAGTCCAGGATGGAGAGGTCGTGGGGTGCGAGGTCCCAGAACACGTCCACGTCGGGCTGCACCAGCCCGAGGTTGATGCGCACCGAGTCGATGAAGAGGATGTCCCCGAGCTCGCCGGCCTCGACCAGCTCGCGGATCTTCAGCACCGCCGGCGTGTAGCAGTAGGTGTGGTCCGCCATCAGCACGAGGCCCTGCTTGCGCGCCAGCTCGACCATGGCGGTGCCGTTCGCCACGCTGTCGGCCAGCGGCTTCTCGACCAGCACGTGCTTTCCCGCGCGCAGGGCCGCCAGCGCGATGCCCTGGTGGGTACGCGCCGGGGTCGCGATCGCGATCGCGTCGACGTCGTCACGCGCCAGCACCTCCTCCAGGGACGCGGTCACCGCGACCCCGCTCCTGGCGCCGAGGACGCTGTGCGCGCGTGCCACGTCGAGGTCGCACACGGCGACCAGGTCCCAGTCCGTGCTGCTCCGGAAGTTCCGGATCAGGTTCGGGCCCCAGTAGCCCGCACCGACGACCGCCACGCCCAAGGGCCTGGTGTGGCCCGGCGCAGCTTCCCCCGTCACCGTCATCTCGTCCTCTTTTCTCTCCTGCCCTCACGGGCGGGTGACTTCTCAGGTCGACGATCGGAAGACCACGTCGACGAAGTAGTTGGCGGCGTTCCACGTGCTCTGCGGGAAGCCCCCGCCGGTGCCGTAGCGGTAGACGCCGTTGGGGTTCGCCGGGGCGGTCAGCGGGCCGACGACGTGGTTGCCGGAGAAGAACTGCTGGGTCACGGAGTAGCGACCCACCGGCGCGTAGTACGAGACCACGTAGATCTGGCCCGCGGTGATCGGTACCGGCGTGCTCAGCACCGCTTCCTGCCAGCCCGAGGCCGTCTCGTTGCGGAACGTGACGGTGCCGAGCCGGGTGCCGGTGGAGGACCAGATCGAACCGGTGTGGGTGCCTGTGTTGCCCGGCCCCTTGTAGAACCGGATCGCGGTCACGGCGCCGTTCACCGAGGAGCGGAACCTGGCGCCCAGCTCGACCGCAGCCTTCTCCGTGTCGGCGGCGACCGCCGGCTGCCGACCGGCGAACAGCGACGTCGTGATCGGCGTCGGTGTCGGCGTCGGTGTCGGCGTCGGCGTGGGCGTGGGCGTCGGCGTGGGCGTCGGCGTGGGCGTCGGCGTGGGCGTCGGCGTGGGCGTCGGCGTGGGCGTGGGCGTCGGGGTCGGGGTCGGTGTCGGGGTCGGCGTCGGCGTCGGCGTGGCGCTCCCCTGGTAGACGACGTCGACGAAGTAGTTCGTCGCCTCGTAGGTGTTGGCCGGGAAGCCCCCGCCGTAGACGAAGCGTCCGTTGTTCGCCGCCGGAGCGGTCAGGTCGCCGCGGGTCCACGCGGTGGTGAAGAACTCACGCGTCCTCGCGTAGCGGCCCTGCGGCGCCAGGTAGGAGACGACGTACATGGTGCCCGCCGTCACCGCGAGAGGCTGGACCAGCGGGGCGGTCTGCCACCCCGACGCGGTCTCGTTGGCGAACGTCACCGTGGCCAGGCGGGAGCCGCTCGCGGACCACACCGAGCCGGTGTGCGTCCCGGTGCTGCCGAGCCCCTTGTAGAAGCGGACAGCCTTGATGAACCCGCTGCGGCTCGGGGTGAAGGCGGTGCCGAGCTCCACGACGGAGGTGTCGTCGGTGGTGGCGTCGACGGGGACCTGGTCCCCGAACAGGGACTGCTCGGCGGTGGTCTCCGCGGTCCTCGTGCGGAAGCTCCAGGTCTGGGTCGCCAGGGCGACCCCGTCGGTGGAGGCGGCGCCGGACAGCGTGACCGTGACGTCCGCTTCCGCTGGGAGCGGCTGACCCGGCGTCCAGGTCAGGGTGGTCCCTGCGGCGTCCAGCGCGGCGGCGCCGGCCAGCGGCGTCGTGCCCTGCTTGACCTCCAGCGACCAGCCGGGCGCCAGCGGGCTGGAGAACCCGACGCGGACCGAGCTCTCGCGCGCCACGTCGCCGGCCTCGGGAGCCGGTTGCCGCGACGTCAGCGTCATGCTCGGGGTGGTCCGGTCGAACACGACGTCGACCAGGTAGCTGGTCGGGGCGCTGATCGCGGGGAAGCCGGTGCCGTAGGTGTAGGCGCCCGCGGTGGAGCCCACCCGCAAGGGGGGCCGGGAGAGGTCGGCGTTGGCGAAGGCGTTCGGGGAGGCGGAGTACCGGCCCTGCGGGGCCCGGTAGGAGACCACGTAGGCGGTGTCCTTGGCGATCGGCACCGGCGTGGCGAAGGTCAGCTGCTGCCAGCCGCTGGCGGTCTCACCCGTGAACGTGCCGGTGGCCAGCTGTGCGCCCGCGGCGCTCCACAGCGTCCCGGTGTGGGTGCCGGTGTTGTTCGGGCCCTTGTAGAACCGGACCCCGGTCACCACCCCGCTGACGTCGGAGCTGAACCGGGTGCCGAGGGTGACGGCCTGCTTGTCGGGGTCCTCGAGCACCGTCGGCATGGTGTCGGGGGTGAACAGCGAGCAGGGGCAGATCCCGGGCGGGCTGGTGGGACTGGCGGTGCGGAAGGTCCAGATCGCATCGGTGCTGACCGTCGCGCCCTGGGTGTCGGTGCCGCGCACCGTGGCCGTGTGCTCGACGGAGCTGGCCAACGGTGCGGCCGGGGTGAAGGTGACCCGCCGGTCGGTCGCGTCGTAGGTGGTGTCGCCGGGCACGGTGGCTCCGTCGGCAGTGCGCAGCGTGAGGCCGGCAGTACCGGCCGCGAGCGGCTTGGAGAACCGGGCGCTCACCGTCGTGGAGACCGGCACGCCGGTGGCCCCCGGCGTCGGCGACTGGTCCACGACGGCCAGGGGCGAGTCGTTGGTGGCGGAGAACGCGACGTCGACGAAGTAGTTGCTGTTGCGGTAGGACTCGGTCGGCAGCGTGCCGGAGGGGCCGAAGACCCCGGGCGGCTGGCTGCCGAACCCGCCGGCCACGCTGAGCACCCCTGCGTCGTACCCCCGGGCGCTGAAGGCGTCGGCCTCGGTGGCGTAGCGCCCGCTGGGCGCGGTGTAGGAGGCGGTGTAGGTCTGGCCGGCGGTGACCGGTACGGCGTTGGCGAAGCTGGCGCTCTGCCATCCGGTCGTCGTCTCGCCGGTGAACGTCACCTGGCCGAGGCGCTGGCCCGCGGGACTCCACAGCGACCCCACGTGGGTGCCGCCGTTGCCGGCTCCCTTGTAGAACCGCACGCCGGTGACGTATCCGTCCACCTTGGGGGTGAAGCGGATCCCGAGCTCGACGGCCGCGGCGTCGTCGGTGGCCGGGAGGTCGGGCGCCGTCTGCCCCCACAGGCTGCAGGGACAGGTGACCTCGAAGGAGCGGCTGGTGGCGGCCCCGATGTTGGCGCTGTCGTCGACCGCCCGCACCTGGACCGGGGCGCTCCCCCGCCCGTGCTGGATGAAGGAGTAGGTCCACGACCCGGTGCCCGCAGCGGGGTGCCAGGAGACCCCGTTGTCGGTCGAGACCTCGACGCCCGCGACCTGTCCTCCCGAGTCGGTCGCGGTGCCGGTGAGGGTGATCCGGTCGCCGTTCCGCTGCGCCGCACCGGCGGCCGGGGCGGTGATCGCCACGGTCGGCTTCGCGGTGTCGGTGCTGCTGCTCGCCGCGACCAGGGTGCTCATCAGCGTGGTCGGCTGGACCCCCATGTCGGCGAAGAGGTTGACCTGCGCCTGCTGCATCCGCTTGTCGGCGGGCTCGGCGGCGTAGCTGGAATCGTGGTCCTCGTCGAGCCCCCACGTCCACTGGATGCTGCCGGCGCTGAACACCAGGGCGCCGCTGGGCGCCCGGTAGAGCGTCAGGTGATGGGTGGTCGAGCCCGGGGCGACCTGGTTGCCGAAGTCCTGGAGGTACTCCGAGACCGCACCGGTGGTGGTGGAGAGGCGGATCAGCCCCTGCGGGCGGAAGCCGTTGTCGAGGTCCTCGTTGGACTCGTAGCCGACCGTGTGCGGAGCCAGCCGCGTGGACCCGGACGTCATCGTGGTCAGGCTGGTGTTGCGCCACAGCCGCAGCTTGCCCTCGGGCGCGCTCACGCTCAGGGCCAGGTCGTCGTGGTTGACCATGTAGGCGGTGCCCGTCAGCTCGTTCTCGGGCCGACCGGCACCCTTCGCGGGAGCCGCGAAGCGCGGGTCGCGCCAGGTCCCCGTCCACTGGTCGCTGGGATCGATCTTGGCATTGCCCCAGGTCTCCTTGTAGGAGACCAGGGTCCGGTACGCCGTCCGGCTGGCGTCGGCCGACGGCTCGTAGCGCGTCTTCCAGTAGGCCTCGTTGCCGCTGAGGAACTGCAGGTGCACCCCGGCGTCCCGGGCCGCCTCCACGTTGGCCCGCTGGGCGCCGCTCCAGTACTCGTCGTGGCCCACCGAGAGGAACACCTTGTGGTTGGTCAGCAGCTGACCACGACGGTCGGTGTCGACGCCGGCGATGTAGCTGGTGTCGTAGCCGTTGCGCTCGAGGAAGCGGACCAGCGGGTACTCGTTGGCGAAGAAGAAGTCGCGGCCGCCGTTGTCCTTGCGGGTCATGACGGGGCGGTTGTAGCTGAGCTTGTAGGCGCGGCCGTTGCCGCCGCCCTGGTAGAAGTCCGAGCCCCCGTAGGTGTTGTAGGCCTGCCAGGTGGTGTCGGAGGTCTGGAAGACGACGTCGGAGCGGCTGGCGTCGTCACGCACCACGAAGGTGATGTGGCTGGCACCGCCGGTGTCGGTGCGGGTCAGCTTGGCGAGGTAGACGCCCGAGACCGCTGTCGAGGGCACGTTCCACGAGGCCGAGACGGCCCAGTTGCCGCAGTCGTAGAGCTCGGTGGTGGAGTCGGTGATGCACTGGGGTTGGCGTTGCGGCAGCGCCGCGCTCGGGTTGACCGAGGCGATCTTGCGCGCCCCGAGACCCTGGTAGTAGCCCACGCGGTAGATGTCGACCCGGTAGGCCCGCGCGTCGGTGTCGACCTTGAAGTCGATGCGCTCACCGACGTTGACCGACACCTCGGTGGAGAAGCCCTGGATGCTGGTGTCCCCCGCACCCCAGATGTCCCAGTCCGAGGATCCGGGCTGCGTGTTCTCGCAGGCGATCTTGTTGCCTGCCGCGCCGCAGGGGTCCGCGGCGTTGGCCGGGGGGGCCAGGACGGGCGGCACCAGCAGCGCCACGGCCACGCCCCAGGCCGCGACCAGCGCTGGCAGGTGGCGGACGACGCGCGAGGTGTCACCGGACATGGGAGATCTCTTCCAGCTCATCCCGAGTGTTGGTGTTGCCTGGATGGCGCCGCAGACGGATCGTCGTGCGGCGCCGGGGAGTCATCTCGACGACTCGTCAGCGACCGGCCGGCGGGTGCTGCGCGCGGTGGCGCTCGCGGACACCCTCACCACGCACCCTTGGGTCGGACCACGGCGTCGACGGTCTTGAGACCGATGACCACGTCGTCGACGAGGCGGTAGTTGTCGGCATAGTCGATGTCCAGCCGGACCGACTCGTCCCGACCCAACGTGGACCGGCCGTTGATCTGCCAGGCACCGGTCATCCCGGGCCGCACCACCAGACGCCGACGTTCGATGGCGGTGTAGCGGGCGACCTCGCTCGGCAGCGCCGGCCGCGGCCCCACGAGCGACATGTCTCCCTTGACCACGTTGATCAGTTGGGGCAGCTCGTCGAGGGAGTACTTGCGCAGCACCCGACCCAGTGGCGTGACCCGGGGGTCGGCACGCTTCTTGAACAGCAGGCCGTTGCCCTCGTCGGAGTCCAGGAGGAACGCCTTGACCGCCTCGGCGTCCTCGGTCATGGTGCGCAGCTTGTACATCGTGAAGCGCCGGCCGTCGCGCCCTACTCGCACCTGTTGGAAGATCCCGGAACCTGCCGAGGTGGCACGCACCGCGACGACGAGCGCGAGGATGAGCGGGGAGGCCAGGACCAGGAGGACCGAGCCCACGACCCGGTCGACCAGCGCCTTGAGGGCCAGCAGGACGGGCGCGGGCCTGCTGGAGCGCAGGTGCACCACGGGCGACCCCGCGAAGAGGGTGTGCTCGATACGGTGCGGCCCGATCCCCTCGAGCTGGGACTGGAGGGCCAGTGCGATCCCCGTGCCCTCCAGGGCCCAGCCGATCCGGCGCAGCCGGTCGGCGTCGAGGCCGCCCCCGGGGGTCACCAGCACCAGGTCCGGGGCGAAGCGCAGCAGTGCGGCGCGCGGATCGTCGGCCTCCTGGACTACGGAGATCCCCACCTCCTCGGCGCCGCGCTGGCGCGGCAGCACCGGCTGCTGAGCGCCCAGCACCAGGCTGCCGACAACATTGATCCGTCGGTCGCCTGCCCACCGGGTGGCCGCCTCGGCCACGTCCACGGCTGAGCCGACGACCACCACCCGCTGCTGCACCGGCAGCAGGTGGCGCAGAAGAGCGCCGCCCGCGGTGACGGCACCGGCGGCCACGCTCAGGCACAGGGCGCTGCGCAGGTCGTCGGTCGAGATGAGGCCCACGGCACTGGCGGCCCCGGCCGCACCGAAGGGAACCGCCAGGTCCCGCAGGACCTTGCCCGGGCGGGGCAGCCCGGGGCGGACGGCCTGGGCGCCGAAGACGTAGCTGGCCAGGAGCACCAGCACGGCGTAGCCGGCAGAGCCGAGAACCGGAGCGTCGAGGGCCGCGACCACAGCGGTCATGGTGAGCACCACGGCCACCAGCTCGATGGGCAGCATCAGCCAGGCCCACGGCACCCGATGGCGGACGCGGGCGGAGCCACGGGTCGCTGCTCGGTGGGAGACCCGGGCCCGGCGTGAGGACTGCGCGAGGTCGGTCATCCCGGAACTCCCCAGCTGTGCGTCGGTCCGTACTGGACCCGGCGACCGCACCGCGTGCGGTCGCCGCGCGCCGGACCGGGCGATGCCGGCCCGCTACGCGGCTGCTGTGGCGTCCCCCCGGACGCACGGAACCAAAGACTCACGATTGCTCCCCCGAGCTCGTCCGCCGCCAATGATGGACGAGCCGTTGCTTGTGCTTGACCGAGACGCTACGAGCCGCGGGGCCCTACCGCATGCCCGATATTGGGTGACTAGGCCGTCCGGGTCACTCCGGGCGACCGATCGGAGGATGGCTCAGCGGTTGAACTTCTGCTGTGCCTTCTCCAGGCCGGAGGTGATCAGGCACTCCACGGCGTCCGCGGCCTCGATGATCTGGAAGGGGAGCTCCTTGCGCTCCACGGTGTTGTAGTTGGACAGCACGAAGTCGGCCACGTCCTGGCGACCGGGGGGCCGCCCGATGCCGGCCCGGACCCGGTAGAAGTCGCCGGTGCCCAGCGAGGCACGCATCGAGCGCAGGCCGTTGTGGCCGTTGTCGCCGCCACCGAGCTTGAGTCGCAGCGCCCCGAACGGGATGTCCAGCTCGTCGTGCACGGCGATGATCCGCGAGGCCGGCACGTCGTAGAACTTGGCCACCGCCGACACCGGCCCGCCGGTCTCGTTCATGTAGGACCTGGGCCGCACCAGGACCACCCGGGGACCCGCCTCCCCCGGGACGCCGAGCCGCCCCTCCACCACCTCGGCACGACCGGTCTTGTGCGCGCGGAACTTCGACGCCATGCGGTCGGCGAGCTCGTCGGTCACCAGGTAGCCGATGTTGTGCCGGTGGCCGGCGTACGTCGGTCCCGGGTTGCCGAGGCCGACGACCAGCCACACGTCCGCAGTCATGGCTCCAGTATCCCTGGAACGCAGACAGCGCCGTGGGGAGCCCCCACGGCGCTGTCGGTGCGTCGAGGTGATCGCATGGCGAACCCTCGGCGCGAGTCACTCGGAGGCGGTGTCCCCGGACTCCTCGGCAGCAGCCGCCTCTTCCTTCTCCTCGTCGGAGGGCTCGCGCTCGATGCCGGCCTCGGCCTCGGCCTCCTCCAGCTCGGCCTCCAGCTCCTCGGCGGTGATCTGACCGGTGATGTTGACGATCAGCAGGTCCGCGTCGGCGACCAGCGTGGTGCCCTTGGGCAGCTTCAGGTCCGAGGCGTGGATCTGGGTGCCGACCCGCTTGCCCGCGATGTCGATCTCGATGAGCTCGGGGATGTGGGTGGCCTCGGCCTCGACCTGGATGGTGTTGTTCTCGAGCACCACGAACGAGTCGGGGACCGCGTTGCCGACGGTCGCCAGCGGGACGTCGACGGTGACCTTCTCGCCACTGCGGACGGCCACGAAGTCGATGTGCTCGATGACGCGGCGGATCGGGTCGACCTGGACCTCGCGAGCCAGGGCCAGCTGCAGGTTCCCGTCGACGTCGAGCTCGAGCACGGAGTTCGTGCCGCCGTGCTTGAGGGCCATCATCGTGGAGTGACCCGGGAGGGTCAGGTGGACGGGCTCGTTGCCGTGTCCGTACAGCACGGCCGGGATCTTGTTGTCCCGGCGGATGCGGCGCGCCGCTCCCTTGCCGAACTCTGCGCGGACCTCGGCGGTGATCTTCTCGCTGGACATGCTCAACTCCGTTGCTGGGTGACTCGTGCTGGGGTGGATCAGGACTCTGGATGCCCGCGAGACGACGAACGCCGCGCTCCCGGCAGGGGGCGCGGCGCAGTGTGGCTGGCCAGCCCTGTCGATCACGGAGCTCCTGGTGTTCGCAGGACTCCCTCGCCGAGGCAACCCGGGCACCTTACTCCGTGATGCCCGGGCTGCACCAATCCAGCGCTCAGGGGCGAGGGCTCAGGCCTGGCCGTCGAACATGGACGTGACGGACCCGTCCTCGAAGACCTCGCGGATCGCCCGGGCGAGCAGCGGTGCGATAGAGAGGGTGGTCAGCTTGTCGAACTGCTTGTCGTCGGGGATCGGCAGCGTGTTGGTGACCACGATCTCGCTGGCCACGCAGTTCTTGAGCCGGTCGATGGCCGGGTCGGAGAGGATCGCGTGGGTCGCGGCGATGATGACCCCGGCCGCGCCGGCGTCCATGCACGCCTCAGCCGCCTTCACGATGGTGCCACCGGTGTCGATCATGTCGTCGGTCAGCACGCAGATGCGGCCCGCCACCTCGCCGACGACCCGGTTGGCGACCGTCTCGTTGGGCCGGTCGGTACGCCGGGTCTTGTGGATGAACGCCAGCGGCACCCCGCCCAGGCGGGCCGACCAGCGCTCGGCGACCTTGATCCGGCCCGCGTCCGGGGAGACCACGGCGAGCTGCTGGGTGCCGTACTTCTCCTTGACGTAGTCGGTCAGGATGGTGAGGGCCATGAGGTGGTCGACCGGGCCGTCGAAGAACCCCTGGATCTGGTCGGAGTGCAGGTCGACGGTGATCAGGCGGTCCGCACCCGCGGTCTTGAACAGGTCGGCCATCAGCCGGGCCGAGATCGGCTCACGGCCGCGGTGCTTCTTGTCCTGGCGGGCGTAGCCGTAGAAGGGCATGACCACGGTGATCCGCTTGGCGGAGGCGCGCTTGAGCGCGTCCACCATGATCAGGTGCTCCATGATCCACTCGTTGATCGGCGAGGTGTGGCTCTGGATCACGAAGGCGTCGCAACCGCGCACGGACTCCTCGTAGCGCACGTAGAGCTCGCCGTTCGCGAACGCGTAGACCGACTGCGGCACCAGTCCGCTGCCGAGCAGGTCGGAGACCTCGCTGGCGAGGTCAGGGTGTGCCCGGCCACTGAAGACCATCAGGTTCTTCTCAGTGGTCCGCTTCATTCCACTCACGGTGGCGCTCCTCGTGGGGGGGTGCGAGGTGACGGCCCCCGGATGAACAGGGCCTACTCAGGATTGTGAACCACGGGAGGGCTCTGCCCCAACCCCGGGGTCCACCTGTCCCGCCACCTGATCGGCCTCCTGGGCGGCCTCGGCCTGCTGGCTCCCGGGGCGCCGGGCGAAGACCCAGCCCTCGATGTTGCGTTGCTCACCTGCGGAGACCGCGAGGGCCCCGGCCGGTACGTCGTCGCGCACCACGGTTCCACCACCGGTGGCCGCTCCGTCGCCGATCGTGACGGGCGCCACGAACGTGTTGTTGGACCCGGTCCGGGCGTGCTTGCCGACGGTGGTGTGGTGCTTGGCGACGCCGTCGTAGTTGGCGAAGATGGTGCCGGCACCGATGTTGGTGCCCTCCCCGATGTCGGCGTCGCCGACGTAGGACAGGTGCGGGACCTTGGCCCCCTCGCCGATGACCGCGTTCTTGGTCTCGACGAAGCCGCCGATCTTGCCTCCCGCCCCGAGCCGGGTGCCGGGGCGCAGGTAGGAGAAGGGGCCGACGTTCGCGCGCTCCCCGATCACGGCCAGCTCGGCGTGGGTGCGCACCACCCGGGCGCCCTCGCCGACCTCGCAGTCCTTCAGCGTGGAGTCGGGGCCGATCACGGCGTCCTCGCCCACCACCGTGGCGCCGAGCAGCTGTACGCCGGGCAGGATGGTGACGTCGGGCGCGAGGACCACGTCGGAGTCGATCCAGGTCGTACGGGGGTCCATCACGGTGACGCCCTCGCGCATCCACCTGGTCACGATGCGGCGGTTCAGCTCCGCGCCGAGCTCGGCGAGCTGGGCGCGGTCGTTGGCGCCCTCGGTCTGCTTGACGTCGCTGATGGCGAACGCCCCCACGCTGAGCCCCTGGGCACGTGCGAGGGCGATCGCGTCGGTGAGGTAGTACTCGCCCTTGGCGTTGTCGTTGTCGATGAGCTCGAGCGCCGAGCGCAGGAAGTCGGCCTGGAAGGCGAGGATCCCGGAGTTGATCTCCCGGATCTGCCGCTCCTCCTCCGAGGCCTCCTTCTCCTCGACGATCCGCTCGACCTCACCGGACTCGTTGCGCACGATCCGGCCATAGCCGAAGGGCCGGTCCACGACTCCTGACAGGATGCTGACCGAGTGGCCCGTCTGCTCGTGCTCGGCGACGAACCGGCGCAGGCTCTCCCCCTCCAGCAGCGGGGTGTCCCCGGCCGCCACCACCACGGTCCCGGTGGTCGGGCCCGCGACGTCCATCGCCACCCGGACCGCGTGCGCGGTGCCCTCCTGGGTCTCCTGCACGGCGAGCACCGCGTCCGGCACCAGCTCGGTGATGTGCTCGGCGACCTGCTCGCGCTGGTGGCCGACGACGGCGACGATCCGCGAGGGCTCCATCGCCTGCACGGCGCGGAGCACGTGCCCGATCATGGACCGGCCCCCCACCGGGTGCAGGACCTTCATGGTCTTGGACTTCATCCGGGTGCCGCCTCCGGCGGCGAGGACGATGACGGTGAGGTTGTCCATCGGTTGCTCCCTGCGCTAGATCTGCGAGCGGGTGGGTCGGCGATCAGTCACGCGGCTTGGCCCGCGGTCGACGAGACTCGACCATGATGGGCGAGAGGTCGACCGTCACGACCTTTCCAGGCTTTGTCGAAGACTTCTTGCCGAGCGAGGTGAACTCCTTCTTGGCCCATTTCGGCGCCGGGACCGTGCGTGTCTTCCCTGAGCGGGTCCAGTAGATGTGGCGCTTGAGCCGACCCTGACGGAACGTGCAGGTGGTCACGCCGCCCTTCACGTTGCACCCGACCGGACGCATCCCGGTGAGCCAGTCCTCAACCTCACGGAATGCCTTGCCAGCGCGAGTCAAGCGGCCCTTGCCGTTGTTGAGGGACGTGTTGACGGTCTCGTGCCTCTCCCAGCGCCACCAGTAGACCCGGTCGGCACCCGAGACGGCCTGGAGCGCATACGTACGGACGACGTAGGCGGCCTGACGCTTCATCGAGATGGGGGCAAGCGTGGTGGCCAGGCCGCTGGCACCGTAGTTGATCTCGGTGGCCCACAACTGCCCGTCGAACCCGTGCCTGTCGAGGGAGCGGCGTGCCCACCTCGTCAGCGCAAGGGCGTCCTCCGGATCCTCGTCCGGCATGGGGTAGGCACTGATGGCGGCCGCGTCGACGAAGTCGGCGGTGGTCTTCCGTCCGATCTTCTGGGACCAGTACGTTCGCCACCAGTGGCGCGTCGGAGTGTTCGCACCACGAAGTGGGAACGACGCCGCCACCACGTAGGCCGTGGGCGCGAGATCCCGCTTGGCCTGCCACAGGATCTTCGTCATCTTGCCCATGCGGGCGGGGCTACCGGTGTAGAACAGCGTAACGCTCGCCTCGCTCCACACCTGGTAGCTGGCACGGCCCCCATAACGTCCAACGAGCGCCTGGACGTAGTTCCGGTATGCGTTCAGACGGGGAGGAGATGCAGACGTTGGTGCCCCCTTGCCGACAGCATGAAACTCAGGCGTTCCTTCAATGATGATGAGCGGCTCGACTCCGTGCTCCTCGGCGGTGGCCACCTGGGCGTCCAACTCGGACCAGTCGTACACCCCCGAGGAACGCTCAATCGAAGACCAGTACTGCACAAGCCGAACCGTGCCCACGCCTAGAGCGGGCCAGGATGTCTGACCCTCGGGACCGAGCCAGATGCCGAGGCCGAAGAACTCGGGCCTGATCTTGTCGCGCACTGCCGCCTGGGAAGGTGCCGCGAGCAACGAGGGCACGAGCAGGGCCGCGAGCAAGAACGGCAGCAGCCGGCGAAGACGACGTCCGGGGAAGATCACGTGAGTTCCTCTCGGCGCAGGCACGGCCGCGTCGGCTGTCTGGATTCGATGCCACAACAAATACTTCGCGCACTCTACGGGCGGATCGCGAGGAGCGTGACTCCTCGGAACGAATTCGGTGCTCACGCACGTGGGCTCGACGGAATCGTCCACGCTGCAATGTCTAGCTCCCCGGGTAGGAGTCGAACCTACGTCGCTAGTCCTGATTCAAAGTCAGGCGGGCCCTGCCGGCAGACCAACCGGGGATCGTGATCAGCCCCGAACTCTAGTGGACCACCTGCGCGGTCACCCGCGTCGGCCGCGACCGGGCAGCCGGTCGAGCAGGCTCCTGCGCTCCGGGTGCGCGGCCCGCTGCTCGGCCTCGCGGAGCTGGCGACGCAGGTCCTGCATGGTGGCCCGCTGCACGTCGCGGGCCTTGCGGGCGGCCAGCACCGCCTCGGCCTTGCTGTGGTCGTAGGTGAGGGCGACGGCCTCGGCGTAGCGGGCGGCGTAGTCGGCCTGGATCTGGTCCAGGCGCTTGGTCGCGACCGTGGAGGTGGGCTCCTCGACCAGCTGGCCGAGCAGGTCCCAGACCTCCTGCGCGGTGTCGCGCAGGTGTGCGGGGAGGTGCAGGTCGTCCCAGGTCAGCTGCGACTTGCGCATCGACGGCTCGATGAACTCGTCCACCGGGTGGGGCGCCGGGTCCGCGAGGTCGGCGTCGTAGGTCAGGTCGAGCTGCTGCCCGACGCGGGCCAGCGCGGTGCGCCAGTCGGCGAGCAGGTCGCCGTACCGGATGAAGGAGCGGGCGGTGCCGCGACCGGCGCGCTCGGTGAGCAGCGCGGCGTTGACCCAGCCGGCGACGTTGGAGGTCTCCTTGACCAGCCGGAGCTCCTCGCTCTGGCTCTGCAGGTAGGCGATGTCGCGCGACCCCACGACCTCGGCCGGGTGACGCAGGGCGGTCAGCCACTTCAGGTCCACGCCCAGATCGGCGCAGACCGTGCCCCACACCTCGGCGAACCAGAACGCGTGCGGGTCCTTGACGACCAGGCGGGGGTGGTCGAGCTGACCCGAGAGCCACTCCTTGAGCCGCCGCTGCGGCTCCCCGGTGGCCGCCAGCTCCGCGACCAGGGCGGGCGCGTCGGGGCGGGAGTCGATGTTGTGCATCGCGAGCTGCTTGAGGTAGCCCTTGTGGAAGTCGATGACCCACTTGGGCTCGTAGAAGCCGCGCGGGTTGGTCTCCGAGGCCTCCACCTCGGGCTGCGGCACGTGCAGGCCCAGCCGCTTGAGGCTGCCGGCCAGGGAGCTGGTGCCGCTGCGGCCGGAACCGGAGACCAGGACCAGGGAGACGCCCGAGGAGTCGGGCGCCGGGTCGGCGGGGCTGGTCGGGCTCGTCATCGACATGGATCCTTCTCGTCAGGGCGGGGCAGCTCCGGGCCACACTATCGCCGGCCGTGTCCCGGTTCAGGCGCGCCGGGCGGTACTAGGGTCTGTGGTGTGCACCTGCCCGTCATGCCACCGGTCCAGCCGATGCTCGCCGCCAGCGCCGCCGCGGTCCCCACCAAGGGCGGCATGAGCTTCGAGCCGAAGTGGGACGGGTTCCGCTGCCTGGTCTTCCGCGACGGCGACGAGGTCGAGCTCGCCAGCCGCAACACCAAGCCGCTGACCCGCTACTTCCCCGAGATCGTCGCCGCGGTGCTGGCCCAGCTGCCCGAGCGGATCGTGCTGGACGGCGAGATCTTCGTGGCCCGCTCCGCGCCGGACGGGAGCACCCGGCTGGAGTTCGAGGTGCTGCAGGAACGGATCCACCCCGCCAAGTCCCGGGTCGCCATGCTCGCCGAGACCACGCCGGCGGGCTTCGTGGCCTTCGACCTGCTCGCCCTGGGCGAGGAGTCCTTCCTGGACCGCCCGTTCGCGGAGCGGCGAGCCGCCCTGGAGCAGGCCCTGGCCGGGCTGGACGGCCCCTGTTTCCTGACCCGCACGACCACCGATCCGGAGCTGGCGCAGGAATGGTTCACCGACTTCGAGGGGGCCGGCCTGGACGGGGTGGTCGCCAAGCCGCTGGACGCGCCGTACACCCCGAACAAGCGGACCATGGTCAAGGTCAAGCACGAGCGCACCGCGGACGTGGTGGTGGCGGGGATGCGCGAGCACAAGACCTCGACACCGCAGCGGCCACTGCTCGGCAGCCTGCTGCTCGGCCTGTACGACGGGGAGCAGCTGCAGCACGTCGGCGTCAGCGCCAGCTTCACCGCCAAGCGTCGCGCCGAGCTGTGGGACGAGCTGCAGCCGCTGGCCTGCGACATCGCCGAGCACCCCTGGGGCGCCTGGGCGGAGCAGCCGGGGAGCGACGGCGGGATCATCGCCAACCCGGACCGGGTGCCCGGGACCCAGAGCCGCTGGAGCGCGGGCAAGGACCTGAGCTTCGTGCCGCTGCACCCGGAGCGGGTGCTGGAGGTGAAGTACGACCACATGGAGGGGCGGCGCTTCCGGCACACCGCCCAGTTCAAGAGGTGGCGCCCCGACCGTGACCCCACCTCGTGCGACTACGGGCAACTGGACGAGGCGACCGGCTACGACCTCGCTAGGATCCTGGCCATCGACCACAAGGAGCCGCCACGATGACGCCCCCGACCGAGAACCCGGACAACCTGACCGAGAACGACCCCATCGACGACGGCATCGGCACCTACGACGTGGTCATCCTGGCCGAGCACGAGGTCAGCGCGACCGACGCGCAGCAGATCCACAGCCTGCACGAGGACATCAAGGACCAGGTCGTCTACCACGTGCTGATCCCCCTGGACGACGCCTCGGCCCGGATCGAGGCGTCCATGGGCGCGCTCGGCGCCGGGGAGATGCTGGCGGCTCCCACCATCCTCTCCGACGCCGACGTCGAGGCGGTGCGCCGGGACTGCCAGGAGCGTGCCGCGGAGGAGCTCTCGGTGAGCCTGGCCTCGTTGGCCGCCACCGGGGCGCAGACCACGGGCACCGTGGTGGACGAGTCCCCGCTGGACGACCTGGAGACCAAGGTCGCCGCGGTCGACGCACGCGAGGCGATCATCCTCACCCGTCCGCACGTGGTGGCGGAGTTCTTCCACGTCGACTGGACCTCCCGGGCCCGCCGCAAGATCGGCGTACCGGTGCTGCACCTGCTCGAGCACGAGCGGTTCGACGAGCAGGCCGGCGGCGGCGAGGGCGTGACCGGGGTCTAGGCGCGGCGGGGACGGGACGAGGACGCCAGGAGTGGCACTGGGCGGTCGGCTGCGCACGGCAGCCGCGGCACTGCGCTCCCGCGACGGCGCACGGCTGCGCATCGGGTTCGTGCTCTACAACGCCGACGGGATGGGCGGCACGGCACGCTCGGCGATCACCCAGGCCAACGCCCTGGCGGCGCTGCCTACCGGACACCAGATCTCGCTGATCAGCGTCACCCGCAGCGGCGAGCACCCGCACTACCGCCTGCACGACGAGGTGGGCGTGGAGTACCTGGTCGACGTCCGCGACCCGAATGCCCCCCGAGCGGTGCAGCCGGGGGTGGTCACCCCCGAGGTCGCGGAGGAGCTGGGACGGCGCGAGTCGGTGCTGGTGCCGCGGCGCTGGGACGCCTCCTTCTCCGCCCTGACCGACGCGGCGCTGCGCGCGCACCTGCCGGGCCTCGAGCTGGACGTCGTCGTGACCACCACCCCCGAGCTGCTCGCGGTGGTCTCCCAGCTCGCCCCGCCCGAGGTGGCACTGGTGCACCAGGAGCACCGGGCCTCCTCGCGGCGGGTCAACGACCTGGAGGCGCTGCTGTCGTTCGCCCCGCGTGCCGACGTGGTGGCGTCGCTGACGGGGTCGATGAACGACTGGCTGGCAGCCGAGCTGCGCGGAGCCGCGCCGGAGATGGTGGTGATGCCCAACCCGCTGCCCACCACCACGCAGCCCCGCTCACCCCTCGACGCGCCGGTGATCGTCTCTGCCGGGCGCCTGGTGCCGGAGAAGCAGTTCGAGCACGTCATCGACGCGTTCGCGCAGGTGTGCGACCAGCTGCCCGGCTGGACGCTGCGCATCTGGGGGGACGGGCCGCGGCGCGCCGCGCTGCAGGGCCTGGTCCGCAAGCGCGGTCTGGAGGGTCGGGTCGAGCTGCCCGGCGCGACCGAGGAGATGGCCGAGGAGTGGGCCAGGTCGAGCGTCGTGGTGCTGGCGTCCCGTTCCGAGGGCTTCCCGCTGGTGGTGCAGGAGGCGATGTCGGCCGGGGTGCCGGTGGTCAGCTACGACTGTCCCTCCGGCCCCCGCGAGATCATCACCCACGACCGGGACGGCCTGCTGGTGCCGCCCGGCTCGAAGGCGGGGCTGGCCGCCGCGATGCTCCGGCTCGCCTCCGACGCCGGCCTGCGCGCTCGTCTGGGCGCGGCCGCCCTGGAGTCCTCCACCGCGTACGAGGCTGGGGCACTGGCTGCGCGCTGGGTGGAGATCTACCACCGCGCGGTCGCTCGGCGCCGCGACCCGGTGGCTCCCCGCCGGGTGCTCCACGGTCGCCGGCCCGGGCCGGTGGGCACCCCGCCCGAGGGGGCACCGGCCACCGGTGTCGTCCCGGCCGCGGCACGTTCCGCCGCCCTGCGCACCGCGGTGGACGCCGCCCGGCCCGCAGGCCCGGGCTGGTTCGTGATCCCCGCCCACGCGCTCGACCCCGGACCGGTGCTGGTGGTGCCGATGGCGCGTCGTACCGCCTTCCTGGAGTCGCTCGCAGCCGAGCCGGGACCGGCCTACCTCAGCCTCCGGGACCCCGCGGAGCGTGGTTGGCCGGAACGCCGCGGCACCGCGTCGGCGATGGCCGAGGCCCTGCTGCGCACCCGGGGGGCACGGATCCACCTGGAACCGTGGCCCGGTCGCGGTGGCCACCACGGGCTGCTCGCCGAGGGCGCCGGCGTCACCGTGGAGTTCTGGGACGCCCAGCCCAGCGGCGACCTGGTCGCCCCCGACCCCACCCGGTACGGCGACCGGCTCCCCGCGGGCGCCACGATGACCGTCGCCGAGGTCGAGGGCGTGGAGGTCGCCACGCTGCCCGAGATGCTGCTGCCGACCACCGACGAGTGCCGCTTCGACATCGACGTGGTCTACACCTGGGTCGACGGCGACGACCCGGACTGGAACGAGCAGCGGATCCGCCGCCAGGAGCAGGTGACCGGAGTGGCGGCCACCCGCGAGGCGAGCGGCGACGCCCGCTACCGCAGTCGCGACGAGCTGCGCTACTCGATGCGCAGCGTTCACCTGTTCGCACCCTGGGTACGGCGGATCCACCTGGTCACCGCCGGTCAGGTGCCCGAGTGGCTGGACGTCTCGGACCCCCGGATCTCGGTGGTCGACCACCGGGACGTTTTCCCGGCCGACGCGCTCCCGACCTTCAGCTCCCACGCCATCGAGACCCGCCTGCACCACGTGCCGGGGCTGGCCGAGCGGTTCGTCTACCTCAACGACGACGTGTTCCTGGGCCGGCCGCGACGACCCGAGCACTTCTTCTCCCCCGCCGGCGCGTTCGCCGCGTTCGTCGCCGAGCGCCCCGTGGGGCTCCCCGGGTCCGCGGACCGGCCCTACCTGGCGGCCGCGGAGAACAACCGGGCGGTGCTGCGCGAGGCGTTCGGCGTCTACCTGACCCACACGATGGTGCACAGTCCCCATCCCCAGGTGCGCTCGGTGCTGAGCGAGATCGAGCAGCGCTTCCCCGCGGAGGTGGAAGGCACCACGCGTGCGCCGTTCCGCTCCGCGACCGACCTCTCGCTGCTCTCCTCGTTCGCCCAGCACTACGGCCTGCTCACCGGACAGGCCTACCCGGGCCAGGCGCACCACGCCTACGTCGACCTGGGACACCAGCAGCTGGAGAAGCAGCTGACCGGCCTGCTGCGCCGGGACCGGGACTTCTTCTGCGTGGCTGACCACCACGACTCCGCTCTCGGCGAGGACCAGGTGCAGGCGCTGCTGACCGGGGTGCTGGAGCAGTACTTCCCGGTCGCCGCCCCCTGGGAGAAGTAGGAGCCTCAGCGACTGGTCACTCGGCCCCCAGCTCGGCGACGATGTCGAGGTGGCCCGCGTGCCGGGCGTACTCGCTGAGCACGTGGAAGCAGATCCACTCCAGGGTGGGCGGGTGGTCCGCGAACCGACCTCCGACCGCTGCCTGCTCGGAGAGGGAGTGCTCCCGCAGGATCCGGTGGGTCCGCTCGGCCACCGCCTCCAGGCGCTCGGCGATCCGCTCCACCGTGACGTCGTCGGGGACGCTCCAGCGCGGGCCCTCCCGGACGTCGTCGACCTCTCGGGAGGCCCACGGGTCGCCGGTATTCCAGTCGCCCCACGGGTCGCGGACCTGCTCACCGAGGAAGCCCCAGATGAACCAGCGCTGCTCCATGTGCATGAGGTGGGACAGCAGCTCGATGGGCGTCCATCCCGATGGCAGGCGCGTCTTGCGGGACTCGCTGGAGTGCATCCCGGTCACCCTCGTGACGATGTCGGTCCGCAGCCAGTCCAGGTAGTCGCTCCAGCGCTCCGCGCCGGCGGCTCCGCGCTTGCCGGGCTCGCGGGGGAAGCGGTCGATTCGCTGGTCCTCGGGCATGTCTACCTCTGTACCACTCCGCGGGCCGACGCAACAGCGTCGTAGCGACCCAACATCGTGCTTACCCGGGCTCGTGCGGGTGACTGCTCAGGTGTCGACACGGTTGCCGTCGGTGTCCCAGTGCTCGGCCACCTTCTTGCTGGGCTGCACCCGAGGCGGCTCGCCGGGCATCTTGGGGTAGTCCGGCGGGTAGTTGAGCTCGACCGGGTGCTGCTCCCACAGGTCCAGGAGGGGGGTGAGGTCGTGCGCCACGTCGTCGATCTCAGCCCACGGGTCCGGCTGCTCGGCCAGACGCTGCGGCACGGTGACGAGGTTGAATCCCCGGGGGTCGTCGAGCTCGGCCAGCTCCTCCCAGGTCACCGGGGTGGAGACCGGCGCACCGGGCAGGGGGCGCAACGAGTACGCCGAGGCCATGGTGCGGTCGCGGCAGTTCTGGTTGTAGTCGACGAAGATCCTGCTCCCCCGTTCCTCCTTCCACCACGCGGTGGTCACGCCGTGGTCACGCTTCTCCAGCTCGCGGCCGAAGGCGATGGCGGCGTGCCGGACGTCGACGAACTCCCAGTCGGGCCGGATCCGGACGAAGACGTGCACGCCGCGGTTGCCGCTGGTCTTGGCGAATCCCCGGATGCCGAGCTCGGCCAGCAGCTCGCGAGCGGCCCCGGCGACGCGCACCGCGTCGGCGAACGACGTACCGGGCTGCGGGTCCAAGTCGATGCGCAGCTCGTCGGGGCGGTCCACGTCTGCCCGGCGGGTCGGCCACGGGTGGAAGGTGAGCGTGCCCATGTGGGCGCACCAGACCGGGACCGCGATCTCGGTTGGGCAGATCTCCGAGGCCTTGCGGCCGGACGGAAAGGTGATCTCCACCGCCTCCACGAAGTCGGGGGCGCCCTTGGCGATCCGCTTCTGGTAGAACGCCTCGGCGTCCTTGTCCTGCGGGCCGGTGGCCAGCTTGAAGCCCTCCCGCACCCCCGAGGGCCACCGCTCCAGGGCGGTGGGCCGGTCGCGCAGGGCCCGCATCAGCGGGTCGCCGACGTCGGCGAAGTACTGCGCCACCATCAGCTTGGTGACCTCCGGGGTGTGCTCGGTGGCCTCGTAGATGACGCGGTCCGGAGAGGAGACGCGAACCTCCCGGTCCCCGGCCTGGACGAAGGCTGCTGGTGTGGCCATGGGGTCACGCTAGCGAGGATCCCGGCACTCCGGCCGCTGGCGCTCCTCTCGACACGCGGACTCCCCTCCGGCAGGCCGCTCCTATCGTCTGCGGTGGAAGCGGTGCTCCCCGGAGGTGTGCTCACGTAGGTCCCAGCCCGGGTCATGGGCTCTGCGGTGGTGATGCCCGCACAACGGCAACCCGTTGCCCAGATCCGTGCCCCCGCCCCGGGACCAGGCCAACCGGTGGTGGTGGACCTCGCACCAGGAGAACGGCCGCTCGCACCCCGCCACCGCACACGAGTCATGGACCAGGGACAACGCCCGACGCTGCCCCACCGAGTGCAACCGGCGTTCCCGGCCCAGGTCCAGCGGCTCCGAGCGACCGCCCAGCACCACCGGGATCAAGCCCGCCTCGCACGCCAACCGACGAGCATCCCCCGCGCTCACCCGCACTCCGGTCTCCAACCGAGCCGCACCCACCCCGTCCAACAACGCCGCCAGGTCCGACGTGACCAGCACCGCCGCAGCCGCTCCGCCATGCCCACTGGTAGGCAGGTGCTCGATCAGCTCACACAACGCCGCACCCTGGACCTCGGGGAACGACACACTCTCCCCCACCCCCGCAGCGGTCTCATCGACCACCGGAGCCCCGGTCCTGTCCCGGCCCACCCGCCGCGGGCTGGTCAACCGGCCCAGCACCGTGTCCAACAGGTTCCCGTGCAGCTCCGGGATCCGGAACCGCCCCGACCACGTCCCGTCCCCGTTGTCGTGCAACGACAGGTACGTCTCCCGGTCAGCACCATGCTTCTCCCGGGTCAACATCGCGTGCTCGTGCTCATCAGCCAGCCCTCGATCCACCGGATCGAACATCCGCCGCGCCGCCTGCCGCAACCGCTTCGCGTTCATCGCACGCCCCGACCGCGTCCCGTCCCCGGTCGCCTTGCCCACCAACAGCTCCTCCGCGGTCGCGAGCTGCTCGGGCGTGGCCCGGGCCGGAGCCTGCTCCGCGGCGTTCACGATCACCCGGACCTGGTCCACCCTGATCCGGCCCGCCGCGAACGCCTCCCGCGTCGCGGCGTACTTGGAGGACAACAGCTCCCCCAACCTCAACCCCGCTGCCTGTGACTCCCGCGTCGCACCCAGCAACCCGGCCAACCACGCATCCGTCCCGGACGCCGCACCACCATGGACCGGATCCTCGGCCACCCGCCGCACCTGCGCCTCGGCGGAGAGCGCCAACCGCAACGCCGTCGCCGCCGACTCCAACCCCGCCAGCTCACCGATCGCCGCCGCCAGCTCCCCCACCTCCAACGACCCCGGCGACACCATCGCCGCGGCACGCAGCCCCAACCGAGCCTCCGCCACCGAGTCCACCAGCACGGATCCTGACGACCCCGAGCCCGACGTGTGCGGCGCGGCAACAGCCACCCCCACCGGGTCCCGCAACTGGCTCGTCGACATGGGACAAGCCAACCGGCAGGCACCGACATTCCAGCTCAGCGATCCCAACAACTGAGACAGTTTTCGAAAGAACATTCGAAAACCCAGGACTACCTCCCGCGGGCGGTCTTGGGAGGCACGATTACGGTGAGCCTCATGGGTTACGACGTGGAGAAGACCGACGAGCAGTGGCGAGCAGAGCTGTCCCCGGAGGAGTACGCCATCCTCCGCCAGGCCGGCACCGAGCGCGCCTTCACCGGTGAGTACAACGACACCGAGACCACCGGGGTCTACTCCTGCAAGGCCTGCGGCTCGGAGCTCTTCGAGTCCGACACCAAGTTCCACTCCGGGTGCGGCTGGCCGAGCTTCTACCAGCCGATGACCGACACGATCGAGTACATCGAGGACACCAGCCACGGCATGAAGCGCGTCGAGGTGCGCTGCGCGACGTGCGGCTCCCACCTGGGTCACGTCTTCCCCGACGGCTACGGCACGCCGACCGGCGACCGCTACTGCATCAACTCGCTGAGCCTCACCTTGCAGCCAAAGCAGGACACCTCTTCTTCTGACTGAGCACGATCCGCCTCAGAAGTGAGAGGGGGATTCCTCGAGAGCCTGGCCGATATGGACTGAAGGCGGGCACGCACGAGCCGCTGCAGTAGCGCTGGGTACAGATGTAGGGGCAGTGCGAGGGCCAGCAGCCAGACAGCGCCTCGCCAGGCCCCTGTCCACAGCACGCCGGAAGCCACGGCCGCAGCAACGAAAAGGCAGATGCTGTGGCCGACCTCGGAGCGACGTGTGTGCTGATCGAGCTCTTTCAGGCCCTCCCGGGTGCCGTTGAACCCACGTTCTCTTGCTATGACCGCGTTCCACCCGACGACGTCGAGCAGCTTCCCGAACAGTCGGACCCCCAGTGCCGGGTAGAGCCGCGCCTCCCAGTGCCTGACCCGGAGCCAACCGTGACTCGGAATGTGTACCCGCGGACCAACGATCGAAGAAACCCACGCCATGAGGATGAAATGAGTGACCCAGGCGAAGGCGAACCCAGTCCGGCCGATGAAAACCCACGCCGCTGCAATACCTCCGGCGGCGAGTGCTGTCGTCAACGACGCGACCAGCATGACGCGTGCTGACGTGAGAGATAACGGCACACGCCAACGCTATAGAGGCTGACCTGCTGCACGGACAGGTGTCCCCTCTCTCGCAGGGCACCGGTTGTTGCGGGCCTGAGCAGGAGGGGGTCTGCTCAACCCTCCTCGGGGGTGAGGGTGGAACGAACCTCCACCCGACCCTCGCCGTAGGTCTGGTCTGCCCAGTCCTGGAGCGAGCCGTCGTCGTGGACGACCACCAGACGCACCACGTCGAGCCAGGCCCAGCTGGTCAGCACTCCGGGCATCCTCTGGAGAGTGTTGCTCAGCTCGGTGAGCTCGGCTGCCGAGTACGCCGCCTGGGCGACGCACAGCGCGCCGCCCCAGGTCTCGCGCAGGGTGACCTCCGCACCGGCCACGTCCTGGACGACCCGCACGTTGACGATGCCCAGATCGGTCTCCGCGGCCGGTGCCGGGTCCAGCCAGGAGTCGGCGTACCCGGGGAGCTGTCCGGCCACCCGCAGGGTCTCGTCCAGCGCGGCGCTGCTCACCTTCGCGGCATCGACGACCTCCCAGCCGTCCGCGGGCTCCGGGCACGGCGTGTCCAGATCGCTCTCCTCGACCGGCAGCTCGTCGTACAGCGCAGCGGGGACCGCCTCGGTGACGGTGAAGGTGGACCCGTCGAAGGTCCCGGTCAGCGCGAAGTCGCCCCAGCGCACCCCGGCACGCCGTTGGTGCTCGGCGTGCTCGGACCAGCTCCAGCCAGCCAGCGCGACGCCCTCGCACTGCGGAGGGAGCGATCGGGCGACCGGCCCCAGGCACAGCCTCGGGCCGCCCTCGGCTTGCCCCTCGTCCAGCACGGTGACCAGCCCGTCGGTGGTGACGGGGCCATCGGCGGCCGGCACCGTCTCCGGCATCGCCTTCGAGCCGCTCAGCGGCTGCTCGCGGGCCTGGTCGCTGGTGCCGCAGGCCGCCAGCCCCAGGACCAGGCCGGCCAGGGCCAGCGCCGCGGTGCTTCGCAGCTGCGATCGCGTCATGGACCCGATCATGGCGCACCATCGCCGGTCAGCAGGGGCAGGAGCACCACGACACCCCGACCCCAGCGCTGATCGACCCACTCCTGGAGCGAGCCGTCGTCGTAGACCACGTCGACCAGCACCTGTCCCTCGACCACGGCCGCCCCGCGCTGGCCGGGCAGCAGCGCCGACTCCTCGGCGACCGCCGCGAGCTCGTCCGGGGACAACGAGGGCCGCACCGTCGTGCCGGGGGTCGAGGTGGCGGTCGGCTCCGCGTCAGGTACGTCGTACCGGGCGGCGGGGATCGCCTCCTGGACGGTGAACCTCTCCCCGTCCCAGGTCCCGGTGACCGCGAAGCTGCCCCACCGGATGCCGTCCTGCTCCTCGTGCTCGGGATGCTCCGACCACCGCCAGCCCGCCAGCGGCAGGCCCCGGCACTGGGGTGGCCAGGACTGCGCCACCGGCCCCAGGCAGAGCTCGGGCCGACCGGTGTCCATGACCAGCCCCAGCTGCGGCGTGCTGACGCGGCCGGTGGCGGCCGGCACGTCCGGCTGCACGGGGCTCGACGGCGCAGCCGTGGCGGGACCCGGATCGCTCGCGGCGCCGTCCCCGTCCCCGGTGCCGCAGGCCAGCAGCAGTGCGGGGCTCAGCAGGGCCGCGACGAGCCTCAGGGTCCTCATGCCCTGTTCGACGCGTGCCACCGGGCGGTGGTTCCCGCTTCAGCCAGGGTTCAGGGCAGGCGGTCGAGCAGCTCGGCGACGCTGGCCCGGGAGCCGGTGTAAAACGGGACCTCCTCGCGCACGTGGCGGCGCGCCTCGGAGCCGCGCAAGTGCCGCATCAGGTCCACGATCCGGTAGAGCTCGTCGGCCTCGAAGGCGAGCATCCACTCGTAGTCGCCGAGCGCGAAGCTGGCCACGGTGTTGGCGCGCACGTCGACGAAGTCGCGCGCCATCTTGCCGTGGTCGGCCAGCATGGTGCGGCGCTCGGAGTCCTCCAGCAGGTACCACTCGTAGGACCGCACGAACGGGTAGACGCACACGTGCGCCCGGGGGGTCTCGTCGGCCAGGAACGCCGGGATGTGGGACTTGTTGAACTCCGCGGGCCGGTGCAGGGCCATCTGCGACCAGACCGGCTCCAGGCGTCGACCGAACGCCGTACGGCGGAACGCGTTGTAGGCCGCCTGCAGCTGCTGGCTGTCCTCGGCGTGCCACCAGACCATCACGTCGGCGTCGGCGCGCAGCCCGCTGACGTCGTAGGTGCCGCGGATCACCACGTCGTCGGCGGCGAGCTTGGCGAAGAGCTCCTCGACCTCGGCCGCCTCCGCGGCGCGGTCGGCGTCGCCGATCAGGTCGCGCAGCTTGAACACCGACCACATCGTGTAGCGGATCGAGTCGTTGAGGTCCTTGATCCGGGAGGCGTTCGTGGGGGTGGTCTCGGTCGGCGCGTCGCTCATGGCCCCCATTGTGCCCCTGTGACGGAGCGCACCCGCACCCGACTAGCCCCGCGGTGCCGCAAGCGCGTCGACGGCCCGGAGCGCGGACCCGATGACCGCCGGGATGCCCACCCCGTCGTACGCCGCACCGGCCACCGCGATGCCCGGCGGCAGCGCCGCGCGGAGCCGCGCCACCCGCTCCAGGTGTCCTGGGGCGTACTGCGGCAGTCCCCCGCCCCAGCGCTGCACGTGCACGTCGACCGGGACCGCGGTGCAGCCGGTGGCCTCGGCGAGGTCGGCGAGCGACCACGCCACCAGCTCCTCGTCGCTGGCCTGCAGCGCCGTCTCCTCGCCGTGGCGGCCCAGGGAGGTCCGCAGGTGCACCACGTCCTGCTCGGCGCCGGCGGCGCGCACCCAGCCCCACTTGGCGAAGGAGAAGGTGGAGGCCTTGATCCGGCGGCCGTCGACCGGCGGCACCAGGAACCCCGAGGACCCGCTGGCCTCGAGCTCGGCGACGTCGGCCAGCCGGAAGGCGAAGGTGACCACGGCCATCGAGGCGTACTCGAGGGGCGCCAGCTCGATCGAGGCCCCGGGGGCGACCTCGGCGAGCAGCCGCGAGGTGGCGGCCGCCGGGGTGGCCAGCAGCACCGCGGTGGCCACGACCCGCTCCGGGGCGGTGGTGGGCCCCACGGTGAGCGCGAACCCGTCGGGGTGCCGGTGCAGCTCCCGCACGGTGGCGCCGGTGCGCACGTCCAGGTTGCGGGCCAGGACCTCGGGCAGCTGGCCCATGCCGCCGGGGATGCCGGCGAATACGGGGAGGTCCTGGGTGGAGGGGACGGCAGGGGCCCGCTCCAGCACCGACCCGCGCTGGGCGAGCGCGACCAGCTGCGGCACCGCCGCGCGGGCCGAGATGCGACGGGCGTTGCCGGCGTACACCCCGCCGAGCAGGGGCTCCACCAACCGGTCCACGACCTCGTCGCCGAAGCGCTCGGCGACCAGGTCGCCGACGGAGATGTCGTCGGCGAGGAGCTGGAGCGGGGGCACCTCGGGCTCCTGCCGGGCCCGGAGCAGGCCGGCGGGCGAGAGCACCCCGGACGCCTCGAGCGCCGCGAGGTCCAGCGGCACCCCCATCAGCGAGCGGGGCAGGGGACGCAGGGCGCCCCGGGTCCAGATCCGGGACGAGGCGGTGGTGGGGTGCTCGATCGGCAGCCCGACCAGCCGGGCCAGGTCCACCCCTTCGGGTCGCCGGTTGAGCATCGCCTCCGCGCCGACGTCGACCCGGACACCGGCGACCGATGCCCGGCGCACCTTGCCCCCCACCTCCGGCGCGCCCTCCAGGACCAGGACCCGGCGCCCGGTGGCCGCGAGCCGATGCGCGGCGGCCAGGCCGGCCACCCCGGCTCCGACCACCACCACGTCGAGCGGCTCCGCTGTCTCCATGGTCCCAATCTGTCAGACCGCGACCGCCTCAAGCCCTGGGGGGAGGTCGCCGTCCTCGTCGGGCCGCACCGGCTCGCCGTTGATCCGGCCGTCCAGGCTGCTGGGGTCGAGGTCGTCGCGGTGCAGCCGCTTGAACCCGCTGCGGTGGAAGACCAGGGGCGCCCGCTCGGGCTCGGCCCGCACCTCGTGCACCGCCAGCAGCACGATGGTGTGGTCCCCGGCCTCGATCTCGGCGTGCAGCGAGCAGGTCAGCGTGGCCACCGCCTCCTCCAGCAGCACCGCGCCGCTGGCGCTGGTGCGCAGCGCCAGGTCGTCGAAGCGCTGGTCCGCCGGACCGGCGAGCTGGCGGCAGAGCACGTCGTGGTGGTCGGCCAGCACGCTGATGCCCAGCTGCCCGGCCTTCCGCAGCGCGGGCCAGGTGTTGCTGGTCCGCGCCACGGAGAAGGAGACCAGCGGCGGGTCGAGGCTGACCGAGGTGAACGAGCTGGCCGCCAGCCCGATCAGCTGGCCGCCCACGCGGCCGGCGACCGCGACCACCCCGGACGGGAAGGCCCCGAAGACGTCCCGCAGCGCACGGGGGTCAAGGCCGAGCGACGCGCCGGTCTTAGCAGTGGTCTCGGCAGTGGTTTCGGCAGTGGTCTCGGCAGGGTCACTCATGAGGCCGCCGCCCCGAAGGGCACCGAGGCCCGGCCGACGACCGGGGCCGGGTGCTGCCACAGGCCGCGACGAGCCAGCTCGGGCAGCACGCCCTCACCGAACCAGTAGGCGCCCTCCAGGTGGGGGTACGCCGAGAGCACGAACTCCTCGATGCCCACGGCGGCGTACTCCTCGACCAGGTCGGCGACCTCACAGTGGCTGCCCACCAGGGCGGTGCCGGCGCCGCCGCGGACCAGGCCGACCCCGGCCCACAGCCCGGGGTGGATCTCCAGGCCGTCCTTGCTGCCCTTGTTGAGCTCCAGCATCCGGCGCTGCCCCTCGGAGCCACTGCGGGCCAGGCCGGCCTGCACCTTGGCGATCTGCTCCTCGCTGATGCCGTCCAGCAGGCGGTCGGCCTCGGCCCAGGCCTCCTCGCGGGTGTCGCGGGTGATGGTGTGCAGGCGGACGCCGAAGCGGACCTCGCGGCCCTCCTTCTCGGCCAGCTCGCGGATCCAGGCGATCTTCTTCGCCACTGCGGCCGGCGGCTCGCCCCAGGTCAGGTAGACGTCGCAGTACTTGGCCGCGACCACGCCGGCCGCCGGCGAGGAGCCACCGAAGTAGATCTCGGGGATGGGGTCGGGGATCTGGGCGAGCACCGCGTCCTCCACGGAGTGGTGACGGCCGTGGAAGGTGACCTTCTCGCCGCTCCACAGGGCCCTCACGATGTGCAGGAACTCCCCGGCGGACTCGTAGCGCTCCTCCTTGGTGGAGAAGTCGCCGAACATCCGCTGCTCGTGGTCCTCGCCGCCGACGACGACGTTGAGCGCCAGCCGTCCCCCGGAGAGGTTCTGGAAGGTCCCGGCCATCTGGGCGCCCAGGAACGGGGCCACCAGGCCGGGGCGGAAGGCGACCAGGAACTTCAGCCGCTCCGAGAGGGTGCTGAGCATCGCGGTGGAGACCCAGGCGTCCTCGCACCACGCGCCGGTCGGGGTGAGCGCCGCCTCGAAGCCGAGCTGTTCCGCGCTCCGGGCGATCTGGCCCAGGTAGGGCACCGAGGCGGGGCGCTGGGAGCCCTGGGCGTCGACGCCGTGACCCCCGCCGACGACCTGCCGACCGTCGCCGCCGTTGGTGGGCAGGAACCAGTGGAACTTCAACGACATGAGCTTCCTCGTCTTCTTCTAGGGCTGAGCGTGGTCAAGGCGGACGCCCCTGGGGACGAGCAGCCCGAGCCGCGGAGCTACTCGAACAAGTAAGTCTATTGGTTTGATGTACATTAACTCACCATCCGCCCTGCCGCCAAGCGCCAACCCGCCCGCCCGCCGACGGTTCTGCCAAGCGGGTCCCTGCTCCCCCGCTTCAGCGTGGTGGGCGACCCGCCCGGCTGAGGCCGGCGGAACCAACCCGGGACGGCCGGCGTCGTAGGGCCATGACCCGACGAATCCGCACCGCCGCCGCAGCTGCGCTCCTGGCCACCCTCGCCGCGCTCGGCGGGTGCTCGTCCAGCGACCAGGACGCCGCCCACTCGACCGCCGACTCGGCTGCCCAGGAAGGCGATGCCGGCGCGGGCACCTCTCAGGCGGACGCCGGCCCCGGCGCCCGCGCCGCCGCCACCGCCCGTCCGGCGGTCGCCGAGCGCGCCGTGATCGCCACCGCCACCGTCGCCCTGCACAGCGACGACGTGCGCGCCGCGCGCAACGACGTCCAGCAGGTCGCGGACGCGCTGCGCGGCGAGGTGGCCGACGAGGAGGCCGACTCCAGCGACGGCGAGCTGGTCTGGACCCGGCTGGTGCTCCGCGTGCCGACCGCCAGGTTCGGCGACGCGATCACCCGGCTCGAGGAGATCGGCGAGCTCGACTCCACCGAGCGGGACACCGAGGACGTGACCACCCAGGTCATCGACAACGAGGTCCGGATCCGGGCCCAGGAACGGAGCCTGCGGCGGATCGAGGTGCTCCTGGACCGCGCCGACCGGATCGCCGACATCGTCTCGATCGAGTCCGAGCTGACCCGGCGCCAGTCCGACCTCGACTCGCTCAAGCAGCAGCGGGTCTGGCTGGCGGACCAGACGTCGATGTCCACCATCACCGTGCACGTGGAGCGGACGGCGGCAGGCGCCACCCCCGAGACCGAGGAGTCGGGCTTCCTCAGCGGCCTGGCGTCCGGCTGGGACGGCCTGAGCGGGGCGGCGGTGGCGCTGGCCACCGTGGCCGGGCTGCTGCTGCCCTGGGCCGTCGTCGCGCTGGCGCTCGGACTGCCGCTGTGGTGGGTGGCGCGCCGCGGCCCGCGCAGCGGACGAAACGCGGCCGAGCCGCCGGCGCAGCCGCTCAGCTGAGCGGGTAGCCCTGGACGAACTCGGTCAGGCGCGCCAGCTGGTCGGGGTCGGTCGAGGGGATGACTCCGTGGCCCAGGTTGAAGATGTGACCCTTGGCCGCCCGGCCCGCCTCGATGACCTGCGCGGCGCGGGCCGTCATCACCTCGGTCGGGGCGAAGACCAGTGTCGGGTCCAGGTTGCCCTGCACCGCGTGGTCCCCGACGAGCTCGATGCCCCGCTCCAGCGGGGTGCGCCAGTCGATGCCCACCACGTCGGCACCGGCCTCCCCCATCAGTCCCAGCAGGTTGGTGGTGCCCACGCCGAAGTGGATGCGGGGCACGCCGAGCGCCCCGGCGTCGGCGAGCACGCGCGCGGAGTGCGGCATCACGTGCTCGGCGTAGTCGGCCGGGGTCAGGGCGCCCGCCCAGGAGTCGAACAGCTGCACCGCGGAGGCGCCCGCCTGCACCTGCACCTGCAGGTAGGCACTGGCGATGCCGGCGATCTTGCGCATCAGCGCGTCCCAGACCTCGGGGGCGCCGAACATCATGGCCTTGGTCTTGGCGTGCTCCTTCGACGGCCCGCCCTCGACCAGGTACGACGCGACGGTGAACGGGGCGCCCGCGAAGCCGATCAGCGGGGTGGCGCCGAGCTCGCCGACCAGGCCCCGCACCGCCTCGGTGATGAAGCCGACGTGGTCGGGGGTGAGGTCGGGGATGGCCGCCACGTCCTGCAGGGTGCGGACCGGCGAGGCGACCACGGGGCCGACGCCCGGGACGATGTCGAGGTCGACACCGACGGCCTTGAGCGGCAGCACGATGTCGGAGAAGAAGATGGCGGCGTCCACGCCGTACCGGCGGACGGGCTGCATGGTGATCTCGACGACCAGGTCGGGGTCCATGCACGACTCCAGCATGCCCACGCCCTCGCGCACCTTGAGGTACTCGGGCAGGGAACGACCGGCCTGACGCATGAACCAGACGGGGGTGTGCGGGACGGGCTCTCCGCGGGCGGCCTTGAGGAAGGCGCTGTCCGCGGCTGCTGGCGAAGGACTCACCCGGCGATCATCGCAGGTCAGGCGGCGTGTTGGCACATCGCGGATTGCGCCTTCCGACGTAGGCTGCGTCCATGGTCGTCCACTCTGAGACGTATCCCGAACGGGGTGCGGAGGAAGTGCCCGCGGAGTTCCGCGAGGCCGTTCGGGCGATGGCCGCAGCCGTCCTGCGTCCGGAGATCTTCTGCGAGGAGATGCCGGCGCCGCAGCGCATCGCCCCGCACTCCAGCGCCCTGACCGCCGACGTCACCGTCGACGACCTCGAGCTCGGCACCGGACGGATCATCCTGCTCCACGACCCCGCCGGCAACGACGCCTGGGACGGCACCTTCCGCTGCGTGGCCTACGCCCGCGCGGAGATCGACCCCGAGCTGATCACCGACCCGCTGCTCGGCGAGGTCGGCTGGAGCTGGCTGACCGAGGCGCTGGGCGCCCACGGGGCCGCCTTCACCGCTGCCTCCGGCACCGTCACCCGGGTCGCCTCGGAGAGCTTCGGCCAGATGTCGGACGACGAGGGCACCGCCCAGATCGAGATCCGCGCCTCGTGGACCCCGGTGGCCGCGGACGGCGACGGCGCGCTGGACATCACCCCGCACGTCGAGGCCTGGGGCGAGCTGCTCTGCACCGCAGCCGGACTGCCACCACTGCCGCCCGGCGTGACCGCGATCCCCAGCCGACGAGGGCAGCGAGGCGTCGGCGTCTGATGACCTCAACCCCCGACGACGAGGTCCTGACCACCGACGCCTCAACGGAGGGTGACGCCGAGCCGGCGCCCCCCGTCCCCCTGCTCACCCTCAGTGGCGGCATCCCCGACATCGTGGACACCCCCGCAGCACTGGCCAAGGCCTGCGCGGCGCTCGCCGCGGCGACCGGGCCGGTGGCGATCGACGCCGAGCGGGCCTCGGGGTACCGCTACTCCAGCCGGGCGTACCTGATCCAGCTGCGCCGCGGCGACTCCGGGACCTGGCTCATCGACCCCATCCCCTTCGGCTCCGACCTGCCGGAGCTCGCCGAGGCCCTGGGCACCGAGGAGTGGATCCTGCACGCGGCCACCCAGGACCTGCCCTGCCTGCGCGAGGTCGGCCTGACGCCCACGGCGATCTTCGACACCGAGCTGGCGGGTCGACTTCTCGGCTACCGCCGGGTCGGGCTGGCGACGCTGGTCGAGGAGATCGTGGGCCTGCGGATGCGCAAGGAGCACTCCGCCGCCGACTGGTCCACCCGCCCGCTCCCCCGCCCCTGGCTGGAGTACGCCGCCCTGGACGTCGAGGTGCTCGTCGACCTGCGCGACCACATGGCCGCCGAGCTCGTCGAGCAGGGCAAGGACGAGTGGGCGCGCCAGGAGTTCACCCACCTGCTGGACTTCCAGCCCGCGGTCCGGGTGGAGCCGTGGCGCCGTACCTCCGGGATGCAGCGGCTGCGCGGCCGCCGCCAGCTGGCCGCGGTCCGCGCCCTGTGGGAGGCCCGGGACGACCTGGCGCGCCAGCGGGACGTGACGCCGGGCCGGATCATCCCCGACTCCGCGATCATCGCCGCCGCCACCGCGATGCCGACCGACCGCGGCGCCCTGCTGGCGACCCGGGGCTTCCACGGGCGCGGCGCCGAGCGGTACGCCTCCCGCTGGACCGCCGCCCTGGCCGAGGCGGCCCAGCTGCCCGAGGACCAGCTGCCGCAGCGCTCACCGCGCGGCGACGGACCGCCCCACCCGCGCACCTGGGCCGAGCGGGAGCCCGCCGCGGACCGGCGCTTCAAGGCGGCCCGCGCGGCCACCCTGGCGCTCGCCGAGGCCAACCACCTGCCGGTGGAGAACCTGATCACCCCCGACTACGTGCGGCGCGCCATGTGGGCCCCGCCCGCGACCCGGGACGAGCAGGAGCTGGCCGAGCAGCTGGCCGAGCAGCTGCGCTCCTACGGCGCCCGCCCGTGGCAGGTCGAGCTGGTCACGCCGCCGCTGGTGGACGCCGTGCTGGTGGGCGACCAGCCGGTCGAGGAGGAGCCCGACGACCTCGGCCTGCTCGGAGACCCGGCCGACGCCGACGCGGAGTAGGCCCCGCGCCGTCACTGCTCCGTGGGGGCCTCGGTCTCCTCGGCGTCCTCGCGCTCCAGCACCGTGCGGGACGCCTCGTCGATCTGCTCCGTCACCGCGTCCAGGTCGAGCTCGCCGGGCGCGGTCAGCAGCTCCTGGAGCTGCGGCGCGACCGCGTCCTCGAGCTCGTCCCAGGACTCGACCAGCGGCGGGATCACCATGCCGCGCACCGCGATGTTGAAGATGCGGGAGTGGATCGGCTGACGACCGCGCTGCAGGAAGGCGTCGGAGCCGGCCACCGAGAGGTTCGCCGGCACCATCGACCCGGCGGCGGTGACCTGCTCCACCGGGCCGTCGCCGACCAGGTAGGCGATCAGGTCCGCGGCCGCCGCGGCGTCCTCGGTCTTGGCCGACATGCACAGGCCGGTGACGTCACCGGAGGTGCTGCTGGTCTCCAGGGTCGGCATCGAGACCACGTCGAACCAGAGCCCACGCACCGCGCGCAGCTCGGGCACCAGGTCGCGATAGCCGGCGATCATGCCGAGCTTGCCGCGCTTGAACCACTCCAACGGCGTGTGCCGGGCCAGCTGCTCCTCGGTCAGGGTCAGGCTGGCGTCCCGCAGCACCGCCAGGGACTGCTCCAGCGCGGCGCGGGAGGCGTCGTCGGAGAAGCTCAGGGAGGTGGGCTCGGACGAGTCGTTCCACACCGACCCGCCGCCGGAGGTGATGAACGGCGCGAGGCCCTCGATGGTGGCGTCGATGTGGAAGCCCGCGGTGCCGCGCCGGGGCCGGGCCGCGAAGTCCGCCGCGGTGGCGAACTGCGCCAGGGACCAGCGGTCCCAGCGGGCGGGGACGTCCAGGCCGCGGCGCTCCATCTTGGCGAAGTCCACCAGCTTGGAGTTCACGTAGAGCACCATCGGGGAGACCGAGTAGGCCATGCACTGCAGCTCGTCGTCCACGCCGTAGGACTGCACGGCGTCCCGGGAGAACCGGTCACCGAAGTCCACGCCGCGCTCGTCGAGCAGCTCGCTGACTGGCCGGGTGACGTCGTCCTGGAGGAGGTGGTCGAGGTCCTCGCGGGAGGACATGAAGACGTCGGGCACCTCGCCGCGGCGTACCGCGCGGGAGGCAGTGTCCTTGTCCGTCCACACCTTCAGGGTGACCTCGCCGGTGTCGGAGGACTCGTTGAACTCCGCCACCACGTTCTTCCAGGCCTCGGCCTCCTCGGGGGACCCGTAGACCCCGAGCGTGAGGTCGGTGGGCGAAGGGGTCGCCGTCGGGCTGGCGGCCGCGGTGGTGGGATCCGGCTTGGGCGCCGTCCCGTCCTCAGGATCGCTGCACCCGGTCGCCACCAGGGCGAAGGTCAGGGCAGCAGCAAGTGCCAGGGCCGGACGGCGGGTCGGCATGGGGGAAGCTCACTCTCGTCGCACGGTGCAGGGCCCCCTCACCCTACCGAGCCCTCGGTCGCGCCCCGCCAGGAGCGCCGTACCTGTTTCTCGCTCGTGGTCACGAACTACAATGGTCAACGGTGGTGCGTCGGGCTGCGGCAGCCCCGGGTCCCAAAAATAGCCGCCACGAGCGGCCACGTGCCGAGAGGCGCTCCCGGTCCGGCGCATCACCACTGACGGCACGTTGGGTAGCGTGCTCGAGATGAGCCTCCTGCGCCGCACCCTCGAACTGCTCTCCTCGCGACGAGCTGGCCCGCAGCCGAGACAGGGCGCGGTGCCGCGCGTCGAGTACGCCGCCGAGAGGGACGGGCAGCCCGACCCGGGCGAGGTCGTGTGGGGCTGGGTGCCCTACGAGGACGACCCGCGGCAGGGCAAGGACCGCCCGGTGCTGCTGCTGGGCCGGGACGGCGGCCAGTGGCTGGGCCTGATGCTGAGCAGCCAGGACCACGACCTGGACGCCGCCGACGAGGCCCGGCACGGACGGCACTGGATGGACGTGGGCAGCGGCGCCTGGGACCGCCAGGGGCGCCCCAGCGAGGTCCGGCTGGACCGGCTGCTGCGCCTGGACGAGAGCGTCATCCGGCGCGAGGGCGCAGCGCTGGACGAGCCGATGTTCCACAGCGTGGTCACCGCGGCCCGGCGCTTCCATGACCTGGGCTGACCTGGGCTGACCTGGGCTGAGGCAGCTCAGCTCAGCTCAGCTCGCCGAGCATCTCCTGCCGGGCCGCGGACTCCAGCTGCTCGGCCAGGCCCAGCATCCTGACGGTGTCCTCGTGGCTGGCCCCGCGGACCCGGCCGTCCTCGTCGTGCCGCGTGGCCCGGCCGACCGCCACCACGTGGGCGAAGGCGGCGGCGCGGTGCAGCACGTCGGCGAAGTCGGCCTGCACGATGCCGCGCAGGACCGCATCGACCATGGCGCGCAGCTGCTCCGGTCCGGGCGGGTCCGCCACCCCGGCCACCACCCGGGCCACCGGCGCGGCACGCCGGCCGGCCTCGAACTCCACCGCCGCACGCTCGGGGTCGGCGTACACCCAGGAGCGGAGCAGGTAGAGCCGCCACAGCGCCCCGGCGAGGGAGTCCGCGGGCGAGCCGGACCACAGCTCGGCCAGCACCTCCAGCCCCTCGGTCTCGGCGAGGTGCACCACCCGCTCGGCGATCGCGTCGTCACCGCTGGCGCGGGCACCACGGACCATCAGCACCGCGGCCCGGTCCGCGGCCTCCCGGAGCAGGGCCGGGTCGCCGCCGGTCTCGATCTCGTCGAAGAACTTGTCCCCCGGCGCCATCGGCCGGTGGTGTGCCCGCTCGCCCATCGCCACAGAGTACGTCCGTGCCGCGCGTCTCAGCCCAGGGCCTTGCGGATCCGCTGGTCCGAGACCGACTGCGCGGTCCCCAGCTGCTGGGCCCACAGGGAGACCCGGTACTCCTCCAGCATCCACCGCACCCGCCACAGCGAGCGGCTCGGCGGGCAGCCCTCGGGCAGCGCCTGGACCCGGTGCAGGTAGGCGGCCTGGAGGTCGGCCACCTGGTCCATCAGCTGCCGGTCCTTGGCCACCTGGCCGGCGAGCTTCTCCCGGCGGTGCTCGATCGCAGCCAGGTAGCGCGGCACCTGGCGCAGCTGTGCCATCCCGGCCTCGCCGATGAACCCTCGGTGCACCAGGCGCTCCAGCTGGGACTTCATGTCGCTCAGCGCCGGCAGCGTCTGCAGGTCCGCGCGGCCCGAGAGCGCCTTCTCGCACGCCCGCCACGCCGAGAGCACGCGCAGCACGTCGGCGATCGCGGCGGGCATTGCCGGCGCCAGGTCCCGCTCCGCCTCGGCGAGCAGCTTGTCGTAGGCCTCCCGGTCCCGCACCGGGGGCCGGGCGTCGACCAGGTCGCCCAGCACCGCGGCGCGGACGTCCTCCAGCAGCTCCGCCGTCGTCGGGTACGGCGACCCGGCGAGGCCGAGCTTCTCCGCGTTCGAGAGCCCCTTCACCACCCCGGACGCGTCCGGGGTGGCCAGCAGCAGCAGCCGTCGTACGCCGAGCCGGTGCCGCGCCTCGGCTTCCTCGGCGGAGCCGAACACTCCCAGCCCGACGCTGGTCTGCTCATCGACCAGGGCCGGGTGGCCGCGCACCTCGTGCCCGGCGCGGCGCTGGGTGAAGGACTCCTCGATGGTGCCGAAGGTCCAGCTGCGCTGACCGGTCTTGGTGACCCCGGTGTCGCTGGCGACCTCGGCCATCGCCGCGGCGAAGGTGGGTCGCAGCGGCGCCTTGAGGGCCTCCAGGTCCTTGCCGCGGGCAGCCTCCTGGCCGGACTCCCCCACCACCCGGAAGGTGGGCCGCAGGTGCTCGGGCAGCTTGTCCAGCTCCCACGCCTCTCGCGGCACGTGCACCCCCGTGACCGAGCGCAGGTAGCGCTCCAGGGCGTCCAGCAGCGGCTCCTGGCCCGCCGGGACCGCCGCCAGGAAGGCCCGGGCGGTGTTCGGGGCGGGCACGAAGTTGACCCGCAGACTCTTGGGCAGGGTGCGGATCAGGTTGACCACCAGCTCCTCGCGCAGCCCCGGCACCAGCCACGAGAAGTCGTCAGCCTGGACCTGGTTGAGCGTCGCCACCGGGACATCGATGGTGAGCCCGTCGTCGGCCGCCCCGGGCTCGAAGTGGTAGCTGATGCCGAAGGTGAGGTGGTCCCCGTGCCACTGGGTGGGGAAGTCGGCGGCCGCGACCTCCTCGGCGCTGTCGTGGACCAGCATCTCGGGGTCGAAGGTGAGCAGGTCGGGGTGCTGGTGCCGCTCCTGCTTCCACCACTGGTCGAAGTGGGCGCCGCTGACCACGTCCGCGGGGATCCGCGCGTCGTAGAAGTCGAAGAGGGTGTGCTCGTCGACCACCAGGTCGCGGCGCCGGGCCCGGTGCTCCAGCTCCTCGGCCTCGGCGAGCAGCGCCAGGTTGCGGGCGTAGAAGCGGTGCCTGGTCTCCCACTCGCCGTAGACCAGCGCGTGCCGGATGAACAGCTCGCGCGAGAGCGCCGGGTCTATTCGGCCGTAATTGACGCGGCGGTCGGCCACCAGCGGTACGCCGTACAGGGTGACCTTCTCCAGCGCGGTGACCGCGGCGCGCTTCTTGGACCAGACCGGTTCGCTGTAGCTGCGCTTGACCAGGTGAGCGCCGAGGCGCTCGGCCCACTCGGGCTTGATCGCGGCGTTCTGCCGGGCCCACAGCCGCCCGGTCTCCACCAGCTCCCCAGCCATCACGTACGCCGGGTTGACGCCCTTGAGCGTGCTGCCCGGGAAGATCGCGAACCGGGAGCCGCGGGCACCGAGGTACTCCCGCATCCCGCGCCGCTCACCCTGCTTGGCCCGCTCCCGCTCCTCCAGCACGCCGATGTGGGAGAGCAGCCCCGAGAGCAGCGCCTGGTGGATGCCGTCGGCGTCGGGTACGTCGGCCGGGTGCCCCAGGTCGACCTTCATCTCCTTGCACACCTGCCGCAGCTGGGACTCGAAGTCCTGCCACTCCCGGACCCGGAGGTAGTTGAGGAACTCGCGCTTGCACATCCGGCGGAAGGCGCTGGAGGACAGCTCACGCTGCTGCTCCTTGACGTAGCGCCACAGGTTGAGCCAGGTGAGGAAGTCCGAGGACTTGTCCTTGAACCGGGCGTGGGCCTGGTCGGCCTGGGCCTGCTTCTCCGCCGGGCGCTCGCGGGGGTCCTGCAGGCTCAGCGCGGCGGCGATCACGATCACCTCGCGCACGCAGCCCAGCCGCTCGGCCTCCAGGATCATCCGGCCCAGCCGCGGGTCGATCGGCAGCCGCGCGAGCCGGCGCCCCAGGGCGGTGAGCCGGGGGCCCCGCTCCTGCTCCTTCTCTGCGGACCCGAGCGCGCCGAGCTCCTCGAGCAGCTGGATCCCGGCGGTGATGTTGCGCTTGTCGGGCGGGTCGACGAAGGGGAAGCGGGCCAGGTCGCCCAGGCCCAGCGAGGTCATCTGCAGGATGACCGAGGCCAGGTTGGTCCGCAGGATCTCGGGGTCGGTGAACTCCGGGCGGGACTCGAAGTCCTCCTCGGAGTAGAGCCGGATCGCGATTCCCTCGGCCACCCGGCCGCAGCGGCCGGAGCGCTGGTTGGCCGAGGCCTGGCTGATCGGCTCGATGGGCAGCCGCTGCACCTTGGTCCGCGCGGAGTAGCGGGAGATCCGCGCGACCCCGGTGTCCACGACGTACCGGATGCCGGGCACGGTCAGCGAGGTCTCCGCGACGTTGGTGGCCAGCACCACCCGGCGCACCGTGGTCGGGTGGGAGGAGAAGACGCGGTGCTGCTCGGCGGCGGAGAGCCGCGAGTAGAGCGGCACCACCTCCAGCCGGGCCGCGCCCCGACCCGTTCCGGTGTCCAGGGCCTCCAGCGCCTCCAGCGCCTCGGCAGTGTCGCGGATCTCGCGCTCGCCGGGCAGGAAGACCAGGACGTCGCCGGGGCCGGCGACGGAGAGCTCGCGCACCGCGTCGAGGATCGCCTCGGTCTGGTCCCGCTGCACCGGCTCGCCCTCCTCGTCGGCCTCGGGCAGCTCGATCAGCGGGCGGTACCTCAGCTCCACCGGCCAGGTGCGCCCGGAGACCTCGATCACCGGGGCGTCGTCGAAGTGCGCGGAGAACCGGTCCACGTCGATGGTGGCGGAGGTGATGATCAGCTTGAGGTCCGGGCGCTTGGGCAGCAGCCGCTTGAGGTAGCCGAGCAGGAAGTCGATGTTGAGGCTGCGCTCGTGCGCCTCGTCGATGATGATCGTGTCGTACTTCTTCAGCTGACGGTCGCGCTGCAGCTCGGCCAGCAGGATGCCGTCGGTCATCACCTTGACCCTGCTGGCGTGAGAGGTCCGGTCGGTGAACCGCACCTGGTAGCCGACCAGGTCCCCCAGCTCGGTGCCGAGCTCGGAGGCGATCCGCTCCGCCACGGAGCGGGCAGCGATCCGTCGGGGCTGGGTGTGCCCGATCAGGCTGCCGCGGCGACCGTCCTTGCCGGCCCGGCCGCGGCCCAGCTCCAGGCAGATCTTGGGCAGCTGGGTCGTCTTGCCGGAGCCGGTCTCGCCCGCGACGATGACCACCTGGTGGTCCCGGATGGCCTCGGCGATGTCGTCATGGCGCTGCGAGACCGGCAGCTCAGGCGGGTAGCTGATCCTCAGCGCGGGAGCGGACGTCGACATGGTGGTCCCCATTGTGCCGGGCCGTGCGCAGGGCGGGTCTCAGGCGGGGTCCTCGTGCCAGCGGTACTCCATCTGGTGGGCGGTGGCCAGCGCGAGCTCGCGGCCGGCCAGCACCTCGACCAGGTGCAGGCTCAGGTCGATGCCGGCCGAGATCCCACCGGAGGTGAAGACGTCCCCGTCCCGCACCCAGCGGCGACCGCTCTCCACCCGGAGTGCGGGCCAGCGCTCCTGGAGCGCCTCCTGGTCCTCCCAGTGAGTGGTGACCCGCTGGTCGGTCAGCACGCCGGCCTGGGCGAGCAGGAAGGCCCCGGTGCAGACCGAGGCGGTGAGCCGGGTGGGCGTGCGCGCGATCCACCCGGTGACTCCCGTGTCCTGCTCGACGACGTCCGTGACGCCGCCGGCGACCACCAGCACGTCCACCTCGGGGTCCACGTCCAGCGTGGCGTGGGCCCGCAACACCAGACCGCCGCGGGCCACCACCTCCTGGGTGGCGGCGAGCAGGGAGACCTCGAACAGGGCGGAGCCGGCGTTCCGGGCGTGCACCCGGTTGGCGACGGAGAAGACCTCGAACGGGCCGCAGCAGTCAAGGACCTCGACCTCGTCGAAGACGAGGATGCCGACGCGGACGGGGCCGGTGGGTGCGATCACCCGCCGATTGTGGCGCACCGCGTGGCCGGGGGCGGGGTCCGCCTCAGCGCCGCGGCACCACGGGGTGCGGCCAGTGCTCGCCACCGACCCGACGCCCGGTGATCTCGGCCACCACCAGTCGCAGCCACAGCGGCCGGCGCCCGCCGGCCCAGGGCCGGGGATCCTCGCCGGGCTCCTCGAAGGCGGCGGCCGCGTCGTCCTGCACCCGCTCGCAGTCGCCGTGCACGACCACGCTCCAGCCTCGGCCCTGCTCCCGGTCGAGGTGGTCGATCTCGAAGGCGACCTGGCTCCCCGGGGCGTAGGTGGCCAGCTCGGAGTACGGCGTGGTGCGCAGCTCCAGGCCGGCCTCGCGCACGACGTAGTTGACCGGGACGATCCGCGGCCCCTGCGGGGTGACGAAGGCGACGCGGCCCACGACGTCGGCACGCAGCAGCTCTCGGCACTCCCGGTCGGTCAGCTCCACGATGTCGTCCACCCGGGCATCGTGGCACGCGACGCGGCCGCGCGTCAGCACCTGGGACCGGCGCGCGCAAGTCGCCCACCTGAGGCCGAGGCGACAGGTGGGCGACCCTCACGGACGAGCCTCGCGCTAGCGGCGCGAGACCTTCGGGGCCGAGAAGCGCTTGACCTTCCCGTCCTCACCGACGACGGTGGCCGCCTTCAGCACGGGCGTCCCGGCGTTGCGGGCGCGCACCTGGACCGGGATGTCGGCCAGCTTGAGGTCACCCGAGGCGGCCGGCGAGCTGCCCAGCTTGGTGTGGACGACGACCAGCGTCGAGCCCTCGACCCAGGCCTTGGTCAGGCCCGAGGTCCCGGCCGTCACCTTCTTCGCCTGCGGCCGCAGCAGCCTGGTGTCGAACTTCAGCCGCAGCGTGTAGGTGTAAGCGTTGCGCACGCTGTCGCCGAACACCCGGAGTCGGGCCGTGGACCCGGCCTTGGCCCGGCGCGGCATCGCCAGCTCGAACGTCGTCGCGCCGGAGACCTTCTTGGCGGACTTGGTCCTCACCAGGTCCGGGTAGCGCGAGGGCGCCCGGCGGTGCTTGGTCGCCTGCTCGAACGCGTAGCCGAGCTTGATCAGCTTGGCGTCACGGTTCTTGCCGCCGAGGAACGACACGGTCGTGGGCAGATCCACCCCGTTGGCCGGCAGCACGCCGCCCTCGACGTAGTCCGACTGCTTGCTCCATCCCGAGGGGACCGAGACCGAGGGGTGCTGGCTCAGCGACGCCAGGGCGGCATTGTTGTAGCCGGTGCCCCCGGGGACGCCGAAGCGAGGCACCGTCGGGTAGACGATCGCGTCGAGGTCGTTGGCGCGCAGCACCTCGTCGATGATCGCGCCGTTCTGCTTGATCTCCAGGGCGTGCGTCTTGATGTAGGCGTCGAAGTCGGGGATCCGGTTGATCCGGTCCAGGACGGTGGCGGTGATCGAGCTGAGGCCCGGCTGCGCCGTCAGCAGCGCCTTGAGCTCCGCTGCACTGCTGGGGTACGGCGAGTCCGCCGGGACGTAGGTCCGCAGGTACTCGTCGATGTCGTGCCCGAACTCGCGGGTGCTTCCCGACGCCGTCGAGACGAGCCGGACCTGCCCGACGTCGACCAGCGTCGCGCCCTGCTTCTTCATCACGGCCTTGGCCTCGTCGAAGATCCGTGCGACCGCCGGGTTGGTCCCCAGGTGGCCGTCCTCGCCGGTGGTGGAGACGTAGCCGATCCGCGCCCCCTTCAGTCCCTCGGCATCCAGGTACGAGGCGTAGCTGGCCTTCCGCTGGGCGTCGGCGTTCGCCGTGGTGGCGTCCTCGGGGTCGGTGCCGGCGTAGAGGTCGAGCATCATCACCGAGTCCTCCAGCGTCCGGGTCAGCGGCCCGCCGCGGTCCTGGTCGCCGGCCAGCGGGGCGATCCCCTCCCGGCTCACCAGGCCGAAGGACTGGTAGACGTCGGCCAGCCCCTGGTAGGCGCCGGGGACCTGGATGGAGCCCAGGGTGTCGCTGCCCAGGCCGATCATCCCCAGGTTGGCGGCGATGGCGGCGGCGGTGCCGGCGCTCGAACCGCCGGACTCCCCACCGGGCACGTAGGGGTTCGAGCTCTGCTTGAACGAGCTGAGGCCGGTGTACCCGGAGGCGAACTCCGTCAGGTTGGCCTTGGCCAGGATGATGGCTCCGGCGTCGCGGAGGCGCTCGACCATCTCGGCGTCCTTGCCGGGGGTGAACCCCTCCAGGCACTTGCAGCCGACCGTGGTGGGCACGTCGGTCGTGTTGAAGTTGTCCTTCACGATCACCGGGATGCCGTGGAGCATCCCCCGGGGCCCGGACTTCTTGCGCTCCGCGTCAAGCTTGGCCGCGATCTCCAGCGCCTTGGGGTTCACCGCGATGATCGAGTTGAGCTTGGTCGCCTCGACACCTCCGGCGGCGGCCTCGTCGTAGGCCGCGATGCGGTCCAGGTAGAGCTGCGTCAGCTCGACGGCGGTCAGGGACTTGGCCTCCATCGCTGCCTGAGCGTCGACGACGGTCGCCTCGAGGACGCGGAAGTCGCCGTCGTCGTAGATCATCTGCCGCGACAGCGCCGCCACGTCCGCGACGGTGATCGACTTGTTGCCGTCGAGGTCGGCCTTCGCCACGCGCCGCCAGGCCTTGCCGTCGCCCTTGCGCACGCCCAGAGCCGCGCTGACCCGCGAGAGGTCCTTCTGGTCCACCCGCTTGTCACCGGTGACGTCGCCCGAGGAGTAGCGCGGGCTGAGGTAGGTGAGGTCGCGGGACTTGCCGTCCCGGGTGGGCTGGCCCTTGCCGGGCTGCCCCGGTGCCGCGACTGCGGTGGCTGCCGCCAGGCCCGAGGTGGCGAGCACCGCGGCGACCGCGAGGGGCAGGAGCCGCCGGGTACGCCGTCCTGATTGCTTCAAGAGTCTGCTTCCTTTCGGAGGCGAATTCGCGCCAGACGAGTTCGCGGGGATCCGCTGGTCGCCACCGGGCGGCCAAGGGGGGAGGTACTACGGACGCTAGGCGTCCGATATTTCGGGCGCGGGTCCTCGTGTTTCCGCGAGGTTGCCGGGGTGGGCGCCCCGCCGCACCGTCGGCGCTGCTGGCTGACCTCGTTGCCAGTCTCTGGCACAGTGCGAGCCATGAAGACTCTGGATGCCAAGGTCGTGGTCATCACCGGCGCCGCCTCGGGGATCGGGCGGGCCCTCGCCCTGGACGCGGCGGGCCGTGGCGCGCTGCTCGCGATCTCCGACGTCGACGAGGCCGGGCTGGCCGAGACGGGCACGCTCGCGGAGCAGGCCGGGGCGCGGGAGGTCCGCGTCGACCGGCTCGACGTCGCCGACCGCGCCGCGGTGACGGCGTACGCCGACGCGGTCGCGGAGCACTTCGGCCGGGTCAACGTGGTGGTCAACAACGCCGGCGTCGCCCTGGCCGGCGACTTCACCGAGCTGGACCCCAGCGACATGGAGTGGATCATGAGCATCAACTTCTGGGGCGTGGTCCACGGGTGCAAGGCGTTCCTGCCGCACCTCATCGCCTCCGGAGACGGGCACGTGGTCAACCTGTCCTCGCTCTTCGGGCTGGTCTCGATGCCGGGGCAGAGCATGTACTGCGCCGCGAAGTACGCCGTGCGCGGGATGTCGGAGGCGCTGCGCGAGGAGATGCTGGTTGCCCGGCACCCGGTGGGCGTCACGGTCGTGCACCCCGGTGGCATCAAGACCGCGATCGCCCGCAACGCCCGGGTCGCCGAGGGCGAGGACAAGCAGGCGACGGCCGACTTCTTCGACCGCAAGCTCGCCAAGATGTCCCCCGAACAGGCCGCCGACGTCATCTGGTCCGGCGTGCTGGGCGGCAAGGCGCGGGTGCTGGTCGGGTCCGACGCCCATGCCCTGCACACCCTCGCCAAGCTGACCGGCTCCCGCTACCAGGACCTCGTGGCGCGGGTCAGCCGCCGGGTGATGCCCGCCAGGACCAAGGTGGTCTGAGGTGCCCGAGCGCGCCCCGCTGGCTCCCGGGGACGTCGTGCACTGCGAGATGACCAAGTGGGGCCAGCACCCGCACTGGGTCTACGACGCGCTGTGGCTGGGCTCCGACGAACACGGCGACTGGGTCGGCGTACCGACCGGCACCCGCTTCGCCCGGCCGGGCAGGGAGCTGACCGCCGGCAGTGACCAGGTGGTGCTCGTGCCGGCTCCGTCGGACGGCGTGCGCCCCGGATGGCTGGCCACCTTCCACCAGGCCGGCGGGGCAGTGTGGGCCGGAGAGCCCTCGTTGCCAGGGCCCACCTCGGCCGGCCCGCGGGTGGCGACGTACGTCGACATGACCACGCCCGCGCAGTGGCACGGCGCCACGCTGCGCGCCGTGGACCTCGACCTCGACGTGGTGCAGGACGTGGCGGGGACGGTGGTCGTCGACGACGAGGACGAGTTCGCCGCGCACCAGGTCGAGCTCGGCTACCCGGCTCACGTGGTGACCTCGGCGCTCCAGAGCTGCGCCTGGGTGCACGTGGCCGTGGTTGCCGGTCGAGCACCTTTCGACGGGACCCACCAGGTGTGGCTCGCCCTGCTCCGAGGCTGAGCTCCGGGACTGAGCTCCGAGGCTGAGGGGGCAGGCGGAGCGGTCAGCGCTTGGAGCGGGCCCGGAACACCCCGACCAGGCGGGGGCCGGACAGCCGCTGCTCGAGGCGCCGCGCCTCGCGCTTGACCGGCTGGGCGACGTACTCGCCGAGGATGACGCCGGAGGCGAGCGCGATCGCCACCGAGGCGGCGGTGACCATCGCCAGCAATCCCGCCGAGGTAGAGGCACCGTTGTCGGCCGCCATCAGCGACAGACCCCGATAGATGGAGAGCCCGGGCAGCAGCGGCACGATCGCCGGGACCACCACCACCAGGGGCGGCACCCGCACCCGTCCCGCGACGGCGTAGGCGACCAGCCCGATGGCGAACGCCGCGAAGGCGGCCGCCCAGGTCCGCCCCAGGTCGGCCTCGTCGACCAACCGGAAGATCGCCGCCGCCCCCGCCGCCACCAGGGCGATCGGGACGAGCGCCCGCTTCGGCGAGTAGCAGGAGAACGCGAACGCCGCCGCGCACAACGCGGAGCCCACCATGAGCAGGCTCAGGTCCTGCCAGCCGGAGCGGCCGGGCTCCAGCTGGCCCACGTCCACCCCCATCAGGGTCCCCAGGGAGAGCCCACCGCTCACGCCGGCGATGATCCCGGAGGTGGCCAGCAGCGCCTCGATGATCCGGGCTCCGGCGGTGACGTAGAAGCCGGACAGGGCGTCCTGCAGGGCGCCCATGAAGCCGATGCCGGCCAGCAGCATGATGATGTTGGCCGTCACCACCAGGGACGGATCGACGTCGAGGCCGCTGGCCGCGGCGCCCACCGCGAAGAGCGTGGCCACCACCCCGCCCGCGACCTGCAGGTAGAAGTTGGGCAGCCGGCGCCGGCTCATCCGCAGCTGCACCCGGTCGATGCAGGCCGCGGCCAGGAACGCGATGGCGATCACCGCCAGGTCGCCGCCGAGGAAGAGCGCCACCGCCGCGCACATCACACCGGTGGCGATCGTCACCGCCCACCGAGGCACCGGGTGGCCGACCGAGACGATGCTGGCCATCCGGGTGCGCGCCAGGTAGAGGTCGAGCTTGCCGTGCAGCAGGTCCCGCACGAGATGGTCGACCTGGGTCAGGTCCTCGTAGTCGATGTCGCGCTGCTTGACCTGGCGGATCATCAGCAGCGTCGGCGCCGCCGGGTCGTACTGGTAGCCCATGGAGACCTGGGTGAAGGTGACGTCGATGTCGGTGGTGCGCAGCCCCAGATGGTGCGCGACCGCACCCATGGTGGCCGTCACGTCGGCGGCGCCGGCACCGTTGGCCAGCAGCATCTCGCCGATGCGCAGGCACAGGTCGAGGGTGAGGTTGAGTTCTTTCACGTCGGGCTCTGCGGACACTCGCGCCATGGTGCCACCCGTGGGTCGGGTCCGTCCGCTCCGGGCGCCGCCTAGCATGGTCTGCGTGCGCATCGACTTCCACTCCTCCCCCGAACCCACGCTGGGTGTCGAGTGGGAGCTCGCCCTGGTCGACCGCACCAGCCGCGACCTGGTCAGCTCCGCCGCCGAGCTCTTCGCCGCGGCACGGCCCCGCCTGGCCGCCCCGGAGCGGCTGCACAAGGAGCTGCTGCGCAACACCGTCGAGGTGGTCACCGGGATCTGCCACTCCGTCGAGGAGGCGATGAGCCAGGTCCGCGAGACCGTCACCGGAGTCGTGGCGGCCGCCGACGAGATCGGCATCGACCTCTTCGGCGCGGGCGCCCACCCGTTCGCGAGCTGGTCGGCCCAGCACATCACCGAGGGCCACCGCTACGAGGAGCTCATCAACCGCACCCAGTGGTGGGGGCGGCAGATGCTGATCTGGGGCGTGCACGTGCACGTGGGACTGCCCGAGCAGTCCCGGGTGATGCCGGTGCTCAACGGCCTGCTCACCTCCTACCCGCACCTGCTGGCCCTCTCCGCCTCCTCACCGGTCTGGGCGGGCCAGGACACCGGCTACGCCTCCAACCGGGCACTGATGTTCCAGCAGCTGCCCACCGCCGGTCTGCCGTTCCAGTTCGAGCGGTGGGAGGAGTTCGAGTCCTTCGTCTCCGACCAACAGGTCACCGGCGTGATCGACGGGCTCTCCGAGGTGCGGTGGGACATCCGCCCCTCCCCCCAGCTGGGCACCCTGGAGAACCGCGTCTGCGACGGCGTCTCCAACATCGACGAGCTGGCCGCGCTGACCGCGCTGATGCACTGCCTGGTGGTGGACCTCGACGCGCGGGTGGCGGCCGGCGAGACGCTGACCACCATGCCTCCCTGGCACGTGCAGGAGAACAAGTGGCGGGCGGCCCGCTACGGGCTCGAGGCCATCATCATCCTCGACGACAAGTCCCGGGAGCGGCCCGTCACCGACGACCTGGCGGACCTGCTGGAGCGCCTGGAACCGGTCTCCAAGCGGCTGGGCTGCCAGGCCGAGCTGCGCTCGGTGGCCGACATCGTGAACCGCGGTGCGTCCTACCAGCGCCAGCGCGCGGTGGCGAAGGAGTCCGGCGGCGACCTGGTCGCGGTCGTCGACGCCGTCGTGGAGGAGCTGCGGGCCTCCCTCTGACGGCCCGCCCTATCGCTCCTCCAGGCCCCCGCCGACCTGCTCGGCGACCGCGCGGAGCCGGACCCGGGTGATGTCGGCGACGCACGCCAGCCCGGCCCGTGCCGCGTTGGAGTCCGGGCGGGTGGGCTCTGCGGAGTTGATCGACAGGCAGCTCCGGGTGCCCCCGTCCTCGAGGTTGGCCAGCGCGACCGCGTGACCGGTGGTCCCGCTGCCGGCGAACGGGTCCAGCACCCGGGCGTCCATCGGCATGGTGCGCAGGATCCTGCGGACCAGCCCGGTCGGCTTGGGCGACTCGAAGACGTGGCCCACCAGTCGCTTGAGCTCCGCGACCGCGGTGTCGGTGGACCCGACCTCCTCGGCGAGCCAGATCGTCGGCAGCTTCTTGCGGCGCCCGCCGGGCGGCTGCAGCCAGTCCCGCTGGAAGATGTCGACCCGCCAGCCCGCCAGGCCCTTGATCCGGCGGCACACCAGGTCGTCGGGGCGCGCCTCGATGCGCGGCCGGGACCAGCGCCAGACCGCCGAGCGGCCGTCCCCGAAGACCGGGAGCACCTCGGTCGCGCCGTCGAACGGGGTGGTCGCCACCCGGCCGCCGTCGGGGTCGCCGTACACCGGGAAGTGCAGGGTGGGCGAGCTCAGCGGGTTGAACTTCTTGTTGGTGTTGCGCAGCGGCAGGTGCCGGAACCGCCGGCCGTCCTCGGCGACCTCGGGGAAGTCGTCGGCGTCGACGGTGTCGGTGGTGCTGGCGTCCAGCACGCACGACCGGGCGTCGCGGGCGTAGACGAGCAGGTACTCGTGGCTGGTCGCGAAGCCGCCGCCGAGCTGGCGGCCCTTGGGGTTGAGGTTGACCACCACCTGGGCCAGGAAGTTGTCCTCGCCGAAGATCTCGTCCATCAGGATCCGCAGCCGGGCCGCCTCGTTGTCGTCGATGCTGAGGTAGATCGCGCCGGTGAGGGCCAGCGCGTCGCGCATCGCCTCCAGGCGCGGCCGCATCATGGCCGCCCAGGCGTGGTGCCGGCCGGCGCGCAGTCCGTCTGGCTGGCGGAAGGTGTCGGCGTAGGCGAAGTCGTTGCCGGTGTTGTACGGCGGGTCGGTGCAGATCAGGTCGACCGAGCCCGGCTCCAGATCGCGCAGCACATCGAGGTTGTCCCCCTCGACGAACGTGTTCGTGGCGCCCACGTCCCGCAGGTTAGCCTCCTTTGGTCCTACTCTGGAGCGCATGCCTTCCTCCACGCGACTCACCTCGTCCGCCAGGAAGACCGTCACCGGGACCATCGTCGCGGTGCTGTCCGCCGGCGTCGCTCTCGCCTCGACGGCGCCGCCCACCGCTTCGGCGACGCCGCCGTCGCCCGATCCCACGCCCGCGGTCGAGCCGACCGCGGAGCCGATCGCGCCCCACCGGGCACCGGGCACCGGCACCGCGGACGCGCCCCGCCACGCCAGCGACGGGGTGGCCGGCTGGGTGGCGCGCGAGCAGCCCTCGGCACGCGTGGCCTCGATGCGGCGCAAGGAGATCGGCTGGAACATGGCCCCCGGCATCGACTACCGCTCGTGGGACCAGGTCGACGGCATCCGCAAGCCCGTCCGGGCGCACCTGGTCACCGTGGACATCGTCAACCCGGCCAACAGCTTCGACCTGATCTCCACGGCCAAGGTCGCGGCCACCACCAAGATGTCCTGGATGACCGCGCAGACCGACGCGGTGGCGGCCGTCAACGGCGACTTCTTCGACATCTCCGACACCGGGGCGCCCCTGGGCGTGGGCCGGACCCGCGAGGACGGCCTGCGCCACGCCCCCGCCTCGGGCTGGAACAGCGCGTTCTGGGTCGACAAGGCCGGTCGCCCGCACGTGGGCGAGCTCCCATGGATCGGCTCCTTCGTGAAGAAGCACCCGAAGATCAAGTTCACCAACTTCAACTCCCCCACGGTCGAGAAGCACGGCGTCGGCGTCTACACCCCAGCCTGGGGCAAGACCAAGGGCAAGTCGGTGGTCGACGGGCAGAAGAAGGTCCGCTCGGTGGTCATCAAGGGCGGCCGGGTGGTCTCCAACAAGTACGGCGTCACCTCGGGCAAGAAGGTCCAGGGCAAGCTGCTCATCGGCCGCGGCCGCAGCGCCAAGCTGCTCAAGGGCCTGAAGAAGGGCGAGCGGCTCAAGCTCACCTGGCGCGTCAAGGGTGCGCCCAAGATGGCCATCGGCGGCGACCGGCCCCTGGTGCTCAACGGCCAGCGCGTGGTCATCAACGACCAGCTGATGCACCCGCGTACCGCGGTCGGCATCGACGAGGACGGCAACAAGGTCTTCCTGCTGACCATCGACGGCCGCCAGGCGCACAGCCGTGGCTACACCATGGTCGAGCTGGCCAACATGATGATCGCCCTGGGCGCCGAGAACGCGCTGAACCTCGACGGCGGCGGCTCCACCACGCTGGTGGGCCACACCGACGCCGGTCAGCTCTCGGTGCTGAACCTGCCCTCGGACGGCGGGGAGCGCTACGTGCCCAACGGCCTGGGCGTCTTCTCCGACCCGATCAGCTAGGCCCCAGGTGCCGCGCTTCACCAGGGCCGAGCTGGAGAGCTTCCGCGACGCCCACGTCCCCGACCTCCTCTCCGACGACGTCCGGCTCCTCTTCGTGGGCATCAACCCGGGGTTGTGGACCACGGCCACCCAGACGCACTTCGCCCACCCGGCGAACCGCTTCTACCCCGCCCTGCTGCAGGCCGGGATCATCGAGCGGGCCGTGGACCCGGCGGCCGGCATGACGCCCGAGGACCGGGACCACCTGCGGGCGCGCGGGATCGGCATCACCAACCTGTCGCCCCGGGCCACCGCGCGGGCCGACGAGCTCAGCACCGCCGAGCTGGTCAGCGGCGGTGCCGCACTGCGCTCGCTGGTGGCCCGGGTGCGCCCGCGGGTGGTGGCGGTGGCCGGCATCACGGCGTACCGCCAGGCCTTCGGGAACCGCAAGGCGGTCCTGGGCCGCCAGGACACGGACCTCGCCGAGGCCGAGCTCTGGGTGGTGCCCAACCCGTCCGGGCTCAACGCGCACCACACGGTGACGACGCTCGCCCAGGCGTACGCCGCTCCGGCACGCGCCGCCGGCATCCTCTGACCGCTGGCGCCGCATCGGGCCGGGTCGTGCGCGCACGCCCTGTGGACGACCGGACCCGGCAAGGACCGCTGTGGAGAGGCGACCGGGACGCTGGGTCGGCTGCCGCCACGCTCGGGGCATGACACCTCACACCCTCACCTCGCGGGCCGCCGTCGAGCGCGCCTGGCGCAACATGACCCACGGCAGCGGCTTCACGCGGCACTCGATCTGGCTGATGGTGATCGACGACGAGGACCGGGTGGTGCAGCCGGTGATCGAGATCGAGGACGCGGTCAGCCCGCCCGACTCCCGCGCCCTCACCCCGTTCACGGAGTTCCTGGCGGAGCTGACCCGGGTCGCCGACGGCCCGCCGTGCCGGATCGCGGTGCTGCGCTCCCGGCCCGGCGGCGGAGGTCCGGACGAGGACGACCGGGGCTGGGCCGCGGCGATAGCGGCCTCCGCCCGCGCGGCGGGGGTCTGCTGCGGCCCGGTCCACTTCGCCAGCGACGACACCCTGGTGGCGTTGCCGGCCGACCTGAGCGGGCTGGTCAGCGGTCGGGGGTGACGATCGTGGTGACCACCGCCGTCACGGACGGCGCGGCGGGGGCCGAGCTGAAGCCGAACCGGCATGGCGGGTCCACCGGGGCCAGGGACCCCAGCCGGGCGCCGTCGAAGCGTCCCGAGGCGGAGGTCACGGTGCGCACGTCGGTGGCGCCGTAGAACTCCCGGCGTCCCCCGCCGGCGCTGCCGCGGGTCCGCACCCCCCGCAGCAGCGTCCGGGCGACCGGATCGGTCACCGCCGACCAGGCCGGCGCCGTGGCCACCGCAGGGGGCACCAGCCGCAGCAGGGCACCCAGCCGGGTGCGCCGACCGATGGCGATCCACAGCTCCAGGGACGGCGTCTGGACGTGCCACTGCGGACCCAGCACGGGGTCGACCTCGTCGCGCACCTGGACCGGCTCCACGCGGACCTCGTCGAAGACGTAGGTCGAGGCCACGAACGCGGAGGTGGACTCGTCGGGCGCGAGCAGCACCCGGCGCCCCTGCGCCGTCTCGACCATCACGTCGGCGAACGTGCCCAGTGGGGATGCGCGCCAGCGCCCCACCACCGCGCGCAGGCCGCTGGTGGTGCCGACGCCGGCGATGTGCCCCTCGAACCGTGCTCGTGCCATCCCCCGACGCTAGACCGCAGCCGGTCGCGCGGGGCCGTCCCGGTCCATTCCCGGGGATTCCGCGCCGTTTTCCTGCCCCGGCCCACACGCCGTCCGTGGACAGGGCAGGCTGTTCCCATGTCCTCGCAGTCCCACCCCCAGCAGCCGCGTCCCGTCCCGGCGCCGGCGACCCCCAGCGACGCCCCCGTGCGGGCAGCGGTGCGCAGCTATGCCGCCCTCCAGCCCAGCCTTCACGGTCCCACCGCGCTTTTCCAGCAGCTGGTGACGGACCTGCTCGACGAGGCGGGCATCAACTACCTGAGCGTCGACGGGCGTACCAAGAGCGTCGCGTCCTTCGCGGCCAAGGCCGCGCGCACGGTCGAGGACCGTCCCCTCTACGCCGACCCGATGCGCGAGATCACCGACCAGATCGGGGTCCGGGTGATCACCTACGTGCACAGCGACGTGGCTGCGGTGGCCGAGGTCTTCGAGGACCAGCTGGCCGTGCTCGACGACCGTGACATGGGGCTGGAGACGGCCAGCGAGGGTCGCTTCGGTTACGCCTCCCGGCACCTGCTGGTGGCCGTGGAGGAGCCGGCGCCGCCGTCGTACGAGGAGCTCGTCGGCATGCGCGCCTCCATCCAGGTCCGCACCGTCCTCCAGCACGCCTGGGCGGAGTTCGAGCACGACGTGCGCTACAAGGGCACCGTCCCGGAGGAGCACGCGCCCGACCTGGACCGCCGGTTCACCCTCGCCGCGGGGCTGCTGGAGCTCGCCGACCAGGAGTTCTCCGCGATCCGCGCGCGGCTGCAGGCCGCGGCTCCGCAGAGCCAGCCGGAGAGCGACCCCAGCGACCCTCGCATCAGCGGACAGGAGCTCGCCACGTTCCTCGCCGCGCAGTACGCCGACGCCGGCTGGTCGCACACCGACCACTACGGCTGGATCGCGGGCCTGCTGCTCGAGCTCGGTGTCACCTCGCTCGACGAGCTGGCCGCCCTGCTCACCTCGGTCGACCCCGAGGCGGTCATCCGGCGCATGGGCTACAAGTACCCCGCCGGCGCGGTGCGCCGGCTCGACGACGCCCTGCTGGCCATCTTCGGCCAGCAGTACGTCGAGCTGACCGGCAACGCCCACCGGGTGCCGCTGCTCCAGGCACGCCTGGAGAAGCTGCTCTCCGACGACGACAGCTGACGCCGGACCCGGCCCGGCGGCGGTTCGGCGTCGGCTCGGTCGAGGGGCTACTTGTCGGTGGCGGCCGCCCGTCCCAGCATCTCCGCCTCCTTGCGCACCGCCTTGGCGGTCGACGACTGCACCAGTGGCTCGGTGTCGGGCTGCACCATGTCGTTGGGCAATCCCGTGGCCGGGTTGACGACCTCGTCGGCCGCCGGCATCCCGGAAGGGGTGTGCGTCGTACCGGAGGCCGCCGCCTTCTGTGCCGGGGCCTTCTTGGCGGGGGCCTTCTTGGCGGGGGCCTTCTTGGCGGGGGCCTTCTTGGCGGGCGCCTTCTTGGCCGCCTTCGGTGCCGGAGCCTTCTTGGCGGCGGCCTTCTTCGAGGGGAGCTTGGCACCGGGTGCGTCAACCCCGGAGACGGTCGCGTCGGTCGTTTGCGTCGCCGGCGCGGGGGTGGAGACCTTCTCGGACTCAGGCTTGCTCTCCACCACCTTGGCCACGTCTAGCGGGGTGGCCTCGACCACCGGGGCCGGCCCACCGGCGGCCTTCTTGGCGGGCGCAGTCTTCTTGGCAGCGGCCTTCGTGGCGGGCGCCGACTTCGTGGCAGGCGCGGCCTTCGTGGCGGGCGCGGCCTTCGTGGCGGGCGCCGGCTTCTTGGCAGGCGCCGGCTTCTTGGCAGGCGCGGCCTTCTTGATCGGCTCCGCGGTCCGGGGCGGCCGCGCCGCAGGCGTCACCGGGTCGCCGTGCACCTTGCGCTCGTCCTCGGCGGGCTCCGCCGGGGGCAGGTCGGGCACCGCGCGGGGCACGTCCACGGGCCAGCTGACCCGTTCGGTGGTGGGGCTGGGGCTGATCAGGGAGGCTGCCTTGGCCACCACCTCGATGACCTGACCGGCGGCTCCGACACCGAGCCCGATGGTGTCTCCGACCAGCTCGCGGGCCGTGGTCCGAGGGTGGGTCACCATGCCCACCGTGCGACGGGTGACGTGGGAGATCGCTCGACGAGGGTCCATGTCCCTGCCGGTACCCCCGGTGACGCGGATCATGCCGAGGCGTGAGTCACATCCCACGGGTCAGACGGTGGCGGGGTAGCTCAGCTCCTGGTAGTCGCCCACGACGTACTTGCCGTCCGTGCGCAGCCGGACCAGCTGGAGCCCGACCGGGCGCCCGGTGTCGTCGTAGGTGATGAGCGTGACCTCGGCATCGCGCCGGGGCTTGCTCCCGACCGCGATCGCGTACGCCGCTCCCCCGGTGGTGCCGTTGGTCCACGAGTAGCCCACGTCGCCCTCGGGACCCTCGTAGCGGGTGGGACCGACCTGCACGTGCAGGTGGCCACCGACCACCAGGTCGGTGCAGCCGCGCTCCAGGGCCTCCCTTCCGAGCTTGGCGTCGTGCACCAGGATCGTGTCGATCCGCTCGTCGGAGCCGCAGGCCGTGTCCGCGATCCTGCTCTCCACCTCCGCGAAGGAGAGCCCGGTCTCGTCGCGCCAGTTGCCGAGCCCGCTGCTGCGGGGGTCGTCGACGCCGAGGATGAGGCCGCCCGCCGGGCCCTCGGCGACCTCGCCGACCAGCCGGGTCCAGCCGAGCTCCCCGAGGTAGTCCCCCACGAAGGGCCCGTTGTCGTGGTTGCCGGCCACCGCCCAGCGGTCCAGGTCGGAGAAGGAGTCGTCGAGGGAGTCCAGCGAGAACGCCTCCCAGGGCTTGCCGGTCGAGGTGTCGTCACCGGCGTCGAAGACCCCGGTGGCCCCGGCCCGGTCCGCGATCGCGCGGGCCACCCGGTCCATCCCCACGTTGTCGTGCCGGTCGGAGACCATGAGCACCACGGTCTCGTCCTCCGCGGGCTCGCGCAGCTCGATCTCGGCGGCCGCCTCGGCGGCGGCGGCGTACCACTCACGGCTGATGGCGTAGGTGTCCACGGCACTGGCGATGAGCCTCTTGGTGCTCGAGCTGGTGATGTCGACCCGCACCTCGAGCCCCTGCGCCTCCTCGGGCACCGGTACGCCGGAGCCCAGGAACTCCGCCAGCGGCATCCAGTCCCGGGTCCGGTCCACCTCGCTCTCGTCGCCGAACCAGGGCTGCCACAGGGCCAGCACGACCGCGACCGCCAGCCCCGCCCCCAGCAACGGCCGGGCGTGCAGGCCGCGGACGCCCTCGACCAGGTCCCGGCGCCGGGAGGCGCCCAGGAGCAGGAAGCCCAGCACCGGGATCGCGGCGACCGCGGCGCCGCGCAGCGCCGAGGCCAGGGCCATCTCCACCACCAGCCCACGCACCTTGGTGATCTGGGCCTCGGAGTTGGCGGCGATCAGCGCGTAGCGCTCGAAGAGCTCCTCCGAGGACGTGGCATCGGTCTTGCCCAGCACCACGCGCACCCCGACCTGGCCGGGCAGGTCGAGGCGTACGTCGGGCAGCACCGGCCCGGTGGCCAGCACCACGTGCCCGTCCAGGGTCGGCTGCACCACCGCGTCGTGCCCGGCGAGCACGGTGGTGCGGCTGCTGTTGAGGAACAGGGTGGTGCCGACCGCCAGCGCCGCCACCAGCCAGATGAGGAGCAGCAGCGCGCGGCGCAGCAGCACCGGGGTGGGGATCCGGGGCACGGTCAGGCCAGCAACCTCAGGCCCTGGCCTGCGAGATCGCGTAGAGGGTCACCGAGGCGGCCACCCCGGCGTTCAGCGACTCCAGCTGGTTGGCCATCGGGATGGAGACGAGCTGGTCGCAGGTCTCGGCCACCAGGCGGGAGAGCCCCTTGCCCTCCGAGCCCACCACGACCACCAGCGGCCCGTCGGCGAGCCCTTCCGGGCCCGTCAGCTCGGGCAGGGTGACGTCCCCGTCGGCGCTGAGGCCGATCACCATGCAGCCCGCGCTCTGGTAGGCCTTGAGCTGGCGCACCAGGTTGACCGTCTGGGCCACCGGCGTGCGGGCCGCGGCTCCGGCGGAGGTCTTCCACGCCGAGGCGGTCATGCCGGCCGCGCGGCGCTCGGGGATCAGCACGCCGTGCGCGCCGAACCCCGACGCCGAGCGCACCACGGCGCCCAGGTTGCGGGGGTCGGTGACCGAGTCGAGCGCCACGATCAGCGGCTGCTCGCTGGCCTCGGTGGCGCGCTCCAGCAGGTCGTCCGGGTGGGCGTACTCGTAGGCCGGGATGCGGGCGGCCAGTCCCTGGTGGACGGCGCCGGCGGTCATCCGGTCCATCTCGTTGCGAGTGACCTCGAGCATGGAGAGACCGAGCTCGGCGGCGAGCTTGAAGGCCTCGCGCAGGCGGCCGTCGCGCTCGGTGCCCTCGGCGATGTAGACGCCGGTCACCGGGATGCCGGCGCGCAGCACCTCCAGGACGCTGTTGCGCCCCGCGACCCACTCCGCCTCGGTGCTCTTGGGGCCCTGGCTCCTGGAGCTCTGGCGCTTGGGACGCGCCGCCTGCTTGCGCTCCTCCTTCGCCCGCTCCTTGTAGACCTTGTGGTTGGGGCGCTCCTCGGCGCGGGGCGTCGGCCCGCGGCCCTCGAGGGCGCGCTTGGGCTTGCCGCCGGAGCCGACGGTGGCGCCCTTCTTGGAGGTGCGGATGGCGCCCTTGCGCTGTGAGTTGCCTGGCATGTCAGTTGCTTCCCTCTGCTGATGTCTGACCCAGCGACCACGACGGGCCGGAGGGAGTGTCCTCGATCTCGATGCCGGCGGCCTTGATCCGGTCCCGGATGGCGTCGGCGGTGACGAAGTCCTTGGCCGCGCGCGCCTCGGCGCGCTGCTCCAGCAGCCCGGCCACCAGCACGTCGACGGCGGTCGTGAGCTGCTCGGTGACCGCGCCCTCGCCGGTGCCCCAGGCGGGCTCTGCCGGATGCAGGCCCAGCACGTCGAGCATCGCCAGCACCGCGGCGCGGCGCTGGCCGGCGCCCTCGAGCTCGCCGGAGTCGAGCAGCTTGTTGCCCTCGCGGGCGGTGTCGTGGATGACCGCGACGGCCGCGGGGGTGCCGAGGTCGTCGTTCATCGCCGCGACGAACGCCTCGGGCAGCTGCTCGGGCGCAGGTCGTACCTCGTCCTGGGCGCCAGGCTGTGCCCCCGCCGGCGCGGCGGCCGTCGCGCGGTCCAGGAAGTTCTCGATGCGGCGGAAGCCGACCGCGGCCTCGTCCAGGGCCTCGAAGGAGAACTCGACGTGGCTGCGGTAGTGCGCCGCCACCAGGTAGTAGCGCAGCTCGATGCCGCGGTAGCGACCGAGCACCGCCGGGATGGTGAGGCTGTTGCCCAGCGACTTGCTCATCTTCTCGCCGGCGGTGGTGATCCACGCGTTGTGCATCCAGTAGCCGGCGAACGGGTGCCCGGCCGCGCGGGACTGGGCCTGCTCGTTCTCGTGGTGGGGGAAGCGCAGGTCGACGCCGCCGCCGTGGATGTCGAAGGCGGTGCCGAGGTACTTGCCCGCCATCGCCGAGCACTCGATGTGCCAGCCGGGTCGGCCCCGGCCCCAGGGCGAGGGCCACGACGCGGTCACCGGCTCGACCTCGGACTTCCAGCCCTTCCACAGGGCGAAATCGCGGGGGTCCCGCTTGCCGCGGGGGTCGGCGTCCGCGGCGGCCTCCATGTCGTCGATGCGCTGCCGGGTCAGCTCGCCGTACGTCGGCCAGGAGCGGACGTCGAAGTAGACGTCGCCGGACCCGTCCTGCGCCGCGTAGGCGTGGCCCCGCTCGATCAGCGCGGTGATCATCTCGATCATCTCCGGCACGTGCCCGGTCGCGTTCGGCTCGTAGGTCGGCGGCGCCACGTTGAGGGCCGTGTAGGCACGGTCCAGCTCGCGGTGCATGTCGTAGGCGAGGTTGTACCAGGGCCGGCCCTGCTCGGCGGCCTTGATGAGGATCTTGTCGTCGATGTCGGTGGTGTTGCGGATGAAGGTGACCTCGTAGCCGAGCACCCTGAGCCAGCGCTGCAGCACGTCGAAGTTGACCCCGGAGCGCACGTGGCCGACGTGCGGCTCGCTCTGCACGGTCAGGCCACACACGTAGACGCTCGCCCGGCCCTCCTCGAGGGGGACGAACTCGCGCACGTCGCGCGTCGCGGTGTCGTAGAGGTGGAGAGTCACGGTTCCCAGTCTATGGGCGCGGGATGCCCGGGTTCGCATCCGTGGTTTCGGGTGACTCCTGGGGCTGGTGTGACCTATCTTCGTGACTGTGCCTCCCCTTCCCCGCCGCTCCCGCCACGTCCCGCTCCTGGCCGCCGCGGTCGCGGTGACGCTCTGCGCGGCGCTGCCGGTGCCCGCCGGGGCGGACGAGCCGGCTCCGAGCGCCCGCCGCAACCTGACCTTCGTGGCCCACACCTCCTTCGACACCGCGGTCCAGCTACGCTCCGGCACCCGGTCGGCGACCAAGGTGGCCAAGGGGTCGGTGCGGCTGAAGTCGCCCAAGAACACCCGCGCCTTCAGCGGTCGCCGGTACCACGTCGGCACCTGGACCTCCCCCTGGGTCACCGAGTCCTCCGACCTCTCCGAGCTGATCCCGTCGTGGCAGGCCAGCACGCCGGGCGACAGCTGGATCGAGGTCCGGGCCCGGGTCCGCTCCGCCGCCCAGACGGTCGGCTCGTGGGACACCATGGCCCGCTGGAGCTCGACCGACCGCTGGATCAAGCGCAGCAGCCTGTCGGGCCAGGACGACGACCTGGCCCGGGTCAACGCCGACACCCTGCAGGTCCCCGCCGGCGCGACCGGCTGGCAGCTCCGGGTGAAGCTGATGCGCCGCACCGGGTCCAAGGCCCAGCCCTCGCTGGACCGCGTCGGCGCGATGGCCAGCCGCGTGCTGCCCCGGACCGCGGGCACGCCCGCCTCCAAGGCCGGCGTCGCGGCCGGCACCGTGCTCGACGTGCCGGCGTACTCCCAGATGACCCACCGCGGGCACTACCCGCAGTGGGGCAACGGGGGCGAGGCCTGGTGCTCGCCCACCTCGACCGCCATGGTCCTGCAGTACTACGGGGTCAACCCGGCCGCGGGCCAGGCCTTCACGCCGGCCGGCCACGCCGACGGGATCGTGGACTGGACCGCGCAGCAGGTCTACGACCACGGCTACCGCGGCACCGGCAACTGGGCCTTCAACACCGCCTACGCCGGCACCCTGCTGCGCAGCAGCCACGTGACCCGGCTGCCCGACCTCGCCGCCGCGGAGCCGCACATCCTGGCCGGCACGCCGCTGATCGTCTCGGTCGCGTTCGGCCGCGGGCAGCTCACCGGCGCTCCGATCAGCGCCACCGCGGGCCACCTGATGGTGCTGGTGGGCTTCACGCCGGAGGGCGACGTGGTGGTCAACGACCCGGCTGCGCCCACGAACGCCTCGGTGCGTCGCACCTATGACCGCGCCCAGTTCGAGAACGCCTGGCTGGGCGGCTCCGGCGGCATCACCTACGTCCTGGAGGACTGAGCCGTGGGGGCGGCGCGGGCGTGAGCACCGCTGGTTCGCGCCGTAGCGCCCGCCCCCTGCTCGCCGCTGCCGCGACGGCGCTGGTCTCGACCGTGCTGCTGGCCCTCGCGGTGCGGCACGGCTGGCTGGGCCCGGACGTGGGCCGCGGCGACGAGTTCTGCGAGGCCGCCCGCGACGGCCGGGTGCGGCAGCCGGCCAACGCCGCCTCGAACGCCGGCTTCGTGCTGGCCGGGCTGCTGATCGCCGCCCGAGCGGGGCACCCCGACCGGCTGGGCGACGTGCTGCCCCGGCACCGCGGCCTGGCCACCGCGATGGCCTGCCTGGTGGTGCTGCTGGGTCCCGCGAGCGCGGCCATGCACGCCACCCAGTCGGCGGCCGGCGGCTGGCTGGACCTGACCTCGATGTACCTGGTGGCCGCGTTCGCCGCCTCCTACGCGCTGCTGCGCTGGCGGCAGTGGCCCACCACCGCCTTCTGGGCGACGTTCGCGTCCCTGGTGGTGGCCTGCGAGCTGATCGGCTTGCTCGGCGACGGCGTCCCGGTCGTCCGGCACCCGGGCAACGTGGCGTTCGCGCTGCTCCTGGTGCTCGCCGTCGTGCTCGAGGTCCGGCTGTGGTCCCGCGGGCCCGCCCGCACCCGGCTGCGCCTGGGCGCGCTCGCGCTGGCCACGATGCTGGTCGCGTTCGGCATCTGGAACCTCGGCCAGCACGGCTGGTGCGACCCCGGCTCCTGGGTCCAGGGCCACGCGGTGTGGCACCTGCTGGGCGCCGTCGCAGCGTACCTGCTGTTCCGGCTCTACGCCAGCGAGCGGGTCACGCCTCCTCGGCGGTGAAGTCCACCTCGTGCCAGCCGGTGGCGCCGTCGGGCACCACGTCGGTGCGCACCCCGGTCTGCACCTGGCCGTCCTCGCCGGTGGCGCGCACCCGGATCAGGTGGTCGCCCGGCGCGACGTCGAGCGTGGCCGCCCACTGCACCCAGGTGTCCTTGCTGCCCTGCCGAGCCAGGTCTGCGCCGATCCACGGACCGCCGTCCAGGGCGACCTCGACGGCGGCGATGCCCACCTGCTGGTGCCAGGCGGTGCCGCCCACCCGGAGCCGCCCCGCCGGGACCGACTCCCCCGAGCGCGGTACGTCGACCCGCGAGGAGAGCTTGACCGGTCCCCGCTCCGCCCAGCCCCGCTCGGTCCAGAACGCCGTGACGTCGGCGAAGCGGGTGACCTCCAGGTCGACGACCCACTTGCAGGCCGACACGTAGCCGTACAGGCCGGGCACCACGGTCCGCACCGGGAAGCCGTGCTCGATGGGCAGCGGCTCGCCGTTCATCGCCACCGCCAGCATCGCCCCTCGGCCGTCGGTCATCGCCTCCAGCGGGGTGCTGCACGTCCAGCCGTCGTCCGAGGTCTGCAGCACGGCGTCGGCCCGGGGGCTGACGCCGACCTCCTCGAGCAGGTCGGCGGTCAGGATCCCGCTCCACCACGCGTTGCCGATCAGCGGTCCGCCCACCGGGTTGGAGACGCAGTTGAGCGTGACCCAGGCCTCGGACAGGCCGCGGTCCAGCAGGTCCTGGTAGGTGAGCACCAGCTCGCGGTCCACCATGCCGTGGATCCGCAGCCGCCACTCGGAGGGATTGATGGCGGGCACCGCCATGGTGGTGTCGATCAGGTAGAAGTCCTGGTTGCTGGTGCGCCAGGGCTGCACCCCCCGCACCCCGATGCGGTTGCGGCTCCCCGGGTCGGGGTCGGTGACGCCCGGGATCCGCAGCAGTCGCCGGCTCTCCTGCACGGCGCGCTTGCGGTTGCCCACCATGCGGCCGAGGCTGCCCAGGGCGACGCCGACCAGCGTCACCGTCCCCGCGGCCAGCAGGAACGCTCGGCGGCCCGGAGCCTCCTCCGAGGCCGTCTGCGCCTGGTCCCGCCTGAGCAGCGCCGCGAGCCCCAGCATCAGGACCAGCCACAGCGCCAGCCCCACGCCGATCGGGATGGTGTCGGTGACGTCGGCACCGCGCTGGCCGAGCACGGCGAGCAAGCCGACCAGGGCCAGTGCGACCCACAGCAGCACCGACTGCCACCAGGCTCGCGACCACAGCCATCCGGCCAGGGCGAAGAGGCCCAGCAGCACCACGACCACGGCGCTGAGCAGGAACGGCTTGTCCCTGCTGCCCAGGATGTCGATGGCACGCTCGGCCACCGGTCCTGGCGTCAGCCGCACCACCAGCTCGGCCACGGCCACCACCGGGGACTCGCGGATGGTGAGCAGGCCGGCGCACAGGTAGCTCGCCGCCAGGCCGCCGATACCGGCGACCACACCGGCCAGGGCCCACGGGCGAGACGACGTCATGGCGCAGATTGTCTCTCAGGCATGATCGGGTGCGTGACCCCCCTTCCAAGAGTTGGCCTCGGCACCGACGTCCACCGGCTCGTCGAGGGGGTCCCCATGCACCTCGCCGGCCTGCACTGGCCCGAGGAGACCCACGGCCTCGAGGGACACTCCGACGCCGACGTCGCCGCCCACGCGGCCTGCGACGCCCTGCTCTCCGCGGCCGGGTTGGGCGACCTGGGGAGCAACTTCGGCACCTCCGAGCCGCAGTGGGCCGGCGCCTCCGGTGCGGCGCTGCTGGCCGAGACCGCGTCCCGGCTTCGGGCGGCCGGGTTCGAGATCGGCAACGTCGTGGTCCAGGTGGTCGGCAACCGTCCGCGGATCGGGAGCCGGAGGGCCGAGGCCGAGGAGGCGATGAGCCGGGCCCTGGGGGCGCCGGTGAGCATCTCCGCGACCACCACCGACGGTCTGGGGCTGACCGGCCGGGGCGAGGGTGTCGCAGCTGTCGCCACCGCGCTCATCACGACATGATCGCCACCTCAGAGACCACCAGGTGAGGAAGCCATGAAGACCTTCGACGGACTGCAGCTCCACGTCCGGGTGCACGGGCCCGACCCGACCGCGGGCCAGGCTCCCCCGGTCACCGTGGTGCTGGCCCACTGCTGGACCGCGGACTCCGAGGACTGGCACTACCAGGTCACCGACCTGCTCTCCCGCTACGGCCACGACATCCGGATCCTCACCTGGGACCACCGCGGCCACGGCCGCTCCGGGCCGGCTCCCGAGCCCTCCTGCACGGTGGCCAACCTGGCCCGGGACATGGGCGACCTGATCGACCTGCACGCCCCGCGTGGGTCGCTGGTGCTGGCCGGCCACTCCATCGGCGGGATGACGCTGATGGCCCTGGCCGAGCAGCGACCGGACATCGTCGCCCGGACCGCCGGCGCGGTGTTCGTCTCCACCTCCTCCGGCGACCTCGGCACCGTCACGCTGGGACTGCCCGAGCTCGGCCCACGGGTCAAGGCCAAGCTCCCCGAGGTGCTCGCGCTGCGCGCCAAGGCGCTGAGCCGCCGTACCCGCCGACGTACGCCGAGCATCGAGCGGTTGGTGGTCAACCGGTTCCTCTTCGGCGAGCCGCTGCGACCCCGCGACGCCGGGCTGGTGGTGGACCAGCTGATCAACTGCCCGCCGGCCACCATGCGGGGCTTCTACAACGACATGCAGCTGCACTCCCGGATCCCGGCCCTGGCGGCGTACGACCGGGTGCCCACCCGGGTGCTGGTGGGCGACCGGGACCTGCTCACCCCGCTCCCCCACGCCCGGACCCTGGCCGCGAACCTGCGCCGCTCGCGCCTGGTGGTGGCTCCCGGAGCCGGGCACATGCTCACCCTGGAGCGCCACGAGCTGGTCACCGAGCACCTGGTCGACCTGGTCGAGGGGGCCCTGGCCGAGCAGGGTCGGGACGCTCAGTCCCCGGAGACCACCGAGAGCCGGTAGCCCCGCTTCACCACCGTCTGCACCACCCGCGCCCCGACGGCTTGACGGAGCCGGGCGACCGCCATCTCCACCGCGTGCTCGGACCCGGCGGTGCCCGAGGGCAGCGCGGCCAGCAGGTCGGCCCGGCCGACGACCCGGCCGGGCTGCTCGGCCAGGGCCCGGAGCACCGCCAGCGGGGCCGGGGTCAGCCGCACCTCGCGGGAGTCCAGCAGCACCTTGTCGCCGAGCAGCCGCAGCTGGTGCCCGTCGGCCACGTCCAGGCTGGTGCCCCGGCGGCGGGCCGGCAGCTCGTGCTCCAGCAGCGTGACCAGCGCGGCCAGCCGGGAGCGCTCGGGCCAGACCGTGGGCACCGACCACTGCGCCAGCGCCGCGGCGGTGACCGGTCCCACGCTGGCGGCCAGCACCCCTGTGCGGAACGACTCGAGCATGGCGGCCCGGCGCCCCGTGACCTCCGCCGCCTCGAGCAGCGCCTTGACCGCCGGCGCCGCGGTGAAGGTGACCGCGTCCAGCTCGCCGTCGGCGATCAGGTCGACCATCCGGAACGTCGGCGCCGGGTCCGCGGCGGCCTCCACCCGGTAGACCGTCACCACCTGCACCACCGCGCCCTGCCGGCGCAGCGCGTGCGCCACCATCGACAGCGACTGCCCGTGCTCCTGCACCACGATCCGCTTGCCGGTCAGGTCCCGCCCGCGCAGGTGCGCCAGGACGTCGTCGAAGCACTCCGAGCTCGGCGACCAGAGCTCGCGCAGCCCTTCCGAGCGCAGCGCCCCGACCGTCTTGGGCCCGCGGGCGATGATCTCGGCGTCCGCGAGGTGCGCCAGCAGCGCCGCACGGGTGCCCCACCGCTCGGTCGCTCCCAGCCAGGCCTTCATCCCGACGCCGGTGGTGGCCACCAGCATGTCGACCGGCTCGTCCATCACCCGGGCGGTGGCCGCCCGCAGCGCCTCGTCCTCCACCCCGGCCAGGCCGGAGCGCAGCACCGGCGCCCAGTCCACCAGCGCCCCGCGCCGTCGCAGCAGGGTGATCTGCTCCTCGGCCTTGCGGGAGGCGGTCACCCCCACCCGCAGCCCCTCCAGCGGACCGCCGGCGGGCCGGTCAGCCGGCGACACGGCGTTCCTGGCGGGGGCCGATCAGCACCACCCCGTCCTCGACGCGGACGTCGAAGGACGACACCGACACGTGCTCGTCGTCCAGGCACCGGCCGGTGCGCAGGTCGAAGGCGTGCTTGTGCATCGGGGAGGCCACGAAGTCGACCTCGCCGCGGCTGCCCACGATGCCGCGCGCCAGGACCGAGGCCCGGGAGAACGGGTCGTGGTTGCCCAGGGCGAACACGTCGTCGCGGTGGGTGCGGAAGATCGCCACCGCCTGGCCGTGCACCAGGGCCGCGACGCCGCGCTCGACCTCCAGGTCGCCGAACTTGCAGACCGGCTCCCACTCCTGCCCGATCACTGGCCCACCCGGATCGTGCTGCCCAGCAGCACCGGCTCGGGCGGGTCGCCCATCACCGGCTGGATCTGCCCGCGTTCCTGGGTGAAGCTGATCGTGGGATCGGGGGTGCCGGGGGCGTTGACGAAGGAGACGAACCGGGACAGCTTCGCCGGGTCCTCCAGGGTGGCGCGCCACTCGTCCTCGTAGCCCGTGACGTGCCGGGCCATGGCGGCCTCCAGCTCGGCGCCCAGGCCGAGCGCGTCGTCGACGACCACGGCCCTGACCCGGTCCAGGCCGCCGTCCAGGGACTCCACCCAGACCGAGGTGCGCTGCAGCCGGTCCGCGGTGCGGATGTAGTACATGAGGTAGCGGTCCAGGTAGCGCACCAGCGTCTCGGTGTCGAGGTCGCCGACCAGCAGCTGGGCGTGCGCCGGGATGGCGCCGCCGTTGCCGCCGACGTAGAGGTTCCACCCCTTCTCGGTGGCGATCACCCCGAAGTCCTTGCCCCGGGCCTCCGCGCACTCGCGGGCACACCCGCTCACCCCGCCCTTGAGCTTGTGCGGCGAGCGCAGCCCGCGGTAGCGCAGCTCCAGGGCGATCGCCAGGCCGACGGAGTCCTGCACCCCGAACCGGCACCAGGTCGAGCCCACGCACGACTTCACCGTGCGCAGCGACTTGCCGTAGGCGTGCCCGCTCTCGAAGCCGGCGTCGACCAGGCGCTTCCAGATGGCCGGCAGCTGCTCCATCCGGGCGCCGAACAGGTCGATCCGCTGGCCGCCGGTGATCTTGGTGTAGAGCTCGAAGTCGCGTGCCACCTCCCCGATCACGATGAGCTTGTCCGGGGTGATCTCGCCGCCGGGGATCCGCGGGACCACCGAGTAGGTGCCGTTGCGCTGGATGTTGGCCAGGTAGGCGTCGTTGGTGTCCTGCAGCCCGGCGGTCTCGCGCTCCAGGATGTGGGTGCTGGTCTGGCTGGCCAGGACGCTGGCGACCACCGGCTTGCAGACCTCGCAGCCGCGGCCGCGGCCGTGCCCCTCCACGATCTCGTCGAAGCGGCGGTAGCCGTGCACCGAGACCAGGTCGAAGAGCTCCTGGCGGGTCAGCGCGAAGTGCTCGCACAGCCCCTTGTCGACGACGCGACCCATCGCGGAGAAGTGCTCCTCGATGATGTTCTTGACCACCGGGACACAGGACCCGCAGGTGCTCCCGGCCTTGGTGCAGGACTTCACGCAGGACAGGTCGGCGCAGGCGTGCGCGTCCTCATCCTCCGACCTCACCGCGGCGCCGATCTGGGCCTTGGTGACGTTGTTGCACGAGCAGACCACCGCCTCCTCGGGGAGTCCGAGCTGGATCGCGTCGCCGGAGCGGGCCGGCAGGATGAGCTCCTCGGGGTTGGCCGGCAGCGCCATCCGGGAGGAGACCATCGGCCGCAGCACGCCGTACGCCGAGGCGTCGCCGACCAGGATGCCGCCGAGCAGGCGGTAGGAGCCGTCCTCGGCCTCGGAGACCACCAGCTTCTTGTAGACCCCGGCGACCGCGTCGGCGAAGACCAGCTCCAGGGCTCCCTCGGCCGTCGCGAAGGCGTCGCCGAAGCTGGCCACGTCGACGCCGAGCAGCTTGAGCTTGGTGGACATGTCGGCGCCCAGGAACGTGCCGGTGCCCTCCAGCAGGGCGTCCACGACCACCTCGGCCATCGAGTAGCCGGGGGCGACCAGGCCGTACATGGTGCCGCCGGGGGCGGCGCACTCCCCGATCGCGAAGACGTGCGGGTCGCTGCTGCGGCACTGCTCGTCGACCAGCACCCCGCCGCGCGGGGCGGTCTCCAGACCGGCGTCGCGAGCCAGCTGGTCGCGCGGGCGGATGCCGGCGGAGAAGACCACCACCTGCGCCTCGATCACCTCGCCGCCGGCCAGGGACAGCCCCGTCACCGAGGACTCGCCGATGATCGCCTCCGTGGCGACCCCGGCGTGCACGGTGACGGCCAGCTTCTCGATGTGGCGCACCAGGGTCTGCCCGGCGGCCTGGTCGAGCTGCACCGGCATCAGCCGCGGAGCCATCTCCACCACGTGGGTCTCCAGGCCGAGCTGCACCAGCGCGTTCGCCGCCTCCAGGCCCAGCAGCCCGCCGCCGATCACCACGCCGGCGGTCGCGGTGCGCGAGGCCTCCCGGATCGCGTCGAGGTCCTCGATGGTGCGGTAGACGAAGCAGCCGTCCAGCTCCCGGCCCGGGACCGGGGGCACGAAGGGAGCCGCGCCGGTGGCCAGCACCAGCGCGTCGTAGGCCAGGGTCCGGCCGTCGGAGAGGGCCAGGACCCGGGTCTCGGGGTCGAACCCGGTGACCTGGGTGTCGAGGCACAGGCGCACCCGCGGGTCGTCGTACGACCCGGTGGGGAGGAGGGACAGCGCGTCCGCGCTCTCGGCCGCGAAGTACGAGGTGAGGGCCACCCGGTCGTACGCCGGGCGGGGCTCCTCGCCGATCACCCAGATGTCGTGGGTCTCGGTGAGCCCCCGCTCGACCGCGGCCTGCACGAACCGATGGCCAACCATGCCGTGACCGGCGACCACGAGAGTCTTCCGCTGGTGCGTCATGGACACTCCTTCCGTTGTGTCCAAAACCTAGGTAGCCGATGTTGTCCCCGGGGTTACCTCATGTTTCGGGGAGGAAAACCCTGGCTCACGGTCTCCCAAACGCGCTTCACCCCGCCGTAACCCGCCCCACCGCTTGTCACGCGGCAAGTCAGGCCGGCACCGCCTCCGCCAGCAGCCCTCGCACCACGCCCTCGCACCCGCCGCAGCCGGTGGTGGCCCGGGTGGCCGCCCGGACCTCGCCCAGGCCGGCGCACGCCCGGATCGTCCCGGCGCTGACCCCGGCACAGGCGCAGACCTCGACGTCGTCGGGCAGCGTCACCGGTACCGACGCAGCCTGAGGCAGCAGCAGCGCCCCGGGCTCCGCCGGTCCTAGCACGGTACGTCGGTCGAAGAGCTGGGTGACCAGCCCGACGCACGACAGGTCCCCCACCAGGGTGGCCGCCTCGATCACCCCGCCGCGCACCACGAGCTTGCGGTAGGTCCCCTGGACCGGGTTGGTCATCTCCACCACGTCGCCCTCGGTGTGCTCCGGGTCCCCCAGCACCGCGACCTCCAGCCCGGTGGCGCGCAGCCGCGCCACGGTCCGCGACCCGTCGTACGCAGCGGCCGCGCCGCACAGGTGCTCGGCCAGCACCCCTGCCTGCTCCCACGCGGGCGCCACGAATCCGGTCAGCCGCCCGCGGTGCTCGGCGCAGTCGCCCAGCGCGTGCACGCGGTCGTCGGTGACCGATTCCAGGTGCCGGCCCACCACGACCCCGCGGCGCACCATCAGCCCGGCCCGTCGGGCCAGCGCGGTCGAGGGCCTGCCCCCGGCGGTGAGCACCACCAGGTCGGCGGGGAGGTCGACGCCGTTGTCGAGCCGGAGCCCGGCGGCAGTGAGCCGCACCGCGCGGACCCCGGTGTAGACGTCGGTGCCGAGACGGCGCAGGTCGCGAGCCAGCACCTGCCCGGCGGCACCTCCGACCTGTCCCGAGAGCAGGTGGGTGGTGCCCTCCACGACCTCGGTCGCCACCCCGCGCACCGCGAGCGCCCGGGCCACCTGCAGGCCGAGCAGCCCACCGCCGACCACCACCGCCCGACCGGGCAGGGAGCCGGACAGGGCCGCCAGCAGCCGGTCGCAGTCGGCCATCGAGCGGAAGGCGTGCACCGACTCGTGCAGCTGGCCGTCCACCCGGACCAGGCCGCGGATCGGCGGCAGCGTCGGGATGGACCCGGTGGCCAGCACCAGCCGGTCCCAGGGCAGCCGGCTGCCGTCGACCAGCACCACCTCGGACGCGTCCCGGTCGAGCTCGGCGACTCGGGTGCCGAGCCGCAGGTCCACCCCGTGCTCGGTGAACCAGTCGGGGTCGCGCAGCGTCAGGGTGTCCGGGCGGTGGCTGCCCTCCAGCACCGCGGAGAGCAGGATCCGGTTGTACGGCGGGTGCTCCTCGTCGCCGAGCACGGTGACGTGGCCGTCGTACCCGCCGGCGACGAGGCCCTCCACCAGCCGGGTCGCGGCCATCCCGGCGCCCACCACCACCAGCCGTTCGCTCATGCCGGCACCTCCACCGGTTCCACCCCGCTGGGGAGGACGGCGGGAGCCACCCGCGCCGCGCAGGCCTTGAACTCCGGCATCCGCGATGCCGGGTCCAGGGCGTCGTTGGTGAGCCGGTTGACCCCGGCCCAGTGGAAGGGCACGAAGACGGTGTCGGGGCGGATCGCCTCGCTGACCCGTGCGGGCGCGACCATCGTCCCGCGCCTGGTGGTGACCTCGACGGGCTCTCCGTCGCAGGTCCCGAGCCGCATGGCGAGCAGCGGGTGCAGCTCGACGAAGGGCCCGGTGTCGGGGAGGTCCCGGATCCGCCGGGTCTGGGCGCCGGACTGGTACTGCGCGAGCACCCGGCCGGTGGTCAGGTGCACCGGGTAGTCGGCGTCGGGCACCTCGGCCGGTCCGCGGTGCTCGACCACGTGGAAACGAGCCAGACCGTCGGGGTGGCCGAACCGCTCGAGGAACATCCGCGGCGTCCCGGGATGCGGCGTCGGGCCCTCCGGGCAGGGCCAGAACACCCCCTGCTCGTCGCGGATCCGCTGCCAGGTGATGCCGGAGTAGTCCGCGGGCCCGCCCGCCGACGCTGCCCGGAGCTCGGTGAAGACCTCCTCGGGGTCGGTCGCGAGCTCGACCGGGCTGCCGAGGCGGGCCGCGAGACCGGCCAGCACCTCCAGGTCGGTGCGGACCCCGCCCGGTGGGGTGACCGCCCGCTGGCGCAGGATCACCCGGCCCTCCAGGTTGGTCATGGTGCCGCTCTCCTCGGCCCACTGGGTCACCGGGAGCACCACGTCGGCCAGGGCCGCGGTCTCCGAGAGCACGATGTCGGCCACCACCAGCAGGTCCAGGGCGGCCAGGCGCTCGGCCACCACGGCCGCGTTGGGCGCGGAGAGCACGATGTTGGAGCCGTGCACCAGCATCGCCTTCGGCCCGTCCTCGGTGCCGAGCGCCATCAGCAGCTCGTAGGCGGAGCGGCCCTTGCCGGGCAGGGACTCCGGGTCCACGCCCCAGACGCCGGCCACGTGCGCCCGGGCGGCGGGGTCGGTGATCGAGCGGTAGCCGGGCAGCTGGTCCGCCTTCTGCCCGTGCTCGCGGCCCCCCTGCCCGTTGCCCTGGCCGGTGAGGCAGCCGTAGCCGGCGTACTCCCGGCCGCACTGGCCCAGGGCCAGCGCCACGTTGATCCAGGCCAGTACCGTGTCGGAGCCGGTGCTGTGCTGCTCGGCCCCGCGCGCCGTCAGCACCATCACCCGGGCCCGCTCGCCCGGGTCGCCGGGACCGCCGGCGCGCACCCGGGAGGCGAGCAGCGCGGCCAGCTCGCGCACCTGGGCGGCCGCCACCCCGGTGACCCGCTCGACCCGCTCCGGCCACCAGGCGGCCACCGAGTCCCGGACGCGTGCGAAGCCGGTGGTCCGGGAGGCGACGTAGTCGGCGTCGACCGCGCCCGAGGCGACCAGCACGTGCAGCACGCCGAGCGCCAGGGCCAGGTCGGTGCCCGGCACGGGCTGCACGAAGAGGTCGGCGCGCTCCGCGGTCGGCGTACGACGGGGGTCGATGACCACGACCCGGCCGCCGCGCTCGCGCAGCCGGTCCAGGTGCCGGGCCGCGGGCGGCATGGTCTCGGCGAGGTTGGACCCCACCAGCACCAGCACGTCGGTGCGCTCCACGTCGGCCAGCGGGAACGGCAGCCCGCGGTCCAGGCCCAGCGCCCGGGTGCCGGCCGAGGCAGCCGACGACATGCACCACCGGCCGTTGTAGTCGATCTGGCTGGTGCGCAGCACCGCGCGGGCGAACTTGCCCAGCTGGTAGGCCTTCTCGTTGGTGAGCCCGCCGCCGCCGAACACGGCCACCGCGTCGGTGCCGTGGACGGCCTGCAGCGCACCGATCCGGGCCGCCACCAGGTCCAGCGCCTCGTCCCACCCCACAGCCCGGAACTCCCCGGTCTCCCGGTCCCGCAGCAGCGGGGTGGTGAGCCGCTCCCGGCTCCCGTGCAGGCCGGCGGCGCTCCAGCCCTTGCGGCACATCTTGCCCTCGTTGACCTCGAACTCCTCCCAGGCCGAGACCTCCAGGCTGCGACGCCCCGCCAGCCGCATGCCGCACTGCAGCGAGCAGTAGGGGCAGTGCGTGGTCACCGACGTCATCACTCAGACGCTCGCGCTGGCCAGGCTCGTCGCGCCCGAGCGGCGCCGCAGGAACACGCCGTAGGTGACGGCGGCGCAGGCGAGGTAGAAGCCGGTGAAGACCACGAAGGCGCCCTTGGTCGCCGACATCGGGTCCTCGACCCACGGGGCCGAGAAGGCCAGCGGGATCAGGAAGCCGCCGATGGCCCCCACCGCGCCGATCACCCCGATGGCGGCCGAGGACTGCTTGGTGGCGTCGTGCAGGGCGGCGGTCCGCTCCGCGGTGTGCGGGGTGGTCGCCTGCTCCGCGGCGATCCGGAAGATCGACGGGATCATCTTGTACGTCGACCCGTTGCCGATGCCGGTGCAGGCGAAGATGCACAGGAAGAAGCCGAGGAACCAGCCGAACCAGGACTTGTTGTCCAGGGCGATGGCGGGGTCCGCGGTCGGGTTGGGGGTGAGCTGGGTCAGGGTCAGGAGCACCGCCAGGGTGAACACCACGAGCCCGGCGAACGCCGCGAGCGTGACCTTGGCACCGCCGAGCCGGTCGGCGAGCCAACCGCCGAAGGGGCGGGTGATCGAGCCGACTCCCGCGCCCAGGAAGGCGTAGTAGGCGAAGAAGATGCCGGTGCCCAGCGGCGCCGGCTCCGGCACCCAGAAGTTGATCTTGATGAGCAGCGGCATCGCCGCGGAGTAGCCGATGAACGACCCGAAGGTGCCGACGTAGAGGAACGACATCACCCAGGTCTGGTGGTTCTTCACCACCTGCAGCTGCTCGCGCGGCTTGGAGACCGCGGAGCTCAGGTTGTCCATCCACAGGAACGCGGCGAGCGCGGCGACCACGGCCAGCGCGGCGTACACGTAGGCGGCACGCTGCAGGTTGACGCCGTCCTGGCTGGCCTTGACCAGTCCGAAGATCCCGGCGCCGCCCACGATCACCGGCAGCAGCAGCTGGATCAGGGCCACCCCGAGGTTGCCGCCGGCCGCGTTGAGGCCCAGCGCCGCGCCCTTCTTGGCCGAGGGGTAGAAGAAGTTGATGTTCGCCATCGAGGAGGCGAAGTTGCCGCCGCCGAAGCCGGCGGTCGCCGCGATCGCGCAGAACACCCAGTACGGCGTCTCGGGCCGCTGCACGAAGTGGGCGAAGAGCAGCGTGGGCACCAGCAGCAGCAGCGCGCTGACGATGGTCCAGTTGCGGCCGCCGAAGCGCGGCACGGCGAAGGTGTAGGGCAGCCGCAGCAGGGAGCCGACCAGATTGGGCAGCGCCACCAGCAGGAACAGCTGCTGGGCGGTGAACTCGAACCCCTGGGCGAGCAGGAACGCCGAGGAGACGCTCCAGATCAGCCAGACCGAGAACCCCAGGTGCTCGGCGAAGATCGACCAGATCAGGTTGCGTCGGGCGACCTGACGGCCGCCGTTCTCCCAGAACTCGGGGTCCTCGGGGTGCCAGTCGTCGATCCAGCGGGCGCTGCGGTGGGTCGTTGCGTGGGTCGTCGCCATCGTGTCCTCCGGGTGGCTCAGCCGTGATTGCTGAGCCAGCGTGCAACGCCGATGTTTCGCCCTGCCCCCTGCGTGTTTCACGCGTGGGTCAACAGGTGCTCACGACCTCACACGGGCCTCACCCGGGCCCCTGGGGCTGCGGGGGTCAGGTGCAGGAGCGCACCGCTGCGTTCAGCTCCGCGGTCAGCGCGGCATCGGTGCTGAGCGCCTCCACCAGGGCGGCGGCCTGGGACTCGGTGATGGTGGCGAACTCCGGCAGCGACCGGTGCGCGTCGGCCAGGGCCCCCGGGTCGTCGTAGACGGTGTCCTGGGCGCGGCAGAGGTGACGGCTCAGGGTCGCGACGAACTCGGCCCGCACCTGGCCGGTGGGCACTGGGGACGACGTCGAGGTGGCCCCGGGCGACGACTCCTCGACCGCACGGTCGGCGCTCGGCTCGGTGCCCGACTCGGGGGCGGCGCTGCACCCGGTCGCCACCAGCACCAGCAGGGCGACCTCAGCCAGGCGACGTACGACGCGGGTCACGGCAGGACCTGGACCCGCAACGAGCCGGTCCACCGGCCCGTGCTGCCCCAGGTGAGCGTGACGGGCACCGTGAACAGGCCGGGCCTGGCTGCCGCCAGCCGCACGCCGGAGGAGTCGGTGGACGTCACGGCGAGGTCGGCGTCCTCGGCCAGGCCGCTGGAGGCCCCGTCACCGGGGTAGACCACCGACAGCCCCGCGGGCGGCGCCAGGGTGACCCGCACGTCGCTCATCCCCGGCGTGTTGCCCCGCCAGGAGAGGTCGACCCACGTGGGCCTGCCCGCCCGCACGGTGACCTGCGGCGTCAGGGCGACCACCGGCGGTCCCAGGGTGTCCAGCAGCGGTACGTCGATGGTGAAGGTCCGGCTGCCGGTGACGCCCGAGCAGTCGGCACCTCGGACGTCCTTGCGCACCAGGTCGTCGAACTTGCGCAGGGTCAGCGAGCTGGCCAGCCGGGTGTAGCGCACCTCGACGGCGACCTTCATCGGGCCCGAGCTGGGGGCCTTGACCCGGAAGGCGGTGAAGTCCAGGTTGCCCTCGGCCAGCGCGTCGTTGACGTAGAAGGAGGAGTAGGACGCGGTGTTCTCGGGGTAGCCGACCTCGCCGGAGCTGGTCCGCGCGGTCGCCCGCACCTCGCAGACGTCGGTCTCGGTGCTCCACAGCAGGGAGACCCAGCCGGCCTGTCCGCGCACCATGGGCGGCAGCACCGGGCTCAGCAGGGCGACGTCGCCGGTGGCGTTGTTGCGGGTGTCGTCCCCGGGGTCCCAGTCGGTGGCCGCGGCGAGCGCCGGACCGGCCGGGGCGGAGGTCACGGTGAGCGCGCCCAGCACCAGGGCGGCGACGGGCACGACGAGACAGACGCGGGTCAGGCGCACGCGGGTCCTCCGGGGTTCAGCACGAAATCGAGCCTAGGGCTGCCCGCTCTCCCCCGTGGCCGGATTCGCACAATGGGTCGCTCGGTGCACCCGACCCGCAGCCGGCAGGGTGGCGGCCCGGCTGCGTATCCTCTCGGCGTGACCACCTCCGCAGTCGTGATCCTCGGCGCCGGCTCGGGGTCCCGGGTCGGCGCGACCGTGGACGGCGTCCCGGTCAACAAGGTGCTGCTGCACCTGGCCGGCATGCCGGTCCTGGCCCGCTCGGTGCGCACGGCGCTCACCGTCCCCGACGTACGCCGGGTGGTCGTCGTCGCCCGGCCCGGCGAGGAGCAGCTGGTGGCCGAGGCCCTCGCTCCGCACCTGCCGGTCGCCGGCGAGGTGGAGGTCGTGCTGGTCACCGGCGGTGCGACCCGGCATGCCTCGGAGTCGGCGGCGCTGCGCGCGGTGGCCCCCCTGGTCGAGGCGGGCGAGGTCGAGGTGGTCGCGATCCACGACGGCGCCCGGCCGCTAGCGCCCGGCGAGCTGTTCACCCGCACCATCGCCGCCGCCGCCGAGCACGGGGGCGCCCTGCCGGTGGTGCCCGCCGTGGGCCTGGTCGGCGCGGACGGCTCCGCGGTCGCGGCCGGGCTCGCCGGGGTGCAGACGCCCCAGGCCTTCCGCGCCGCGCCGCTGCTGGCGGCGTACGCACAGGCCGACGCGGACGGGTTCGAGGGCACGGACACGGCGAGCTCGCTGGAGCGCTACCAGCCCGGGGTCCGGGTGGTCGCGGTCCTGTCCTCCCCGCTGAACCTCAAGGTGACCCATCCCGAGGACGTCGCCCTGGCCGAGGCGCTGCTGCCGAGGGCCTGAGGGCGCCGTCAGCGTATCCGCGGCCGCTCGGCGGTGAGCGCCTCCAGCACCGCCACGTCGTCGGCCGAGGCGACCCGGCGCGCCTCGGGCGGGGCCTCGAGGAAGGTCACCTCGTGGTCCACGGCCAGGCTGGAGACGGCGCGGGCGAAGTCGGGGTCCGGCGGGCCGGGCAGGCTGGCGACGACCTCCGCGGGCAGCACGATCGGCGAGCAGACGACGCGCAGGGCCTCGCGATCCACGGTGGCTCCCACCACCGAGTCCTCGACGTGCTTGACGGTGTCGGTGACGGGCCGCGCCCCCACCACCACGGCGCCGGTGGCGAGCGCCTGGGAGACACAGGTGGCGATGAACGAGGCCGGCGTCATCGGGCAGAGCGGGTCGTGCAGCACCAGCGGCGCCTCGTTGAGCTGGATCGACTCCCAGTCCAGGTCGGCGTCGACGAGCCGGACGTCGGCGTCGCCGAGGGCCCAGGCTGCGCACGCCACCAGCGCCTCGCCGTGGATGAGGGCGAAGGGCAGCGACCCGCGGCCCTGGTCGAGGACCAGTCCCAGGGCCTGGGGGTCGTCGTAGGGGTCACGCACGTCGTAGGGATCTTGGGTCATGGTGCTCCCACCGTATGCGGCACTCGCGGACCGCCCGGTGGGGGTCCAGACGCAACGAGCCCCGACGACGCGTAGTCATCGGGGCTCGTCGCAGCAGGAGGGTGCAGCCTCTAGGAGGCCAGCACCTCGTCGAGGATGGCCTCGGCCTTGTCCTCGTTGGTGTGCTCGGCCAGGGCCAGCTCGGAGACCAGGATCTGGCGAGCCTTCGCCAGCATCCGCTTCTCGCCGGCCGACAGGCCACGGTCACGCTCACGGCGCCACAGGTCGCGGACGACCTCCGACACCTTCATCACGTCGCCGCTGTGCAGCTTCTCCAGGTTGGCCTTGTAGCGGCGCGACCAGTTGGTCGGCTCCTCGACGTGCGCGGCACGAAGCACGTCGAACACGCGGTCCAGCCCAGCCTTGTCCACCACGTCGCGGACACCGACCAGGTCCAGGTTGCAGGCAGGAACCCGCACGACGAGGTCCTGCTGTGCCACAATCCGCAGGACCAGGTACTCGCGGGCCTCGCCCTTGATCGTCCGCATCTCGATGTCCTCGATGATGGCGGCCCCATGGTTCGGGTAGACGACCGTTTCGCCAACGGTGAAAGTCATTCAGTTCCCCTTTCCGGGTCGCCAGTCTAACACGTTTCTTAGACGCTTCCGACGACGTTTGCGCAGGTCAGAGGCCATATCCAGGCTTGACAGAACGTGTGTTCGTGTGGTCGCACGCCTAGTCGGGATCCGTCAAACCGGGCCGCGCGCAAGCCTGAGGGGCCCCGGCGCTAGGCTGTCGGCCATGCAGATGCCCCACCGTCGCGGGACCGCGCTCGTTTCGCTGGCCCTCATTCTCGCCCCCGTGCTGAGCTCCTGTGGCTTCGATCACGCCACCGACCGTGACTACACCCCCGGTGTGGGCGCCAACCACCGCAGCGGCGAGGTCGACGTCCTCGGCGGAGTGATCGTGACCGCCGAGGGCGGTGAGGGCGTGCTGATCGCCGGACTGTCCAACAACTCCACCAAGGACGAGGTCACCCTCGACGAGGTCCTCGGTGACGAGCCCGGCTTCACGGTCGAGGGCCTCGAGCCGGTCGTGCTGCCGCCCAAGGGGTTCGCCAACCTCGCCAAGTCCGAGACCCCGATCATGATCTCGGGCGACTTCGCACCCGGCGACTTCGTGGAGGTGACCTTCTCCTTCTCCAACGGCGAGCAGGCCACGGTCAACATCCCCTCCCGTCTCAACTGCGGCGACTACGCCGACGTGCCGGGCGTGCCCGCCGGCGACCCGACCTGCTCGGTCGAGACCCCCGAGTCCCACTGATCCGCGCCCGGGGCGGCGACGCCCCCTGCACTGAGCGAGGCTGACGAATGACCTACACCCTGGTCCTGCTGCGTCACGGCGAGAGCGACTGGAACGCCAAGAACCTGTTCACCGGCTGGGTCGACGTGGCTCTGACGGACAAGGGCCGCGCCGAGGCCGTCCGGGGCGGCGAGCTGCTCGTCGAGTCCGGCGTACTGCCCGACGTGGTGCACACCTCGCTGCAGCGCCGCGCCATCAACACCGCCTGCCTGGCTCTCGACGCCGCGGATCGTCACTGGATCCCGGTCAAGCGCTCCTGGCGGCTCAATGAGCGGCACTACGGCGCACTGCAGGGCAAGGACAAGAAGCAGACGCTCGAGGAGTACGGCGAGGAGCAGTTCATGCTCTGGCGCCGCAGCTTCGACACCCCGCCGCCGCCGCTGGACGACGCCGACCGCTACTCCCAGTCCGGCGACCCGCGGTACGCCGACCTCGGGGAGGAACTCCCCCGCACCGAGTGCCTCAAGGACGTCATCGCCCGGTTCCTGCCCTACTGGGACGGCGAGATCGTGCCGGACCTGAAGGCCGGACGCACCGTCCTGGTGGCCGCGCACGGCAACAGCCTGCGCGCCCTGATCAAGCACCTGGACCAGATCAGCGACGAGGACATCGCCGGGCTCAACGTGCCCACCGGCATGCCGCTGGTCTACGAGCTGGACGAGGACCTGCGCCCGATCACCCCCGGCGGCCGCTACCTCGACCCGCAGGCCGCCGCGGCCGCCGCGGCCGCGGTCGCCAACCAGGGTCGCTGACCCCGTCCCTTCGGACGGCTCAGCCGAGCACCGGCTGGCCGGTCACCACGAACACCACGCGGGTCCCCACCGACACCGCGTGGTCGGCGATGCGCTCGTAGTAGCGCCCCAGCAGTGCCAGGTCCACCGCGGCCTCGACACCGTAGGCCCAGTCGTCGGAGAGCAGCATGGCGAAGCTGGTACGGCGCAGCAGGTCCATCTCCTCGTCGTCGCGGGCCAGCGCGTGGGCCGCCTCGACGTCCCGCTCGGCGATGATCTGCACGACCTGCCCGACCATGTCCGCGGCCACCTCGGCCATCCGGTTGACCGTGGTCCGCACCTGCTCCGGGACGGCGATCTGGGGCGCCCGCAACCGCGCGATCTTGGCCACGTGCACCGACAGGTCGCCCATCCGCTCCAGCTCGGTGACCATCCGCAGCGCCGCCACCACCAGGCGCAGGTCGCCGGCCACCGGCGCCTGCAGGGAGAGCAGCGCGAAGGCCTTGTCCTCCACCCGCTCCCGTCCCAGGTCGATCTCCCGGTCTGCGGCGATCACCCGCTCCGCAAGCACCGCGTCGCCTCCGAGCAGGCTGGCCGTGGCGTCCTGGACGGCCACCTGCACCTTGCTGCTGAGGTCGACGAGGTCGTCGAAAACTGAATCGAGCTCGTCATGGAAGGCTTCCCGCATGCCCCGAGGCTAGGCAGCGCAGGTGAGGGCGGAGACGACGCGGCGTGAACGCCGGGTGAACAGTGGGGATCGGCGCCGCCGGGCCGGGTCCGCAGGTCCGGGAGTGGTCGTACGATCGCGGTGTGGACCCGACGACCCAGGCCGCGCTGGCCGCAGTGCTGGGCTGCGCCGTCGGCATCGTGGGCGTCCTGGCCTGGCACCTGAGCGAGCGCCAGCGACGCCAGGAGTCGACCCCGGTCGAGCCGCTGCTGCCCGCCGGCGTCGCGGCGGTCCTGTCGGTGCTGCGCAGCAGCGCGGTCGTGCTGGACGAGCACGACAAGGTCCTCAAGGCCTCCGCCCCGGCGTACGCCGTGGGGCTGGTCCGGGGCCAGGAGCTGCTGGTCGACGAGCTGGCCACCCTGGTCCGGCTGGTACGCCGGGACGGGCAGATCCGCGAGACCGAGCTGACCCTGACCCGCGAGCTGACGGCCCCGCGGATGCTGACCGCCCGGGTCGCCCCGCTGGGCCCCCGTCTGGTGCTGGCCCTGGTCGAGGACCGCACCCGGGAGCGCCGGGTCGAGGCGGTGCGCCGGGACTTCGTGGCCAACGTCAGTCACGAGCTCAAGACCCCCGTGGGCGCCATCCGGTTGCTGGCCGAGGCCGTGGACGAGGCCTCCGACGACCCCGAGGCGGTACGGCGCTTCGCCCGCCGGATGAGCGTGGAGAGCGACCGGCTCACCCAGCTGGTCCAGCAGGTCATCGAGCTGTCCCGGCTGCAGTCGGCCGACCCCGTGGACGAGGACGTGCAGGTCGACGTGGACGAGGTGGTCGCCGTCGCCGTGGACACCAGCATCACCGACGCCACCGCCCGCGAGATCAGCCTGGTGACCCGCGGCGAGACCGGCCTGGCGGTGCACGGCGACCACGGCCAGATCACCGCCGCGGTCACCAACCTGGTCGCCAACGCGGTGGCCTACTCCAGCGCGGGCTCCTCGGTGGTGCTCACCGTGGCCGGCGACGAGCGCACCGTGGAGATCTCCGTGATCGACCACGGCATCGGCATCCCGCCCGCCGAGCTGGACCGCATCTTCGAGCGCTTCTACCGGGTGGACCCCGCCCGGCACCGCTCCACCGGCGGCACCGGCCTGGGGCTCTCCATCGTCAAGCACGTCGCCGCCACCCACGGGGGCGACGTCAAGGTCTGGTCCGTCGAGGGCCAGGGCTCCACGTTCACCCTCACCCTGCCCCGGGCCCTGCCCGCGGAGCCGCACCCCCTCCCGTCCGACGACGGGTTCGACCAGGAAGGCATCCGATGACCCGCGTGCTCGTCGTCGAGGACGAAGAGAGCTACTCCGACGCTCTGGCCTACATGCTGCGCAAGGAGGGCTACGAGGTCGAGATCGCCGCCACTGGGACCGAGGCGCTCACCGCCTTCGCGCGTCGCGGCGCCGACATCGTGCTGCTCGACCTGATGCTGCCCGGCGTCCCGGGCACCGAGGTGTGCCGCCAGATCCGCGCCACCTCCACCGTGCCGGTGATCATGGTCTCGGCCAAGGACGACGAGATCGACAAGGTGGTGGGCCTGGAGCTGGGTGCCGACGACTACGTCACCAAGCCCTACTCCCCGCGCGAGCTGGTGGCGCGGATCCGCGCCGTGCTCCGCCGCGGCCACGACGTGGACGCCTCGCCGGACACCCTGGAGGCCGGGCCGGTGCGGATGGACGTGGAGCGTCACGTGGTCACCGTCGACGGGACCGAGCAGCGGCTTCCCCTCAAGGAGTTCGAGCTGCTCGAGATGTTCCTGCGCAACTCCGGCCGGGTGCTCACCCGGGGCCAGCTGATCGACCGGGTCTGGGGCTCGGACTACGTGGGCGACACCAAGACCCTCGACGTGCACGTCAAGCGACTGCGGGCCAAGCTGGAGCCCGATCCCTCGGAGCCCAAGTACCTGGTGACCGTGCGGGGACTGGGCTACAAGCTCGACCTGTGAGAGCTGTCGGTCCGAACGCCTAGGGTTCGACCATGACCCCCCAGGCACAGGCAGGTACGACGGCCCGCACGGCCGCAGGGGCGGGCGCGCACCGCTGGCTCCCGCTGGCCGCGGTCGCGTTCACCCTGGTCTCCTGGGCCTCGGCCTTCGTCGCCATCCGGCACCTGGGTGGCACCGTCCCTCCGGGCGCCCTCAGTCTCGGTCGGCTGGTGGTCGCGGTGGCGGTGCTGGCGGTGCTGGTGCGCGCCCAGGACCGGTTCCGCGGGCGGTTCCGGGTGCCCGGCCGGCGCGAGTGGCCGCTGGTGGTGCTGGGCGGGGTCTCCTGGATCACGGTCTACAACCTCGCCTTGAACGAGGCCGAGCGACGCATCGACGCGGGCACGGCCGCGCTGCTGGTCCAGCTCGGCCCGATCCTGGTCGCGCTGCTCGCCGTCGTGGTGTTCCGGGACCGCCTCACCCCGTGGCTGGTGGTCGGTCTGGCGGTGGGCTTCGGCGGGGTGGTGCTCATCGGACGGGCCACCTCCGAGGGCGGGGACGGCGACCTGGTCGGCGTACTGCTCGGGGTGGTGGCGGCCGTGGGCTTCGCGGTCGGAGTGGTGACCCAGAAGAGGCTGCTCGGCGGCGGGATGACGGCCCTGGACATGACGTTCTGGTACTACGTGGTGGGGATGGTCGGCTGCCTGCCCTGGTCCTGGCAGCTGGTGGACGTCGTGGGTCGGGCCAGCGCCGCGGACCTGTGGTGGATCACCTACCTGGGGGTCGTGCCCAGCGCCATCGCGTTCACCACGTGGGCCTACGCGCTCTCCCGGGCCGACGCGGGGAAGTTCGCCATGACCACGTTCCTGGTGCCGTTCCTCACCGCCCTGATGGCGTGGCTGCTGCTCTCGGAGGTGCCGCCGCCGCTGGCCTTCGTCGGTGGCGTGCTGTGCATCGGCGGAGTGCTGCTCAGTCGGCGGGCGGGGCCGCTGCGGCCGGCGCGGCGGACTCCTTCTCCCCCGCCTCCAGCCAGCCCCTGAAGGCCTCGAGGTTGGCGGTGGACTCGCCCCGCGAGCGGCGCCACTCCCACTCCTTGCGGATGGAGGAGGCGAAGCCGAGCTCGAGGATCGCGTTGAACGACTCGTCGGCGTTGGCCAGCACCGAGCCCAGCAGCCGGTCGAGCTCGTCGGCGGTCACCGAGGACAACGGCAGCCGGGCGTCGAGGTAGATGTCGCCGGAGGTGTCCACCGCGAACGAGACGGCGTACATCCGCAGGTTGCGCTCCAGCAGCCAGCGGTAGACCCGGGCGTGGTTCTCGTCCGGGTTGCGGCACACGAAGGCGTGCACGCCGAGCGCGTGCGCACCCACGTCGAGGCGGACCGGGGTCTGGAGCTTCTTCTCCCCCGGCAGGTTGAACGAGAAGACGCCGGGCGCCACCTCGTCGACGTCGATCTCGATGGCGGCCAGGTGGTCGCGGATCACCTGTGCCGCGGTGCTGCCGTCGACATTCCCGCTCACGTTCCCGCTCACACTGCCACGTCCATCCTCATCAGCGACCGGGCCCGGTCGTAGGTCTCCAGGGTCAGCTGGGCGGTGCGCTCCCAGGCGAACATCCGGGCCTGCGCGGACGCACCGGCCGAGAGCCGGGCCCGCAGGCCCGGGTCGCAGATCACCCGGCGCAGCGCCGCCGCCCAGTCCCGGGCGTCGTGCCCGTTGACCAGCAGCCCGCTGACGCCGTCGTCCACCGCCGTGGTCAGGCCGCCGACGGCGGCCGCCACCACCGGCGTACCGGCGGCCTGCGCCTCCACCGCGACCAGGCCGAACGACTCGTTGTGCGACGGTACGGCGACCAGCGTGGAGGCGGCATACCAGGTGGCGAGCCGGCGCTGGTCCACCGGCGGCACGAAGCGCACCACGTCGTCGAGGCCGAGGTCGCTGGCGAGCTGGGCCAGGGACTCGGGGTGCTCCAGGCCGGAGCCGGAGGGCCCGCCGACGATCGGGACCACCAGGCGGCTGCGCAGGTCGGGGTCGTCCTCCAGGAGCACCGCCACCGCGCGCAGCAGCACGTCGGGCGCCTTGAGCGGCTGGATGCGTCCGGCGAAGAGGAGCACGTGGGCATCCGGGGGCAGACCCAACTCGCGGCGCGCGGCCGCCGGCTGGTTCCGGCCGAACACCGACAGGTCCACGCCGGGGTGGATGACCTCGACGCGGCCGGACTCGGCCCCGTACAGGTCGACCAGCTGCCTGGCCTCGAGCTCGGTGTTGGCGACCAGCATGTCGGCGGCAGCGACGACCTGCTCCTCGCCGATCAGCCGTCCCGCCGGCTCGGGGGCGTCGCCCGCGGCCAGCGCGGCGTTCTTCACCTTCGCCATGGTGTGCATGGAGTGCACCAGCGGCACCCCCCAGCGGTCCCGGGCCAGGGCACCCACCTGGCCGGAGAGCCAGTAGTGGGAGTGCACGACGTCGTAGTGCCCGATCGGGTGCAGCGTCTCGGTGCGCAGCACCTCGCGGGCGAAGGTGCACAGCTGGGCGGGCAGCTCGCCCTTGGTCAGTCCCTCGAAGGGGCCGGAGGCGACGTGCCGCACCAGCACGCCGTCGGCGGCCTCGACCACCGCCGGGATGGTGGAGGAGGTGGCCCGGGTGAAGATGTCCACGGCCGCGCCCTGGCGCGCCAGGCGCTTGGCGACCTCGAGCACGTAGACGTTCATGCCGCCCGCGTCACCGGTCCCGGGCTGGTCCAACGGGGAGGTGTGCAGGCTGATCATCGCCACACGGTCCACAGCCAGCCCTCTCGTCACGGAAAAACTACCGGGGGCACAACCGGGTGCCGACATGGAAGATTCCCCGCCCGAGGATCAGGCAGGGAATCTCGGGTCGCGCAGCGTCAGGCGTTGACCTGCGAGCGGTCGTCCACGCGGGGCTTGCCCTTGACCACCAGGACGGCGCCGACCAGCACCCAGGCGATGCCGAGCACCCCGTGGAAGAGCACGGCCTCGCCGAGCTCGGCGCGGACGACTTCGTAGATGGCCCAGAACAGGGCGGGGCAGGCGAACCCGACGACCACGTCGAGCCACAGCGCCTGGCCCTTGACCAGGGTCAGCCCCACGCAGACCAGGCCCAGGAGCACCAGGCCCAACCCGGCGTAGCGCATGATGTCTGCCGATCCGGCCTCAGGGTCCAGGAGCCACCGTGCGATCCACACGATCCCGCCGAGCACTCCCAGGGCGCCACCCAGTTGACGTACGGTCATCGAATTTCCATTCCGTAGTAGCAAACCGAACAGGGGTGCCACAGGCACAGGTCCTGCGGTCTGGGCCACCACATTAGCGGGGTTCGGGCGTTCCGTGGTGAAACCGCTGAACCCAGCCGGAACTGGTGCGCAACCACCAAGAGCTCCTGATCGCGGAGCCTCTGGCGCTGCTGCTGCGCCACACCAGCAGCAGCAGGTCCGGGGCAACCTCCTCCACCGACACCACGTCCAGGGAGGTCTCGGGCAGGGGACCGATCTCGGCGAGCACCTCCTCGCGGGACCAGATCCGACCCGACTGCCCCACCTCCTGCCACTGGGGGTGCAGGAGTGCGGCGACGGCGGCCGGGTCGCTGCGCACCTCGTCGGTGAGCAGGGAGCGCTCCAGGGCGACGACCTCCTCCACAGGGGTGAGCACGTGGTCCGGCTCGAACACCGAGAACAGGTCCGGCTCGACGTCGACCTGCCCGGGCACCGCCGCCGGGTGGGCGGTGGAGGCGTCGGCATAACCGGGGCCCGGCGCAGGCGGCGTACCGCCCTTCCACGCCAGGGAGGCCGCGTTGGCCAACCGGTCCGCGTGCTCGTTGAGCACGTGCCCGGCGTGCCCCTTGACCCACTCGAAGGTCACCTTGCGTCCGGCCATGGCCTCGTCGAGCGCCTTCATCAGCTCGATGTTCATCACCGGCTTGCCGTCGCCCTTCTTCCACCCTCGGCGCTTCCAGCCCGGCATCCACTTGGTGATGGAGTTGATGACGTAGGTGCTGTCGCAGATGACGTGCAGCTCCTCGTCGAGGTGCGCGGTCTGCTGGAGCAGGTCGAGCACCGCCATCAGCTCGCCCATGTTGTTGGTGCCGACGGGCCAGCCCCCGCACGCCCAGTGCGCCTCGTCGACGTACCAGCCCCAGCCCGCAGGTCCGGGGTTCCCGAGGGCCGAGCCGTCTGCGGCAGCGATGATCGTCACGCACCGGATCCTGCCAGAATGACCCTCATGACAATTCAGCGCACGGCAGTGGTCACCGGGGCCAGCAGCGGGATCGGCGCCGCCACCGCGCGGGCGCTGGCCGCCCAGGGCTTCCACGTCGTCTGCGCGGCGCGCAGGTTCGAGCAGCTCACCGCCCTGGCCAACGAGATCGGTGGCACCGCGGTGGCCTGCGACGTCACCTCCGCGGAGTCGGTGGCCGGGCTGGCGAAGGCCGTCGGACCGCAGCTGGAGGTCCTGGTCAACAACGCCGGCGGCGCGTTCGGGCTGGACCCGGTCGACGCGGCGGACCCCGACCAGTGGCAGCGGATGTACGACGTCAACGTGCTCGGCGTGCTGCGCGTGACCCAGGCCCTTCTGCCCGCGCTGCGCGCCTCCGGAGACGCGGTCATCGTCAACGTCGGCTCGACCGCGGGCCGCGTCGCCTACGAGGGCGGCGCCGGCTACACCGCCGCCAAGCACGGGCTGAAGGTGCTCACCGAGACGCTGCGCCTGGAGCTCAACGGCGAGCCCATCCGGATCAGCGAGGTGGCACCGGGCATGGTCGCCACCGAGGAGTTCTCCCTGGTCCGCTTCGGCGGTGACGCCTCCCGCGCCGCGGCGGTGTACGACGGCGTACCCGACCCCCTGGTCGCCGACGACGTCGCCGACGCCATCGCCTGGATCGCGACCCGCCCCTCGCACGTCAACATCGACGAGCTGGTGATCAAGCCGCGGGCGCAGGCGGCTCAGCACAAGGTGCACCGGGTGTGACTCGGTTTCACCGGGCAGCCGGTGAACCTGCAAGACTGAGCCCCGTGAAGACCATCGGACTCATCGGCGGCATGAGCTGGGAATCCAGCGCGGTGTACTACCAGCAGCTCAACGAGGGAGTGGAGTCGCGCCTCGGCGGGCTCTCCTCGGCGCGCACGGTCCTGACCTCGGTGGACTTCGCCGAGGTCACCGCCCTGCAGCAGCAGGAGCGCTGGGACGAGGTCGCGCAGATCCTGGCGACGGCCGCGCAGGGCGTGGAGCGTGCGGGGGCGGACTTCCTGCTGCTCTGCACCACTGCCTTCCACCGGGTCGCGGAGCAGGTGGAGCAGGCGATCGACATCCCGCTGCTGCACCTGGCCGACGTGGTCGCCGACGCGTGCCAGGAGCACCGGCTGGAGTCGGTGGGCCTGCTCGGCACCTCGTTCACCATGTCGCGCTCGTTCTTCACCGACCGGATCGCGACCCACGGCCTGCAGGTGCACGTGCCGGCGGATGAGCACCACGAGACGATCAACCGGATCATCTACGACGAGCTGGTGCACGGGAAGGTCAGCGACACCTCGCGCCGCGAGGTCGTGGAGATCATCGAGCAGCTGTGGGACGCCGGCGCCGGGGGCGTCATCCTCGGTTGCACCGAGCTCGAGCTGCTGGTGCGGCAGGCCGACGTGGAGATCCCGGTGCTGGGCTGCACCACCCTGCACGTCAAGGCCGCCCTGGACCGGGCCCTCAGCGACGCACCCCTCGAGGTCGCGCCGAACTAGCTCGTCCCGCCCGACCGGTCCGGCGCGCCGCCGCCCTCGGAGAGCACCAGCGCGGCCAGCCTGCCCTGCTCGGGCGTGAGCTGGGGCTCGGGCACGGTGATCGCGGCGCGTCCGGGCAGCTCGAAGACGTAGACGAACATGTCCGGTGCGGGCGGCTGATCGGCGACCTGCGCGGGCTCCAGTGCGGGCAGCAGGCTCCGAGCCTCCGCGATCCTGGAGTCGCCCCCCTCCTGGTCCGCGTCCAGGTCGAGCTCCGCGACGGTGGTCAGCCCGGCGAAGCCGCCGGTGCGGCGTACCCGCAGCAGCCCGGAGGGTGCCGGCGCCGCCTCGGGGACCGCGACAGCAACCGGGGCGCCGGCCCGGCCCGGGGTGACCCCCACCTGGGCCCAGGCCTCGGCCACCACCTGGGCGTCCGCGGCCGACAGCACGCGCTCCGCGGCATCGACGCAGACCCGGGCGAAGGAGGCGAAGCCGCTGTCCGGCTCGAGCCCGCCACCGGTGAGGGCGGCGTACCAGACCAGGCCGGCGCGCTCCCACACCCGCCCGCCCAGGCCGGTGGCCGCCAGGTGGAAGGCGCGGTTGGGGATGCCGGAGTTGATGTGCACTCCCCCGTTGTCGTCCTGGGTCTCCACGTAGTCGGCCAGGTGAGCCACCTGCGGGTCGCGACCCAGCAGCGGGTCGTCGTACGCCGTGCCGGGCGCGGCCAGGTCGCGCAGCGCCCGAGCCGCGATGCCGGGCCGGAACAGCCCCTGCCCGATCAGCCATGTCCCCTGCTCCACGTCCTGGCCGGCGAGCCACTGCAGCAGACAGGTGCCGAAGACGTCGGAGACCGACTCGTTGAGCGCACCGCTGGGACCCTGGTAGTCCAGCCGGGCGCTGCGCTCGGTGACGGCGTGCCCGAACTCGTGGCCCAGCACGTCCACCGCCTTGGTGAACCGCTCGAAGACGCGGCCGTCGCCGTCGCCGAAGACCAGCTGGCGCCCGTCCCAGAAGGCGTTGTCGTAGTTCTCGCGGTAGTGCACGGTGAGGGTGACCTCCGAGCCCTCGTCGTCGTAGGACCTGCGCCCGAAGGCCTCGGCGAAGAGCCGCAGGGTGGCCTCGATCCCGCTCGCCGCCTCGTCGACGGCCGCGTCGCCGGTGGCGGGCTCGCCGGCCGCCCGCACCGGGGTGCCCGGCAGCCGGGTGCCCGACTCGGCGTCGTGCACCGTCCAGGCCGGGGGCGCCGGCTCGCCGGGCGCGGCGCCGAGGACGGTGCTGTGCACCCGGAGCCCCTCCGCCTCGTCCGCCGTACGGCGGCTGGCGCGGAACCTCTCGTCGACCCGCATCGTCTCGGCGCAGCTCGTCGCCGCCGGATCCCGGCTCTGGCTGATCCGCGCCAAGAGGTACGGCGGCACGAAGCTGCAGGTCTGCATCACGGGGCCCCGATCTTCTCCTAGCCCCCGGCCCGGGCCCGGCGGCGCTGTCGCCAGCCTCGCACCAGCACGAGCAGCCACACCAGTGCTGCGAGCAGCCCGAACAGGGCGAAGATCACCAGGACCGGCCAGAAGACGGCCACCAGCGACAGGCCCACCGAGGCGCCGTCCTCCGCCGCGGAGACCACCGGGGTCGCGGTCCCCAAGGAGCCGGCGTCGATGGCGGGACGCACGGTGGCCTTGGCGCCGTGCACGACGCCGGAGAGCAGCACCCCGAGCACGACCGCGATCCACGGGTTCTCCGCCAGCAGACCTGAGCTCTGCTCGAGGTCGTCCGCGGCGGCCGTCGCCGCGAAGATCAGCCCACCCGTGGCGGGCCGGACGAAGGTCTGGATCGCGTCGTTGACGGTGTCGACCAGGGCGACCTTGTCCAGCACCACCTCTACCAGGAGCAGCAGCGCGCCTATCCCGATCGCCCAGCCGGACTCGATCCACGCGTAGGCCGCGGGCAGGGTGATGACGTCGGTGAAGCGGGCGACCAGGGCGACCACCAGGAACGGGATGTAGGCGTTCAGCCCGGCTGCCGCCGACAGCCCCATGCCGGTCAGGGCCGCGAGCACGAAGCTTCCCTCGCCCGGGTCCCGGCGGCGATCGCGGCGATCGCGGCGAAGGAGCGGGCCAGCGGCTGCCAGGTGGCCGCCAGCTCGTCGCGCGCTGCGGCGATCTCCGCCAGCGCCTCGCCCGAGTCGATGCCCCGCGCCAGGTGGTCGGCACGGTCGCCGTCGGCCCAACGGCCCACCACGTGCTCGTCGGCCTCGGGATGCAGCTGGAGGCCCCAGGCCCGCTCCGCGTAGCGGACCACCTGGGGCGCGCCGTCCTCGGTCCGGGCCAGCACCTTGGCGCCCGGGGGCAGCTCGGTGACGACGTCGCTGTTCCAGTGCACCCCGCGGGCGGTCGCGCCCAGGGAGCCGGCCAGCGCGTCCCGGGAGGCCGCCTCCTGCCAGCCGACCGTCTGCAGCCCGATGGTCTGACCGGCGGGGTTGCGCGCCACCCGGCCGCCGAGGGCCACCGCCATCAGCTGGTGACCCAGGCAGATCCCCAGGGTCGGCACGCCCGCCTCCCCGGCCGCCCGCACCAGCTCCTTGACCGGTGTGAGCCACCAGTGCCGGTCGTCGTCGTTGGCGCCCATCTCCCCACCCAGCACCAGCAGGCCGTCGTACGCCGTGACCTCGGGCAAGGCGTCTCCAGCCCAGGGCCGGCAGAGCTCCAGCTCGCATCCGGCCTCGGCCAGCCACTCGCCGAGCAGGGCGGGCGGGCACTCGGCGTGGTGCTCGACCACGAGCACGCGGGGGTTCCTCATCAGTCGGCCAGTCCTTTCCAGGGGTCGGCACGCTCCCACAGCGTGGGCAGGTGCAGCGAGACGGCGTCGCGCGCCGCGAGGCGGCGCAGCCGGGCGATGGAGACGTCGAGGTCGTCCCCGGCGTACGGCAGGCCGCGCAGCGGCGCGGTCAGCGGGGAGAAGAAGTCGTCCCAGTGCACGAGCACCACCGACCGGGCGCCGACGCGGCCCACGGTCTCGTCCCAGTAGCGCTCGGTGTAGTCGGCGTCCATCAGCCCGAGCTGTCCGATGCCGAGGTAGGCGACCTCGGCGGCGTGCCCCGCCAGGGCCCCGGGCACACAGCCGGCGCTGCCCTGGACCAGCAGCCGCCGTCCGCTCGGGAGGTGGTGGACCAGGGTGGACCACGCCTCCCCGCACTTGTACGCCGACGCACGGGCGTCGCGGAGCACCGGCCCGGTGATGGCGCCCGGGAAGCGGTCCGGAGGACAGTGCTCGCCGGCGACCAGGGTGACCTCGAAGGAACCGAGGACGTACGGCGTCCCGGCCTCCGCGGTGACGATCCGCGAGGACGGCAGGCCGTGCCCGCGGGCGATGTGCGCGGCGGAGGTGCCGCCGACCACCACCGCCCCGGTGCGCAGCGCCACCGTGGCCGAGTCCAGGACGTGGTCGTAGTGGGTGTGCACGGGCAGCACCGCGTCGAGCCGGTCGATGCCGGCGCGGGCCAGCGCCTCGTCGATGCGGGCCACGTCGGGCCGCAGCCGGCCCAGCCCCACCTTGACCAGACCGGGCCGGGAGAAGAAGCCGTCGGTCAGCAGGGAGGACTCCCCGTCCGTGACCAGCACGGTGCTGACGCCGAGCCAGGAGACGCTGAGTGGTGCCTGGGGGGCAGCCGCCGGTACGTCGACCAGCTCGGCGTACCTGCTCAGGTCGGGTCGCCCCGGTCGTAGCCGCATGGAGCCAGCCTAGGACCCGCGCCGGGCGCGCACGCTCGCCCGCGCCGGGACGGACCAGGACGGACCGTCCCTCCCGCGGCGCCGTCGATGGTTCGGCGTGAGACTTGACCGGCCCCTAGAATGGCGGGTGGTCCGATCGGGCCCACGACTCCACCCGAAAGTGACGCCGTACCCTTTATGTCTTCCACCCGCAGGAACGACCTGCGCAATGTTGCCATCGTCGCCCACGTCGACCACGGCAAGACCACCCTCGTCGACGCCATGCTGCGCCAGGCCGGCGCCTTCTCGGTGCACCAGGCCGAGAGCGTCGCAGAGCGCGTCATGGACTCGGGTGACCTCGAGCGCGAGAAGGGCATCACCATCCTCGCGAAGAACACGGCCGTGCACTACACCGGCCCGTCGTTCCCCGAGGGCATGACCATCAACATCATCGACACCCCCGGCCACGCCGACTTCGGTGGCGAGGTCGAGCGCGGCCTGTCCATGGTCGACGGCATCGTGCTGCTGGTCGACGCGTCCGAGGGCCCGCTCCCCCAGACCCGCTTCGTGCTGCGCAAGGCGCTCAACGCCGACATGCCCGTCGTGCTGGTCGTCAACAAGGTCGACCGTGGCGACGCCCGGATCGACGAGGTCGTGGACGAGACCTACGAGCTCTTCATGGACCTGCTCGACGAGAGCCACAGCCAGGACGCGCTGGACTTCCCCGTCGTCTACGCCTCCGGCAAGGCCGGCATCGCCTCGCTGACCAAGCCCGAGAACGGCACCCTGCCCGACGGCGACAGCCTCGAGCCGCTCTTCAAGACGATCCTGGACACCATCCCGGCTCCGACCTACACCGAGGGCAAGCCGCTGCAGGCGCACGTCACCAACCTCGACTCCTCGCCGTTCCTCGGCCGGCTGGCGCTGCTGCGCATCCACGAGGGCGAGATCAACAAGGGCCAGACCGTCGCCTGGATGAAGGCCGACGGCACCGTCAAGAACGTCAAGATCTCCGAGCTGCTGATCACCGAGGGCCTGGACCGGGTGCCCGGCACCCACGCCGGCCCCGGCGACATCGTGGCCATCGCGGGCATCCCCGACATCATGATCGGCGAGACCCTGGCCGACGCCGAGAACCCGGTGGCGCTGCCGCTGATCACCGTCGACGAGCCCGCCATCTCGATGACCATCGGCACCAACACCTCCCCGCTGGTCGGCCGTCTCAAGGGCTCCAAGGTCACCGCGCGCCTGGTCAAGGACCGCCTCGACGCCGAGCTCGTCGGCAACGTCTCGCTCCGGGTGCTGCCCACCGAGCGTCCCGACGCCTGGGAGGTCCAGGGCCGTGGCGAGCTGGCGCTGGCCATCCTGGTCGAGCAGATGCGCCGCGAGGGCTTCGAGCTCACCGTCGGCAAGCCGCAGGTGGTCACCAAGGAGATCAACGGCAAGCTGCACGAGCCCGTCGAGCGCCTGACCATCGACGCCCCCGAGGAGTACCTCGGCGCCATCACCGAGCTGCTCGCCACCCGCAAGGGCCGCATGGAGCAGATGACCAACCACGGCACCGGCTGGGTGCGGATGGAGTTCCTGGTGCCGGCACGAGGCCTGATCGGCTTCCGCACCGAGTTCCTCACCGAGACCCGCGGCACCGGCATGGCCGCCCACGTCTTCGAGCGGTACGAGCCGTGGGCCGGCGAGATCCGCTCGCGCGCCTCGGGCTCGCTCGTGGCCGACCGGGCCGGCGCCGCCACCGCGTACGCCATGACGTCGCTGCAGGAGCGCGGCACCATGTTCGTGGAGCCCGCCACCGAGGTCTACGAAGGCATGATCGTCGGGGAGAACTCCCGCGCCGACGACATGGACGTCAACATCACCAAGGAGAAGCAGCAGACCAACATCCGGTCCGCCACCTCCGACAACTTCGAGAAGCTGATCCCGCCGCGCCTGCTCTCCCTCGAGCAGTGCCTGGAGTTCTGCCGCGAGGACGAGTGCGTCGAGGTCACCCCGGAGGCCGCGCGCATCCGCAAGCTGGTGCTCAACGCGAACGACCGCGCCAAGACCGCTTCGCGGGCCCGCAAGGCCGCCAAGAGCTGAGCCGCGCTCGAGGAGGCCCGTCACGCTGCTGCGTGGCGGGCCTTCGTGCGTCCGGGGAGCGATCGACCAGCCCCACGACGCCTCGGCGGCCCGCTAGGGTCTCGGTCACGTGCGCGGGTCCCGCCTCACACAGGTGACCGCTGACCGGGCCGCCCCTCACTCGGCCCCGGCAGTCAGGGCGTGCACCACCAGGGACGCCAGCTCGGCGTACGCCTCGGCGTCGGTCAGCCCGGCGCGCGCCGACATCTCACCGCCCTGGATCGCCGCCATGGTGGCCGCGACCATCTCGGCCACGAACGCGGCGTTGACCGAGCGGAAGGCCCCGGCCTCGATGCCCTCGCCGACCAGCTCCCGGATCCGCGCCGCCGCGGCGGCGGTGTTGCGCTGGTAGAGCTCGGCGGTGGCCCGGGTCGCGAGCAGGTCCTCCAGGAACTCCCGCGAGACCGGCCGCAGGTAGTCCGCGACGGCGAGCAGGTAGGCGGTGACCCGCTCCGCCGGGTCCTCGGTGGCCGCCACCCGGGCCTCCACCGCGGGCACCGCCTCGCGGAAGTACTCCCGCACCACCTCGACCTCGAGCTCGGCCTTGGAGGCGGCCAGGGCGTAGAGGGTCGTCTTGGAGCACCGCAGCCGCGCGGCCAGGTCGTCGAGGGTGAACTCGGCGAACCCCTCGGCGGTCATCAGCTCCACCAGCCGGGCCAGCAGGTCCTGCTGACGAGCCGTACGCCGCCGGCGCGACGCGACCGGGGTCACGAGCCGGACCGGACCTGCTCGGCGCGCGCCTGGCGCAGGTGGAAGCGCTGGATCTTGCCCGAGGGGGTCTTGGGGAGCTCCTCGACGAAGTGGACCGCCCGCGGGAAGAGGTGGGCGGCGAGCTTGGTCTTCACCCGCTGCTGCAGCTCACGTCCCAGCTCCTCGGTCGCCTCCACCCCGCCGGCCAGCACCACGAAGGCCTCGACCACCTCTCCGCGCAGCTCATCGGGCACCCCGATGACCGCGGCCTCCGCGACCCGGTCGTCGGCGACCAGCACGCTCTCGATCTCGAACGGGCCGATCCGGTAGCCCGCCATGATGATCACGTCGTCGTCGCGCGAGGCGAAGAAGAAGTCCCCGTCCTCGTCGGCCCGGCCGGCGTCCCCGGTGTGGTACCAGCGGCCGTCGGGGCTGAACCGCTCCGCGGTCTTGTCCGGGGCGTCGACGTAGCCGGTGAACCACATCAGGGGGCTGCCGGCCAGGTCGATGGCAACCCGCCCCTGCTCGCCGGGGGCGGCGGCCTCGTCGGAGTCGCTGCCCAGCACCGCCGCGGACCAGCCCGGCATGGGGCGTCCCATCGACCCCGGCTTGACGGGCCGGCGCACGTCGTCGTGCCAGCCGTTGACGATGGACATGCCCAGCTCGGTCTGGCCGTAGGTGTCGTGGATCTCGCAGCCCAGCACCTGCGCCCCCCAGCTGACCATGTCGGGGTTCAGCGGCTCCCCCGCCGAGGTGGCCCGGCGCAGCCGGAGCCCTTCGGGGGCGGGCACGTCGGCGCTGCGCAGGGTGCGGAACACGGTCGGCGCGGCCGCCAGGTTGGTGACCCCCAGCCGCCGGATGACCTCCCAGGTGGTCTCCGGGGAGAACCCCGCCTGCAGCAGGATGTTGCGCCGGCCCGAGGCCAGCGGCGCGGCGATGCCGTAGTAGAGCCCGAAGGCCCACCCGGGGTCCGCGGCGTTCCAGTAGACGTCGTCGTCACTGACGTCGAGGCCGTAGTCGAGGTAGGCGACGAAGGCGGCCAGGGCGCGGACCGGGATGGGCACCCCCTTGGGCGTGCCGGTGGTGCCGCTGGTGAAGAGCCGGACGAGCTCGGCGGAGCCGTCCACCGGGACCACTGGAGCCCGGCCGGGGTCGGTCTCGGCGAGCAGCCGGTCCAGGCGCAGGTCGCCGTCCTCGCCGGCGCCCCCGGCCACCACCACGCGCCAGTCGACGACGGCGGGAAGGTCGTCGCCGGGCAGCAGCTTGGCGCGCTGCCCCGCGTCGGCCACGACGAGCTTGGCCTGCGCACCGGCCAGCCGCAGCGCGATCGCCGGGGTGGCGAAGGCGGTGAAGAGCGGCACGTGCACGGCACCGGCACGCCAGATGCCCAGCACCGTGGTCACGAAGTCGGCCGACTTGCCCATCAGCGTCGCGACCCGGTCACCGGGCTCGATCCCCTGGGCGACCAGGGCTGCCGCGAACCGGCGCGAGCTCTCGGCGAGCTCGCCGTAGGTCAGGTCGCGCGGGCTGAGGTCGGGCTGCACGACGGTGAAGGCGACCTGGTCGACCGGGTGCCGGTCGCAGAGCAGGTCGGCGACCACGAGGCCGGGGGCGTCGAAGGTGGCCAGCAGATCGGTCACGCGCTCGTCGGGCGTCATGGCAGCTCCTAGAGATTGGTACCAGAAATGATACGGAAGGCTGCGCTACAGTATCGCTTCCGTTCCATCACCGCCACGCTGTCCAGGAGAAGCCATGACCGCCACGCGTCGACTGCCCACCGAGGAGGCCGCCGAGCTGCTCAAGCTCGTGCGCCGACTGGCCGCCGAGGAGCTCGCGCCCCGCAGCGCCGAGGCCGAGGCGACCGAGACCTTCCCCCGCGAGGTCTTCCGGCTGCTGGGCGAGGTCGGCGTGCTCGGCCTGCCGTACGCCGAGGAGCACGGCGGCGGCGGTCAGCCCTACGAGGTCTACCTCCAGGTGCTGGAGGAGATCGCCGCGGTCTGGTCCTCGGTCGGGGTCGGCGTCTCGGTGCACGCCCTGTCCTGCTTCGGCCTGGTGAGCTTCGGCACCGAGGAGCAGAAGCGGCAGTGGCTGCCCGACATGCTCGGTGGCGGCCTGCTCGGCGCGTACTGCCTCTCCGAGGCGCACGCCGGCTCCGACCCGGCCGCGATGCGCACCACGGCCCGGCGCGACGGCGACGACTACGTGCTCAACGGCGCCAAGGCGTGGACCACCCACGGCGGGCAGGCCGACTTCTACAAGGTGATGGCGCGCACCGCTGGGGAGCCGGGGGACCGCCACGGCATCTCCTGCTTCCTGGTCCCCGCCGACACCCCGGGCCTGAGCGCCGACGCCCCGGAGCGGAAGATGGGCTTGACCGGCTCCCACACCGCCACCATGCGCTTCGAGGACGTGCGGATCCCCGTCGAGCGCCGACTCGGGGCCGAGGGCGAGGGCCTGCGCATCGCGCTGGGCGGGCTCGACTCGGGCCGTCTCGGCATCGCCGCGGTGGCGACCGGGCTCGCGCAGGGCGCGCTGGACCAGGCGGTCGCCTACGCCCGCGAGCGGGAGACCTTCGGCAAGCCGATCATCGAGCACCAGGGGCTGGCCTTCGTGCTGGCCGACATGGAGGCCGCGGTGCAGTCCGCGCGCGCCACGGTGCTGCACGCGGCCCGCCTCAAGGACGCCGGGCTGCCGTTCTCCCGCGAGGCGTCCATTGCCAAGATGGTGGCCACGGACAACGCCATGAAGGTGACCACCGATGCCGTGCAGGTGCTCGGAGGCTACGGCTACACCCGTGACTTCCCGGTGGAGCGCTACATGCGCGAGGCGAAGGTGATGCAGATCTTCGAGGGCACCAACCAGATCCAGCGGATGGTCATCTCCCGCTCACTGGCCAAGGACGACCGCGGCACCATCACCCACGCCTGACCCACCACCCCTCCCCCACCACCACAGGAGAACACCCACCGTGCAGCTCAACGACACCGCCGCGATCGTCACCGGCGGCGCCTCCGGCCTCGGCGCCGCCACCGCCGCCGCGCTCGCCGCCAAGGGCGCGCAGGTCTTCGCCTTCGACCTGCCCCAGGCCATCGAGGACGCCCCCGAGGTCGCCGGCGTGACCTACGTCGGCGTCGACGTGACCGACCCCGACCAGGTCGCCGCCGCGGTCGCGACCGCCTCCGCCTCCGGCGTACCGCTGCGCACGGTGGTCAACTGCGCCGGCATCGGGCCCTCGATGCGGATCCTGGGCCGCAAGGGCCCCCACGACCTCGCCTTCTACGCGAAGGTCGTGCAGGTCAACCTGATCGGCACGTTCAACGTGATGACGCTGGCCGCGGAGCAGATCGCGCAGACCGAGCCGCTGGCGGACGGGGCGCGGGGCGTGGTCATCAACACCGCCTCGATCGCCGCGTACGACGGCCAGGTCGGCCAGGCGGCGTACGCCTCCTCCAAGGGCGGCGTGGTCGGGCTGACCCTGCCGGCCGCGCGCGACCTCGCCCAGTTCGGGATCCGGGTGCTCACCATCGCCCCGGGCATCATCGAGACCCCGATGCTGGCGACCGTCTCGGAGGAGTTCCGCGCCGGTCTCGCCTCGGGCGTGCCGTTCCCGCAGCGGCTGGGCCGACCGGACGAGTACGCCCAGCTCGCGCTGGCCATGGTCGAGCACGACTACCTCAACGGCGAGGTCGTCCGGATGGACGGCGCGCTGCGGATGGCGCCGCGCTGACCCACCCCGGCAGGCGCGGGGGCTCTCAGCAGCAGCGAGCCCCCGCGGCGTGCTCCCGCTCGTGGTCGCGGGCCCGCTCGAACTCCCGCCGCGAGACCGGCACCACGTCCGCGCGGCCGCACTGGGCGACGTACTCGTCCCACTTGGCCTCGCCGGTGAGCTGGCGGACGTACCAGCGCAGCCGGGACAGCGCCGTCATGTCCGCTCCCCCGTCCCCGCGAGCTGGCGCCGCTCCTCCCACTCCCGCACGGCCTGCTTCTCCTGCGCCGTCGCCAGGAAGTCGGAGGGGGCCACGATCTGCGACTCCTGCTTCGGCACCTCGGTGGTCGGCAGCCCGCCGGCCCGCACCCCCTTGACCCAGATCACCACCGCGTTGGCCACCACCACCAGCACCAGGATCGCGAAGATCGCCTGCAGGGTGCCGTTGAGGGTGGAGTTGAAGATGATCTGGTCCATCTCGTCGGCGCTGGTGGCGGGAGCCAGCAGCTCTCCGGCGTCCCGGGCGTCGGCGTAGCGGGAGCGCTGGCTGAAGTAGCCCAGCGCCGGGTTGTCGGAGAAGACCTTCTGCCAGCTGGCGGTCATGGTGACGATGAGGTCCCAGGCCAGGCCGATCCCCGGCACCCAGGTCCACTTGGCCTTGCCGTGCTTGATCAGCAGGGTGACGCACAGGGTGAGTGCGATGGCGGCGAGGAGCTGGTTGGCGATGCCGAAGAGCGGGAAGAGCTGGTTGATGCCGCCGAGCGGGTCAGTGACCCCGACGTAGAGCATGTAGCCCCACAGCCCGACCACCACCGCGCTGGCCGACCACGACGCGGGCTTCCAGGAGAGGTCGGCGTACCGGGGCCACAGGTTGCCCACGGTGTCCTGCAGCATGAACCGCCCGACCCGGGTGCCGGCGTCGACCGCAGTGAGGATGAACAGCGCCTCGAACATGATCGCGAAGTGGTACCAGAAGGCCGCCAGCCCGCCGCCGAACGCGTCGGTGAACACCTGCGACATGCCGAAGGCCAGCGTCGGGGCGCCCCCGGTGCGGGAGATGAGCGTCTGCTCCTCCACCGCCGCGGCGGCCGCCCGGAGGTCGTCGGCGGTGATGGTGAACCCCAGGCTGCCCACGAACTCCGCCGCCGTGGCGGGGTCGGCCCCGGTCGCCCCGGCGGGTGAGTTGATGGCGAAGTAGAGGCCGGGGTCGATGACGCAGGCCGCGATCAGGGCGCTGATCGCCACGAAGGACTCCATCAGCATCCCGCCGTAGCCGATCATCCGGACCTGGCTCTCCTTGGCGACCATCTTGGGCGTGGTCCCCGAGGAGATGAGCGCGTGGAAGCCCGACAGCGCGCCACAGGCGATGGTGATGAAGACGAACGGGAACAGCTTGCCCGCGAAGACCGGCCCGTTGCCCTCGCGCGCGAACTCGGTCACGGCCTCCTGCTGCAGCGACGGGGCCGCCAGCACCAGCCCGACCGCGAGCAGCACGATCACCCCGACCTTCATGAACGTCGACAGGTAGTCGCGCGGGGTCAGCAGCATCCACACCGGCAGGATGGAGGCGACGAACCCGTAGACCACCAGCGCGAGCGTGAGCTGCTCCTTGGACAGGGTGAGCGCCCCCTCGAGCCCCAGCTGGTCGACGTACCCCCCGCCGACGATGGCCGCGAGCAGCAGCACCACCCCGATCAGGGTGACCTCGGAGACCCGGCCCGGCCGCAGGTGGCGCAGGTAGAACCCCATGAACAGGGCGATGGGGATGGTCAGGCCGATCGAGAAGACCCCCCAGGGAGACTCGGCCAGCGCGTTGACCACCACCAGCGCCAGCACCGCCAGGATGATGATCATGATCGCGAAGACGGCGATCAGGGCGGCGATCCCGCCGACCACGCCGATCTCCTCGCGCACCATCTGGCCCAGGCTCTTGCCGTCGCGGCGCATCGAGAAGAACAGCACCACCATGTCCTGCACGGCCCCGGCCAGGATCACCCCGACGATGATCCAGATGGTGCCGGGCAGGTAGCCCATCTGCGCCGCCAGCACCGGGCCGACCAACGGGCCGGCACCGGCGATGGCGGCGAAGTGGTGGCCGAAGAGCACGTGCCGGTCGGTGACGTCGAAGTCGCGCCCGTTCTGGTAGCGCTCCGCCGGCGTGGCCCGGGTGTCGTCCACGCCGAGCACCTTGTAGGCGATGAAACGGGCGTAGAACCGGTAGGCGATGGCGTAGGAGCACAGTGCCGCGAAGAGCACCCACAGGGCGGAGACCTCCTCCCCGCGCGAGACGGCCAGCACCACCCAGCAGACCGCGCCGACCACCGCGACGGCACCCCAGACGAGCATCGACCGGGGCGTCATCCGGGACGGGGGGCCCGAAGGCTGCACCGGGACCTGGGTGTTCGTCGTCATGCGTCCTCCCGAGGATGAGGGGGCCGCGAGGACCCACCCCGATCTTCACGCCACGGGCCCGCCCCGGCAAGGGGTCCGGGTCGGGACTTCGCTCAGCCGCGGCCCTGCTGGTTGGCCGCCACCGCGACCCCGGCGAAGCCGGCGACCATGAGGACCGAGCCCAGTCCGCGCCACCCTTCGGGCAGCACCGCCTGACCGAGCGGTCCGCACACCACGTGCAGCACGAACGCCCACGGGACCCACACCGGCGTGGTGCGCGCGCGCAGCAGGGCGAGGGCGAGCAGCAGCTCGCCGAGGTAGAACACCGCGAACCCGCCGAGCACCATCGACTGCTGGAGGCCGTCGTTGGCCACCGCCTCGATCGCCTCCGGGGTGACGGCGTCGTTGACCGTGAGACTGCGGAAGACGACGAGCACCTGGGCGAAGGCCGCGAGCAGCACCGCGCCGACGGAGAGCAGCACCGCCGCACACAGGCCGGTGTGGAACCCCCGTCGCTGGAAGAGGGTGAACAGGGAGGGCATGCCGATGACCAGGCCGATCGCGGCCACCGTGAGCAGCACCGCCAGGATCCCGGACCGGTCGGTGTGCTCGCCGGCCAGGCGCAGCAGCTCACCGTCCCCGTCGGGTCGGGGGGTCAGCTGCGCGCCGACGAACAACGCGGTGGCCCCGGTGACCAGGGCGGCCGCGGAGACAGGAACCCAGTCCGTCCGCACAGGTGAACGCTAGCGCTGTCGCGACCCGGTGGCGCGGCATTGCGCACAGTGGCGCCCGGGGGCGCCCGGTGGCGCACCGCCGCCCGGTGGCGTCGCGCAGCACCTCGTGCAGCAGCTCGCTCAGGCCGAGAGCCGGGCGCCGGAGGCGGGGTCGAAGACGTGCAGCGCGTCCGGGTCCACCGCGAGCTGGACGTGGTCGCCCTTGGCCAGCGGCTGACGCCCCTCCAGCCGTACGACGACCGGTGCGGGCAGCTCCTCGGCGGCCGCGTCGTCGCGCAGCGCGTAGAGGAAGGCGTCCGAGCCGAGCTCCTCGATCACGGTGACCGTCGCGCCGACGCCGGGCTCCTCGGGCCCCACCACCCGCCAGGCGTGCGGCCGCACGCCCAGGGTGACCTGATCTCCCGCACGGGCAGCGACGTCGCGCTTCAGGGGCACGGCGTACCCGCCGATCCAGGCCAGCGAGTCGGCGACCTTGGCGGGCAGCAGGTTCATCGCCGGCGACCCGATGAAGCCGGCGACGAACAGGTTGACGGGACGGTCGTAGAGGGCGAGGGGGGTGTCGACCTGCTGCAGCCGCCCGTCCTTGAGCACCGCGACCCGGTCCCCCATCGTCATCGCCTCGGTCTGGTCGTGGGTGACGTAGACGGTGGTGGTGCCCAGGCGCTGCTGCAGCGCCGCGACCTGGGTGCGGGTGGAGACGCGCAGCTTGGCGTCGAGGTTGCTCAGCGGCTCGTCCATGCAGAACACCTGGGGCTGGCGGACGATGGCCCGCCCCATCGCGACCCGCTGCCGCTGTCCGCCGGAGAGCGCCTTGGGCTTGCGGTCGAGCTGGTCGACGAGGTCGAGGAGCTGCGCGGCCTCCCGGACCCGGCGTACCCGTTCCTCGCGGGGCACCCGGGCCACCTTGAGGGCGAAGGCCATGTTGTCGGCCACGCTCATGTGCGGGTAGAGCGCGTAGTTCTGGAAGACCATCGCGATGTCGCGGTCCTTGGGCACCTCCGTGGTCACGTCGCGCCCGCCGATCAGGATCCGCCCCGAGGTGCACTCCTCCAGCCCCGCGAGCATCCGCAGCGAGGTGGACTTGCCGCACCCCGAGGGGCCGACCAGCACCATGAACTCCCCGTCCTCGACCTCGAGGTCCAGGGCCTGGACCGCCGGCCGGTCGGCACCGGGATAGCGATGCTCCGCCTGCTCGAACCGCACCTGTGCCATGTCGCCTGGTTCCCTTCGCCGAGGTCTCCGACGCGCTGCCGGAGGGCTCCCCCAGCCACGGTACGACGCGCAGGACGAGGCGTCTAGTGGAAGCGCTCTCACATTTCTACAAGCACATCTACGCGAGCATTGACATCCAGATGTGACGCCTGTCATGGTGCCTGGAAGAAGAGAGTGGAAGCGCTTCCATGAATCTCATCCGGCGAGCGCCACCACCACGACGTCAGGAGACCACGGTGCAGACATCGAAGAGGCGACGGACCCGCGTCGCCACGGGCGCCCTGGTGGCGCTCATGCTCACGGCCACGGCCGCGTGCGGCGGGGACGACGGTGATGAGACGAGCGACGGCAAGATCAAGCTCACCGTGGCCACCTTCAACGAGTTCGGCTACGAGGGACTCATCGAGGAGTACAACTCGATGCAGGACAAGGTGGTGGTCGAGCAGAAGAAGGCCGGCCAGGCCAACGAGCACCAGGACAACCTCTACACCAAGCTTGCCGCCGGGTCGGGCCTCTCCGACATCGAGGCGATCGAGGTCGACTGGCTGGCCGCCCTGAAGCAGGAGTCCGACGCCTTCGTCGACCTCACCGACCCCGAGGTCGAGGGCCGCTGGCTGGACTGGAAGACCGAGGCCGCCACCGCCGACGACGGCAAGCTCATCGGCTACGGCACCGACGTCGGCCCCCAGGCCCTCTGCTACCGCGCCGACCTCTTCAAGAAGGCCGGGCTGCCCACCGACCGCGAGCAGGTGGCCAAGCTCTTCACCACCTGGGAGGACTACTTCGACGTTGGCAGCGACTTCGTGAAGAAGGTCCCGGGCGCCGCCTGGTACGACTCCTCCGGCGGCACCGCGCAGGCGATGGTCAACCAGACGCAGTACACGTTCGAGGACGAGGACGACAACGTCATCGCAGCGGACAACCCGGACGTGAAGCGCATCTTCGACACCGTCACCTCCTACTCCGAGGCGGGCCTGTCCACCCGTCTCCCCCAGTGGGAGGAGGACTGGGTGTCGGCGTTCCAGAAGGACGCCTTCGCCACCATGGCCTGCCCCGGCTGGATGCTCGGGGTGATCGAGGGCAACTCCGAGGGCGTCCAGGGCTGGGACGTCGCCGGTGTCTTCCCCGGCGGCCCCGGGGTGTGGGGCGGCTCATACCTGACCGTTCCCGTGCAGGGCAAGCACCAGGAGGAGGCGATCGCGCTGGCCAAGTGGCTCACCGCTCCCGAGCAGCAGGCCAAGGCCTACACCGCCAAGGCCACGTTCCCCAGCCAGGTCGCAGCGCTGGAGGACCCGGTCGTGGTGGACAGCGAGCGCGAGTTCTTCAACAACGCGCCCGTCGGCCAGATCCTGGTGCAGCAGGCCAAGGCGATCGAGTTCGTCCCCTACAAGGGCCCGAAGTTCGCCGACATCAACACCGCCTTCCAGCAGGCCATCCAGCGGGTTGACGAGGACCAGGAGTCACCCGACGAGGCATGGGACTCGTTCCTGGCCGACGTCGAGCGGCTGGGCTGACCCGATCCCATGACGCTGGAGTCCAGCAGTCGCCCGGACCGGGCGACCGGAACCCCGGCCGGGGAGGGTGTGACCCCCTCCCCGGCCGGTGGCCCGGACGACCCGCGCCCGGGCACCGGGAGAGACGCCGGGAAGGACACCGGGCAGCACACCGGGGAGCAGGGCGCCCGTACGCCGGTCGCCGCGGCCCGACGTCCGAGCTCGAGGCGCAGCAGGTTCTTCCGGCTCGAGGCGCGCACCGCGCCCTACCTCTACATCTCGCCGTTCTTCCTGCTCTTCGCCGTGGTCGGGCTCTTCCCGCTGCTCTACACCGCCTTCGTCTCGGTCCACCAGTGGAGCCTGCTCAGCGGGCAGGGTGAGTTCGCCGGGCTGGAGAACTACCGCCGGGTGCTCGCGGACCGCTACTTCTGGAACGCTCTGCGCAACACGATGAGCATCTTCGTGCTCTCCTCGGTGCCGCAGGTGCTGATCGCGCTCTGCCTGGCCGGGCTGCTGGACACCCAGCTGCGTGGCCGGACCCTGTGGCGGATGAGCGTGATGCTCCCGTTCGTGGTGGCCCCGGCGGCGGTCGCGCTGATCTTCGGCAACATCTTCGGCGACCGCTACGGCCTGGTCAACTCGGCGCTCGAGACGCTCGGCGTCGGCGCGATCGGGTGGCACACCAACACCCTGGCCAGCCACCTCGCGATCGCCTCGATGGTCAACTGGCGCTGGACCGGCTACAACGCGCTGATCTTCCTGGCCGCGATGCAGGCGGTGCCCCGCGACCTCTACGAGTCGGCGTCCCTGGACGGGGCCGGCAAGGTGCGGCAGTTCGTCTCGATCACGCTGCCGATGATCCGTCCCACGCTGCTCTTCGTGATCATCACCTCCACCATCGGCGGGCTGCAGATCTTCACCGAGCCGCGGCTCTTCGACACCCGCGGCCTCGGCGGCTCGGACCGGCAGTACCAGACGCTGACCATGTACCTGTGGGAGCTCGGCTGGCGGGTCCGCGACCTGGGCATGGCCTCGGCCGTGGCCTGGCTGCTGTTCCTGATCATCGTCGTCTTCGCCCTGCTCAACCTGCTGCTCAGCCAGCGCGCGGGCTCGCTCGCCGGCAGACCGCACGGCCGGGCCCGGCGGGGCAGGGGCACACCATGACGCGCCGACCCGGATTCCTCGTCTACGGTCTGCTGACGGCCTTCGTGCTGGGCGCCTGCGCCCCGCTCTACTGGTCGTTCCTGGTCGGCTCGCACCGCCGCGAGGACCTCATGGGCCGAGTGCCGCCGCTGATCCCGGGCGGCCACTTCCTGGAGAACGCCCAGCGCGCCATCGACGCGGTGCCGTTCTGGAAGGCCCTGGGCAACAGCCTGCTCGTCTCCGGCACGGTCGCCACCTCGGTGGTCCTCTTCTCCACCCTGGCCGGCTTCGCCTTCGCCAAGCTGGCCTTCCGGGGCCGCAACGCGCTGATGGTCTTCGTGGTCGCCACCTTGGCCGTGCCCACCCAGCTCGGGGTGATCCCGCTGTTCATCGTGATGGCCAAGCTGGGCTGGGTGGGCTCCCTGTGGGCGCTGATCGTGCCCGGCATGGTGACCGCCTTCGGGGTCTTCTTCATGCGCCAGTACCTGCTCGACGCGGTGCCGGACGAGCTGATCGAGGCCGCCCGGATGGACGGCTGCTCGATGGCCCGGACGTTCTGGACCGTCGCGGTCCCCGCGGCGCGCCCGGCCGCGGCAATCCTGTGGCTGTTCACCTTCATGGCCACCTGGACCGACTTCTTCTGGCCGCTGATCGTGCTCCCGGCGAGCAACCCGACCGTGCAGATCGCCCTCCAGCAGCTGCAGAGCGGCTACTACGTCGACTACAGCCTGGTGCTGGCCGGCACCACGCTCGCCTCCCTCCCGCTGCTCGCCCTGTTCGTCCTCACCGGTCGCCAGCTGGTCGCCGGCATCATGCAAGGAGCCGTCAAGGGATGACCCTTCACGCCGAACGCCCCGGACCCCGCACCAGCGCGCACCAGAGCGCACGCTTCCCCGCCGACTTCGTCTGGGGCGCCGCCACCGCGTCGTACCAGATCGAGGGCGCCGTGGCGGAGGACGGCCGCACGCCCTCGATCTGGGACACCTTCTCCCACACCCCGGGAGCGGTGCTCAACGACGACAACGGCGACGTCGCCTGCGACCACTACCACCGGATGCCGGCCGACGTGGCGATGATGTCGGAGCTGGGGCTGGGCTCCTACCGCTTCTCCGTCGCCTGGCCCCGGGTGCGCCCGGACGGCGGTCCGGTCAACCCCGCCGGCCTCGCGTTCTACGACCGGCTGGTCGACGAGCTGCTGGGCCACGGGATCGCGCCCTGGCTGACGCTCTACCACTGGGACCTGCCCCAGGCGCTGGAGGACGCCGGCGGCTGGACCAACCGCGACACCGCCCACCGGTTCGCCGACTACGCCCTCTCGGTGCACGACGTGCTGGGCGACCGGGTGCCCACCTGGACCACCCTCAACGAGCCGTTCTGCGTCGCCCTGCTGGGGTACGCCGCGGGGCACCACGCGCCGGGTCGCCAGGACGGGGTCGCGGGCCTGGTCGCCGCCCACCACCTGCTGCTGGGCCACGGACTGGTGGTCGACGCGCTGCGCGGCCGGGGCGGGGACGAACGGCTCGGGGTCAGCCTCAACTTCACCGTCGCGGACCCGCACGACCCAGCGGACCCGGTCGACGTGGACGCCGCCCGCCGGGTCGACGCGCTGCACAACCGGCTCTTCCTGGACCCGATCACCCGCGGGCACTACCCCGAGGACCTGCTCGGCGACACCGGGCACCTGCGCTGGCAGGGCCGGCCGTGGACCGACGTGGTGCACGACGGCGACCTCGCCCTGGTCAGCACTCCCCTGGACCTGCTGGGCGTGAACTTCTACCACGGCAACGCCGTCTCCGGGCACCAGCACAGCGACGTGATGGCGCGCGACGCCGACAAGCCCGCCCGGGTCGCGCTCTCACCGTTCGTGGGCTCGGAGTTCGTCACCTTCCCCAGTCGGGACCTGCCGGTGACCGACATGGGCTGGGAGGTGCAGCCCGACGGGCTGCACCGGCTGCTGGTCCGGCTGCACACCGAGCACCCGGAGCTGCCGCTCTACCTCACCGAGACCGGCGCGGCCTACCCCGACGTCGCCGGTCCCGACGGCCGGGTGCACGACGTGGACCGGATCGCCTTCCTGCACGCCTACCTGAGCGGGGTGCAGCGGGCGCTCGCCGACGGCGTCGACGTGCGCGGCTTCTTCCACTGGTCGCTGATGGACAACTTCGAGTGGGCCTTCGGCTACGCCAAGCGGTTCGGCCTGGTGCACGTCGACTACGCCGACCAGCGTCGTACGCCGAAGTCGAGCGCCCACTGGTACGCCGAGGTGGCCCGTACCGGGAGCCTGCCCGCGGCGGACGACCCACAGTGGCTACCGTGAGGCCCGTGAACGGGTCGAACGGGTCGCCCACCCTGGACGAGGTGGCGCAGGTGGCGGGGGTGTCCCGGGCCACGGCGTCGCGCGCGATCAACGGCGGCCAGCGGGTCAGCGCCAGGGCGCAGGCGTCGGTGGACGCGGCGGTGCGCACCCTCGGCTACCTGCCCAACCCGGCGGCTCGCAGCCTGGTCACCCGGCGTACCGACTCGGTCGCCGTGGTGGTCCCGGAGCCGGACGAGCGGGTCTTCTCCGACCCGTTCTTCGCCGGCACCCTGCGTGGGGTGACCCGGGTGCTGGGCGAGCGGGACCTGCAGCTGGTGCTGCTGCTGTCCCGGCCGGGGGCCTCGACCACCCGGACCCTGCGCTACCTGCGCAACCGGCACGTCGACGGCGCCCTGGTGGTCTCCCACCACCGCGACGACGGCCTCGCCGAGCAGCTGGCCGAACTGGACCTGCCGTGCGTCTTCGGCGGCCGGCCGTGGGCGGGCGGCGACCGCGTGGCCTACGTCGACGTGGACAACACCACCGGCGCCCGGGAGGCCACCCAGGTGCTGGTGGACCGGGGCTGCCGCCGGATCGGCACCGTCGCCGGTCCGCGCGACATGACCGCCGGCCAGGACCGGCTCACCGGGTGGCGGCAGGCGATGGCCGAGGCCGGCCTGACCGACGACGCGGTCGAGCACGGCGACTTCACCGCCGAGAGCGGTGAGCGGGCCACCGAGGCACTGCTCGCCGCACACCCGGACCTGGACGGGCTGGTGGTGGCCTCGGACCTGATGGCCGCGGGCGCGCTCCGGGTGCTGAGCGCCTCGGGACGGCGCGTCCCCGACGACGTCGCGGTGGTCGGCTACGACGACCTGGGCGTCGCCGAGCGCACCACCCCGCCGCTGACCACGATGCGGCAGCCCGTGGAGGAGATGGCCGAGCGGGCCACCCGCCTGCTGCTGGAGCAGATCGACGCCTCCGGGAGCGCCCGGCCGATGAAGGTGATCATCCCGCCCACGCTGGTACGGCGCGCGAGCGCCTGAGCCCGCTCAGACCGAGGCGGGGCCGAGCCTCGGCACCAGGTCGCGCAGGGTGCGGGCGGTGTCGTCGGAGCGCGCACGGACCAGGGCCAGGTCGTCGAGGGTGTCCAGGTCGCGGCGCAGCCCGTCGGGCGCGTCGGCCCAGGGCCGGTAGCCCAGCCGGAGGTGGAGCTCGGCGGAGCGCCCCCCGAAGCCGATGCCGGGCCAGTCCCGCGGTCCCTGCACCAGCAGCGTGGTGCCGACGTCGTGGTGGTCCGAGACCCGCATCGGCTCCCCGTGGCTGCGGAACTCCGCGACCGCGAGGTCGAGGTCCGCCGAGCGGAGCAGCGGCAGGTCGGCGACCAGGATCCCTACGGGCGCGTGCGGACGGGCGTCGAGGGCGGCGCGGCGGCCGAGGTCAGCGGCGGCGTTGAGCCCCGAGACGCCCACCTCCGGCACCACCTCGGCGCCGAGCTCGCGCACCAGGGCGGCCACCTGCTCGTCCCGGGTCACCACCCACACCGTGCCCACGGCGCTCGCGTCCAGGGCGGCCTGGGTGGTGGCCAGGGCGACCCGTCGCGCCACCAGGGGCCTGACCGCCGGGTCCAGCGCCAGGCGGGACTTGGCCCGCCAGGTCTCCTTGACCGGGATGACCAGGGAGAGCGGCTCGCCCGTCCTCCGGTCAGACATCGGTGATGCGGACCCCTGCGTGCGCCTTGTAGCGGCGGTTGATCGCGATCAGGTTGGCGGTCAGCGCCTCGACCTGGTGGGCGTTGCGCCGGCGACCGGCGTACACCCCGCGCATGCCGGGCACCGCGTCGGCCAGGGCCTGGACCAGGTCGGTGGCCTCGCGCTCGTCACCGAGCACCAGCACGTCGGTGTCGACCGAGGAGACCTCGGGGTCCTCCAGCAGCACGGCGCTGACGTTGTGGAAGGCACCCACCACGGTGGACTCGGTCAGGATCGCGGCCGCCTGCTGGGTGGCGGACCCCTCCTCGACGGGCAGCGCGTAGGCCCCCTGCTTGTCGAACCCCAGCGGGTTGACGCAGTCCACCACGATCTTGCCGTCCAGGTGCGGCTTCAGCTCGCGCAGCAGCTCGGCGTGACCGTCCCACGGCACCACGACCAGCACCAGGTCGCCCGCCGCGGCGGCGTCGGCGTTGGCCGCCCCGGAGACGGCCCCACCGGTGGCCTCAGCCAGCTCGGCCGCGGCCTGCTCGGCCTTCTCCGCGGCCCGGCTGCCGAGGACCACGGTCAGGCCGGCGGTGGCGAAGCGTCGCGCCAGGCCCCGCCCCTGGGGTCCGGTGCCGCCGAGGATGGCGATCGTCTGCGTGCTCAGTTCCGTCATGCCGCTGTCTCCTGCTCGTAGAAAGGCGCGCGTATCTATGCGCATGATATCACTCAATAGGTGACCGGCGCCACATCCAGCTCGGGGCATCCGCCTCTCGGACGAGGTCCGCCGGGAGCACTCATCGCCGGCGGCTGACGAAGGCGTCCACCGCGGCGCGGTGCTCGTCGGTGTGGTGGGCCAGCGCCTGGTAGGCCGCGCTGAGCTCCAGCACCCCGGCCAGGTCACGCTGCTGGGACTCGCGCAGCAGCTTCTTGGCCATCCGCAGGGCGTGCGCGGGGTTCTTGGCCACCCGCGCGGCGAGCGCCCGGGCCTGGTCCATCAGGTCCTCGGGGGCGGTGACCCGGGAGACCAGGCCCCACTCCAGCGCGGTCGCGGCGTCGACCCGGTCTCCGGTCAGCGCCATCTCGGCCGCCCGGGCGGGCCCGATCGCGCGGCTGAGCAGCCACGCGCCCCCGTCGCCCGGGATCAGCCCGAGCTGGGCGAAGGACTCGGCGAAGAAGGCCTTCTCCGAGGCGATCCGCAGGTCGCACATCAGGGCCAGGTCGCACCCCGCACCCACCGCCGGCCCGTTGATGGCCGCGATCATCGGGACCTCGCACGCCTGCATCGCCAGCGGGATCCGCTGGATCCCCTGGCGGTAGCCGTTGCGCTGCTCGAACGGCGACCCGCCGAACATCCCCTGGCCCTCGGCCATCGCCTGCACGTCGCCACCGGCGGAGAACGCCGAGCCGGAGCCGGTGAGGATGACGCAGCGGACGTCCAGGTCGAGCTCGACCCGGCCCGTGTTGGCCACGAACGCCTCGACCACGTCGGCGCCCGAGATGGGGTTGCGCTTCTCGGGCATGTTGAGGGTCCAGGTCTCCACGTGGCCCTCACGCTCGACGGTCAGGACTTCGGACACGGGTGCTCCTCGGGGTGAGATCGGTGAAGGGTGGGCTCGGCGGCTGGCTCAGCGTGCCACGAAGCGCGCGATCAGCTCGGTGGCCTCGGGACCGGAGACGCTGGCACTGATGGTGCGGGCCTCCTCCGCACCGGTGGCGGCCCGGTCCAGCTCCCAGCCGGCCCGGAGCAGCCGCCGGGCCTGGCCCAGCGCGACCGCCGGACCCGCGGCGAGGCCGGCGACGACCTCGGTGGCCCGGGCCGCGGCGTCGGCCGCGACCTCGGTGACCAGGCCCCAGTCGAGGGCCACCTCGGCGGTGATCGGCCGCCCGCTGAGCGCGAAGCCCAGCGCCCGCTGCTGACCGACGGCCCGCGGCAGCAGGTAGGAGACCCCGCAGTCGGGGGTGAGCCCGATGCCGGGGTAGGCGAAGACGAACTTCGTGCCCTCGGCCGCGACGATCACGTCACAGCTGAGCATCAGGGCCAGCCCGGCGCCGGCGACCGCGCCCTGCACGGCCGCGACCACGGGCTTGGGCAGCGCCGCCAGCGCCTGCAGGGCGACGTCGAGCTCCAGCGCGAGCTCGTGCAGGTACGCCGCCCGGTCGTCGGCCGCGACGAACGAGGCCACGTCGCCGCCGGCGCAGAACCGGGGACCGGCGCCGGTGACCAGCACCGCGCGCACGTCCTGGTCCGCCCCGGCGCGCCGGACGGCCTCGGCGAAGGCCTGCGCGGTCGGCAGGTCGAAGGTGTTGGCCACCCCGGGACGGTTCAGCCCGAGGTGCGCGACTCCGCCGTCGACCGCATAGGTCACCAGGCCGCCCTCGGTCATCAGACCCTCCGGAACAGCGCGGCCAGCGCCTGGCCGCCACCGATGCACATGGTGACGATGCCGAGCTCGAGGTCGCGGCGGACCATGTCCTTCGCGACCCGCAGCGTCAGGTTGGCGCCCGTGGCGCCCACCGGGTGGCCCAGGGCGATGGCGCCGCCGTAGGGGTTGACCTGGTCGGGGTCGAGCTTGCTGTCGCGCATCACCGCGACCGCCTGGGAGGCGAACGCCTCGTTGAGCTCGATGATGCCGATGTCGGACGGCGTCGTCCCGGTCTTCTCGAAGAGCGCGGCCAGCGCCAGCGTCGGGGCGTAGCCCATCAGCTCAGGCTCCATCGCCGCGGTGGTGACCGCCTCGATCGAGACCAGCCCGGTGAGCCCGCGCTCGGCGGCGGCACCCTCGCGGGCCAGCACCAGCGCGGCGGCACCGTCGTTGATCCCCGAGGCGTTGCCGGCGGTGACCGAGCCGCCCTTGGCGAACGCCGGACGCAGCGCGGCCAGCGTCTCCAGGGTGGTGCCGGGCTTGGGGTGCTCGTCGACCTCGGCGGTGAACGGCTTGCGACCCCCCACCTCGACGGCGACGATCTCCTCGGCGAAGGCAGCCTTCGCCTCGGGGGTGGCGGCGCGGCGCTGGGACTCCACGGCGAACTCGTCCTGCTCCTCGCGCGAGACGCCGTACTTGGTGGCCACGTTCTCGGCGGTGACGCCCATGTGGATGCCGCCGAACGGGTCGGTCAGCATCATCACGGTGCCGTCGACCAGCTCGCGGTTGCCGAGCTTGTAGCCGTTGCGGGCCCCGAAGTCGTAGAACGGCATCCGGGTCATCGACTCGTCGCCGCCGGCGAGGGTGAAGTCGAGGTCGTTCCAGCGCATCTCCATCGCCGCCGACCAGACCGCCTGCAGGCCGGAGCCGCAGAGCCGGTTGACCGTGTAGGCCGGCACGTTCTTCGGCAGCCCTGCGGCCATCGCGACCCGGCGGGCGTTGTAGGCGTCCGGCCCGACCTGGCCGATGCACCCCATGACCACTTCCTCGATCTGCTCCGGGGCGATCCCCGAGCGCTTCAGCGCCTCCCGGGCGGCGGTCGCGCCGAGCTCGTGGCCGGGCACGTCCTTGAATACGCCACCGAAGCTACCGATGGGGGTGCGGGCACCGTCGAGGACGACGATCCTGTCGTTGTTCATGATGAATCCTTCTGTCAGGGGTCTGTCAGGTTCGCCGGTCAGGAATCGACTCGGTGGACGACGGTGTCCAGCGCGGCGCGGGGGTGTGGAAGGCAGTTACCGAGTCGTCCTCGCCGGCATGGCCGAAGAAGACCGCGCAGACGACCAGCCGGTCCTCGCGCAGGTCGAGCCAGGAGCGGACGAAGTCGGAGTATATGGCGAGCGCGGGACGACCCCTGGCCGCGACAGCGCCCAATCACTAGGTTCGGATGACATGAGTGGGCGACCGGGAGCGCATCCCGAAGAACATTCGTCGTGCTGGCTGGTCTACCTCGGCAACGGGACGCCCGGACCGGACGAGGGAGACGACTTGACGCTGGCTG
>NZ_POAG01000022.1:0-25190 GCF_002930065.1 Nocardioides sp. 616 | reverse complement strand
CGCACCGACCGCTCGAACATGTGCGAGGACCGGCCGTTCCGCTCGGGTGCGGAACGGCCGGTCCTTGCGGCGGGTGAGCAGCGCACCGTCTACGTGCTGGTCACCGGCGACCAGAACCACGAAGAGGGCCGGGAGGTGTGCACGTCGCGCGAGGACGCCACCGCCCGCCGGGACGACCTGCGATCCCGTGGGCTCCTCGATGCCCGGGTTCGGGAGGTCCTCACGAACACCTGGCTCGTCGACCTGTGAGCGAGGCGCCGGCCTCGAGCTAGTGCTGCTCCTGGCGGTTGGTGGCGCCCTTCCTCAGGCGTAGGTGTAGAAGCCACGTCCGGTCTTGCGGCCGAGCAGGCCGGCGTCGACCATTCTGGCCAACAGCGGCGGGGCGGCGTACAGCGGCTCCTTGAACTCCTCGTACAACGACTCAGCGACCGCCTTGGTGGTGTCCAGGCCGATCAGGTCGGCCAGCGCCAGCGGGCCCTGGGGGTGCGCCGCACCGAGCACCAGGCCGCGGTCGATGTCCTCCGCGGTGGCGAAGCCGGACTCCAGCATCCGGATCGCGGAGAGCACGAACGGGATCAGCAGCGCGTTGACCACGAAGCCGGCACGGTCCTGGCAGTCGATGGCCTGCTTGCCCAGCTGGCCCTCCACGAACGCCCGGGCCCGGGCGGTGGTGTCGTCGGCGGTGAGCAGGCTCGGCACCAGCTCGACCAGCTGGAGGACCGGGACGGGGTTGAAGAAGTGGACGCCGATGACGTTCTCCGGGCGGGAGGTGACCACGCCCAGCTTCATGATCGGGATCGAGGAGGTGTTGGAGGCCAGGATCGCGTCGGGGCGGGTGACGATCTGGTCCAGGGCGCGGAAGAGCTGGGTCTTGGCGTCCTCGTCCTCGACGATCGCCTCGATCACGATGTCGCGGTCCGCGAGCTCACCGAGGTCGGTGACGACCCGGATCCGCTCCAGCACGGCGGCCGCGGAGTCGATCTTGCCCTTGGCCTCGGCCCGGGTCAGCGACTTCTCCAGGCGGCTGCGTCCGGCGTCGGCAGCGCCCTGGCTCGACTCGGCGACCACCACGTCCAGTCCGGCTCGCGCGGAGACCTCCGCGATGCCCGCACCCATCAGTCCACACCCGACAACTCCGACGTTCTGCATGTTTGCTCTCTTCTCTGGGACTCAGTACCGTTGCGAACGGTACTCAGTACCGCCGAGTAGCAGAACTCCTGGGGGTCGTATGACGGCACGCGAACGCATCTCCGAGGCCGCCCTCTCCCTGTTCGAGGAGCGCGGCTTCGACCAGACCACCATCGAGGACGTGGTCGAGCGCGCTGGCGTGGGCCGCACCACCTTCTTCCGGCACTTCCGGTCCAAGGAGGAGGCGGTCCTCCCCCACCAGGCCGCGCTGCTGGACCAGGTGACCGAGCGCCTCAACCGCCCGGAGCCCGAGCCGCTCGACGTCCGGGTCACCGAGGCCGCCCGGATCGTGCTGGACCACTACCTCACCGAGGGCGAGCTGGCCCGCAGCCGTTACCGCCTCGTCTCGGCGGTGCCCGCGGTCCGCGCCCGGGAGTACGCCGGCCAGCGGGCCTACCAGCGCGCCTTCCGGGCCGCGATCCACGCCGGGCTGAGCGACGTGCCGGACCGCGACCTGGAGGCCGAGCTGGTGGGGCAGGCCGTGGTGACCGCGCACAACCACGTGCTGCGCTGCTGGCTGCGGGGCGAGAGCACCGACCCGGTGCGGGACTTCGACCGCGCGCTGCGCCGGGCCACCGAGCCGCTGCGGCGCACCGGCACCGACGGGGCTCCGGACACCCTCGCCGTCGACGCGGCACGCTCCGCCCTGCCGGCGCTGGAGCGGCTGCTACCCGCGGTACGGCGACTGGCCGACGCCGATCCGTCCGAGTCGTGACGGCCTGAGCCACCAGGCCGCGAGCAGACCGCCGAGGGCGCCGAAGAGGTGCCCCTGCCAGGAGACGCCGGGCTGGCCGGGCAGCACGCCCCACAGCAGGCTGCCGTAGACGAGGAAGAGGAGCACGCCGAGCGCGATCTGACCGGGCCGGCGGGTGAAGATCCCGCGCACCAGCAGGAAGACGAGCCACCCGAAGACGAGCAGGGAGGCCCCGAGATGGACCGTCCCGGCTCCACCGAGGAGCCAGGTCCCCAGCCCGCCGACGATCCACACCGTCGCGGTGACCGCGAGCCACTGGCCCACCCCGGAGAGCAGGATCAGGAAGCCGAGGACCAGCAGCGGCACGGTGTTGGCGGCCAGGTGGTCGAAGCCGACGTGCAGCAGGGGCGCGAACAGCACGCCACTGAGCCCGTCGGGGCTGCCCGGGCGGATTCCCTCACGGTCCAGCCGGTTGTTCAGGCCGGTGTCGAGCAGCTCGATGAGCCACAGCAGCGCCACGAAGCCGGAGCTGACCAGCGCGGCCTCGCGCCACGGGCGACGCGGGCGCGGGTCGTAGGGACGCGTCGCCATCCCCCCAAACTACGACAGCGCCGAAGCCGAACGGACCCGCGCGACCCCTTCCGGGATTTAGTAGGACGTCCTACTATTAAACTCCTAGGACGTCCTACTACTTCTCGAAGGCTGCCTCATGAGCGAGCTCCACGTGCCCCGCAACCCGGTTCGCCTGGTGACCGCCTCAGCACTGTTCGACGGCCACGACGCCTCCATCAACATCATGCGGCGGATCTTCCAGAGCCAGGGCTGCGAGGTCATCCACCTCGGTCACAACCGCTCGGTGGCCGAGGTCGTCGCCGCCGCGCTCGAGGAGGACGTGCAGGGCGTCGCCGTCTCCTCCTACCAGGGCGGGCACGTGGAGTACTTCGAGTACCTCACCGAGTCGCTGCGCGCCGCCGGGGCGGACCACGTCAAGGTCGTCGGGGGTGGCGGCGGGGTGATCGTGCCGCAGGAGATCGAGCGGCTGCGCGCGGCCGGGGTACGGATCTTCTCCCCCGAGGACGGCCAGCGCATGGGCCTGGTGGGGATGGTCAACTCGGTGGTCGCCGACTGCGACTTCGACCCCTGGACCCAGCGCCAGGCAGACGTCGAGGCGGTGCTGGCCGGCGACCGGCCGGCGATCGCCCGCGCCCTGACCGGAGCGGAGACCGGCCAGCTGGACGAGCAGACGCTGACCCGGATCCGGGCGGCCGCCGCGGCCACCGGCACTCCGGTGCTGGGCATCACCGGCACCGGCGGCTCCGGCAAGTCCAGCCTCACCGACGAGCTGGTCCGGCGCTTCCGGATCGACCAGCAGGACAAGCTGCGGATCGCGGTGGTCGCGGTCGACCCCACCCGCCGCAAGGGCGGCGGCGCGCTGCTGGGCGACCGGATCCGGGCCAACGCCCTGGACGGCGAGCGCACCTTCTTCCGCAGCCTCGCCACCCGGGGCGCCCACGAGGTGCCCGAGCACCTGGCCGACGTGATCGACGTGATGAAGGCGGCCGGCTTCGACCTGGTCGTGGTGGAGACCCCCGGCATCGGCCAGGGCGACGCCGCGATCGTGCCCTTCGTGGACCGCTCGCTGTACGTGATGACGCCCGAGTTCGGCGCCGCGTCCCAGCTGGAGAAGATCGACATGCTCGACTTCGCCGACACCGTGGCGATCAACAAGTTCGAGCGCCGCGGCGCCAAGGACGCGCTGCGCGACGTCGGGCGCCAGCTGGTGCGCAACCGCGAGGCCTTCGGGAGCCAGCCTCACGAGATGCCGGTCTTCGGCACCAGCGCCGCCACCTTCAACGACGACGGCGTCACCGCGCTCTACCAGCACCTGCGCGACCAGCTGGCCGAGGCCGGGCTGGCCGTCACCGAGGGCCTGCTCCCCCGCGTCGAGGTGCGCCACTCCTCGACGATCCGCCAGGTGGTGCCCGGCGAGCGGGTCCGCTACCTGGCCGAGATCGCCGAGACCGTCCGCGACTACCACCGCCGCACCGAGGAGTACGCCGCGGCGGCGAGCCGGGTGCAGCGCCTCGAGCTGGTGGCCGGGGAGCTGGTGGAGGCGGGACTGGAGACCGGTCTGGAGACGGCTGGCACGAGCGGGGTGCAGACCCTGCTGGAGTCCGCCCGCAAGGCGCTGCCGCACCAGGTCGCCGACCAGGTCGCGGCGTGGCCGGCTGTGGTGGCGTCGTACTCCGGCGACGAGCAGGTGGTGACGGTGCGCGGCAAGGAGCAGCGCACGGCGCTGACCCGCGAGTCGCTGTCGGGCAACCCGATCCCCCGCGTCTCCCTGCCGCGCTTGACCGACCACGGCGAGCTGGTGCGCTTCTGGCGCCGGGAGAACCTGCCCGGCTTCTTCCCGTTCACCGCCGGCGTCTTCCCGTTCAAGCGGGACGGCGAGGACCCGGCCCGGATGTTCGCCGGCGAGGGCGACCCGGCGCGCACCAACCGCCGGTTCAAGATCCTCTCCGCCGACGGCGAGGCCACCCGGCTCTCCACCGCGTTCGACTCGGTCACCCTCTACGGGCGCGACCCCGACCCCCGTCCCGACGTCTACGGCAAGGTCGGCACCTCGGGGGTCTCGGTGGCCACGGTCGAGGACATGGCGGCGCTCTTCGACGGCTTCGACCTGGTCGCGCCCTCGACCAGCGTCTCGATGACGATCAACGGGCCCGCGCCCACAGTGCTGGCCTTCTTCCTCAACACCGTCATCGACCAGCAGGTGGCGAGGTTCCGTGAGAGCGAGGGTCGCGACCCCGACGAGAACGAGCACGCCGAGCTGTCGGCGTACGCCTTGGCAAACGTGCGCGGCACCGTGCAGGCCGACATCCTCAAGGAGGACCAGGGCCAGAACACCTGCCTGTTCTCCACCGAGTTCAGCTTGCGGATGATGGCCGACATCCAGCAGTGGTTCATCGCGAGGAAGGTGCGCAACTTCTACTCCGTCTCCATCTCCGGCTACCACATCGCCGAGGCCGGGGCGAACCCCATCAGCCAGCTCGCGTTCACCCTGGCGAACGGCTTCACCTACGTCGAGGCGTACCTGGCGCGCGGCATGGACATCGACGACTTCGCCCCCAACCTGTCGTTCTTCTTCTCCAACGGCATGGACCCGGAGTACTCCGTGCTGGGCCGGGTGGCGCGCCGCATCTGGGCGATCACCATGAAGGAGAAGTACGGCGCGGCGGAGCGCTCGCAGAAGCTGAAGTACCACGTGCAGACCTCCGGTCGCTCCCTGCACGCCCAGGAGATGGACTTCAACGACATCCGCACCACGCTGCAGGCGCTGATCGCGATCTACGACAACGCCAACTCCCTGCACACCAACGCCTACGACGAGGCCGTCACCACCCCCACCGAGGAGTCGGTACGCCGGGCCCTGGCGATCCAGCTGATCATCAACCGCGAGTGGGGCCTGGCGATGAACGAGAACCCGCTGCAGGGCTCCTTCATCATCGACGAGCTCACCGACCTGGTCGAGGCCGCGGTGCTGGCGGAGTTCGACTCCCTCAACGAGCGCGGGGGCGTGCTGGGCGCGATGGAGACCGGCTACCAGCGAGGGCGGATCCAGGACGAGTCGATGCGCTACGAGCACCGCAAGCACGACGGCTCGCTGCCCATCATCGGGGTCAACACCTTCGTCAAGCCCGACTCCGACGTCTCCCCCGCCGACGTCGAACTGGCGCGCGCGACCGAGTCCGAGAAGGAGTCCCAGCTGAGCCGGGTCCGGGAGTTCCACGCCGCCCACGGCGCCGAGGCCCAGCAGGCGCTGGCCCGCCTGAAGGAGGCGGCCATCTCCGGCGACAACGTCTTCGCGGTGCTGATGGACGCCGCGCGGGTCTGCTCGCTGCAGCAGGTCACCGAGGCGTTCTTCGAGGTGGGCGGGCAGTACCGGCGCAACGTCTGAGCAGTCCCCCGGCGGCGGGGGACGGCGCGACTCAGTCCGGGGTGCCCCGCACGAAGGCCGCCCCGATGCCCTCGTCGGTCCGGGCGTAGTCCTGGGCGGCGGAGCCCAGCAGGTCGGCGGCCGCACCCACCGCGGCGGCCCCGGTGCGCAGGCTGTCCGCCGCGGCGCCGACCAGCGTGCGGACCGTGGCGGCGAGCACCGCGGCCTGCGGCACCTCGCCCAGCAGGTGGCCGGGGACGGTGACGGCGTCCAGGTCGGCGCCCGCGGCCTTGAGGTCGCTGGTCGGGCCGGAGAGCTCGCCGGCCGCCTGCAGCAGAGTCCCGGGCTCCACGTCGTAGTCCTCGCCGAGGCCGAGCTCGGAGAGCGGGGTGCGGGTCATGAACGGGTTGCCCCACAGGTCCTGGTAGTCGTCGCGGCCCCACCACCACCCGGCCGTCCCGGACAACGGGCTGTCGAACTCCCCGGCGCCGGACTCGTAGGTCACCACCAGCTCGCCGTCGACCTCCACCACGCCCTGGGACATGCTCGGCAGCTCGTAGGGCTCGCTGCGGTTGCCGTCGTGGTCCTGGACGATGAGCTGGCTGTGGTCCTGGTGCCGGCCCGCGGAGGAGCTGAAGACGAGCTCGTCGTCGCGCACCAGGACGCCCTGGGTCTTGGGCGGGGTGTCGATGGTCTCGACCTTGACCCACTCGCCCCCGGACCGCTCGTAGACGTAGAGCTTGTTGTCCTCGTGGTCACCCAGGTAGAGCTTGCCGTCCTTCATCGCGGAGTAGGAACCGCCGTCCATCCCGGACTGCGGGGCTCTCTCCTGGGGCACGGTCTGCCCCGGTCCCGTCTTGCGGATGGCGTCGAGGGAGTAGGTGAACACCTTGCCGTTGTCGGTGACGTAGACCTTGTCCCCGTCGACCGTCACCCCGCCCGCATGCTTGGGGTGGTCGGTGCTGACGCGGTTGCCGTTGGCGTCGATGTAGGAGTCGCCCAGCTTGACCTCGCCGACCTCGCGTCCGGTCACCTCGTCGACGAGCGCCAGGTAGGAGTCCTTGCCGTGGCCCTCGTCGTCCTTGGTGTAGTAGCCCTGCAGCAGGGTGCCACTGGTGGGGTCGTAGCCGAGCCCCTGGGGGATCCAGCCGCGGTCGTCGCCGTTGGCGGCGGTGTTGGGGATGCGCGGCCCGAGCTCGCTGTCGTTGCCCTCCAGCCACTTCTCGTTCTTGGCCAGCCCCTCCTCCACCCACTTCCGGGTCTCCTCGTCGAGCTGGTCCAGGCTGGGATCGTCGCCGGTCAGCACGGCCCCGATGGCGCTGAGCTGCTGGTTGTACGTCGACCCGACCGTGAGCAGGCAGCCGTTGACCACCCGCGCGAAGAGCTCCTCGATCACCGCGGGCATCCCGTCGGGACGGTTGCGCCAGAAGGCGATGTAGTGGTCCGCGTGCGACTCGACCGTCTCGTAGGCGCCGGCGGCGGCCTCCAGGGCGTACCGGGCCAGCACCACGCCCGAGCGGCTCGTCGCCAGCCCCTGGTGCAGGGCTCCCATGCGTCCGGCGAAGGCGGTCGCCGCGCCGCCCGACCACACCGGCATCCGCTGGGCGTGCGCCAGGTCCTCCCGCACCCCGGCGAGGTCGTGGATGACGCCCTCGAGCGTCTGCACCCTGGTCCGGATGGCCGACGCTTCGGCCGACACCAGCCGTCGGTACTCGATCTCCGGATTCGTCACTCGTCGCCCCCCTGCAGGTAGATGCCCTGGATCTCCGACCCCGCCGGGAACAGCACGAGCTGGCCGGTGGACTCCGGGTAGGTGGTGCACTCACCGGAGGGCATGACGCAGGACAGCAGGCTCACCGCGTCACCGGGACGAGTCCTGTTGCCGCGTCCCGGCCCCCGGGCGACGGTGCCGACCACGGTCTCCTCGTCGGCCCACCAGGAGAGGGCCGAGCGCGGCTCCTCGAGCACCAGGTCGACCTCCTCACCGTCGCGGTCCACGACCCGGTCAGGACCGGTGTCCCGCTGCTCGATCCGCCAGCGCCCGTCCGGGCTCTGCGACGGGCCGGCGTCCCAGCCGGGAGGCTCGTCGTCCTCGCCCGCGGGCCTGCCCTCCCCGGTCGCCAGGTCGTAGACGTAATTGCCCTCGAGCGCCGAGACGTAGACGGCGTCGTCGCTGACGCCCCGCACGTGCACCTCGGCCTCCGACAGGTTCCACTCGGGGTCGTCGTGGTCGTTCTCCATCCCGTCCTCAGAGGTGAACGCCTCACCGGTGGCCAGGTCGAAGAAGCGCAGCACGGCACGGCCCTCGTCGTGGTCGGTGTCCAGCAGCACCAGCGTCGTGCCGTCCGGGGAGGCCGCGATCTCCCGGTCGTAGGCGCTCAGACCGGTGTCGACCGGCTCCCGCCCGGGGGCCGCGAAGTACAGCGGCCCGCCGGCGAAGGAGGAACCGTCCTCCTCGTCCTGGGCCAGGGGCTCGTAGAAGACCCCGTCGCCGGCGACCAGGAAGGCCCGGACCGGGTCCGCGGTGTGGATCTCGGTCCCGTCCGCCAGGTGCACCGTGGAACCGGCCGCCCAGGCCAGCCCGCGCACCTCGACCGGGTCCGTGCTGGTGCGCCACGCCGCGTCCTCGGCCACCGCGCCGGCGCCGGCGTCGTCACCGCAGCCGGACAGCAGCGTCGCGACAAGCGCGCTCGCCGCCACCACTCCCCTGACCCCCATGGCCGGACTATGCCACCGACGGGAGCCAGGCAAACCTCTAGGAGTCCAGCTCCGGGATCACGTCGCGCCCGAACGTCTGCAGGAAGGCCGCCTGGTCGGGCCCCACGTTGTGCAGGAACACCCGGTCGTAGCCGAGGTCCAGGTAGGTCCGGATCTCGGCCAGGTGCACGGCCGGGTCGGCGCTCGCCGGGATCCGACCCTCGAAGTCCTCGGCCCGCACCAGCCGGGCGATCTGCTCCACCGCGTGCGGGGAGCGCAGGTCGCCCCGCGCGAACCGCATCGCCGCCATCGGGTAGCGCTCCACGACGTGCCGGACCGCCGCCTCGGTGCTGCTCGCCCAGCTCACGTTGAGGTGGAGCCAGGCGGGCATCGCGGCGGGGTCCTTGCCGGACTCCCGCGCCCCCTCCCGGAACCGCTCCAGGAGCAGCGCCGCCTGCTGCGGCTGCACGGCGAAGGCCAGCAGCCCGTCGGCGCTGCGGCCCGCGCGGCGCGCGGTATGCGGGCCGCTGGTGGCGACCAGCACCGCGGGCGGCTGCTGCGGCATCGTCCACAGCCGGGAGCTCTCCATCCGGAAGTGCGAGCCGTCGTACCGCACCTCGCGGCCCGCGCCCGACCCGGCGAAGAGCCGCTTCACCAGCTCCACGGCCTCGAACAGCCGCTCGATGCGCTGCGGCGGCTCCGGCCAGTAGTCGCCGACCACGTGCTCGTGCAGCGCCTCGCCGACGCCCATCGAGATCCAGTGCCGCCCCGGGTGCAGCGCCCCCAGGGTCGCGGCGGCCTGCGCCAGCGCCGCGGGGTGCATCCGTCCCCCGGCCACCGCCATCCCGACCCCGAAGTCGCCCGTGGTGTGCTCGGCCAGGGCGCCGAGCAGGGTCCAGACGTGGGGCGCCTGGCCCAGGCTGGGGAGCCAGGGCTGGAAGGTGTCGGCGGCCATGGTGCCGACGAAACCGGCGTGCTGGGCCATGACGCTGAGGTCGACGGCCTCGCGCGGTGTGACCGCGTCCAGCGGTACGACGTACCCGACCCGTCCCTGCACGTCGCCTCCTGGCTCGTCCTCGGGCGTCAGTCTAGGTTCGGGAGAAGGCGATCAGCGGCCGGCCCGTCCTCGGGTGGGCCACCACGTCGGCGGCCACGCCGTAGGTCTCCTCGATCAGGGCGGGGACCAGGACCTCGCCCACCTCACCCACCGCGCGCACCCGGCCACCGGCGAGCACCACCACGTGGTCGCAATGGGCCGCGGCGAGGTTGAGGTCGTGCAGGGCGGCGAGCACGGTGATCCCGGTCCCCGCGATCTCCCGCAGCAACGCCAGGGTGTCCAGCTGGGCCCGGATGTCGAGGTGGTTGGTGGGCTCGTCGAGCAGCAGCAGCCGCGGCTGCTGGGCCAGTGCCCGGGCCAGCTGCACCCGCTGCTGCTCGCCCCCCGAGAGCGTGGCCAGGGAACGGTCCGCCATCCCCTGCAGCCCGGCGCGCGCCAGGGCTGCGTCGACCTCCCCGGACTCCGTCGGGGCCACGGCCCAGGACGACTCGTGCGGGATCCGGCCCAGGGCCACCACCTGGCGCACGGTGAGGGCGAACTCCGCCCGGGCGTCCTGCTCGACGACCGCGACCTGTCGGGCCCGGTCCCGACGGCGCAGGGCGAGCAGGTCGACGCCGTCCAGCACGACGCTCGCCTGGCCACGCTCGGCCCGTCGCCGGGCGGGGGTGGCGTCCGGGAGCCGGTCCGGAGACGCGGTGCCGGCGATCAGGCGGAGCAGGCTCGACTTCCCGGCCCCGTTGGGACCGACCAGGGCGACGACGCCGCCGCTGGGGACCTGGAACGAGGCGTCCTCGACCAGAACCGTGCCTCCCGCCACGCGGGACAGGCCGCGCACCCGCAGCGTGCCGAACCCGTCCGGAGTCATGCCCGCCCCCGGTGGCCGATCAGGACCAGCACGAAGACCGGCGCCCCGATCAGCACGGTGATGATGCCGACGGGGACCTCGCGCGGGTCGAACAGGGTGCGCGCGACCGTGTCGACCCAGATCATGAAGATGGCGCCCAGCAGCACGGTCAGCGGCAGCAGCCTCCGGTGCCGGGAGCCGACCACCAGCCGTACGGCGTTCGGCAGCACCAGGCCGACGAAGCCGATGGCCCCGCTCACCGAGACCATCGCTCCGGTGACCAGCGCGGAGCCGCCGAGCAGCAGCCACCGGGTCCGGCCGACGTCCACCCCGAGCGAGGCGGCGGCGGAGTCGCCGAAGGCGAAGGCGTCCAGCACCCGGCCGCGCATCAGCACCGGGATCCCGACCGCCAGCAGCACCCCCCAGGTGATCGCCACGGCCGGCCAGTCGGCACCGGCCAGCGACCCCAGCATCCAGCTGAGCACCTGGCGGAAGGAGTCACCCCGGGCGTTCCAGAAGATCAGCATCGAGGTGACGGCAGCCGCGAAGGAGGAGACCGCCAGCCCGGCGAGGACCGTCCGGCTCGGGGTGATCTCCCCGAGCGAGCGGGCCAGGCCCAGCGTCGCGGCCAGGGCGATCAGCGCGCCGCAGAACGCCGCCACCGGCAGCATCACCGACATGCCGAGCAGCAGCACCAGAACGGCGCCGGTGGAGGCCCCGGAGGAGAGCCCGAGCAGGTAGGGGTCGGCCAGCGGGTTCCGGGTCAGCGCCTGCATCACCGCCCCGCTCAGCGCCAGGCCGGCGCCCACCGCGGCCGCGGTCAGGACGCGCGGCAGCCGCAGCTCCCACACGATCCCGGCGCGCAGTGCGGTCACTTCGCTCTCGCCCAGGCCCAGCCGTTCCCCGACGGCGCCCCAGACCTCGCGCAGCGTCAGGTCCGCCGGGCCGATGGTGACGGCCAGGCCGATGGAGAGCACCAGCACGAGCACCAGGGCCAGCAGCAGGACCGGGAGGCCGAGCTGCCCCGGGTGGGGACGCCGCCGCGTTGGCCGCGGTGTCCGTGGCTCCTTCCGGGCCGGCGCCTCGGGCACGGGCCCGGTCCGGGTGGTCGGGGCCGGCACCGGAGTCATCGCCGGCTCACCGCTGGGTCGGCTCGAGCAGGCCGAGCTCAGCGAGCTGCTCGGACAGCTCGAGGGTGGCCGGCACGGAGCGGACCCCGGCCTCCGCGGCGGGGAACGGCAGCACCAGGTAGCGCTGCCGGCGCACCGCGGACAGCTCGGCGGTGGCGGGGCTGGACTCCAGCTGGTCGATCTTCTCCCTCGCCGAGTTCCAGGTGGCGTCCACCAGCACGATCACGTCGGGATCGGCGTCCACGATCGCCTCCCAGCCCATCGAGGTCCAGGTCTGGTCCACGTCCTCGGCGACGTTGTCCAGGCCGAGGGCCTCCAGCACCATCTGCGGCGCGCCGATCCCGCCCCCGACGTACGGCGTGTCCTCGCCGGAGGACCACCACAGCGCCGTGGTTCCGGGGACCGCGCGCCTGACCTCGGACAACCGGGAGCGCTGCTCGGTCACCAGGGCCTGCGCCGCCTCGGGCTCCCCGAGGATCGCGCCGAGCTCCTGGAACTGGTCGAACAGCAGGTCGAAGGTCATCCGGTCCGGCTGGTCCTGGGGCGCCTGGCACGCGGCCGGGGAGACGTAGGTGTGGACGCCGAGGCGGGCCAGCTGGTCCCGCTCGCCCGCCGTGTCCGCGGCCAGGTTGCTCTCCCAGCCCGCCAGCACCAAGTCAGGCTCCTGCTCGAGGACCACCTCCTGGCTGGGCGCCTCGTCGGAGATGGTGGTGATGCCCGCGGCCTCCTCGGCCCACTGCTCGGGCACCGGTCCGTCCGCGAAGGCCTGGCCGACGATCCGCTCCCCCAGCCCCAGCGCCAGCAGCAGCTCGGTGGAGGTGGACTTGATGGTGACCACGCGCTGCGGGGGCTCGTCGAAGGTGACCTCGGTGCCGCAGTTGCGCACCGTGACCGGGTAGCCCGCCACGGCGCTCGCCGAGCCCTCCTCGGGCTGGTCCGCCGCGTCGTCGGAGCCACCGCCGCAGCCGGCCAGGACGAGGGCCAGCCCGAGGGCGGACAGGGCGGTCGAGGTACGACGGCGCGGGAACAGGACATGGGACGGTGCTTGCGACTGGGCTTGCGACACTGGGGACCTCCGGATTTGGGCGTGCGGGACAACCGCCGGCAATCGCCGCGGACGATCCGTCGCCCCAATCCGGGTCCGACTCTCCCGGCCAGGTCGCGGTCGGGGATCACCGCACACGATAGACCCTGCGCATGGATCCGGTGGGCCGGGTCGGCGTCAGCGCCTGGGACCGCGCCGGTGCGCCCGTACGTCGGGCTGGAGCCCAGCCGCGGCGAGCAGGGGCAGCGCCGCCAGCACGAGCAGGCTGACGGCGTAGCCGACCACGCCGTTGAGCCCGCCGACGACGGCGGAGCCCACGCTGCCGCCGGTGAGGAAGAGCAGCATCGCCACCCCCAGGGCCACCCCCCGCACGTCCGCGTCCGCGGAGTCCCCGACCGCACGCAGCAGGGCCGGCTGACCCAGCGAGAAGCACGCGGTGTTCAACATGATCGACAGGGTCAGCAGCGGGGGCCAGAGCTGCCACACCCCGACCGCCGCGAGGACCAGGCTCAGGGAACCCCCGACGCTGGCGACGGCGAGCGACGCCGACGCGCCCAGGCGCTCGATCAGCCGGCCGGAGAGTCGGGGCGTGAAGAAGCCGGTGAGCGCGCCGGGCACGAGCAGCAGTCCCACCTGCCACGGTTCCCAGCCCTCCAGCACGAGCACGGCCGGAGCAGCGACCAGCAGCGCGAACCAGCCCGCCGGCAGGGCCGCGGCCGCCACCGCGCTGCGTACCAGCGTGCCGTTGCGCACCACGACCAGGGGCAGGAAGCCACCCGGCTCGCGCCTGACCCACAGCACCACCGCCGGCACCCCCGTCGCCAGCAGCGCGCAGCCCGCGACGGCGAAGACGACGTCGGTGGACGGCGACTGGACCAGCAGCACCAGCCCGGCGGCCGCGAGGGCCACGAGGCAGGCGCCCACCACGTCGAGCCGGCCCCTGATCCCCTCGGAGTCCAGCGCGTGCCAGATCCAGGGCAGCACCAGCAGGCCCAGCATGGGGACGGCCATCACCCCGCGCCAGCCCAGCGTCGCCTCCACGAGTCCGCCTCCCAGCGGCCCGAGCCCGCCGACGACCGCCGCCATGCCCGCCAGTCGTCCGAGCGCGAGGCTGCGGATCGGGCCGTCGTACCGGGCGGTCAGCACCACGACCCCGAGCGTGGGCACCGCGGCCGCTCCCGCGCCCTGTACCAGTCGGCCGACCAGGTGGAGCTCGTAGCCCGGCGCCAGCGCGGCCAGCATCGCCCCGGCGGTCATCATGCCCACCCCGGCCGCCAGCGGGGCCCGCACCCCGACCAGGTCGGAGATCCGGCCGTACAGCGCCGTGGTCACCCCCAGCATCAGGACGTAGAGGCTGATGGTCCACACCGCCGTCGAGACCTCGATGCCGAGGTCCTGGGCCATCGGGGCGAGCGCGATGGCCGCGGAGGACGAGCCCATGCTGGCGATGCCGAAGAGCACCCCGACCAGGGTGGCGACGCGCCTGGAGTCGTCCACCCGGTCAGCGCCCCGTCGGGGCGGGGAAGGCGACGAACAGGCCGCTCGCCGTCACGCAGGGCTCGCCGTCGAGGGTGATCTCGCCCGAGGTGACGATCTTGCGTCCCTCCAGGCGCTCCTGCCGTGCGGTCACCCGCAGGTCGGCGAAGAGCGGGGTGGGTCGCAGGTAGCGCAGCTCGAGCCCTCCGGTCAGCCCGATGGTTCCGGCCCACGAGTTGGCCAGGGCCAGCACGTGGTCGAGCACCATGGCGAGCACCCCGCCGTGCACCAGCCCAGGCGGACCTTGGTGGGGCAGGCCGAACCGCACGCTGCCTGCCACCGAGCCGTCACTGCGGCCGACGACCTCGACCGGTGGGGCGAACGGGTTGTGGGCGCCGGACACCGGGTCGTGTCGGCTGTACCTCTCGCGGCGCTCCAGCCCGTCCACGACCTCCTGTGCCGTGGGCGAGCACCGCTCCAGCCGGAAGGCCAGGTCCTCCAGCGCCATGGCTGCGGACTCGAGCTCGGCGCCCGGGCCGGACCCGACCGAGGACGTGTGCCTGATCAGCAGCTCCCCGACACGGCGTGCCGCCGCGACCGCCCGCTCGGCAGCAGGATCGCCGGGGCACGGCGCGATCACCTCTGACTGCCGGATGCTCATCGCGGCACGCTATCCCACCAATCGGTCGTTTGGCCCTCCATGTCAGGATCAGCGCCGCTCCGTCGTACCGGCCTTGTGACCAGCGCCACCCAATGTTAGTATTGATGCGCATTGATTGCGTCGAGAGGACACCCCATGCCCAACCCCCAGTCCCAGGCACCACTGACCGGCGTCCGCGTCGTCGAGCTGGGCTCCATGTACGCCGCCCCGACCGCGGGGCGGATGCTCCGGGACTTCGGTGCCGACGTGATCAAGATCGAGGACCCGGTCCACGGTGACTTCGCCCGTCAGTGGCAGCCGGCGCACGAGGGGCTGGCCATCGGCTTCTCGCGCCTGAACTCGGGCAAGCGCTCGGTCGGCCTCGACATGCGCCAGCAGGAGGGCCGCACCGTCGCCCGCCAGCTCATCAGCAAGGCCGACGTGGTCATCGAGAACTTCCGTCCCGGACGGATGGAGGCCTGGGGTCTCGGCTACGCCGAGCTCGCGGCCGACAACCCCAAGATCGTGATGACCCGGGTCAGCGGCTTCGGCCAGACCGGCCCCTACAGCGAGCGTCCGGGCTTCGGCACCGTGGCCGAGACCGCCAGCGGGTACGCCTTCCTCAACGGCTGGCCGGACACCCCGCCCACCGCCCCGCCGTTCGGGTTCGCCGACTCCATCGCCGGCATCTCCGCGGCCTTCGGGACCGCGATGGCGCTGTTCCGCCGCGAGATGGCCGGCCAAGGCTCCGAGGTCGACGTGGCGCTGTACGAGCCGCTGATGTTCATCCTGGGCGACGCAGTGCTGAACTACACCTCGACCGGCACGATCATGCAGCGGCACGGCAACGCCTCCGGCGCAGCCTCCCCGCGCGGGATCTACCAGGCCGCCGACGGGACCTGGCTCTCCATCGCCGCCTCCAACCAGTCGATCGCCCTGCGCCTGTTCGAGGCGATGGGGCGTCCCGACCTCAAGGACGACGAGCGGTTCGCCACCAACACCGCCCGGATGGCCAACAACGACGCGATGCAGCAGATCGTCATCGACTGGGTCGGCTCGCACCCGCGCTCCGAGGCCCTGGAGATCCTGGACAAGTACGAGGTCGTGGCGGCCGCCGTCAACGACTCCAAGGACGTGACCGAGGACCCGCACTTCAGCGAGCGCACCCTGGTGGAGCTGGCCAACACCGTGCTCGGGCCGGCGCTGATGCCCGGGCCGATCCTGCACATGAAGGACTACGCCGGTCCGACCTACGATGGCGTACCCAGCGTGGGCCAGCACACGCGCGAGATCCTGGTCGACGAGCTCGGCCTGACCTCCGAGGACGTGGACTCCCTGGCCTCGAACGGCGTCGTGAACGCCTCCTGAGCCCGTTCGGCACGCGCAACATGAAAGCAATTCATTCACCGCGGCTAATTATTGACTATGATTCCCCTAGGCTTCGTCGTCGCCGTAGCTCGAGCCGGCACCCCGCCGGCAAGTGAAGGGACCTGACATGACCTCCGGCTCACTGAGGCCCATGAAGACCGCCATGCTGGTGGCGCAACGGATCGTGGCCGACATCAACGAGCGCGGCAACGTGGTCGGCGACCGGCTGCCGCCCGAGCGCGTGATGCTCGAGAAGTACGACGTGGGCCGCGGCACGCTCCGCGAGTCACTGCGCTTCCTCGAGCTCCAGGGCGTCATCACCCTCAAGCCCGGCCCCGGTGGCGGTCCCGTGGTCCAGCAGCCGGATGCCGGCTGCCTGGCCACCTCGCTCACCCTGCTCCTGCAGTTCGCCAACGCTCCGTTCCGCACCATTGCCGAGGCCCGCCTCGGGCTGGAGCCGATGATGTCCCGGCTCGCCGCGGAGCGGATGGACGAGGCGAACCTGGCCGCCCTGAGGGCCAGCGTGGACAACATGCAGGAGAACCTGAAGAACCAGTCGATCTTCCTGGAGGAGAACAAGCGCTTCCACGACCTGATCGCGCGCGGCTCCGGCAACGCGATGTTCGGCTATCTCGTCGACGCCCTGCTCGGCATCCTCGACGGGTCGGCGATCGGCATCGACTACCCCGAGGTGCGCCGTACGGCGGTGCACAAGGCGCACCTGCAGATCTGCGAGATGATCGAGTCCCGCGACCCCAACGCCGCCGCGGCGTCCATGCAGGACCACATCCAGGAGTACCTGCGCTACGCGGAGAAGAAGTTCCCCGCCGTGCTCGACGAGCCCATCGTGTGGGGCGTCATCTGAGCTGTGCCCACCGAGGCACGACCGAGGCGCCCGACCCCGAGGGGTAGGGCGCCTCGGGCCGGGCTCTAGGAGGGCAGCCGATCGCCCAGCACGCTGGCCAGGGTCCCGCCGAGCACCAGCTTGGTCTCGTCGTCGGTGAGTCCCAGCGCCTCGATCGCGCGGATCTCCTCCGCCGGGCTGGTCATCGGCCAGTCGGAGCCGAACACGATGCGCTCAGCGCCGTGCTTGCGGATCAGGTCGCGGACCCGCTCGGGGCGCAGCGTGGCGAGGCTGGGCGGCCAGGAGGTCTCCAGCACCACGTCCGTGCCGGCCAGCATCTCCTCGGCGTCGTCGAGGATCTTGTAGCCCCCGAAGTGGCAGGCCATCAGCCTCAGGTCGGGGAACTGGCGGGTGATGTCGCGGATCATCCGCGGGTTGGACAGGCCGTTGGTGAACTCGTCGCCACCCTCGCCGACGTGGGTGATCACGGCGTAGTCGCTGCCGAAGGCCTCGAAGATCTCCCACAGCCGCGGGTCGTCGAGGCCGAACTTCTGGAAGAGCGGGTGGATCTTGACCGCCCGCACCCCGTGCCGCTGCAGGCTGGCGAGGTTCTCCTCCACCGACAGGTCCACGTGCACGGTGCCGAAGGGCACGTGGGTCTCGTCGGCGAGCCCGGCGACGAAGCGGTTGACCGAGTCGACGTGGCGGGCCTCGTTGGCGATCGCCAGGCAGCAGCTGATCTGGACGCCGCTGTCGGCCATGTCGCTGGTGAGGCCGCTGACGGTGCCGTCGCCCCGGGCCTCGAGGCCCTCGACGCGGTTGCCGCCCAGGGCGATCGCGGCGATCTTGTCGGGCCAGATGTGGGTGTGGGCGTCGATGATCATGTCAGGGTCACAGCTTTCCGGACTCGCCACCGTCGACCACGAAGATCGCACCGGTGGTGAAGGGGGACACGGGGGACACGAGCAGGCAGGCCAGCGGCACCAGCTCGGACGGGTCGGCCATCCGGCCCGCGGGGATCTTGGCCACGCGACGGGCCAGCAGGTCCTCGGACTCGGTGACCGCCTTCTGCGCGTCGGTCCGGAACGCACCCGGGGCGATGCAGTTGACCTGCACGTTCTTGGAGCCCCACTCGGCGGCCAGCGCCTCGGTGAACCGCACCACGGCGCCCTTGGAGGTGGAGTAGCCGACCAGGAAGGGCTTGCCCCGCACGCCCGTGGTGGAGGCGACGTTGACGATCCGACCGCCACCCTGGGCGATCATCTGGCGGCCGGCCGCCTGGGCCAGCATCATCGGCGCCAGCACGTTGACGGTCAGGGCGTCCTTCCAGATCTGCGGGTCCTGGTCCACGAACTTGCCTGCCGGCGCGATGCCGGCGTTGTTGATCAGGCCGTCGATCCGCCCGTGCCGCTCGATGACCTCGTCGACGAGCCCGGATACGGACTCCTCGTCGGTCATGTCCGCCTCCACGATGCTGATGCGGCCGTGACCACGCTCGGCGACCTCGGCCAGGCTGGCCACGCTCCGGGCGGCGGCCACCACGTAGGCGCCCTCCTCGGCGAGCTTGATCGCCATCTCGGCACCGAGTCCGCGGCTGGCGCCGGTCACCAGGACGACTGTGTCCTCCAGCTGCAGGTCCATGTCAGCGGGCGCCCTTCGCGAGCCGGCGGGCCAGCGAGTCGAGCAGCACCTCGGTGGCACCCTCGTAGACCCGCAGCGGCCGGGCGTTGCGGTAGAGGCGCTCGATCTTGGAGCCGCGGACGAGCCCGAAGCGCCCCATCGTCTGGACCGACCGGTCGACGACCGCGGCGGCCGACTCGGTGGCGTGCACCTTGGCCATCGAGGAGTAGTCCAGGTGGGCCAGCGGGTCGCTCTTGGCCAGGGCCGCCGCGCGGTACACGAACGCCCGGGCGGCCTCCACGTCGGTCCAGGACTGGGCCAGCTTCTGCGAGACCGCACCCAGCTCGATGAGCGGCTTGCCGAACTGCTCGCGGGTCATGGCGTGGTTCTTGGCCTCGTCCAGCGCCGCCTGGGCCAGGCCCACGGCGGAGCCGGCCACGGTCACCCGGAAGACCGCCAGGGTCTGCAGCATCAGCGAGAACGCCTTGCCGGGAACCCCGAGCCGGTGGTCGGCGGGCACCCGGACGTCCTCGAAGGTGAGCTCGCCCAGGATGTGGGGCGCCATCAGGTCGGCACCCTTCTCGATGCTCAGCCCCGGCGTGCTCGCCGGGACCAGCACCATCGACCAGCCGTCCTCCTCACGCACCAGCGTGCAGTAGAAGTCCGCCGCTCCGCCGTTGGTGATGAAGGACTTGCGCCCGTTGACGACCAGCTCGTCCCCGTCGACCACCATCGTGGTGGTGATGGCTCGCAGGTCCGAGCCCACGTCGGGCTCGGTGAGCGCGAGCCCCGCGATGGCGTCCAGCGTGGCGACCTTGGGCAGCCACTGCTGCTTCAGCGCCTCCGAGCCCCCCACGGACAGCGAGTAGCTGCCGACCCCCTGCATGCCGAACATGGAGTCCAGGTGCGCCGAGGAGTACATCAGCTGCTCACGGACCACCGCGATCGTCAGCGGGTCCAGCACCTCGTCGTGCCCGCCGTACGCCGCCTGGACCACGTAGCGGGCCAGGCCACTCTCCCGCAGGGCGTCCAGGCATCCCTGGTGCACCTCGACGGCCTCGTCGGCCTCGTCGGCGAAGGGTGCGACCTTGGCGGCCACCTCCCGGGCGATCTCCCGGACCTCACGGTGCCGGGGGCTGAGGTCGAACAACTGGCTGTCTTCCACGGTGAGTTCCTTCTGGAGAGTTTTCGACGGGCCGACGGGCTGGGGGGCCCGCTCAGCGACGCTGGTCGAACTTGCGGCCGAGCACCTCGGAGACGATGCGCGTGCGCTGCATCATCGGGGTGCCGCCCGCGATCGCCCAGCCGTGGGAGTCACGGTGCAACCGCTCGAGACCGTACTCCTCGGTGTAGCCGTTGCCGCCGTGGATCTGCATGGCCAGGTCGGTGACCTTCTTTGCCATCTCGTTGGCGGTGCACTTGGCGAGCGAGACTGCCAGGGTGTCCGGGACACCGGTCTCGGTGGCGGTCGCCGCGGCCTTGTCGCGCAGCAGCCGGGCGGCCTCGACCTGCAGGATCATGTCGGCCAGCATCACCTGGATGCTCTGGAACTCCACCAGGGGCTTGCCGAACTGCTCGCGCTCCTCGACGTACTTCAGCGTCTTGTCGAGGGCGGCCTGGCCGATCGCGAGGCTCATGGTGGTGTTGCCCATCCGCTCGATGGAGAAGACACCGAAGAGCTTGCCGAAGTTGCCGGCCGGCACCACGACGTTCTCCAGGGGGACCTCGACGTTGTCGAAGTAGAGGTCGGCCGAGGGGATGCCGCGGAAGCCCATCAGGCGCTCACCGGCGCCGAAGCTGAACCCGGGGGTGCCCTTGTCGACCACGACCGCGCCGATCCCCTTGGCGCCGGGCGCGTCGGAGAGGCGGCAGTAGAGCAGGTACTGGTCGGCCTCGCCACCGTTGGAGATCCAGCGCTTGGAGCCGTTGATCACCAGGCGGCCGTCGACCTCCTTGGCGTTGGTGCGCATGTCCGTGGCGGCCGAGCCGGCGTCCGGCTCGGAGATGCCGACGGCCATGGTGCGCTCGCCGCTGATGATGTCGGGGAGCCAGCGCTCCCGCTGCTCCTCGGAGCCGAGGTGGGTGATCACCTGGGCCGGGCCGGTGTTGGCCTCGAAGACCTGGAAGGCGGCCGGACGGCACACCTTGCCCAGCTCCTCGATGACCACGAGCGCCTCCTCGAGCGGGGCGCCGGAGCCACCGTACTTCTCCGGGTGGGCGATGCCCAGGAAGCCGAGGTCGCCGAGTCGGCGGCGCTCTTCCTTGGGGATGGGCGTGCGGTTGACGTCGAGCGATTCGGCCATGGGTTCGTAGACCTCGCGAGCCACCTGTGCCGCAAGCTGTCTGATCTCCGCGTACGGATCCGTCACGGAATCACCTCCTTAGTTGTAATCATTATCCTAGATTCATCTCGGAAAGCGTGTCAAGGAGTGCCGGTAACCCGTTCCACAACCGCTGCCCCCCTGGCGACCGTGGACATACGCATGACAATCATGATAAGCAATAGGCATGGCTCAGACGCAAGGAAACAGCCCCCGCGACGTCGTGATCGTCGACGCCGTCCGCTCGCCCGTGGGACGCGGCAAGGCGGGAGGCGCCCTGTCCGACGTACACCCGGTGGACCTGCTCGCGCAGACGCTGCAGGCGCTCCTGGCCCGCTCCCCCCAGGTCGACCCCGGGACCGTGGACGACGTCATCATCGGCTGCGTCTCGCAGGTCGGCGAGCAGTCCGCGACTCCGGGCCGGATGGCCTGGCTCGCCGCGGGCTTCCCGGCGCACGTCCCGGCCACCACCATCGACCGCAAGTGCGGCTCCAGCCAGCAGTCGGTGCACTTCGCCGCCCAGGGCATCCTCTCCGGCGAGGCCGACATCGTGATCGCCGGCGGCGTGGAGTCGATGAGCCGGGTGGTCATGGGCTCGGCCCGGATGGACGCCGACCCCTACGGCGCCGGGATCGCCGAGCGCTACGCCCCCGGCCTGGTCTCCCAGGGCGTCGCCTCGGAGCTGGTCACCGCCGAGTGGGGCTTCACCCGCCAGGAGCTCGACGAGTACGCCGCTCTCTCCCACGAGCGGGCCGCGGCCGCGCAGGACGCGGGCGCGTTCGACCGCGAGATCGTGCCGATCACCACCCCGAACGGCGTGGTGAGCGCCGACGAGACGATTCGTCGCGGCACCACGGTGGAGAAGCTGGGCGGGCTCAAAGCGGTCTTCGAGAACGACCAGCTGTCCGAGCGCTTCCCCCAGGTCACCTGGTCGACCACGGCCGGCAACTCCTCCCAGATCACCGACGGCGCGGCCGCCCTGCTGCTGATGTCGCGGGCCAAGGCCGAGGAGCTCGGGCTGCGCCCCCGAGCCCGGGTGCACACCATGTCCGTGGTCGGCAGCGACCCGCTGCTGATGCTGACCGGCCCGATCCCCGCCACCCACAAGGTGCTGGCCCGCTCGGGCCTGACCCTGGACGAGATCGACCACGTCGAGGTGAACGAGGCGTTCGCCCCGGTGCCGCTGGCGTGGCTCAAGGAGTTCAAGGGCGACCCGGCCAAGCTCAACCCGCGCGGCGGCGCCATCGCCCTGGGCCACCCGCTGGGCGCCTCCGGGGCGCGTCTGATGACCACGATGCTGCACGCACTGGAGGACGAGGGCCAGCGCTACGGCCTCGAGCTCATGTGCGAGGCCGGCGGGATGGCCAACGCCACGATCCTCGAGCGGCTCTGACCCGCTCCCCCCTCGCAGTTCCCCCACACATCGAAGGAGTCCGAGTGGACGTCAACGGAGCATCAGCCCTGGTCACCGGCGGGGCCTCCGGCCTCGGCGCGGCGACCGCCCGTCGCCTCGCGAAGGCCGGAGCCCACGTCGTGGTCTTCGACCTCAACAAGGAGCTGGGCACCGAGTTCGCCGCCGAGATCGGCGGCACGTTCGCCCAGGGCGACGTGACCGACGCGGCGACGGTCGACGCCGCCCTCGACGCCGCGGAGCAGCACGGCCCGCTGCGGGCCCTGGTGCACTGCGCGGGCAAGGGCGGCACGGTCCGCCTGGTCAACCGCGACGGCACGCCGGGCGACCTGGAGCTCTACCAGCAGCTGATCAACATCAACCTGGTGGGCACCTTCAACGTGCTGCGGCTCGCCGCGGCCCGGATGGCCAAGAACGAGGTGCTCGAGGGCGAGCGCGGCGTCTGCGTGCTCACCGCCTCGGTCGCCGCCTGGGAGGGCCAGATCGGCCAGATCCCCTACGCCTCCGCCAAGGCCGGCGTGGTCGGGATGACCCTGGTGGCCGCCCGCGACCTGGCCACCAAGAACATCCGGGTCAACACCATCGCCCCCGGCGTCTTCGACACCCCGATCCTGGCGCGGTTCTCCCAAGAGATCCGCGACGGCCTGGGCGGGCAGGTGCCCAACCCGGCCCGGCTCGGCCAGCCCGACGAGTTCGCGATGATGGCCCAGCAGGTCGTGGAGAACCCCTACCTCAACGGCGAGACCATCCGCCTGGACGGCGCGATCCGGATGGCTCCCCGATGAGCGCGGCCACCACGGACCAGCAGACCGACCAGCCCGCCGGCCCGGAGCTCAAGGTCACCGAGCGGGGCCGGGTGCTGGTCATGACCATGGACCGGCCCGCGTCGCGCAACGCGATGTCGCTGCAGATGGCCCAGGAGATCGCCGACGCGCTCGACCTGCTGGACAGCCGCGACGACCTCAGCGTCGGGGTCATCACCGGCGCCAACCAGACCTTCTGCGCCGGCATGGACCTCAAGGGCTTCGCCCGGGGCGAGCGCCCGGTCATCGAGGGCCGCGGGTTCGCCGGCCTGGTCCAGAAGCCGCCGACCAAGCCGCTGATCGCGGCGGTCGAAGGCTACGCCCTGGCCGGCGGGTTCGAGATCGTGCTGTCCTGCGACCTGGTGGTCGCCTCCACGGCGGCGAAGTTCGGGCTGCCCGAGGTCAAGCGCGGACTCACCGCCGCTGCCGGCGGCCTGCTGCGCCTGCAGCGTCGCATCCCCTACCACCTGGCGATGGAGCTGGTCCTGACCGGCGCCATGTGGCCCGCGACCGCGGCCGCCGAGGTGCACCTGGTCAACCGGCTGGCCGAGCCGGGCTCCGCGCTCGAGGTGGCGCTCCAGCTCGCCGACGAGATCGCCGCCAACGCTCCCCTGGCACTCGCCGCGTCCAAGCAGGTCCTCGTCCGCTCCCAGGACTGGGAGCTGGCGGACATGTTCGAGCGGCAGCACGAGTTCGTGAACCCGATCCGGACCTCCGCAGACGCCAAGGAGGGCGCGCTCGCCTTCGTGGAGAAGCGGGACCCCGTCTGGACCGGTCGCTGAGACCAGCTCGTCGCAGGAGGGACCGGGGCCTCGGCAGTCAGGTCCCGGTCCCGTCCGCTGTCCCGTCGGCTGTCAGCGTCGTGGGCGGCAGCCAGTCCGCCCCGAGGAGCTGCGCGAGGTCCGCGAGGCCGGTGGTGTCGCTTCCCACCGAGTCGGAGGCGGCGGCGATCCGCTCCACCATCACCTTGCCGACCTGCTCCTCGACCGTGCCCTCGGCATAGGCGATGTGCCACGGCGAGACCTGATGGTCGCGGTGGGTGCGACCGGTCACCTGCCGTGCGGCGATGCCCGAGAAGCGGGCCTGGTGGAAGATGCCGACCCGCGGCTCGGTGCTCGCCCGGCGGCCGTCGGCGAGGGTCTCGCCGGCGTGCAGGCTGATCGAGGCGACCGTGGTGAAGACGCAGACCTTCGCCTGTCCGGTCTGGAACTTCAGCCGCTCGGCCTCGGCGTCGAACCGGTCGCCGCCGTAGATCGTGGCCACCTCGATCCCGGAGTCACGCAGCCGGTCGGCGATGGGGTCGGCGGCGGTGGTGACGAACTCCACCGAGCACGCCACCTGGCGCTCGGCCTGGACCTGCTGGGCGATCCAGGCCACCGTCGAGTCGACCCGGATCAGCCCGGCCTTCTGCCGGAAGCGCAGCAGCGCGGCACGACCCTTCACCACGTTGCGGCCGCGTCGCGCGAGGTCCATCTCACGACAGAACGCTCCCCACTCAGCCTCGTAGGAGGACCGCTCCGCCGGGGTGAGAGCCACCGGCATGCCGGAGATCGGCACCGGCCCCCACGGTGCGGCGCGGTGCAGCATCGCCGGGGGCCGCTCGTCGGTAAGCCAGCCGCGCACCAGCTTGAGGTCCGCTGCGCGTCGCGCGGGATCGGTGGTCCAGGTCGCGCCGTAGCGGCCGTGCTCCACCTCGACGCCGTGGCGCTCGAGCGCGCCTGCGAACGCGGCCCCGGGTTGTGTCGCCGAGGTCCACGCCTTCATCGGTTCACCGAGTACCTGCGCATAGGCGGGAGCGAGGTACGGCAGCTCGAGCGGCGTGTGTCCCGGCGTCGCGGTCGTCGCGATGACGAACGGCGCCTGGTCGTGCGGCCGCCCGTGCCCCGACACCTTCGTCCAGAGCTTCCACCGCTTCGTCGTCGTACGCCGCAGCGCGTGGGCCTCGTCCGCGATGATCACGTCCCAGGTGTGGTCCGTGACCTTCTCCAGCCGGTCCCAGGTGATCACGACCCACTCCAGACCCCCGTCCCCCAGCGCCGTGATCGTGCGGCACCAGTGGCCGATGGTGATCGCGGCGGGCCGGTCGGCGACGACGAGCACCCGGCGCGCGCCGCG
>NZ_POAG01000021.1:40183-75590 GCF_002930065.1 Nocardioides sp. 616 | reverse complement strand
CGCGACGCGGTCCTTCGGGAGCCCGCCGAGGGACTCCTTGGTGGAGGCGTAGGTGAGCTTGTCCAGCACCGTCACCCGAGCGTCGGTGTGCTCCATCAGGTAGTGCACGAAGTTGGAGCCGATGAACCCGGCGCCACCGGTCACAAGAAGACGATCCATGCGCCAAGTATGAAGGTGGCGGATCGCAAGCTACGCGTCGGTCGAGGAATGCGCGCGTGTCAGCGCGGCGAGTTCCGTGAGAGCCCCTGGAGAGTCCACTCATGCGAACCGTCCAAGGCATCAGTGGCATAGGTGGCTCCACGTGGCCCCGTCTTTGTCCAGCCCTCAGGGAGTTCTGCGGGTCGGAAGCCCTTGGGCCACTGGACCCGAACGCGCAGCGACTCGGACATCACGGTGGGGTGCGGGTCGATCGCAAGGCCGTACTCCAGGACGTCGTCCTTCAAGATCGCAGCCTTCGGTACGTCGTACTCCAGCTCTAGCAACGCGGATTCGCCGGCGCGGATCAGCGCCCCCTGCGTCAGGTAGGGGCGGCCGTAGTAGTCGAAAAGTTCCGGGTCGAAGGCGACTCCGCGGAGCGACGCTGCGCGCATGGCGGCCCCCTCTGGCAGGAAGGCCGCGATGCTGGTGTCGAGGTCAGGGTTCGTGAAGTCGGTCACCGGTACCCCCGCCGGCAACGCCGGCGCCTCGTTGCGGACCTCAGCCGACAGGCGCACCTTGGCGCTGCCGTCCTTGTTGAGGCGGACGTCGGAGCTGATCACCTTGCGCTGCCAGAGGTCGGACTTGGCGGGCACTTGGTTCTGGGTGAACACGCCGAGGTAGTCGTGTGGCGTGTCCGAAAGGTCGCCGTCGAAACCGATCTTGGTGACCGCGTCCTGTTCCTGCCCGTCTCGGAAGTACAGGCTGAAGTGCCGGCTGTCCGCTGCGCTTGCCAACGCGCGGATGGTGGGCACGGCCGGGGCTCCGCCGAGGAGGCGGTCCATGAACGCCGGGATCAGTGCCCGGTTGACCGCCTTGCGTCTCGCCTGCTCGGTGAGGTCGAACTCGTCGTAGCTGCCGATCGTGAGCTCGACCAACTCCTCGGCACCCACCTCGCCCACCTCAGGGATCGTCAGCGGACCGGTCGTCTCCAGCAGGCGGGCCAGGGCAACGACGTCGACCACGATGAGCCCGTCAGGGTCGTACTTCTTCGCTTGTGCCCAGCCTCGGAGCATCTCCTCCCCGGACACCGGCCAGGAAGGTGCCAGGTTGGCGGTGAGCAGGCGCAGCTTTGAGTAGCGGTGGAAGGGGTTGCCCTCGACCCTGGGCCACCTCATGGTGCGGAAGGCGCGCGGCTGAGTTTCGGTGTCGGCCACCCTCCCGCGCGTCATCCGACCATCGTCAAAACTCAGCGGGGCGAAGCTGAGTGCAGCACCGCCCGAGTACCGCATCTCGGCGGGATTGAGCATCGCGACCACGTACTTGCGTTCTCCGTCGGCGCCCAGCACCTGGGGCAGGAGGTCGACCAAGGGTCCGAACTCCTCCACGGCCTTCTGTGCTGGCTCGACCTCGGCCAACGCCTCGTCCCGAGCGTCGGCAGTTCTCGACCCGAGGAACCGGTCCTCGTCGTCGACCTGCTCGAGCTCATCCAAGGCGCCGCTCAAGTGAGCGTCGATATCGTGCACGCCGCTCAGCACCTGATCCAACGCGGTCAGGTCGACATCACCGCCGGTGAAGAGGTTCCCCCCGGAGAGGTCGTCGTTCATGGCTGTGACGATCTCGAGCGCTCCGGTCACTTCGTGCATCGCGTCGGCCACATGGCGGACATCGCGCACCGTTGCACCAGCCACCGGAACCAGGCTCCACACCCGACCGCTCACCCCGTTGGTCACGTCGCGCACCTCGTCGACGTCGCTCCGGGCGGAGGCCACGTGCTCGGCGGCGACGTCCATGTCCCCGGTCTTCATCGCTTCGACAGCCGCCGTCAACTCGGCGCGGGCTGCATCGGCGTCCGCCTGCACACCTCGAAAGGGCAGGGCCAGCAGTGCGAGCGCGGCTACGATCAAGAGGAGGACACCGATACCCCAGGCGACGCGGCGGCGTCCAGAGCTGCGGCGTCCAGAGGAGCGGGGTTTTGACATGCCGACATGGTGCCAGACGGTGACTCGCCCAACGGTCTAGGGTTGCGCCATGCGTGGAATCATTCTTGCCGGTGGGACCGGATCGCGACTGCACCCCATCACCCAGGGGATCAGCAAGCAGCTCGTGCCTGTCTACGACAAGCCGATGATCTACTACCCGCTGTCCACCCTCATGCTGGCCGGGATCCGCGACGTGCTGGTAATCACCACCCCGCACGAGGCCGAGGCGTTCGAGCGGCTGCTCGGCGACGGCTCCCAGTTCGGCATCAACCTCACCTTCGCCCGGCAACCCAGCCCGGACGGTCTGGCCCAGGCGTTCCTGATCGGGGCGGAGCACATCGGCTCGGACACCGCAGGTCTGGTGCTCGGCGACAACATCTTCTACGGCACCGGGGTGGGCAGCCACCTCTCCGAGTTCGCCAACATCGACGGGGCGGCGGTCTTCGGCTACCACGTCGCGGACCCCACGGCGTACGGCGTGGTGGAGTTCGACGCACAGGGTCGCGCCATCTCCTTGGAGGAGAAGCCGGAGGAGCCGAAGAGCAACTACGCGGTGCCGGGTCTCTACTTCTACGACAACGACGTGGTCGGTTACGCCGAGGAGCTCAAGCCTTCCCCGCGCGGCGAGCTCGAGATCACTGACTTGAACCGTCGCTATCTGGAGGAGGGACGACTCCAGGTCAAGGTGCTGCCCCGAGGGACTGCCTGGCTCGACACAGGCACCTTCGACTCGCTCAACGATGCCTCGAACTTCGTGCGCACCATCGAGAGTCGGCAGGGGACCAAGATCGGTGCACCCGAAGAGGTGGCCTGGCGTCAGGGGTGGCTCAGCGACGAGGAACTGCTCAAGCGTGCGGAGCCGCTACGCAAGAGCGGATACGGCACCTACCTGACAGGGTTGCTCGCCGACCGCTGACCCACCTGGGCGACCAGCCTCAGTAGGCGCCGCTCGAATTCATCACGGCTCCGACGGTGCGAGCCAGGATGGACACGTCCTGGAACATCGACCAGTTGTCGACGTAGTAGAGGTCCAGCCTCATCGCCTCGGTGGCCGTGAGGTCGCTGCGGCCCGAGACCTGCCACAAGCCCGTCATTCCTGGGCGCACGCGCAGACGGCGCACCATCCCGCCCTCGTAAAGGTCGACCTCGCGCTGGACCTGGGGACGCGGACCCACAAGACTCATGTTGCCGCGCAGCACGTTGAAGAGCTGCGGCACCTCATCGACCGAGTATCGGCGCAGCCACATGCCCGGTGCGGTGATCCGCGGATCATCCTTCATCTTGAACATGAGCGCGTTCGTCCCCTGCTGCGCCTGCAGGTTCTCGACCAGGGACTCGGCGTCCGGCACCATCGTCCGGAACTTCAGGCACTGGAACGGGACGCCGTCCTTGCCGATCCGGGTCTGCGAGAACAGCACGGGACCGCCGTCATGGAACTTGATCCGGGCTGCCGCGAACGCGAGCAATGGCGACAACAAGACGATCAGGATCAGGGAGCTGACGACGTCGAAGGTCCTCTTGGACCAGCGCGTGGCGTAGTGGGCCCGCGTCCCATCGACGTGGATCAGGGGCAGGCCGTCAACCGGGCGGAAACGCACCCGCTCGCCTGAGACATCGGTGAGGCTCGGAGCGACGACGAGCTGGATCTGATGGTGCTCCAGCGCCCAGACGAGCTCCTTGAGCTGAACCCCTGTGCTGAACGCGCCGCCCGCGATGAAGACGACGTCCGCGCCTGACTCGATGGCGATCCGCGCGAGCTCATTGGTGTCGCCGAGCACGCTGATGCCGCTCCGGGTCTTCTCGGCCACGTCATACGCGGGAGTGACGACCCCGGTGACCTGGTAGCCGAGACGTCGCTCGCGCTGCAGGTTGAGCGCGAGCTCGTCGGCGTGAGAGCGGGAACCCGCGATCAGCACCTTGTGCATCAGGTGGCCGCGGCGACGTGCCGCGTACGTGCCCCTCCGGAACGTCAGGCGTCCGAGGATGAGCGCCGCGGTGCCCAAGACGAACGCGAGCACGAAGAAGCCCCGCGAAAGGTCATACTGGAACAGGTAGCAGCCGATGCCGACGGTCGCCGCCCAGAGGACGCCGCCACGGAAGACGATCTTGAACTCATCCATCCCGGTGTCGAAGATCTCGGGCTCGTAACCTCCCAGCAGCGCGGTGCCGCTGATCCAGACGACCGTCATCGCGGGCATCAGCCAACCGACCACCTCGGAGGTGATGTCGGCGTCGCCGAAGAGGTTGATGCGGTCACGCACCTGGGCGGCCAGGGCGAGTGCGCCGACGATCAGCAGCAGGTCGGTGATGAGCACCGCAGCCGGGATGGCGCGGACGATCCGACTCTGGTTCTGGTCCCGCAGGCGCCATCGGCGGGTCGTGGTCGTAGTGGTAGTCGCGGACACCAGGGGTTGCTGCCGCGAAGCCACTGGAACGGTCCTCTGGTGCGGCTCAGCCACTTCTATGCACACTCCCCCGTGTGTCGACAAGCTCTCTCGTCGCGAACGAGATTCCCCTGACTGCTCTACCCGTGCGTCTCCACAACTATCATCTGTGACCCGGAGTTACGGTTTCTCGGCCGAATTCCATCAGCCGAGGAGGTCCGTGTCGACCATGAGGGCGACGACGTCCCGGAATGTCTTCGTGGGTGCCCAGCCCAGCTCCCTCCGCGCGCGACCGTGATCGCCACGCAGGTCGGCGGCGTCCATCGGGCGCGTCAAGTCCGGGTCGATCCGCACGTAGCCCTCCCATTCCTCGATCCCCGCCGCGGTGAACGCCTCGCGCACCAGGTCGTGCACGGTGTGGCTCTCACCCGTGGCCACCACGTAGTCCTGGGCGACGGGATGCCGCAGCGCCCGCACCATGGCGTCGACGTAGTCCGGGGCCCAGCCCCAGTCGCGGCGGGCCTCGACGTTGCCCAGCACCAGCTCATCGGCTTCCCCGCGGGCGATGGCGGCGACCGTGGAGGTGACCTTGCGGGTCACGAAGGTGGTGGGGCGACGCGGCGACTCGTGGTTGTAGAGGATGGCGCTGACCGCGTGCAGGCCGCGCTCCCGAGCCTGGGAGACCGCGAGGTGGGCCAGGGCCTTCGCCTCGCCGTACGGGTTGGTGGGCGAGACCGGGGTCGACTCGTCCTGCGGCGCGGTGGTGGGGGAGCCGAAGATCTCCGCGCTGGAGGCCTGCACGAAGCGCACCGGGCTCCCGGTCGACTCCTGCAGGACCAGGGCCGCGTCCATCAGGGCCACCGCGGCGTCGCCGTTGACCGCGTGCACCAGCTCGGGCTCCTGCCACGAGCGGGCCACCGAGCTCACCGCCGCCAGGTTGTAGACCTCGTCCGGCGCCACCTCGAGCAGTAGCCGACGTACCGCGTCGTGCTCGGTGACGTCACCGCTGTGCAGCCGCACCTGGGGAGGGCACCACGCCGGGCGGTCCGGCGTACGCGCCAGGCCGTGCACCTCGTAGCCATCGGCCAGCAACCGCTCCGCCAGGTAGCTGCCGTCTTGGCCGCCGATGCCGGTGACGAGGGCGACGGGCGGGGTCACTTCCAGCCGGCCTTGAGCGCCTCGACGTCGGCGTCGACCATCATCGTGACCAGCTCCTCGAAGCCCACCCGGGGCTCCCAGCCCAGCACCCGTCTGGCCTTGGCGGCGTCACCGACCAGGGTGTCAACCTCTGCCGGGCGGCGGAACTGAGGGTCCTCCCGGACCAGGTGCTCCCAGTCGTCGATGCCGACGTGGCGGAACGCGATGTCGACCAGGTCACGGATCGAGTGGGAGGTGCCTGAGGCGATCACGTAGTCGTCCGGCTCGTCCTGCTGCAGCATCAGCCACATCGCCTCGACGTAGTCGCCGGCGAAGCCCCAGTCGCGGCGGGCGTCCAGGTTGCCCAGCGCCAGCTCCTCCTGCAGGCCCAGGTGGATCCGGGCGACCGCCCGGGAGACCTTGCGGGTCACGAACTCCTCGCCGCGGCGCGGCGACTCGTGGTTGAACAGGATCCCCGAGGAGGCGTGCATCCCGTAGGACTCCCGGTAGTTGATCGTCATGTAGTGGCCGAACACCTTGCTCACGCCGTACGGGGAGCGCGGCCACAGCAGCGTCGACTCCCGCTGCGGGGTCTCCTGCACCTTGCCGAACATCTCCGAGCTCGAGGCCTGGTAGAACCGCACCGCCCCGGGGTCGTCGCCGGAGTGCAGCCGCACCGCCTCCAGCATGGTCAGCACGCCCTTGGCGGTGACGTCCGTGGTGAGCGCGGCGTTCTCCCAGGAGTAGGCCACGAACGAGATCGCGCCCAGGTTGTAGACCTCGTCGGGCTCTGAGTTGCGCAGCGCGCGCATCAGGCTGGACATGTCCGTCAGGTCCCCGTTGTGCAGCCGCACTTGGGGCACCAGCTGCTCCACGAGCTCGCGTCGCGGGTTGTTCTGCCCGCGGATCACGCCGTGCACCTCATACCCCTTCTCCAGGAGGAACTCGGCCAGGTACAGGCCGTCCTGTCCGGTGATCCCGGTGATCAGGGCGCGGGGGCGATGAGACATGGGCAGATTGTCTCCCACGCTCGATCGCTAGGGTGACGGTCATGAAGATCCTCGTCACCGGCGGCGCCGGCTACATCGGCTCGCACACCGTCCTGGCGCTCGCGGAGGCCGGCCACCAGGTCGAGGTCGTCGACAACTTCGTGAACTCCTCGGCCGAGTCGATCCGCCGGGTGGAGAAGCTCTCCGGGGTGCAGATCCCGCTGCACGAGCTCGACCTGCGCGACGAGCCGGGCATCACCGCGCTGCTGGACGGCGCCGGCTTCGACTCCGTCATCCACTTCGCCGGGCTCAAGGCGGTGGGGGAGAGTGTGCGGGAGCCGCTGGACTACTACGGCAACAACCTGGAGGGCACCCTGGCCCTGGTGCGCGCCATGCAGGCCGCCGGCACCCGCCAGCTCGTCTTCTCCTCCTCTGCCACCGTGTACGGCGACCGCGCGCCGGTGCCCTACACCGAGGAGTTCGAGCCGCTGGACTCCACCAACCCCTACGGCCGCACCAAGGCGATGACCGAGCAGATCCTGGTCGACCTCGCCGCCGCAGACCCGTCCTGGCGGATCGCGCTGCTGCGCTACTTCAACCCCGTCGGCGCCCACCCCTCCGGCGAGATCGGCGAGGACCCCAACGGGATCCCCAACAACCTCACCCCCTTCATCGCCCAGGTCGCCGTGGGGCGCCTGGAGAGCCTGACGGTCTTCGGGGACGACTACGACACCGCCGACGGCACCTGCGAGCGCGACTACATCCACGTGCTCGACCTGGTCGAGGGCCACGTCGCCGCGCTGGAGTACCTCGCCGAGCACCCCGTGGGCGCCCGCGCCTGGAACCTCGGCACCGGCACCGGTACGTCGGTGCTCCAGGTGATCCGGGCCTTCGAGAAGGCCGCCGGGGTCCCCGTGCCGTACGTCGTCGGCCCGCGCCGCGACGGCGACCTCCCCACGACGTACGCCGACGCCACCCGGGCCCGGGAGGAGCTCGGCTGGGTCGCCACCCGGGGGATCGAGGAGATGTGCGCCGACCTGTGGCGCTGGCAGTCGCAGAACCCGCAGGGGTTCAAGGGCTGACTCAGCCGTTGACCGACCAATCGGTTGGTGGCAGGGTGGCTCGAATGAGCATCATGTCGCTTGGCGGTCCCGTGCACGCTCGTGCGCCCGAGCTGGTGGAGGAGCTGCTCAGCCTCAACGAGGTCGCGCGAACCACCTGTTCCGGCCCGGAGATGGCGCTGTGCCAGCTCCGTATGCGTCAGATGCATGGAGCCTCGGGTGAGGGCTCTGGGGTGTCGGCCGAGAAGGCCGCGGCGCTCTCGGCCTGGTGGGAGTCCGACCTGTTCTCCGACCACGAGCGTGCCTGCTTGCACCTCACCGAGCAGTTCGTGCTGGCGGTGAGCGCCGTGCGGCAGGAAGACATAGACGCCCTGATGCCGACCTGGTCCGACGACCAGATCTACGACTTCGTGATGGCGCTCTACGTGGCGGACATGTCCTCGCGCGCCGATCTCGTCCTGTCCTCGGTGTTCGACGACGCCGCCCTCTCGATCCGACCGCAGGGAGACTGACATGGAGACCGCCGTACTGCCACGTCTGGCCAGCCTGCGCGCCGGCTCCGGACGGCGCGGCACCGATCTGGACCGTGCCATCCGCAGCTATGCCCGCGTCGCGGTCCGTCAGGGACTCGTCGACAGCATGGTGACCGAGGCGGTCCGCCTGCGGTGCGCCCGGGTGCACGACTGCCGCCTGTGCCAGTCGCTCCGGCTGGGTGACTCGCTCGAGGCCGGCTTCGACGAGGAGGCCAGTGCCGCCATCGACCGCTACGAGACCAGCGACCTGCCGCACCGGGTCAAGGTCGCGCTGCGGCTGACCGACGCCATGATCTTCACCCCGGTCGGGGTCTCGCCCGAGCTGCGCGCCGAGCTGCTGGAGTGCTTCACGCCGGAGGAGGTCATCGAGATCGTCTTCGACATCGTCAAGTGGAGCAGCCAGAAGTCCCTGGTGGCGCTCCGGATGGAGCCGCCGCTCGAGGGCCGCAACATCCTGGCCTTCGACGAGATCGGCGACCACGTCCTGAGCTGACGCGGTCGCCGATCCCGGCGGTCGGTGCTCTGCCTAGTTGAGCGCGAACTCCAGCGTCGCCTCGTTGCCGAACACGTCGTAGACCTTCAGCGTGTTCGGTCCCTGCTTCGCCCCGAGGACGCCGGGCCTGACGTCGTCGAGCGTCGGCGAGGTGCTGTCCGGCAGGTCGGTCTCGACGTCGTTCAGCACGACCCGGGCGACGTTGCCGGCGTCGTAGAGCTGGAACGACACCGTCGAGTACGACCCGTCTGTCGGCACCGAGCCGTCCTTGACCGTCACCGTGGGTGCTGTGGTGTCCGCCGGGGTGGTCTCCAGGTCTCGGTTGACCACGCGTCCGCCGTACGCGGCGGCGTAGTCGTAGGCGTACCCGAGCAGCTCCGCCTCGGTCCACTTGCGGTCCATGAACAGCAGGTTGAACGGCTTGCCGCTGGCATAGGCGCCGTCGGGCACGACCACTCCCGGCAGCTGGGCGATGTTGATCTCCGAGACCGTGCTGGCCGACACGCTGCCGCCGAAGACCGGACCGAGCTCACGGACCTGCTGGGGGTACATCAGCGCATCCAGCCGGTGCTTCTTCATCACCGACTCGAAGATCCGCAGGTAGTTGTCCCGGTTGGTGAGGAACGGCGTCAGGTCCGGTACCTCGTTCGCCCCTGCGAGCATGTTGTTGACCCGGGTGTCGCTCTCGAAGCCGTTGGCGTCCGCCCAGGCGTTGAGCTCCTCGACGGAGTTGACTGCGGCGCTCGGTCCCAAGCGTCGTAGGTAGGCCTGGATCGCGGCGTTGTTGCCCGCGTTGGTCGCGCCGCCCGCCGCACGCAGCTCCCGGAAGCCCGAGTCGGCGAACGGGTCCTCGACCACGATCGCCCCCTGCGCCTTGAGGTTCTGCACCGCCCGGGCGTAGAGCTGGGCCGTCTCCGGTGAGAGCTCGCTGTTGTTCCCGGCGCGCCACCCCGGCCCGTACAGGCCGATGCGCTTGCCCCACAGGGCGTGTCGGGAAAGTTGAGAGGTGTAGCCGCGCCGCGGCACCACGGCGCCCTGGGTCTTCGGGTCCTCCGGGGTGTAGCCGGCCAGGACGTCGAGCATGATCGCGGCGTCCTCCACGCTCTTGGTCAGCGGTCCCAGGACGTCCCGGGTGAGTCCCGCGAGCGGGAAGTTGCCGGTGTTGGGGATCAGGCCGAAGGTCGGCTTGACGGCGTAGAGGCTCTGCGCCGAGGCCGGGTTCTGGATCGACCCGCCCGTCTCCTCCGCGATCCCCGCGACCGCGAAGTCACCGGCCACCGAGGTCGCCGATCCGGTGGAGGAGCCACCGGGGGCCCAGGCCCGGTTGAGCACGTTGAACGTCGGGCCGTAGGCGCTGTTGTTGGCGTTGGACCCGCTCCCGGCCAGGATCGGCAGGTTGGTCTTGCCGAGGAAGATCGCGCCGGCCTCCCGCAGCCGGCGGACCAGGGGCGCGTCGGTCTCGGGGACCAGGGCGATCCCTCCGGCGACCGGGGAGGTCACGGGCCACCCCGAGGTGGTCGGCATTCCCTTCACGTCCAGGGAGTCCTTGATGACGATGGGGACGCCTTCCAGCGGACGCACCAGCCAGGGGAACTTTCGGCGCCGAGCATCCGAGGCAGCCGCATCGGCCAGCGCGTCGGGGTTCATCTGGGTGAAGGCGTTGTAGAACGGCTCATAGGTGTTGATGCGCGCGGTGAACGCCTGCACCAGCCCCACCGAGGTGAGCCGCCCGCGCTTGAGCGCCTTGAGGGTCTCGGAGATGGTGAGCGTCGTGGGGTCCTGGCCGTGAAGGCCGGGCCGCACTGTGGCAACGGCCGGCGCACCGGCCGCTTCGTGGGTACCTGGCGCCGCGAGCATGGCGGCCGCCAACGCGGCGGTCGCGAGGGCGGCTCCGGCGCGGCGCCTGGACAGAGTGAGGGTCATGTCGTGCTCCCGAGTACGTCGACGATGTCCCGGGCGAACGTATGAGTCGCGCGTTTCGCCTGTGTTGCTCCCTCGTCACCGGAAGGTCAGAACGTGCGCACGCCCGCCCGTCGAGCTGACCTGCTCAACCCATCTGCCGCCAGAAGTCGCAGTTCGCGGACGCTGCCACGTCCTCGGGCGCGATGCCCCCGGCGTCCCGGAGGTCGAGTGCGAGCACGTCGCCCGCGCCGTCGTACTCGGGCCAGCGGGGGAGACCCCTGCCCCAGGGGCGGCCGTGCCTGGCGAAGCTCGTCCAGTACGTCACCATCGCGTCCGAGAGCTCCTCCTGCTCCGAGGTGAGGCCGTCGCCGAACAGGCCGGGGAAGAGGTAGGGGAGCTCGGTCGCGTGCGCCGCGCCGTTCGCCGAGCCCAGCAGCGAGACGAGCGGATCGGCGGTGCGGTCCTGGAACTGGTAGGCGTACACCCGCCTGCCATCCTGGGCGGCGTCGTAGGCGTCCACGTGGCTGCAGGTCGAGAGCGGGCTGCCGTAGTCGCTGAACACCGTGGAGAGCGCGATGATCGGCGAGGCGTAGGCGTCCACCGGGTAGCGCGCCAGCACCGCGTCGGCGGCGGCGCCGAAGGTTGCCCGGACAGCCCCGACGTAGCCGGCCGCGGTCAGGGTGGTGCCGTACCGCAGGGGGATGAAGAGGCGGTTCTCGTCGAGCGTGTTGCCGTGCATGAGGTCGACGCGGTTGGCCGTGCCGCCGGCCAGGGCGTCGCCCGGCTGCTGCGGGAGCGCGGCGCCGCCGACGGCGAAGGCGCCGCCCGTCCATGCCCTCAGGAGGGTCTCGGCGTCGGTCCGTCGCAAGCATGCGGGGGTGTCCTGGGCGCAGCCGACCTCCGCTGCGTACGACGACGCCGCCGCCCGGGCGTCCGCCAGCGTGGAGAAGTCGGCCGTGCACGAGTAGCTCTGGGCGATCGCCCGCCGGAACAGGCCGCGCGCCCCGGGCGAGGCGACCTGGGCACACACGGACGCGCTGCCGGCCGACTCCCCGAAGACGGTCACGTTGCGCGGGTTGCCGCCGAAGGCGCGGGCGTTGCGCTGCACCCACCGCAGCGCTGCCTGCTGGTCCAGCAGGGCGGCGTTGCTCGTCCCGACGCTGTCGTCCTGGAGGAAGCCGAACGGGCCGAGGCGGTAGTTGATCGTCACGACCACGACGTCGCCCCGGGTGGCGAGCTTGCTGGCGTCGTAGCTGGCACCGTCGCCGGTCAGGAACGAGCCGCCGTGGATCCACACCATCACGGGCAGCCCGGCGCGCCGCGCCGAGCGGCCCGCGGGCGTGGTGACATTGAGGTACAGGCAGTCCTCGACGAAGGTCGTGGCGTTGCCCGTGCCGCTACCGAGCTGTGCGCACTGCGAACGTGGCGCCGTCGCGTCAAGCGTGCCGCGCCACGGTGCCACCGACTGGGGCGGCTCGAACCGCAGGTCGCCCACGGGTGGTGCGGCGTAGGGGATGCCCTCGAAGACGCGGAGGCCACCCTCGGCGGTGCCGCGGACGGTGCCGCCCGACACCCGCACGGTGGTGCCGTCGTCCCGGGGCGCCTTGGGTCCCCCAGAAGCAGCCGGGGCAGCGAGGGGCAGCCAAGCCACGCCGAGGGTCAGGGCGAGGACGGCGAGGCGCACGAACAAGTGACGCACCAGCGGAAACGACATGGCGGACTCCCGAGTTCCTGGTCACGGCCCGATGAACGGCCTTGATTCTGAAACTAGCCCCGGCGTGGGCGATCCACCATGGCTGCGCGTGGCGGTTGGCTTGTTCGTTGCGCACAACGGCCACAGCCCGAAGCCTTCTCGAATGGCATCGCATGTCTCACTGGGTGTGTCCCTATTGCAGGAGCGGTTTCCGTGGGCACTGTGCGAGGCATGCCGTACCCCAGTGACCTGACCGACGACCAGTGGAACCTGCTGGAGCCAGTGTTCAACGCGCCGGGCAAGCGCGGCCGCAAGCACGCTGGTGACCTGCGAACCGTGGTAGACGCGATGCTCTACATCGCCCAGACAGGCTGCCAGTGGCGCTACCTCCCGGCGTCGTTCGGGCCGTGGACTCGGGTCTGGTCGCAGTTCCGGCGCTGGTCACGTAACGGCACGTGGGCCCAGGCCCTGACGGTGCTGCACGCGGCCGCGCGGCAAGCGAATGGGCGGGCCGATGAGGTGCCCTCGATGATCGTCATCGACACCCACCTGGCGCGCGGCGCGTCGAATGGCGGGCTCACCTTCCACGACCGGGGCGGCCCCTACGGGCGCACCAAGGGCGCCAAGCGCGTCATCGCCGTCGACGTGACAGGCCTCCCGGTCGGCGCCCTTGTCGTGCCCGCTTCCACCCACGAGAATCGGGCCAGCGAGCTGATGCTGGGGCACCTGACCCAGCAAGGCGTCACCGGCCGGCTCGAGCTGGTGCTGGTGGACCGCGGGGTCACGACCGCTGCGGCCCACACCCTCGGCCGCGACCACGACCTCGAAATCCGCCGAGTCGGATGGGACGACAAGCAACCGGTCTTCCGCCCCATCCGGCACGCCTGGCGCGTAGAAGTCGCCCACGGCCGCCTCGGCCGCTCCCGCCGGCTGGCGAAGTCATTCGAGAACACCACCACCTCGGCGACCGGCTGGCTCCAGGTCGCCTGTATCGCCACCACGCTGCGCCATCTGTCCCGTGGACCTAGCCGCCGACGCCCGGTCGCGCTCGCAGCTTGACCAATGGAACCGTTCAACCGGACGTAGCGTCCTACTGACGACCAGGAACCACGCAGATGGGATGGCTAGTGATGAGACGCGTCGCCTTGACTGGAGCCTGCCTTGGGCTCCTAGCCGTCGTGAGCTTGTGCCGGGGAGGGGACCGCCAGCGACACTGGGGCAGCCAGTCAGGAAGGCGAAGTTCGCGTCCTCGACGGCTCTAGCCGAGACGGATCGCAGAATCCCACAGCGGATCGTCGCGGACCGCTCCCCGATGGAGGGGCAGCCTCGTGTGTTGAGTCATACGACCCGAAAGCCGTCACGGGGCGCGCGTTCGCGTTCGATGGAGTGGTGGTGGCCGTAGGTGATTCGGTCTCCGACCGCGGTGACAAGGCGGACCTGGGACTGCCTGGAGTCACCTTTGAGGTTCGGAAGTGGTTTTCCGGCGGCCGGGGCGACACGGTCACGGTTGACGTGCAACCGCCGACCACAGGTTCCACCGACCCGTCTGACCCGGGGTTTGTCTACGGAGTCGGTTCACGGCTACTCGTGAGCGGTGAGGCTAGGTGGGGCGATTCCCCGCTCAAGTCTCCCATCGCCTGGGGCTGCGGGTTCAGCCGCTACTTCGACCCTGAAACCGCCACGGCTTGGCGTGACGCCCTCGCGCGCTGAACTGCGACTTGGGAACGTCTTCCGCTGGCAGTTCAAGTGTTCGCGGGCGCCATCAGCGTGCCGCAATAGGGACACACCCAGTCAGCGCACGAGGGTGGGGCGTGCCTCCAGGACGCTCAAGGGCTGAGGGGTGCCCTGGATGGTGCGGGTTGCGGGGATCGCGGTCCACTCCGATCCTCCGACGCGGTAGCGGCCGGTGTAGGTGACGTCGAGGCGGGGATGGGTGGTGGTCCCGGCGTCGCGGTAGCGGTGGGTGATGGTCTGGTCGGGGTACGCCGCGCCGCCGTGGTCGGTGACCAAAGGTGTCTCGCTGCTGGGGCGCGGGTCGTCGCCGGTGGTCCAGTGCCAGGTGAACTTGGCGGGGGTGGCCTCGATGGTGACGCTTTGGCCGAGCAGGGTGAGGTTCTTGGTAACCGGGGTGGTGGAGTCGGTGTAGAAGATGGTGTCGAGGTTGACCAGGGTCTCGCCGTCGACGGGCTGGATGTTGAGCCTCGCGGCCGGCCAGGTGAGGTTGCGGAACGCGGTCGTGACCATGGCGGTGCTGACGGCCTGGCCCTGGACGTCGATCTCGGCCTCGTTGCCCAGGCAGACATCGCCTTCGCGTGTCCACGGTCCGCCGGTGAGGAGCTGCCGCTCCACCATGTAGAGCCCGGCGGACGGCGGGTCGTCGCAGTAGAAAGGGCGGTCGCAGGTGCCCTCGTCGGCGGTCCCGACGCCGGTGACGGCGTCGGTGCACAGGCGTCGGACGCGGTAGCGGTACTGGTTCACGGTGCTGTTGATGTGTTCCTGGGTCTCGGCGCTGCCGCGTTTGCAATTCACGCCAGCCATGCTGAAGCCGACGCTCGCTTCACACTCGTCTGAGGCCGCATCCGCGATCGGAACCTGACCTGCGGCGACGCTGACGAGGATGAGTAGGAAGATCGTCTTCACAGCGGCCTTCGAGCCAGATCATCGACCACGAACCCGTCAGCGGTTCGACGCAGCGTCAACATGAACTTGTGAGGGCCACCCTTGAATCGCTCCACCGGCGAGGACTCAGAGTTCTTGTAGCGCGTCGGGGCAGAGGTGGCCCAGACGTCGTAGCTGCGGGTGTACATCTTCTTGATCCTGGTGATCTCCATGCCGTCCCACTCGACGAAGCCGCCGGCGGCGTGGATCTCCGCGATCCGCTCGATCGCCCCCTGGCACGGTTCGCAGCCCCGTGTGATGCGCTCGTACTCGGGGCTGGCGCCGATGTTCTGCATGTCGCGATTGAGTTCAGCCCAGCGCTGGATGAACTCCTCCGCAGTCTCGTCGACCGGAGTCGCCGCCTCGCTCACGGAATTGCTAGGCGCCGCCGACGCACTCGCCGACTCCGCCGGTGCGGCGATCCTGGGCTCGGGGTCGTCCTCCGCACACGCACCCAGGAGCAGCCCCACCACGCAGACCAGCACAGGCAGTGAGCCTCGCGCGGATGTGAGCGGACGTCGTACGGACATGTGCTGCCTCCCCGGGAAGAGCCGTGCGGATCGAGACTAGGGGTCCCAGCAGCGCGCTCCCGGAGTTGTCCACAGGCGGAGCGATCTCACGGGTTTGGACCCGCTGCGGCCCTCTGGATCGGCTTCCCTAGGCTGACCGCGTGAGTGATCCCGAGCTCCTCGTGACCAGTGCCGACGGTGTCGTGACCGTCGTCTTCAACCGCCCGCGCCGACACAACGCCTTCACCAAGGCGATGTACACCGAGCTCCGCGAGCTCTGCGTGGACCTGCAGCAGCGCCCCGACATCAGGGTGCTCGTGCTCCGCGGCGCCGGAGGGCGGGCGTTCGCGGCCGGCAACGAGATCTCCGACTTCCTCGAGGCCGACGCGGTCGCCTACGAGGAGTGGATCCGTGAGCTGCTCGCGCTGCTCTTCCAGGTGCCTCAGGTGACGGTCGCGGCCATCGACGGCGTCTGCGTCGGCGGCGGCCTCGCGGTCGCCACCCACTGCGACATCCGGATCGCCACCCCGGAGTCGCGGTTCGGCTACCCGATCGCCAAGACGCTGGGCAACGCGCTGGCCGCGCCCGTCGTACACCGTTGCGCCGCGGTCTTCGGGGAGTCCCTGACGCGCACCATGTTGCTCACCGGCCGCCTGGTCGGCGCCGAGCGCGCCTTCTCCGTGGGCGCCCTGACCGAGCTCACCGAGGACCTCAACGGCTCCATCGACGAGCTGGTCGACGAGATCGTCGGCGCCTCCGCCATCACCCAGCGCGCCACCAAGCGCCAGCTCAACGCCCGCGCGGTGGAGCAGGAGGCGGCGCCAGACTTCGACGAGGAGCTGCTGCGCTCGGTCTACACCGGGGACGACTTCGCCGAGGGTGTGCGCGCGTTCCTGGCCAAGGAGAAGCCGAGCTTCACCGACTCCCGGGTGAGCTGAGTGGACTCGCTGGTCAACCTGCGCGACCTCGGCGGCCTCCCGGTCATCGGGGGCGGCGAGACCGCCCACGGCATGCTCTATCGCAGCGACGCCCCGCACGCCGGCGACCTGGACCCCGAGCACGTCCCGGCCTGGCCGCCCGCGACCGTGGTCGACCTGCGGATGGCCAAGGAGGCCGGCCGGGTGCCCTACGACCTGCCCGGTGCCGAGCGGATCCTGCACCCGTTGCACGAGGCTGCCGCCCCGGAGAACATCCGCGACGCCGAGCTGGGCGATCTCTACCGGCACATCCTGGACACCGCCGCGGACCGGGTGGCCTCCGCGGCCGCCCACGTGGTGACCCGGCCCGCGCCCGCGCTGGTGCACTGCACCGCCGGCAAGGACCGCACCGGCATCGTGGTGGCCTCCCTGCTGCTCTCCGCCGGCGTGGCGCCTGAGGACGTGATCGCCGACTACGTGAAGACCGAGGCCAACATGGACGCCGTCACGGGTCGGATCCTGCGCCACCTCGACCCGGCCAAGACTCCGGTCAACGCCCGCTGGCTGCTCACCCCGGCCGAGGCGATGCGCGAGGTCGTCGACGCGCTCACCACCTCCGCCCACGGCGACACCGCCGGCTGGCTGGTCGCGCACGGCACGCCCGCCGACGCGCTGGCGGACTGGGTGGGCCGCTTCACCTCCTGAGCAGGTAGACCACCTCGATGCCCGCGATCAAGGCGACGGTGCCCGCGACGAGGAAGGTCGGCACCCCGCTCGCCTGCTCGATGCCCTCCCGGTCCTCGTCGTAGCGGTGCCAGCCGTCGCCCAGCGTCCAGGCTGAGGCGAGCACCAGCAGGCCCATCGGGAGGAGCGCATAGGCTCCCAGGATCGACCAGGTGTGCCGGGCGCAGGCCACTGCGACGGCCAGCATCGTCAGCGTCGTCCGCTGCCAGCCCAGCACGTCGCGCGCCTCGGACCCGCCCGGGTCGAGCGGGTCGGGCTCGCCGGGCGGCAGACTCCCCGCGGGCGGCTGACTGCTCACAGCCAGGACACGATCAGCACGGCCGCGATCCCCGAGACGACCACGACGAGCAACACCCCGTAACCAGGTGAGGGGAGCGTCTGGTTCAACCGCATGGCGCGCTCGGTGGTCGCCCACCGCACCCAGCTGAACACGGCGGTGGCCAGTGCCAGGAGCACCAGCGCGACCGAGATCGCGGTCTTGGCGGCGTCCGGGATCGACAGGTCGACCACGTCGAGCCCCACCCCGGTCGCCAGCAGGGCCAGGGAGGTGTGGATCCAGGCCAGGAAGGTGCGCTCGTTGGAGAGGCTGGACTGGTACGGGGCGTCCTGGCCTGAGCGATAGACCCAGCCCGGCCACGGGGAGCGCTTCGAGGGCATCACTCAGTGTCGCCCACACCCCCGCCGATGTCGCCGGTGTGGGGAGCACCAGAAGAAACGGATTGACCTAGTCCGCTTCTGCTCGTAGTGTGGCTGGCATCACATCAGCGGACCGGGTTGTCGGTCCTCGCCAGGACGGAGCAGTCGATGTCAGAGCTGATCGAGCTCGACCAGGACCAGGTTGCCGAGGAGTTCTTCCGTCGCGGCTGGACCGACGGGCTTCCCGTTGTACCTCCCACGGAACGCGCGGTGGACGCCATGATCGCCACCGTCGACCTGGAGCGAGACGACATCGTCGGCAGTATCGCGCGGCGCAACCGGTCGGTGACCGTGGAGCAGGCAGCCGTGAACGCCGTGATGGCCGGCTGCAAGCCGGAGTACTTCCCCGTGGTGGTCGCCGCCCTCGCCGCCGCGCTCGACCCGGCGTTCAACGCGCACGCCGCGTGGACCAGCACCGGCGGGGCCGCCACCTGCGTCATCGTCAGTGGTCCGCTGGCCGAGGAGATCGGGATGAACTCCGGGCACAACGCGCTGGGGGCCGGCAACCGGGCCAACGCGACCATCGGGCGTGCCGTCCGGCTCGTCGCCCGCAACGTCTTCGGTGCCGCGGTCGGCAACATGGACGCCTCCTCGCTGGGCAATCCGGGCAAGTACACGCTCTGCTTCGCCGAGTCCGAGCCGGCGTCTCCGTGGGCGCCGCTGCGCGTCCAGCAGGGGTACGACGTCTCCGACACCACCGTGACCGTGATGGCGACCGAGTCTCCCCGCCAGGTGGCCAACCACCTCTCCGAGGTGCCCGAGCAGGTGCTGCGCACGATGGTCTCGGCCATGAAGGTGGCGGGGAACTTCTCGGTCGGCAAGGGCGGGCAGGCCGTGGTCGTCCTCGGTCCGGAGCACGCACTCGCGCTCACCCAAGCCGGGTGGACGCAGCAGCAGGCGCGGGAGTTCTTGGCGCGCGAGAGCCGCCTGACGCCCGAGGAGCTGGTCGCCAACGGGGTGCCGATCGAGGTCAACAGCCAGCACGACATGACCCCGGGCCCCGACGGCAAGCTGCCGGCGATGAACAGCGCCGACGACGTCTACATCGTCACCGCCGGCGGCGCCGGGCCGGGCTGGTCCGCCTACATCCCGAGCTTCGCCCCGATCCACCACGTCCGCGCGGTGACCCGCAAGGTCCGCACGCTCGGTGAGGCGATGCCCGACTGCGGGCCCGATGCCTGCGAGATCGACCTCTCCAAGTTCGCCTCCCCAAGCACCTCCGTCTGACCCACCGATCCCCAGGAGGACCGATGAGCACCATCACCGTCCACGTGCCCGCCGTCACCGAGGCGCCGGCCGCCGCGATCGACCTCGCCGAGCGGCGCGGTCTCGAGGGAGCCCGGCTCGGCCTGGTCGACAACGGCAAGCCCCGCGCCGGGGCCCTGCTGCAGATGCTCGGCAAGGAGCTGCAGGAGACCTACGGTGTGGCCGAGGTCGTGATGATCAGCAAGGCATCGGCGGGCATACCGCTCGACGACGACCAGGTCGCCGACCTGGCTTCCCGGGTCGACCTCGCGGTCACCGGGCTGGGCGACTGTGGTGCCTGCAGTGCCTGCTCGCTGCAGGACTCCCTGCTGCTCGAGCGGGCCGGGGTGGCCTCCACCGTGTTGATCACCGAGGTGTTCGTGCCCATCGTCGCCCGGTTCGCCGCCAGCCTGGGTGCGCCCGGCTACCACAGCCTCGTCGTACCGCACCCGGTGGCGACCAAGGACGACGAGTGGCTGCACGGCCTGGCCCGCTCGGTCCTGTCGGCAGCGACCGTCCAGCTCGGCGAGCCCGCGCTGGTGAGCGCCGGTTGAGCCACCCCCGCGGTCCCGGTGAGACCGGGCCGGAGGACATCCAGCGGCGGCGTCCGCGCGCGGACGCCGCTCGCAACCGGCAGCGCGTCTCCGACGCCGCGGTCGCGGTCTTCGCCGAGCGGGGCCTGAGTGCCACGGTCGCCCAGGTCGCCGAGCGCGCGGACGTCGGCAACGCCACCGTCTTCCGCAACTTCGCGACCAAGGAGGACCTGCTCAGCGAGGTGGCCACCCGCTGGCTCGCGGAGTGGGGGGAGGTGCTGGACCAGCGAGTCTCCGCCGGCACCGACGAGGACACCTTGGCGGACCTGATCGCGGAGGTGGTCGAGCGGTTTCGACAGAACAAGCTGGCCCTCGACCTGCTGCGGGCCGGCGACCTCGACGACCGGATGAGCAGCGCCCGCGCCCACGTCGAGGCGCGCTTCACCGAGGCGCTCCAGCGGGCGCAGTACGCCGGGCTGGTGCGCGCGGACGTCACCTACGCCGACCTCACCCTGCTCATCCTCGGGATGGCCGGTCGGCTCTCCGACTCGGCCGCGCTGGACCCCGCGCCCTGGCGTCGGCTGGCGGACCTGACCTGGGCGGCGATCCGGGCCTGACCGCGATTCGCGGTCCACCGTACGACCACCTCCTGGAACCACCTTGACGTGCGAATCATATTCACTATTGTCATGAGTGTGATTTAAGTCACACTTAGTCAGTTCCTCTCACCCGCAGGAGTGCTCATGAATCCAGGTCTTCGACGCGTCCCCGGTCGCACCGCCCTCGCCGTCGCCTGCATCGGGGTGCTCGCGCTCACCTCCGCCTGTGGCGGAGACGACGGTGACGACAGTGCCGACTCCGGGACGGTGACGATCGCCAACTTCGCCGGAGCCGGCATCACCGTGCCGGACCAGATCGCGGCCGAGAAGGGGTTCTTCAAGGACCGGGGCATCACCCCCGACTTCGTCCAGGTGACCTCGGCCGGCACCCAGCTTGCCGCTCTCACCTCCGGGTCCATCGACGTCGCCCAGAACGCCGTCAGCCAAGTCATGGCAGCCCAGCAGCAGGGCCAGGACGTCCAGTTCTTCTGCGGCGGGATCAACAAGGCCTGGAACGTCGTGATGGTCAAGGACGACTCCGACATCGAGACCGTCGACCCGACCGACTGGAAGGAAGGCATCAAGGCGCTGGAGGGCAAGACGTTCGGCCTGGACAGCCTCGGCGCCGGCCAGGAGGCCTACTTCCGCTCCCTCGCAGACCAAGCTGGCGCCGACATCGACTCCATCGAGCTGGTGGCGGTCGGCACCGTGGGCGAGGCGGCCGCGACACTGAACTCCGGCCGGGTCGACGCGATCTTCGGCTACCCGTTCGTCCAGCAGTCCGAGGTCGCCGCAGGCAACGCCCGGGTCGCGGTGGACATGGTGAAGTCCGGGGAGCAGCTGCCGTACCACACCGGCTACTTCGCGACCACGAAGTGGCTCGAGGCCAACGCCGACCGTGCGCAGGACTTCTGCGACGCGATCACCGAGGCCGACGACTACCTCCAGGATGACGCGAACTCCGCCGACGTCGTCTCCTACCTGGCCGATGACTTCGGCCTCGACGAGGCGGTCGCCGAGCAGTTCGTCGGTCCCGACGGTCTGACGGCCATCTTCTCGCCCGAGCTCGACTGCGCCGCGATCGACCTCAGTGCGGAGCAGGCGGAGGAGGCCAAGACGGTTGCGTCCGACCCCACGATCAGATGTGCCGAGATGATCTGGGACGGCGTCGATGGCTGACACCGTGACCACCCACCGATCCAGCCCTGGCGTGGCCGACGCACAGCCCTCCGCCCTGAAGGTCAGGAACCTGACCTTCAACTACCCACCCCGCAAGAGCGACCGCCCGCTGCTCGGTTGGCTCACGGGAAAGACCGACTCTGCCTCGTCCGGGGCGGCGGTGCCGATCCTCGACGACGTGAGCCTGGACGTGGCCAAGGGCGACTTCGTGGCGCTGGTCGGGCCGAGCGGTTGCGGCAAGACCACACTGCTCCACGTCTTCGCCGGGTTGCTCGCGGCGGCCGACGGTGCCGTCGAGGTCAACGGGCACCCACCCGAGATGGGCAGCAAGGACACCTCGTACATGTTCGCCCGCGACGCACTGCTCCCGTGGCGGGACGCACAGCGCAACGTGGAGCTGGGGATGGAGGGGGAGGGGGTCTCCCGCTCGGAGCTGCAGCAGCGCTCCCAGGAGGCGCTGCGGTCGGTGGAGCTCGAGCACCTGGCGACCAGCCACCCGAGCCAGCTCTCCCAGGGTCAGCGGCAGCGGGTCGCGCTGGCGCGCACGATGGCGCCCAACCGCGACATCCTGCTGATGGACGAGCCCTTCGCCGCGTTGGACGCCCAGACGAAGCTGCGCCTGCAGCGCGAGCTCTTGCTCTTCTGGGAGTCCAACCGGCCGGAGGAGCGGGCGACGGTTCTCTTCGTGACCCACGACCTGCAGGAGGCCCTCCTCCTGGCCGACCGGGTGATCGTCATGCATCCGCACCCGGGTCGGATCGCCTACGACCACACGGTCGACGTGCCCCGTCCGCGGCACCTGCGACTCGAGGAGATTCTCTTCGAGGACAGCTTCCGGACGCTGCACCGTCAGCTGTTCGACGAGCTCAAGGAGGGTGAGCGATGAGCGTTGCCGCCGCGGACCCGGTCGCAGGGCCCACCGGGCCGACGTCCCGCAGACGGACCGGGCGACTGCCCTCGCAGGCGTTCTGGCTGAGCCGCAAGGCAGTGCTGCTCAGCCAGCTGGTGCTCTTCGTGGTGCTGATGCTGGTCTGGGACGCCCTGGGCCGCTACGAGCTCGTCGACAAGTCCCTGATCTCCGGGCCGCTGGAGGTGTGGGAGCAGCTCAGAAGCCTCTACGAGTCGGGTTCGCTGCTCGACCAGACGATGGCGACCATGCACGCGGTCGGGCTCTCCCTGCTCATCGGCGTACCGCTGGGCGGCCTCGCCGGCCTGGTGCTCGGCTCCTCGCAGTACCTGGACCGGGTCTTCGAGCCGTTCCTGGTGCCGCTCAACTCGTTGCCCCGCATCGCGCTGGCGCCGCTGTTCATCGTCTGGTTCGGCCTCACGGTCAACGCCAAGGCCGCGGTGGGCGTCACGCTGGTCGTCTTCATCATGCTCTTCAACACCCGTGCCGGGGTGAAGGAGACCAACCGGGACCTCCTCGTGCTGGCCGACTCGCTCGGCATGTCCACCATCGAGCGCTACCGCAAGATCGTGCTTCCCGGCTCCGTGCCGGTGGTGGTGGCCGGGATCCGGCTGTCCCTGACGTACGCCCTCTTGGGCGTCATCGCGAGCGAGATGATCGGGTCTCGGGACGGCTTGGGCACCGACATCGTGCGCTACAGCAACACCCTCCAGGTCGGCGGCGTCTTTGCTGTGCTGGTGGTGCTCGCTCTGATCAGCTTCGTGATGGACCGCCTGCTGGGTGTCTTCGAGCGGTGGGTGCTGAGATGGCAGTGACACCCGAGCCCCGGCTCCTCGACGAGGTGGTCGTGGTCACCGGTGCCGCCCGCGGACTGGGAGCGGCGATCGCGCGGGCTGCCGCCGAGGCGGGTGCCCACGTCCTGGTGGGTGACCTCCATAAATCCGCGGTGGACAGTGCCGTCGATGAGCTCGTCTCCGACGGGCTCTCGGCGCGGGGAACCGTGCTGGACGTGACCGACGCCGCGTCGGTCGACGCCGCGCTGCGCACGGTGCTCGACTGGCAGGGCCGGGTGACCGGCGTCGTCAACAACGCCGGTCGGCTGATCGAGGCCGACGTCGTCACCCTGACCGAGGATGAGTGGGACGCCGTCATGGACGTCAACCTCAAGGGCGCCTGGCGGATGTGCCGTGCCTTCATCCCCGCGATGCTCGAGGCCGGGGGCGGGGCCATCGTGAACATCTCCTCGCTCGAGGGTCTCGTCGCCCGTCCCCGTCACGTGGCGTACGCCGTGAGCAAGGCCGGGATGCTCAACCTGACCCGGGCAGTGGCCGTCGACTTCGGCCGGCAGGGCATCCGCTGCAACGCGATCTGCCCCGGCAGCATCGAGACCGCGCTGCTGACCCAGCACCTGGAGGCGACCGGGGACCCCGAGGCAGCCGCGGCCGACTTGGTCGGACGCAACTACGTCGGACGCCTCGGCAGGCCCGACGAGGTGGGTGCCACGGCGCTCTTCCTGCTCAGCAGGGAGGCCGGGTTCATCAACGGCTCCCACATCGTGATCGACGGCGCGCGAGGCGCGACCACATGACAGCCCCGCAAGGAGACCACGTGCTGGAGCAGGAGTTCGACCGAGTCGTCGCCGACGACCCCACCGTGGACCGGGCGGCCGTATTCGCCCGACTGCGCGAGGAAGAACCGGTGTTCTTCAGCGAGACGCTCCAGGCCTGGGTCGTCAGCCGGCACCATGACGTCCGGGAGGTGCTGCGCGACTCCGAGAGCTTTCGCGCGGTGCAGTCCGGGCCGGGGGCGCCGCCGTACGGCCGCACCTACCTCCACATGGAAGGGCGCGAGCACGCGAAGAAGGTCGGAGTCGTGGCCACCCGGATCCGCAGCCGGAACGCCCTGCGTGACGGACTCGACGCACGGGTGCACGACATCTCGGTGCGCACCGCCGAGGCCCTCACCCACGGGGCGCCGGTCGAGCTGCGGCGCGAGTTCGCCATGTGGATCCCGCTGCTGGCCATCACCGAGATGACTGACCTGGGGCACGAGGAGTCCTTCGAACGGTGGTACCGGGCAGTGGGATCTGGCGGAGTCGCCAGCGTGAACAACCCGGAGGCGAGGACCCGGGCCCTGGCCGCCCGGGACGAGCTGGAGTCGTTTCTCGCGCCGTACGTCGAGGAGCGCCGGCGCAACCCCGGCAGCGACCTCATCTCGTCCCTGGCCGCAGCCGAGTACGACGGGCAGCCCCTGCCGCTGAGCGAGATCGTGTCTTCGGTGGTCTTCCTCCTCGCCGCCGGGGTCGAGACCACCGAGCGGGTGCTGACCAGCCTGCTGCGGCATGTCGCGCTGCATCCCGAGGCCTGGGACTGGCTGCAGGAGCGGCTTGACGACGAGGACGCCGTCGCCGCGCTGTCCGCTGAGGCGCTGCGCTTCTTCCCGCCGGTCAACGGCCTTATGAGACGGACCGTCTCCGAGGTGAGGATCGGCGACACCCTGGTGCCCGAGGGTCAGCGCGTCTGCCTGCTGCTCGTCGCGGCCAACCGGGACCCCGAGGTCTTCGCCGACCCGGAGACCTTCCGCGTCGACCGGTACGTCGGCCAGGGCAGCAAGCAGTTCACCGCGGCGGGGGAGATCCTGCCGTTCGGAGCCGGAACCCACTACTGCGTCGGCGCCCGGCTGGCCCAGACCGAGATGCGGCACGCGCTGCGAGAGCTCGGCAGTCGGGTGGCACGAATCGAGCCGGTGGGCGACCTGCCTCCCGACGAAGGGTTCATGCTGCGCTGCCCGCCGTCACTGCCGGTCGTGCTGCACACTCGCGCGGAGGTGTTCGCATGAGCGAAGAACTGCTGGAGCGGGTGCGTCGGCTCGAGGACCGGAACGCGATCGAGGAGCTGCTGGCGCGCTACGGAAACGCCTGCGACGACCGCGACATGGAGGCGCTGGCGGGCTGCTTCGCCCGGGACTTCGAGTTCGACTCGGTCGCCGGCCACTCGGTCGGTCGTGACGCCGCCATGGCCTACTACGGGGAGCGGCTCGGGTCCTACGGCGTCACCCTGCACATCCCGCACACGCTGGTGCTCGAGGAGCTCGAGGAGGACACCGCGCGGGGCGTCGTGCTGTCCAGCGCGGAGATGGAGATCGAGCACGAGATGTTCGTGACCGGCTTCCGCTACCACGACCGCTACGTGCGGGACGAGGGACGCTGGCGCTTCCGGTCCCGCCAGGTGCAGGCCTTCTACGCGATGCCGTTGCGCGAGCTGGCTGGCCGCCTCGACCCGCTGCGGGTGCGGTGGCCGGGAACCGAGCCCAAGGCAGCGCCACTGCCGGAGCTGCTGCCCAGCTGGCAGGAGTTCCGCGGACCCAGGGAGTGAGTCGGGCTTGGCGGGGCTTGCGTAGGCTGACGACGTGAGCGAGGACTGGTTCGAGCGGCGTACCCACCGCTGGCAGGACTGGTCGCTTCCCCAGCTGCAGGCCGCCAAGCAGGCCACCACCGTCAGCCTGGTGGTGCCCGCCCGCAACGAGGCCGGCACCGTCGGCGACGTGGTCACCCGGATCCGCGCCTCCCTGATGGAGACCGCCGCGCTGGTCGACGAGATCGTGGTCATCGACTCCGACTCCACCGACGAGACCTACGCCGTGGCCACCGACGCCGGTGCTGTGGTGCACCGCAGCGCCGAGATCCGCCGCGACCTCGGCACCCGCCCCGGCAAGGGCGAGGCGATGTGGAAGTCGCTGTTCGTCACCACCGGCGACCTGGTCGTCTTCATCGACGCCGACCTCACCGACTGGGACACCCACTTCGTGCCCGGCCTGCTCGGCCCGCTGCTCACCGACGACTCCGTGCAGCTGGTCAAGGGCTTCTACGAGCGCCCCGGCGTCGACGACCTGGTCGGCGGACCGCTGGAGGGCGGCCGGGTCACCGAGCTGGTCGCCCGTCCCCTGATCGCGCTGCTCTTCCCGCCGCTGGCCGGCCTGGTCCAGCCGCTCGCCGGGGAGTGGGCGGTACGCCGGGAGCACTTCGCCAACCTGTCGGTGCCCACCGGGTACGGCGTCGAGCTCGCCGCCCTGGTCGACACCTGGCGGACCCGCGGTCTGGACGCCATCGCCCAGGTCGACCTCGGCACCCGCGCCCACCGGCACCAGCCGCTGCTCGACCTGGGGGCCATGGCCACCCAGGTCCTCACCGCCGGCTGGGCCCGCTCCAGCCACAGCCACCACGCCGACACGATCCCGCTCACCCAGTTCGCCGCCGGGCCCGCCACCCGGGTGCGTGAGGTCGACGTCACCGAGCGGCCCCCCGCCGGCCCGCTGCTGGAGCGCCGATGACGCTGCGGCTCCGCTCCCGCTCGTTCGCCGACGACCAGACGCTGATGATGGCGATCGTCAACCGAACCCCCGACTCCTTCTACGACCGCGGCGCCACCTGGGCCGAGGACGCTGCCTTCGCCCGCGTCGAGTTCGTCGTCGCCCAGGGCGCGGAGATGGTCGACATCGGCGGCATCAAGGCCGCCCCCGGGGTGGAGATCACGGTCGCGGAGGAGAAGGCCCGCGTCGTCGACTTCGTCGCCCGGGTCCGCGAGGCGTTCCCCGACCTGGTCATCTCCGTCGACACCTGGCGCGCCGAGGTGGGCGAGGCCGTCTGCGCGGTCGGCGCCGACGTGCTCAACGACGCCTGGGGCGGCGCCGACCCCGAGCTGGTCGACGTCGCCGCCGCGCACGACGCCGCCATCATCTGCACCCACACCGGCGGGGTGACGGTCCGCACCCGCCCTCACCGCATCGGGTACGACGACGTGGTCGCCGCCGCCATCGCCGACACCACGGCGTACGCCGAACGGGCGCTGGCCGCCGGGGTGGACCGCCACTCCATCGTGATCGACCCCGCCCACGACTTCGGCAAGAACACCTTCCACTCCCTCGAGCTGACCCGGCGCCTGGACGAGATGGTCGCCACCGGCTGGCCGGTGCTGGTCTCGCTGTCCAACAAGGACTTCGTCGGGGAGACCCTGGACCTGCCGGTCGGCTCGCGCCTGGTCGGCACGCTCGCCGCCACCAGCGTCTGCGCGCTCGCCGGGGCCCGGATCTATCGGGTGCACGAGGTCGTGGAGACCCGGCAGACCGTCGACATGGTGTGGTCGATCGCGGGTCGCCGGCCGCCCGCACGCGCCATCCGGGGGCTGGCATGAGAGTGGTCGTGGTGCCGCCGGTGCCCGCCCTGCTGCCCGAGCACGCCTCGCTGGCCGACCCCGTCGCCGACCTGCGCGCCGCCTGCCTGGCCGCCGTCGCGCAGCTGGGCAGCACCGTCGAGGTGCTCGCCGAGGACGACCTGGGCTGCCGGGTCGGGGAGTGGCTGCTGGCCGCCCGCGACTCCGCGGACGGTGAGGGACCCGACCTGCTGGTGCTGGCCAACGGGTCGGCCCGGCGCAGCGAGAAGGCCCCGGGACACCTGGACGAGCGGGCCGCCGACTTCGACGCCGAGCTCGGCGACCTGCTGGCCCGCGGCGACGTCGCCGGGCTGGCCCGGCTCGACCTCGACCTGGCCCGCGAGCTGCTCGCCACCGGCGTCGAGGGACTGGCGGCACTGGCCGCGCGCGGACTGACGGTGGAGACTGCCACCGTGGAGCACGCCGGAGATCCCTTCGGCGTGAAGTACTGGGTGGTGAGGTGGACATGCGCGTCCTGATGCAGCTGGCGCCGGTCCCTGAGGTGGACCTCAGCGACGACGAGCTCGACGAGATCTATCGCATCACCCCCGCCGGGGCCCCGGACGGGGCGTGGCTGCGGGTCAACATGGTGGCCTCCCTCGACGGGGCCGCGCACGGGGAGGAGGGCCGCAGCGGCGACATCAACAACGCCGTCGACAAGCGCGTCTTCTTCGCCCTGCGCCGCATCGCCGACTGCGTGGTCGTGGGTGCGGGCACCGCGCGGGCGGAGTCCTACCGACCCGCTCGGGTCCCGATCGTGGTGGTCAGCCGCTCCGGGGTGGTGCCGGAGTCGCTGCGCGGAGCCGAGCCCGGCAAGGTGCTGCTGGCCACCTGCGAGCACGCCGAGGGGCTCGCGGAGTCCCGCTCCCTGCTCGGCGAGGACAACGTGCTGGTCCTGGGCACCTACTCGGTCAACCTGGTCCAGCTCCGCAGCCGGCTGGTGGCGCGTGGGTGGACCCAGATCCTCAGCGAGGGCGGCCCCCACCTGCTGCACGACCTGCTCGCCGAAGGCGTCGCCGACGAGCTGTGCCTGACCACGGTGCCCCGGGTGATCTCCGGGGAGCACCCGCGGATCGTGCACGGCCCGCCGATCGACGTAGCGCTGGAGCCGCTGCTGCTGCTCGAGGAGGACGGGACCCTGCTCGGACGCTGGCTGGTCACCTGAGGCGGCAGGTCAGTCCAGGACCCGTCCCAGGCTGCTGCCCAGCACCCGCGCGTCGCCGTTCGCGGGCACGAAGAGCGCCGTGGTGAGCACCGAGTGCGTGGTGCCGAGACGGATGTCGTGCAGCGCCATCATCAGGTGGCCGCCGGCCGTCTGCACCATCCGGATCTGGTCGACCGGGTCGAGCCACTCCGTGACCTGAGGCACCGAGCCGGGGGCGGTGTCGAGCAGGGCCTGCCGGGCCCGCCGCACCCCGCGGCCCACCTCCAGGCCCGGAGCCTCCCCGGTGGCCCAGAACGCCTGCACCGCCCGGGACCCCTGGATCGCCCGGGTGATCGCGGTCTCGCTCGGGCTCTGCTGCACCGTCACCGGCTCCGGCAGCCGGCCGCCCCGGATCCGGGCCGAGGCGCTGGCCAGCCAGGGCTCGGCGAAGCGCTGGCGGGTGAAGACGGTCAGGTCGGAGCCCTGGCGGCCCTCGAGCAGCACCGCGGCCCACATCGGGTACTCCGCGAACGTGGGGGAGTAGACCGTCCCGGCCGTCACCTTGCGGCGCCGGGCCTTGGTCTCGGGCTTGGCGATGCTGTCCACCACGGCCTGGTACTGCGCGATCCGCAGCAGCGGCCCGGTCTCGGAGATCGGCCAGCGGGAGCCGTCGTACGTCGGGGCGGCGGCACGCTTCGCGGCCCGGGCGTGGCGGCCGAGGTAGTCCTGCACCAGCTCGTCGACCTCGGAGCCCTGGACCGCGGCCTTGGCCTGGCTCGGCTCAGCAGCGGTGCCGGTCAGCGTCCCGCACCCCGAGAGCAGGAACAGCGCCAGGAAGAGGCCCAGGAACCGCTTGCGGGCCCGGCCCACGCCCCAGGCGAGCGCCATCACCGCGACCGCGGTGGCGCCCATCTTCCCCGGGGTCGGCCGGCTCGGCGGCGGGACGGGGCGCAGCGAGACCAGCTCGGTGGAGCTGGAGGTCACCGTGACCGGGACTGGGACTGGGACCGGAACTGGGACCGGAACTGGGACCGGGACTGTGTCCGGTGCGGTCACGGGGACGGCGGTGATCACCGGCACCCGAGGTGCGGGGACCTGCGGCGCGGTCCTGGTCGAGGTGGCGGCGCTGGTCGCTGTGGCGGAAGCGGCGCCGGAGGAGCTGCGGGCGGTGGTGCCACGGGCCGGGGTGCTGCGGTAGCGCTCCGGGACGTCGTACTGGGCAGGCGCCGGAACCCGGGGGGCGACTCCGCGGGCCGCGCGCCCGGTGTCTGTCCTGGCATCTGAGTCGGCGTCCGAGTCGGCGTCCGCGTCGGTCTCGGCGGCCGTGCGGTCGTCGCTGCCCGGCAGGTCCGACCCGTCGCCCCGCGCGGCGATCCTGCGGCGTCGCCACCGGGCCGCCGCCCACGCCGCGATCAGCAGCAGGCCGGCGCCGGCGATGATGGTCGCCTTGAGGAACAGTCCGCCGACGTGCACGCCGAAGCTGACCAGCACCCGGTCCGACGGCTTCCGAGCCATGGCCACCACGCCGACCGGCTCCTCGTCCAGCGGCACGATGACCTGCTGCTCACCTCGACCGGAGCTGCTCTCCCGCCAGCCCACGATCTTGCCCGGCCGCAGCCGCACCGCCTGGCCCTCGACGATCCGTCCGTCGTCGTCGCGGGAGAGGGGCTTGAGCTCGTAGTGGCGCACCCCGTCGAGCAGGTCGGTGACGTCCACGCGGTGCGCGCTGGCGACGTACACCCCGCCGGCGGCCTTGGCGGTCACGGCCATCTCGGCCCCGCCCAAGGTGCTGAACACCGGGTAGGTCACCACCGGCAGCCCGGTCGCGGCGCCCGAGACGTGCGTGTCGCCGACGCCGATCGTGTCGTCGCTGCCGATGACCAGGGCGCCTACCGAGCCCAGCGACAGGCACAGCAGACCCAGGACGAGCACCACTCGCCGTCCCAGGACAAGCACCACGCGGCGGTGCAGTCGATGCATGCGCCGGTCCCTCTCCGTTGCAGGCTCTTCGCCGGAGGCTAGCGCAGTGCGGGCGGATGGCGCGCGGTCCCCGTGCCGGGGCTGGACACCCCTCGCGCGCCAGGGGCGGCGTCTCACCCTGCGACTGGGCAGGAATGCGCCGAGGGACCGAGCAGTTGCCGCCAGACGTGACCCACGACCAGGACGCCCGCCGAGTCTCCCTCCTGCTCGGCCTGCTCTTCGGGCTGACCGGCATGGGGTCCGCCTCCGCCGCCATCGCCCTGCCCATGGTCGCCGACGAGTTCAACACCAGCGTCGGGGTCGCTGCCTGGACGATCAGCGGCTACGTGCTGCTGCTGGCGGTCGCCACTCCGGTCTACGGCCGGGTCTCCGACCTCGTGGGCGTGCGGATCCCGCTGCTGGTCGGGGTGGGCCTGATGTCGCTGGGCGCGCTGGCGGCCTCCGTCGCCCCGTCGTTCGAGCTGCTGCTGGTGGCGCGGATCTTCCAGGGCATGGGGGCGGCCGCCGTGCCGACCCTGGGCGTGACGTTGCTCAGCGCCCGCTACGAGGGAGAGATCCGCAGCCTCGCGCTCGGGCGGCTGTCCGCGGTGGCCGCGGCGGTGAGCTGCCTCGGCCCGCTGCTCGGCGGCGCGACCGAGCACTGGTTCGGCTGGCGGGCGGTGATGGCCCTGCCCATCCTCGGCGTGCTGGTGCTGCCGCTGATCTGGCGCGCCGTGGCCGGCGGCGGCAGCGGCGCCCGGCTCGACCTGGTGGGCGCGGTCCTGGTGGCCGGCACGTCCGCGGGCCTGGTGATGATCGTGCAGTCGCCGTCCACCGGCGTCGCGGTCGCCAGCCTGGGTGCCGCGCTGCTGCTGCTGGGCGCCCCGCTGGTCGCCCTGCGGGTGCGTCGCAAGCCGCACGGCTTCCTGCCCGCCTCGGTTATCGGCAACGGCACGGTCGTGCGCTCCGCGCTGGTGGGTTCGGCCATGCCGGCGGCCTGGTTCGCGATGCTGATCGCGGTGCCCGCGGCCCTGGTCGCCGACGGTTGGGAGCCCTGGAAGGTCGGCCTGCTGCTGCTGCCCAGCGCCGGGGCCGCCCTCCTGGTGCCCCGGCTCTCCGCTCCGCTGCTGGAGCGCCGGGGCGGCGCCCGGACGCTGGCCGTGGCCGCCGTCCTGGCCTCGGTCTCCCTGGCCGTCGCCGCGCTCGGCATCGGCCTGTCGTGGCCGCCGGCCATCGGGGTCTCGGTGGTGTTCACCACCGTCGGCTTCGGGCTGGGTCAGCCCGCCATGAGCACCTCGGTCGGCGATGCCGTGCACGCGGACGTGCGAGGCGCCGCGCTCGGCATCGCGACGCTGGTCTTCCTCGTCGGTGGCAGCATCGGCTCCGCGGTGGTCGCCGGGCTGGGCGACGTGGTGGGCATCCCCGCCAGCCTGCTGCTGCTGGCCGTGCTGCCGCTCGCGGCGCTGCTCGTCATCCGCCCCGAGATCCGCCGGGCTGACGCGGCGGCGGTTCCGCGGGAGTATTGAGCTCCACCTCACGAGGAGAAGCCGCATGGACCTGCAGCTGCGCGACCGGGCGTTCATCATCACCGGCGGCTCGGACGGACTCGGCCTGGCCACCGCCCACCGGCTGGCCGCCGAGGGAGCCCGGGTGGCGATCTGCGGCCGTGACGAAGAGCGCCTGGCGCGGGCCGTGACCGGTCTCGCCGGCCTCCCCGGGGACGTGATCGGGGTGCGGGCCGACGTACGCGAGACCGGGGACCTGGCCGCGCTGGTGGAGCGCACCCTGGAGCGCTTCGGGCGCCTGGACGGGGTGATGAACAACGCCGGGAAGTCCGCCGCCGGGGCGTTCGCCGACCTCGGCGACGACGAGATCCTCGCCGACCACGAGCTCAAGGTGCTGGCCATGGTGCGCCTCACCCGGCTCGCGCTGCCCCACCTGAGGGAGCGCGGCGGCGCGGTCCTCAACAGCCTGGCCATCTCCGCCAAGGCGCCGGCCGCCGGCAGCCTGCCCACCTCGGCCTCCCGGGCGGCGGGACTGGCCTGGACCAAGGCGATGGCCCAGGAGCTCGCGGGGGACGGGGTGCGGGTCAACGCGGTGCTGATCGGCTACGTCGACAGCGACCAGTGGGTGCGCGCGGCTCGCGACGCCGGCCAGGAGTACGCCGACTTCACCGGCGCGCTCGCCGAGCGGCTGCGCATCCCGATGGGGCGGTTGGGCCGCTCCGAGGAGTTCGCCGACGTGGCGGCCTTCCTGCTCTCGCCGCGGGCGTCGTACGTCACCGGGGCGGCGGTCAACGTGGACGGCGGGTTCTCGCCGGTGCCCTGAGACGGGTGCCCTGAGACGTCAGCTCTTGGGCACCTCGAGGTCCGGACCGGAGACGGTGTCGCTGCCGTACTGGAACCAGCGGTCGTCGGTGCCGAACAGCTGGGTGCTGGCGTGCGCGGAGGTCTTCGCGACCGCGCCGCGCAGCTCGTCGGTGGGGGCGCAGGCGGCGGGCAGGGTGATCCGGACCTGACGCTTTTGGGGACGGAACTTCACCGCGCCGGTGGCGCACGCCCGGTAGCCGAAGTCGCCCTCGGTGTAGACCCGCGGCTTGTCGTCGGGGTTCAGCCGCCCGTTCTTGCTCTCCTCGTAGCCGAAGCGGAAGGGCAGCACGGCGTCGTCGTCGACCAGGACCAGGGTGATCTCCCAGCTGCGGGTGTAGGTGCCGCGGTACAGCTCGGCGCCCTGCTGCACCCGCGTGGCCCGCAGCGCGCCCAGGGTGAACGTGGCGCGCAGGGAGGAGTCGGCCAGCGCCTCGACCTTGACCCGACGGATGTCGGACTCCTGGGAGCGCGCGGACGCCTTCACCCACGCCGGCGCCTTGCCCGCGATCGCCTGGTCCCCGGACTTGTCCCGCATCAGGACCTGGGCCTCGGCGCTCTGCCCGGCAGCCCCTGCGACGGGTGCCGCCAGGGCCAGCAGGGAGGCGGCGAGGACGGCGACGGTGGACGTGCGGTGGGAGAGCATGGCAGAACTCTGGCACGAGGGCTGCGCGACTCCAGCACGCAACGCCTGCGACGTCTGGACCAACCCGCCTCGCCCGGACCAATCGTGGGTGAGGATGTGCGGGTGACGACTGTGCCGATGACCCTCGACGACGTGCTGCGCGACCGCTGGAGCTGCCGGGCGTTCCGGCCCGAGCCCGTGCCGATCCAGACCCTGCGCGAGGTCTTCGCCCTGGCCCAGCGCGCCCCGTCCTGGTGCAACACCCAGCCCTGGCGTGCCCACCTGGTCACCGGGGAGGCCACCGCACGGTTCGCCGGGAGCCTGGCCGAGCACCTGGCCGGCAGCCCGATGAGCTCGGACCTGCCGATGCCCACCGAGTACGTCGGCGTCGCCAAGGAACGGCGCCGCGAGTCCGGCTACGCCCTCTACTCCAGCCTCGGCATCGCCCGCGACGACCTGGACGCCCGCGGCGCGCAGATGCTGCGCAACTTCGAGTTCTTCGGCGCCCCGCACGTCGCGATCATCACCACCGACGCCCACCTGGGGGTGTACGGCGCGGTGGACTGCGGCGGCTACGTCGCCACCCTGCTCAACGCCGCCCACTCCCGCGGCATCGCCTCGGTCGCGCAGGCCGCGATCGCGATGTACTCCGACCACGTGCGCGACTTCCTGGACCTGCCCGCCGACCGTCAGGTGCTCTGCGCGGTCTCCCTGGGGTACGCCGACCCCGAGCACCCGGCGAACACGTTCCGCACCAGCCGGGCCGGTCTGGACGAGACGCTCGTCATCGTCGACTGATCCGGGGCGCCGTGAGCGCCCCGGAGAGACCCGGAGAGCTGGGCCTAGTGCTCGTCGTGCTCCTGCGGCGGCATCGCGGCGACCAGCGGGTGGTCCTTGTCGATCGGGCCGGTCTTGGAGGCGCCGCCGGGGGAGCCCAGGTCGTCGAAGAAGTGCACGTTGGCGTCGTAGAAGCCCTTGTACTCCTCCGGGGTGTCGTCCTCGTAGGTGATGGCCTCGACCGGGCACACCGGCTCGCAGGCGCCGCAGTCGACGCACTCGTCGGGGTGGATGTAGAGCATCCGCTTGCCCTCGTAGATGCAGTCGACCGGGCACTCGTCGACACAGGCGCGGTCCTTGAGGTCCACGCAGGGAGCTGCGATCACGTAGGTCATGGGTCTCTTTCAGTCAGGGGTGAACTCGGGGTGCAGCCGGGTGTTGCTGTGCTCAGTCCTCGACCGTCCACACGTCGGCGCCGTCGATCAGCGCCTGGAACTGGCCGGTGGTGCCGCGGCCCCGGTCGACCTGCTCGCGTGCCTGGTCGTCGTACGTCGGGCGCTCCACGGAGCGGAAGATGCCGATGGGCGACTGGTTGAGGTAGCCGGAGTCGGTGAGGCGGGAGATGGCGAAGGCCATCGTGGGGTCCGGGTGGTGGGCGTCGTGCACCAGGAGCTCGCTCTCGGGCACGTCGGCGACCAGGACCGGCTCCACGCCGCCCCCGGGCGACCGGACCAGACCCTTGGTGCCGAGGCCGTTCTCGTCGTGGGTGCCGAAGCGGATCTGCTCGCCGTGGACCAGCGGGATGATGGCGTCCTGCTTGGTGTCGGGGTTCTTGATGGCGTCGAAGGCGCCGTCGTTGAAGATGGGGCAGTTCTGGTAGATCTCGACCAGGGAGGTGCCGCGGTGGGCGGCGGCGGCGGCGAGCACGGAGGTGAGGTGCTTGCGGTCCGAGTCGATGGTGCGGGCTACGAAGGTGGCCTCTGCGCCCAGGGCCAGGGAGACGGGGTTGAAGGGGTGGTCCACGGAGCCCATG
>NZ_POAG01000021.1:14101-39799 GCF_002930065.1 Nocardioides sp. 616 | reverse complement strand
TGGAGAGGGCGTCGCCGTCGCCGGTGACGACCCAGACGGAGAGGTCTTCGCGGGCGGTGGCGATGCCGGTGGCGATGGCGGGGGCACGTCCGTGGATGGAGTGCATGCCGTAGGTGTCGAGGTAGTAGGGGAACCTGCTCGAGCAGCCGATGCCGGAGACGAAGACGATGTTCTCGCGGCGTAGGCCGAGGTCGGGGAGGAAGGACTGGACGGCCTTGAGGACGGCGTAGTCGCCGCAGCCGGGGCACCAGCGGACCTCCTGGTCGGAGGTGAAGTCCTTGCCGGTCTGCTTGACGTCCGCGTCGACGGCGGGGACGCCGTCGGTGCCGCCGCGGGTGGGGGTGGGCAGGTCCACGGTGGTCATCGCAGTGCCTCCTGGAGGTCGAGGTCGTCGGACGGGGCGGGGGGCGTCTCCCCGAGGTCGGCGAGGGCGGCCAGCAGGATGCCCTCCATCTCCTCGGCGCCGAACGGCATGCCGCGGACGTTGGTGGCCGACTGGGCGTCGACGAGGAACTTGGCGCGCAGCAGGAGCGAGAGCTGGCCCATGTTCATCTCCGGCACCAGGACCTTGTCGTAGCGCGACAGGATCTCGCCGAGGTTGGCGGGCATCGGGTTGAGGTGGCGCAGGTGCACCTGGGCCACGTCGAGGCCGCGGTCGCGCACCCGGCGCGCGCCGGCGCCGATGGGGCCGTAGGTGGAGCCCCAGCCGATCACCAGCAGGCGGGCGCGGCCCGACGGGTCGTCCACGACGAGGTCCGGGATGCTCGCGGCGACGCCGTCGACCTTGGCCTGGCGCAGCTTGACCATCCGCTCGTGGTTTCCGGGGTCGTACGAGATCTCCCCGGTGTTCTCCTTCTTCTCGATGCCGCCGATGCGGTGCTCGAGACCGGCGACGCCCGGCGGCGCCCACGGGCGGGCCAGCGTGTCCTCGTCGCGCAGGTAGGGCCAGAACTCCGGCTGCTCCGCGCCGTCCTTGTCCACGCCGACGTGGTTGGGCTCGGTGGCGAAGGCGGGGTCGATCTTGGGCAGGCTCGCCACGTCGGGGAGCTGCCACGGCTCGGAGCCGTTGGCCAGGTAGCCGTCGGAGAGCAGCATCACCGGGGTCCGGTAGGTGACCGCGATCCGGACGGCCTCGATGGCGGCGTCGAAGCAGTCGGACGGCGACTGCGCGGCGATCACCGGCAGCGGCGCCTCGCCGTTGCGGCCGAACATCGCCTGCATCAGGTCGGCCTGCTCGGTCTTGGTGGGCAGCCCGGTCGAGGGGCCACCCCGCTGCACGTCGACGATCAGCAGCGGCAGCTCGAGCATCACCGCCAGGCCCATCGCCTCGGCCTTCAGCGCGACGCCCGGCCCCGACGTGCTCGTCACGCCCAGGTGGCCGGCGTACGAGGCGCCCAGGGCGGCGCCGATCCCGGCGATCTCGTCCTCGGCCTGGAAGGTGGTCGCGCCGAGCCGCTTGTGCTTGCTCAGCTCGTGCAGGATGTCCGAGGCCGGGGTGATCGGGTAGGCGCCCAGGAAGACCGGCAGGTCGGCCAGGTGCCCGGCGGTCAGGATGCCGTAGGAGAGCGCGGTGTTGCCGGTGATGTTGCGGTAGCGGCCGACCGAGGTCTCGGCGGGCTTGACCTCATAGGAGACCGCGAAGGACTCGGTGGTCTCGCCGAAGTGGAAGCCGGCCTTGAAGGCAGCGACGTTGCCGTCGCGGACCTCAGGCTTCGAGGCGAACTTGGAGGTGATGTAGTCCAAGGTGCCCTGGATGGGCCGGCCGTACATCCAGGAGAGCAGTCCCAGCGCGAACATGTTCTTCGACCGCGCCCCGTCCTTGCGGGAGAGGCCGAACTCCTTGGTCGCCGCGACGGCCATGCCGGTGAGGTCGAGCGCGTGCACCTGGAAGTCGTCCAGAGAGCCGTCCTCGAGCGGGTTGCTCGTGTAGGTGGCCTTGGTCAGGTTGCGGTTGGTGAAGTCGTGGGTGTCGACGATGATCACCGCGCCGGGACGCAGGTCGGCGATGTTCGCCTTCAGCGCGGCGGGGTTCATCGCGACCAGGACGTGCGGGAAGTCGCCCGGGGTGAGGATGTCGCGGCTGGCGAAGTGCAGCTGGAACGACGAGACGCCGTGGACGGTGCCCTGGGGGGCGCGGATCTCCGCGGGGAAGCTGGGGAAGGTGGACAGGTCGTTGCCGAAGGCCGCCGTCTCCTGGGTGAACCGGTCACCGGTCAGCTGCATGCCGTCGCCCGAGTCCCCGGCGAACCGGATGATCACGCGCTCCAGCTGTTCGACCGGCTTTGCTACCGACTCCATGAAGACTCCGATGCTCGAGATGGTTCGAGTGATGGCTGACACCACTTAACTCTGATAATGAATCTTACGGAAACTCGGTGGTTCGTCAAGGTGTGGGGTTCAGATCGCGCCCAGTCGCGCCATTCCATTCCATGCATATGATTGCTATGGTCGTGCGTGGGATGACGATCACCCCAGAGATTTTCGCACCAGTGCCGAGGAGACCTTTGATGCCAGCGGAGAAGCGGAGCGCGAGCACCTACATCGACGGCGTGTGGTCAGACGGTGCGTCCGGTGACAGCTACGTGTCGATGAACCCGGCCACCGGCCAGCCCATCGGCGAGACCGTCACCAGCTCGATCGCCCAGGTCGAGGAGGCAGTGGCGAGCTCGCGACGGGCCTTCAGGTCGGGCGAGTGGCCCACGTGGACCCCCGAGATGCGCGCCGACGCGATCAACCGGTTCGCCGACATCCTCGAGCGCGAGCGGGAGTCGATGTCCCGGGTGATCGCGACCGAGGTGGGCACCCCGATCGCGGCGTGCCGCACCATGCAGGTCGGCGGGCCCATCGAGGTGCTGCGCTGGTACGCCAAGATGGCGATCAAGGGTCCGCGCGGCGGCTACGAGCAGGCGCTGCCCCTCTACAACACCCCGGTCCCCTCCGCGAGCCTCCTGCACTACGAGCCGGTCGGCGTCGTGGCCTGCCTCCCGGCCTACAACTACCCGCTCAACCTGCTGGTGTGGAAGCTCGGCGGCGCACTCGCCGCCGGCTGCACCTCGGTGGTGCTGCCCTCCCCGCAGGGCCTGCTGAGCACGCTGCGGATCTTCGAGATCCTCGACGAGGTCGGCCTGCCCGCAGGCGTGGTCAACCTGGTCACCGGCGGACCCGAGATCGGCATCCACCTGACCAGCCACCGCGACGTCGACCTGGTCTCGTTCACCGGCTCCGACGGCGTCGGTGCCCAGGTCATGGCTCAGGGCGCGCTCGGCTCGCTCAGCAAGGCCGTCCTGGAGCTCGGCGGCAAGAGCCCCAACATCGTCCTCCCCGACGCCGACCTGGCCGCCACCGTGGGCGCCTCGATCCTGCGCTTCGCCCGCAACGCGGGCCAGGGCTGCGCGGCCTGGAGCCGGGTGCTGGTCCCCGAGGACAAGGTGGACGAGTTCTGCCGCCTGGCCGACGAGTTCATCAAGACCATCAAGGTCGGCGACCCGCTCGCCGAGGACAGCGTCGTGGGACCCGTCATCTCCGCCGCCCAGCGCGACAAGGTCGAGGCCTGGGTCGCCGAGCTGCTCGAGAGCGGCGCCAGCTGGGGTGCCGGCGGTGGTCGTCCCGAGGGTCTGGACGAGGGCCACTTCGTGCAGCCCGGACTGCTCCGCGACGTCGACCCGGACCACCCTCTGGCCGACACCGAGTTCTTCGCACCGATCGGCATGATCTTCGGCTACCGCGACGTCGACCACGCCGTGGAGCTGGCCAACAACACCCGCTACGGGCTGGCCAGCAACGTCTTCGGCCCGCTCGACGAGGCGATCGAGGTGGCCCGCCGGATCCGCGCGGGCACGGTGACCATCAACGGCGGTGCCGGCATGCGCCCGGACGCCCCGTGGGGCGGCCCCGGTCGCAGTGGTGTCGGCCGCGAGCTCGGTGAGGACGGGTACGCCGAGTTCTTTGAGGTCAAGCACATCCAGTACGCCTTGGCCGGCATCACCAGGCCCCCGGGCACCTGAGCGAATTCGAGATCTGAGACAGAGTGGAGAGCACAGTGGGACGTTTCGACGGCAAGACAGCCATCATCACCGGCGGCGCGCGGGGCCAGGGGCGCTCGCACGCGCTGCGTCTGGCCAGCGAGGGTGCCAACATCGCGCTCCTCGACATCGCCGGACAGATCGACTCGGTCGCCTACCCGATGTCGACGACCGACGACCTCGCCGCGACCGAGCGGGAGCTCAAGGAGCTCGGCGCGGAGGTCCTCGCGATCCAGTGCGACGTGCGCGACCAGGAGGCCGTCAAGGCCGCGGTCGCCGCCACCGAGGAGCGCTTCGGCGCCATCGACATCGTCCTGGCCAACGCCGGCATCATGGCCAGCTACGGCAAGAACAAGCACGACATGGCGGCCTGGCACGACTCCGTCGGGACCATGCTCAGCGGGGTCTACTACCTGCTGCACGCGGTGACGCCGGGCCTGATCGAGCGCGGCCGGGGCGGCGCCATCTGCATCACCGGCTCGACCTCCAGCTACATCGGGGTCGCCTACAAGGAAGAGATGCTGAACCCGGGCCAGATGGGCTACGGCGCGGCCAAGACCGGCGTGCTGTCCTTGATGAGGAACTTCGCCATGGTGCTCGGCAAGCACGGGGTGCGGGTCAACACCGTCATCCCCGCCGGCGTCTCGACCAAGATGATCGACAACGAGTTCTTCACCGCCGACCTCGCCGGCGACGCCCCCGGCGGCTGGATGGCGAACGTGATGGAGCGCGGTCCCGTCGAGCCCGCGGAGATCACCAACGCGGTCACCTGGCTCTGCTCCGACGAGGCGCGCTTCGTCACCGGTCAGACGCTCGCCGTGGACATGGGGACCCTCCTGCTCTGACCGGTCGCCGTACGGCGCTCGGTTGCAAGTGTTCGGCTGATGGGCCTCGTCGCCCAGTGACCCAGGCGGAGCCGCCCCGGTAGGGCGGACCGACCAGAAAGAGACGATCGTGGAGTTCGGAATCCTGATGGGCGACCAGCCCATCTCAACCCCGCCCGAAGAGCACCTCGACCTGATGCTGCGGAAGGTGGAGGCCGCCCAGAAGGCCGGGTTCACCTACCTCACCATCGGTCAGCACTACCTCTACGACGGGTTCCGCTGGTTCCAGCCGGTGCCGATGCTGGCGCGTCTGGCCGCAGAGCTGGACGACCACGTGAAGATCGGCACCACCGTGCTGGTCGGCCCGCTGCACCACCCCGTGCAGCTCGCCGAGGACCTGGCCACCCTCGACGTCATCACCCGCGGCAAGCTGGTGGTGGGCATCGGGACGGGCTACCTGCCGCACGAGTACGAGGTGTTCGGCAAGCCCTACAAGCAGCGCTACTCGCTGCTCGAGGAGCTGATCGAGGTGATGACCAAGGTCTGGACCCAGGACCGCGTCACCCACCACGGCAAGTTCTTCGACATCGAGGACCGGCCCACCCACCTCCACCCGGTGCAGAAGCCCCGCCCGCCGATCTGGCTCGGCGCGATGAAGGAGATGGGCGTGCGGCGCGCCGCGCGGCACGGCGACGTCTGGACGATCACGCCGCAGCAGACCATCGAGCAGGTCGAGCACCTCGTCGGGGCCTACCTCGACGAGCGCGCCAAGTACGACCTGCCGCTGACCAAGTTCCCGCTGCGTCGCGAGCTGCACCTCGGCGCCGACCCCGAGGACGCGCTGCACAAGTTCGCCGAGGTCGCCCGGGTCAAGTACGTCTCCTACGCCGGCCAGGGCATGCAGCTGCTCGAGCAGGAGCGCGTCGAGCAGGACTTCCTGGAGAACGTCAAGGACCACGTCCTGCTCGGCACCGGCGACCAGGTCCAGGACCAGATCCGCGACATCGCCTCCCGGCTGCCCGTCGGTCCGCTGCTGGTCCGGCCGCACTGGCCCGGCATGGACGCCGAGCAGACCGAGGCCTACCTCGAGCAGGTCGGCCGCGAGGTCGTCGCGCCGTTGAAGGACCTGGAGAGCATCAGCTTCGACGAGCTCGAGGCCAAGCAGGCCGGCTGACCCACCCGGACCCGCATCTCTGGGACCCTCCCCCCGGGGATGCGTCAAGGGCCGCTCACCGTCACGGTGAGCGGCCCTTCTGCGTCCCCGGGGGGAGCTGGGTCAGGCGTCGGTCGGACGCTTGAGCATCAGGCCCGCCCGGTGCGCCACGTGCACGACCTCGTCGCGCTGGTTGTAGCCGCGGTGCTCGAAGTAGACGATCCCCGAGTCGGTGCGGCTCTTGGACTCCCGCTTGTCCAGGATGGTGCTCTCCGCGCGCAGGGTGTCGCCGTGGAAGACCGGCTTGGGGAAGTCGAACTTGGTGTAGCCCAGGTTGCCCAGGGTCGTCCCCATGGTGAGGTCGTAGACGATCATCCCGCCGATCAGGCCCGCGGTGTACAGGCTGTTCATCAGCCGCTGGCCGTGCGGCTGGGTGGCCATGTACTCGGCGTCGAGGTGAATGGGCGCCGGGTTCATCGTGATGGAGGTGAACAGCACGTTGTCCATCTCGGTGACGGTGCGGCTCCAGGGGTGCTTGAACTCCTGGCCGGCCTCGAACTCTTCGAACCACATACCTGGCATGGCAGGTCTCCTCTCGGTCCTGGCCGGCGCGCCGGTCCAGGACGGTTGTCAGTACAGAAAATCTGGGTGGTCCGCGAGCGCCGTGCGGGGACGTGCCGGCGCCATCCGGACCAGCAGCAGCAGGCTGAGCGTGCTGACCCCGAGGCAGACGGCGAAGCCGGGGACGTAGCTGCCGGTGGCGTCCTTCAGCGCCCCCACCAGGAACGGCCCCATCGCCCCGCTGGTGAAGGAGAAGAGCATGGCCATGCCGCTCAGGCGGGTGGCGTCCTGGGGGGAGTGCGCCTCGTCCTGCACCTTCACCAGGGCCAGGCTGCTGGCGCCGCCGATCCCGAAGCCCGCGAGCAGCAGACCGGGGATCGCCCAGTCGTGCGGCTCCAGGACGAGCAGCAGCAGCCCCAGGGTCGAGGTGACCATCACCGTGGCGAAGACGCCGCGACGTCCGGGGAAGCGGTCGGTCAAGGGGGTCAGGGTGAGCATGGAGAACAGCTGCACGCACTGGAACGCCACCAGGTAGGCGGCCGCGGTCCCGGCGCTGAGGCCGGCCTCGACGAACAGGCTGGGGAGCCAGGCGATGACCGAGAAGCCCAGGAACATCGGCACCGCGAAGACGGCGGTGACGAACCAGGCCCGGCGCTCGCGCAGCGGCAGGGAGAGCCGGGTGGGCACCCCCGCCTCGTCCGGGACGCCCGCGCCGCCCAGGTGCGTGAGCACCAGCGCCGCCGCCAGCAGCAGGGCCACCACTCCCCAGACCGCGAGCGCGGTCCGCCAGCCGCCGAACGAGGACGCCACCGGCTGCGCCGTACCGGCGGCGAGCGCGACCCCGAGGGCCATCGCGGTGGAGTAGATGCCGGTGGCGAGTCCCCGCAGGTGGGGGAGGTGGTGGGAGATGAATCCCGGCGTCAGGGTGGACAGGGCGCCCAGGGCGCCGCCGATCACGGCCGCGGTCGCCACCAGCGGCGCCGGGGTGTCGATGAGGAACCGGGAGAGCTCGGCGAGCGCCAGCACCGCCAGGAGCGAGATCATCGCCCAGTCGGCGCCGATCCTGGTGACCAGCACGTGACCGAGGGGGGCGCACAGCCCCATCGTCAGTAACGTGAGCGCGGTGAGCAGGCTGGCCGTGGTGGCGCTGACGTCGAGGTCCGCCCGGATGTCGGGGACCAGGGGCGGCACCGCGCCGAAGATGCCGCGGATGTTGACGCCGATGGCGATGACCAGCGCGATCGCGAGCCAGGGCGGCAGGCGGCGACCGCCGGCGCGCCTGGGAGTCTCGACGGCCGCGAGGAGCGGGTCCACGCTCAGTCCACGGCGGAGACGGGTCCACCGATGGCGGTGCGAGCCTTCACCACGTCCTTGGTCGCGTCCACCCCGAGCCAGGCGGTGAGCACCGCGTCGCGGCTCCACAGCGCACGGGCCAGGGACCCGTCCGGGTGGCGCTGCACGGTGAGCTCGTCGGTGGGCGCGTGGGCGCCGACGTACTGCAGCTTGCGGCCGAACTGGTCGGACCAGAAGTAGGGGACGGGGTCGTGCTCGGGACCCTCGTCCCAGTCGAGCAGACTGGCCACGGCGGTGGCCGCGACCATGCTGGCCTCGTCCCAGTGCTCGATCAGCCGGTGGGTGTCGGTGTGGCGCGACCAGCGCTGGGCGACGTCGCCCAGGGCGAGCACGCCGCGTACGTCGGTGCGGCAGCGCGTGTCGGTCAGCACGCCCCGGTCGCACGCCAGGCCGGAGCCCTCCAGCCACGACAGGTCGGGGCGGACCCCGATGCCGGTGACCACCACGTCGGCGGGCAGCACCCGGCCCCCGGCCAGGTGGACCCCGTCGGCCTCGACCGAGGCGACCGCGGTGTCGGTGAGCAGCTCGACCCCGGCCCACCAACCGCGGGTCAGGGCGCCGACCTCGGGGCCCAGGGCGCCGCTGAGCGGCTGGGAGCCGAACTCCACGCAGGTCACCTCGCAGCCGGCCGCCAGGGCGGCGGTGGCCACCTCGGCGCCGATCCAGCTGGCGCCGACCAGCACCACACGGGCGCCGGGCACGAGCCGCCCCCGCAGCTCCAGCGCGTCCCCGAGGGTGCGCAGCGTGAGCTGGGGGCCGGCGCCGGGAAGGCGCAGCGCCTCGGCGCCGGTGGCGATCACCAGAGCGTCGTACTCCACGTCACCGGTCGTGGTGGTGACGGTGCGGCTCTCGGTGGACAGGCCGGTCGCCCGGGTGCCCAGGCGCAGGTCGACCTGGAGCTTGTCGGTGTCGAAGGGCAGCGGGGTGGCGTCCTTCGTGCCGGCCAGCACCTCCTTGGACAGCGGGGGCCGGTCGTACGGCGGCAGCTCCTCGGCGCTGAGCACCGTGAGCGTGCCGGCGAACTTCTTGCGCCGCAGCGTGGCGCACAGGCGCGCGGTGGCCAGGCCACCGCCGACCACCACGACCCGGCCCGACGCCAGGTCCAGGACGGGGCCCGCCCCGGAGTCCACGGCCGGGCTCACCGCCCGGTCTTGGTGTAGTGCTCGGCGAAGAGGGGGGTGTCCCCGAGTCGGCGCTCACCGGGGGTGAAGGTGACCGGGATGGTGTGGAACCCGGCGTTGGTGCCCTGGTCGGGGTAGGCGACCACGTTGTCCATGTCCACCTCGTAGTCGCCCATCCGGGAGAGCACCTGGCGGATCATCTCGCGTGCCATGGCCTTGCCCATGTGGGAGCCGGCGCAGCGGTGGATGCCCAGGCCGAAGGCGACGTGCCGGTTGGGCCAGCGGGTGATGTCGACCTCGTCGGGGTTCTCGAACTGCTGCTCGTCGCGGTTGGCCGAGCCCCACGAGAGGAGCGCGCGGTCGCCCTTGCGCACCGGGCAGCCCTGGAACTCCGCGTCATCCATGATCGTCCGGGCCAGGGCCTGGGTGGGGGAGAAGACCCGGAGGAACTCCTCCACCGCGATGTCGACCATCGCCGGGTCGTCGATCAGGCGCTGGCGCTGCTCGGGGTTCTGGTAGAGCCACACCAGCGACTGGGTGACCAGGGAGGCGGTGGTGCCGACGCCGCCGGAGATCACCAGCTCCAGGATCGAGTAGACCTCGTCGTCGTCCATCCGGCGGCCGTCGACCTCGGAGTTGATGAAGTGCGTGGTGGCGTCGTCGCTGGGGTTCTCGCGGCGGTGGGCGATGTGCTCGCGGACCGTCTTGCTCACCCACGGCACGGCGACCTGGGCGGCGTGGACGTACTCCGGCGAGCCGGGCACGGCGGCGACCAGGGTGTGCATCGCGTCGACGTAGGTGGCGTACTCCGAGGGGTCCAGGCCCAGCCAGTCGATGGTGACCGCGGCCGGGACGCCCGCCACGATCGCCAGGTCGGCCTCGCCCTTCTCGATGATGGTGTCGATGAAGCCCGTGACGTAGTGCTTGATCACGTCGTCGAGGTTCTCCACCGCGGCGGGGGCGGTGACCTTGTTGACCGCCTTGCGGTAGGGCCGGAAGTGCGGCGGGTCCAGCTCGATCGGGATGTGGAAGGCGGTCGGGGCCTTGGGGATGGTCACCGAGAGGCCGGGGCCGCCGTACTCGTCGTGGCGACCGGAGGAGAACAGGTCGTCGTCGCGCGAGGCCTCGAAGACGCCCTGGTAGTTGGCGATCACCCAGTAGCCGCCGTGTGCCTCCGTCCAGGCCACCGGCGACTCCTGGCGGAGCTTGCGGTAGGCGCCCACGTGGTCAGCGGCGTGTTCCGGCGAGTGGTGGTCGAAGTTGGTGACGGGGCAACGCGGCTGGTCGGACATCAGATCAATCCTCCTTGGTGGCCAAGGGGTTCCTTGGGTGAGCAGGATCATGATAATAGTTATACCCAGCAGGGAGTCAAGGTGTCCCCTCGTGGGACGTGTGCTCAACTGCTCGCGATCCGGCGCCGCCGGCGCAACCAGTCTGGAGGAACCACCCATGAAAGTTGTTGCTGACCTCGACAAGTGCCAGGGCCACGGTCTGTGCCGCATGTCGGCGCCCGACGTCTACGACGTGACCGTGGACGAGGGCCAGGTGATCGTGAAGTTCGACGGGGAGATCCCCGAGGAGCTTGAGGACGGGGCCGCGCTCGGCGTCGACTCCTGCCCCGAGCTCGCCCTCGAGATCCAGGACTGAGCCCCGAGTCCTGATGAGCCGGTCTGCCCCTCGCCGCCCGCGAGGGCGGCCCGGGGGGCTGCTGGCCTTCCTGCTGCTCGGCACCGCCATGGCGGTGCCGACGCTGCTGGGGCTGCTGTCGGTGGAGCTCACCGCGGACCTGGGCCTCGACGACGCCCGCCTCGGCCTCGTGGTCTCCGCCTTCTGGGCGGTGACCGCGGTCGCCGCCCCGCTCGCGGGGCGCTGGGTGGACGGACGGGGTGGCCCGTCGGGGCCTGGTGGGGTGCCCTGATCACCGCAGCCAGCCTGCTGCTGTGCGTGCTGCTGGTGAATTCCCTCCCCGCGCTGCTGGCGGTGGTCGCCCTGAGCGGTCTCGGCTACGCCTTCGCCTCGCCGACCAGCAACATCCTGGTGATGGCAGAGGTGCCGCCCGGCCGGCAGGCGTCGGTGCTGGGCCTCAAGCAGACCGCCCCGCCGCTGCTGATGACGGTGGCCGGGGCGGTGCTCCCCGCCCTCGCCCACCTGCACGGCTGGCGCCCGGCGATGGCGGTGGGTCTGGTGCTGCCGCTCGCGGTGGCCGTCGGCGTGCTGCTGGCCCGGCCGGTTGGCGCGCGGCGCCTCCCCGACGGAGCCGGAGCGGGCTCTCCGTCGGGCGCGGCACGTGGCTGTGACGCCACACCTGACGTGGATGCCGCTCCCGTGGCCGAAGCGGCGACGGTCGGAACGGCGCCGACCCTGCGAGTGCTGCCGGTGGTGGTCGCCGCGGGTCTGGGGACCTTCGCGGTCGCCACCTTGACCGGCTTCGCGGTGCTCAGCCTGGTCTCGGCCGGCCTGCGACCCGTGCAGGCGGCCGGCATCGTCTCCGGCGGGAGCCTGGTGGCCGTGCTGGTCCGGGTCGCCTCGGGCTGGTGGCTGGACCGCCGTCCGCTGGAGGACCTGGCACCGGTGCTCGGCGTGATGGGCGCAGCGGTCGTGGCCCTCGCGCTGGTCGCGGTCGGAACGCTCGGTCTGGACTCCGCCGGGGGCGCGGTCCCGGACGGCACGCTCTGGCAGGCGCTGGTGGTCGTGGGCGTGCTGCTCAGCCTGGTCGCCGCCTGGACCTGGCCCGCCCTGCTGCTGGTCACCCTGGTGCGTCGCTCGGCGGGGCCGGGCGCGGCCAGCGGCCTGCTCCAGATCGGCAGTGGCGTGGGATCGGCGATCGGCCCGGTGGGCTTTGGGCTCCTCTCCGCAGCGGGGGGCCGGGGATGGGCCTGGGTGCTCATGGCCGTCGCGACGGGAGCCGCGATGCTCCTGGTCCGCGCGGCGGGCCGACCCCCGCGCGAGGACTCTCACCAGATGGACCCTCACGCGCGCGGGGTGACAGACCTGATTACAAAGTGATAATAGTGATAAGGAAATTCTGTGAGCCAGGACACCGCCCTCGGCCACCCGAGTACCAGGAGGACCCATGGACTACGCCGTGGACGAGACGCACGAGCACATCCGGGAAGCCGTTCGAGCCATGTGCTCGAAGTTCGACGACAACTACTGGATGGAGCACGACGAGAGCCACGAGTTCCCCTGGGACTTCTACAAGGCCGTCGCCGACGCCGGCTGGCTCGGCCTGAGCATCCCCGAGGAGTACGGCGGCGGCGGGCTGGGCGTGACTGAGGCCGCCATCGTGGAGCGCGAGATCTCGGCCTCCGGCGCCGGGATGAGCGGCTGCTCCGCGGTGCACATCGGCATCTTCGGCTTCGAGCCGCTGATCCGGCACGGCAGCGAGAGCCTGAAGCAGCGGTTCCTGCCGCGCGCCGTCTCCGGGGACCTGCACGTCTCCTTCGCGGTGACCGAGCCCGACGCGGGCACCGACACCCTCAACCTGACGACCGCGGCCCGCAAGGTCGACGGCGGCTGGCTGGTCAACGGCAAGAAGGTCTGGATCACCAAGGCCCAGGAGGCCGAGCGGATGTTCCTGCTCGTGCGCACCTCGCCCCGTGAGGGCAAGGCGCACCGCGGGCTGACGCTGATGTTCGCCACGCTCGACCCCGAGCACGTTCGGATCCGCGAGATCCCCAAGCTGGGCCGCAACTCCGTTGACACCAACGAGCTCTTCATCGACGACCTCTTCGTCGCCGACGAGGACGTCATCGGCGAGGTCGGCGAGGGCTTCAAGGTGATCCTGGGTGGGCTGAACGCCGAGCGCGTGATCTCCGCCAATGCCGCCCTGGGGCTGGGTGAGGCCGCGCTGCGACGCGCGGTCAACTACGCCAATGAGCGCGTCGTCTTCGGTCGGCCGATCGGGCAGAACCAGCTCATCTCCGGCCAGCTCGCCGACGCCCGGATCCGGCTCGACGCCGCCACGGCCATCTGCGACAAGGCCGCCTGGATGGTGGACAACGACATCCCGTGCGGACGCGAGGCCAACGAGGCGAAGTTCCTGGCCAGCGAGGCGGGGTTCAACGCCGCCGACGTCGCGATCAACGTGCACGGCGGCTACGGCTACGCGAAGGAGTACCACGTGGAGCGGTACTTCCGGGAGTCGCGCCTGAACAAGATCGCGCCGATCAGCCAGGAGATGGTCCTCAACTACGTGGCCGAGCACGTCCTCGGCCTGCCGCGCAGCTACTAGGGGCCCGGCATGGCTGACGACGTCCTCCGGTCCCTGGTGCTGCAGCGCGAGGGCGAGCGGCTGCTGCACACCTACCAGCGCCTCGTCGACGCCCGTGACGTCCAGGGCCTGGCGGACCTGGTCACCGACGACGTCCTGCTCTCCCGACAGGGCGAGGAGCAGCGCGGCCGGGACGCCTTCGTCGACCTGTACCGGCGGTTCGCCGCCTCCGACGTGGACGTCGCGCAGCACATGGCGACCAACGTCGAGGTCACCGAGCTCGGGACCGGAGGCGAGGGGCCGGTGCGCGTCGACTCCTGCTTCTGGGTGATCACCACCCACCGCTCCGGAGAGGCCCGCCAGGTCTGGGGCCGCTACAGCGACGACATGGTGCGGGTGGACGGGCGCTGGCTGCTCTCGGCCAAGCGCATCACCGTGATCCGCACGGCCTTCGTCGAGCCCTCCGCGCTGGCGCCGCCCGACATGACCTCCTTCGGGCCCCGGCCCGACTGACTACGACACCACAGGAGACACCGATGCCCCCGAGCACCGAGGACCGGCTGCGCCGGATCGAGGACAAGCTGGAGATCGCCGACCTGGTGAACCTCTACGGGTTCGTGATGGACGAGCGCGACCTGGACGGCCTGCCCAGCCTGTTCACCGCCGATGCCCACCTCACGTCGGCCGACGGGGTCTTCGACGCCGTCGGCCTGGAGACGATCGCCAAGACCTACCAGGGCCGGTACGACGCCCTGGGCGCCACGAACCACTTCGTGCACTCGGTGATCTCCCGCTTCGACGACGGCGACCCGGACGTGGCCCACGGCCTGGTCAGCGGGCACGCCGAGCTGGTGCGCGAAGGGGTGACGATGTGGGTGGCGCTGCGCTACCACGACGTCTACCGGCGTACCCAGCAGGGCTGGCGGATCGCGGCACGGGAGATGGGCTACATGTACTACCTCCCGGTCACCGACTACGCCGAGACCATGAAGAGCGAGGACCGCACGCTGGTCTACGGCGACCCCCGTCCGGCGGACTGGCCCTCGGTGCTGCACGGCGGCGACCTCGGCTGGCTCCGCGCGCACTACACCGACCCGGCCTGAGCAGGGCTCGCCTCGAGCCCACGACCCTGGAGGACGCCATGAACCCCACCGAGCAGCTGCAGGGCGCCGCCCCTGACGTCATCGTCCTGGGCAGTGGGTGTGCCGGGATGATGACGGCCCTCGCCGCCGCCGACGCCGGCGCCAGCGTGGCGCTCTACGAGAAGGCCGACGTGCTCGGCGGCACCACCGCCCTGTCCAGCGGGGTGGCGTGGCTGCCCGGCAACAAGTACCAGGCCGAGCACGGCGTCGAGGACTCCGTCGACGACGGGCGCGCCTACCTCACGGCGCTCTCCCACGGGATGATCCTTCCCGAGTTCACCGATGCCTTCGTCGGCACCGTGAACGAGATGCTGGAGTGGGTCGAGGAGCGCACCCCGTTGCGGATGCGGCTGGTGCCCGGCTACCCCGACTACCACCCGGAGTTCCCGGGCGGGAAGCCCGGCGGCGGCCGCTCCACCGAGCCCGAGCTCTTCTCCTTCGACCTGCTCGGCGAGTGGGCCGAGAAGTTCCTGGGCTTCCGCCGCTCGATGTACGTCGGCGAGACACCGGTCGGTGGCGGCACCGGCTTCCTCACGCCCGAGGAGGAGAAGCGGCGCGCCGACGAGCAGCTCGAGGGTCTGGGCCGCGGCATGCTCGGCGCCCTGCTCAAGGGTCTGCTCGACCGCGGCGTGGAGGTGCGCACCGGCACCGCCGCGGTGCGGCTGCTGACCGAGGACGGCGCGGTGACGGGCGTGGAGCTCGCCGACGGCCGGCGGGTGGGCGCCCGGCGCGGGGTGGTGCTGGCCACCGGTGGCTTCGAGCGCGACCCCGACCTGGTCAGGTCCTTCCTGCGCGGACCCGTCAGCAACTCCCCAGGGGCCCCCACCAACACCGGCGACGGTCTCCGGATGGCGATGCGGGTGGGCGCCGCGCTCGGCGTCATGCGGGAGGCCTGGTGGGTCCCGGTGGTGACCATCCCCGGGTTCTCCGGTGAGCAGTACTCCGGCCACGGGGTGCAGCTGGTCCAGCGCGAGCGCACCCTGCCGCGCACCATCCTGGTCAACGGCGACGGGCGGCGCTTCACCAACGAGGCCGCCAACTACAACGCGCTCGGTGCGGTCTTCCACGCCTTCCACCCGACCCGCTTCGCCTACGAGAACCAGCCGGCCTGGGCGGTCTTCGACCAGGGCTTCGTCGAGCAGTACGGCGGGTACGGCGTGCCCCCCGGCGGCGAGATGCCGGAGTGGATGGCTCGGGCGGACTCGGTCGCGGAGCTGGCTGAGATGATCGGCGTCCCGGCCGAGCAGCTCACCGCGACCGTCGAGCGCTGGAACGAGCTCTGCGCCGCCGGTCACGACGACGACCACGGCCGCGGCGACTCGGCGTACGACGGCTGGTGCGGGGACCGCAACCACTACCCGGGGACCGCCGCGACCCTGGGGCCCATCGACCAGGGGCCCTTCTACGCCTCACCCGTGCACGCCAGCTCGCTCGGCACCAAGGGTGGTCCGCAGACCACCGTGGACTGCGAGGTGCTCGACGTGGACGGGGCTGTGATCCCGGGCCTCTACGCGGTCGGCAACGCGATGGCCGCCCCCACCGGGATGGTCTACGGCGGCGCCGGCGGCACCCTCGGCCCGGCGATGGTCTTCGGCTACCGGTGTGGACGAGCGGTGGCAGGGGTCTGATCCCTGCTCGCCTTGCTCAGCCAGGTGTGATCTGTAACACTCCTACCTGAAACCATGATCACCGATATCAGGATTGGAGTCTCGGGATGACGACGACTGATCAGCAGGTGGCGCCGGACCTGGACGGGCTCGCTGGAGCCTGGCTGGACCAGTTCCAGGGGGCCTTGCGCAACGGGACCGCGACAGCGACCGCCGACCTCTTCCACCCCGACGCCTGGTGGCGCGACCTGCTCGCGTTCACGTTGGACCTGCGCACCGCGCACGGTCACCAGGCCCTGGCGGCGCGGATCTCCGAGTCCCCCACGGGACCGGTCTCGATCGCGCTGACGGGAGCCGCGACCCTGGTCGAGGCGGGGGCGGAGCCCTGGGTCCAGGCGATGTTCGAGCTCGAGACCCCGCTCGCCCGCGGACGCGGCGTGCTGCGACTGGTCGAGCGCGACGGCGCCTGGCGCGCGTGGACCGTGCTCACCGCCATGGACGAGCTGGTCGGTCACGAGGAGCTGACCGGGACGCGACGTCCGCTCGGGGGTGCCCAGGGCGAGGACCGGATGGCCCGCAGCTGGACCGAGGCGCGCCGCCGGCAGCAGGAGTTCGTCGACTCCGAACCGGCCGTGCTGGTGGTCGGCGCCGGACACGGCGGTCTCGGACTCGCGGCACGGCTGGGGTGCCTCGGGGTGTCGACCCTGGTGATCGACCGCGGCGAGAGGATCGGGGACGGGTGGCGCAACCGCTACGACTCGCTCGTGCTGCACGACCCGGTCTGGTACGACCACCTGCCCTACCTCCCCTTCCCGGCGAGCTGGCCTGTCTACACCCCGAAGGACAAGCTGGCCGACTGGCTGGAGTCCTACGCCAGCACCATGGAGCTCAATGTCTGGACGGGCACCGAGCTGGTCGACAGCGCCCGCCAGGACGAGTCCGGCGAGTGGACCGTCACCGTGAAGCGGGCCGACGGCTCCCAGCGCACGGTCCGACCCCGGCACGTCGTGCTGGCCACCGGGGTCAGCGGCACCGAGCCGAACCTCCCCGAGCTGCCGGGCGCCGAGGAGTTCACCGGCCTGGCCTGCCACTCCAAGGACTTCCCGCGGGGTGTCGACTTCGCGGGCCGTCGGGCCGTGGTGGTCGGGAGCTGCAACAGCGGCCACGACATCGCCCAGGAGCTGTTCGAGAAGGGCGCCGAGGTAACGATGGTCCAGCGCTCGCCCACCTACGTGGTCAGCGTGGCCGGGTCCGCCATCGCCATGACCGGCATGTACGACGAGACCGGTCCGCCCACGGACGTGGCCGACCTGCTCGGTGCGTCCTTCCCGTTCAAGTGCGCGCCGGAGATGCACCAGGCGACCACCGCGGCGATGGCCGAGCACGACAAGACGATGCTGGAGGGCTTGGCCGAGGCCGGCTTCCTCACCTCGTCCGGCATCGACGGCACCGGAGCGCTCCAGCTCTTCCTGCAGCGGGGCGGGGGCTACTACATCAACGTGGGCGCCTCCGAGCTGATCGCGCAGGGCAAGATCGCCGTCCGCTCGGGGGTCGGGGTGGAGCGGTTCACTCCCGACGGCCTGGAGCTCGCTGACGGCAGCTCGCTCGAGGCCGACGTCATCGTCTTCGCCACCGGCTACAAGGGGATGCTCGAGACCGCGCGCAGGCTGCTCGGCGACGAGGTCGCCGACCGGTGTGGCCCCGTCTGGGGCCTGGACGAGGAGGGCGAGCTCCAGGGCGTCTGGCGCCGGTCGGGGTACGACGGCCTGTGGTTCATGGGCGGCAACCTCGCCCTGGCCCGCTTCTACGGCAAGTTCCTCGCGCTCCAGATCAAGGCAGACGAAGTGGGACTCGCCGAGTCCCAGAACCTCTCGGAAGGCAGGACCGCATGAGCGACACCACGACGACCTCCACCCCCCAGGCAGCCCAGGCGGGGCAGCCCCTGGCCGGCAAGGTCGCCCTGATCACCGGGGCAGCGCGCGGGCAGGGCCGCAGCCACGCGCTGCGGCTGGCCCGGGACGGAGCGGCGATCATCGCCGTCGACCTGTGCGAGCACATCAGCAGCCTGGACGGGTTCTACGACCTGGCCACGCCCGAGGACCTCGCCGAGACGGTGCGCCAGGTGGAGGCGCTCGGGGGCCGGATCCACGCCGCCCAGGTCGACGTGCGCGACATCGACGCGCTGACCGCCGCCGTGGACGCCGGCGTCTCGCAGCTCGGCAGCCTCGACATCGTGGTCGCCAACGCGGGCATCTTCACCTTCGGCGAGGCCACCCACGAGGTGGCCGAGGACTCCTGGCACCAGCTGATGGACGTCAACGTCACCGGCGTCTGGCACACCTACAAGGCGGCCGCGCCGCACCTGCTCGCCGCGGGAGCGGGCGGCTCGGTGATCATCATCGCCTCGCTGGCCGGCTTCAAGGGCCTGGCGAACGTGGCGGCGTACACCACGACCAAGCACGCGATCGTCGGCCTGATGAAGGTCCTGGCCAACGAGCTCGGCCCGCTGGGCATTCGGGTCAACACCATCCACCCGAACTCCATCGACACCGACATGGTGAAGAACACCCGGACCTTCAAGCTGTTCCGTCCCGATCTCGAGGACCCGAAGGCCGAGGACGCCGAGGCGGCTTTCGCCGGCCTCAATCCGATGGGCAAGGCGTGGATCGAGTCCGAGCACGTCTCCAACGCGGTTGCCTGGCTGGCCGGTCCGGAGTCCTACTACGTCTCCGGCGGGCAGATCCCGGTGGACGGCGGCGCGTCGATCCAGTGAATGTTTGTCACGTGACCCAAACCATATGTATCGTTCTCAGCAATATCCCTTTTCCAAGGAGACCCCATGACTGACCGCTCTGCTGTCGAAGAACTGGCCAACCGCTACTCGCTGGCCTACGACACCGCTGATCTCGACACGCTGGAGTCGGTCTTCACCGAGGATGCGACGTTCTCGATGGTGATCGCCGGGGGCGACAAGCTGTCCTTCGGTCCTCGGGACGCGATCATGAAGCTGATGGGGGACTCGCTCTCCTCGCAGACCGACCAGCGTCGGCACGTCAACACCAACCTCATCGTCGAGGGCACCGAGGGCGGGGTCACCCGGACCAAGCACTACCTCACCCTGATGGGCACCGAGAATGGCGCGATCACGCTGCTCTCCGCCGGTCTCTACTCCTCCGAGATCGTCGAGGACGGCGGCCGTCTCCGGTTCAAGACGCTGCACCTGGACCTGGACAAGGCGTACTGACCGGCGTACCGGCCGGGCGCCCTGACCCGGCGTACTGACACGCTCGTCCGCACCGACCACCCTCACGAGACTCCGGAGAACAACCGCATGAACCAAGGACTCATCCCCGCCAAGTGGGCGGCTCTCACCCCGGACCGCCAGGCCGTCTACGACGCCGCTGCGGACCTCCGGGTCTCGTGGTCGGAACTCGACGAGATGGTGCGTCGGCTGGCCAACGGCCTGCTCGGCCTCGGCCTGAACAAGGGCGACCGCGTCGCCATGCTCTCGCGCAACTGCGTGGAGTTCCAGGCGCTCTACTTCGCTGCCGGCCGTGCCGGTCTGGTGACCCAGCCGCTCAACTGGCGGCTCGCCGGACCGGCTCTGGCCGGTGTCGTGCGCGACGCCGCGCCCAAGGTGGTGATCGGCCAGGCCGAGTTCCACGATGCCCTGGAGGACATCAAGGCGCAGGTCGACGTCCCGCACTGGCTCGAGTTCGGCGAGTCCTCGGACGGGTCGTTCGACGACCTGGTCAAGCGCTCCTCCAGCCTGGAGCCGGCCCCCAGCAGCCTGGTGGTCGACAGCGACCCGTTCTTCCTGCTCTACACCGGTGGCACCACCGGAGACTCCAAGGGCGCCCTGCACACCCACGGCAGCGCCGCGGCGGGCATGCTCAACCAGACCGTGGCCGAGCGGATCGTGCCCAGCGACGTCTACATGCTGACCGGGCAGATGTACCACATCCCGATCGTGCTGGCGATGAACTACATGAAGCACGGCTGCCCGCTGGTGCTGATGAACTTCGAGCCCAAGCTCGCCCTCGACCTGATCGAGAACGAGAAGGTCTCGGCGTTCCTCGGAGTCACCACCATGCTCAACTGGATGATGGCGCAGGAGAACTTCTCCAGCTACGACCTCTCCAGCCTCCGCAACATCCAGTACGGCGGCGGCCCGATGCCCTCCAGCGTCGTGCGCCAGGCCCTCGACCTCTTCCCGTGCACCCTGATCCAGGGCTACGGGCAGACCGAGGGCACCACGATGACCTTCCTGTCCCAGGAGGACCACCAGGACGCCATCAACGGGATCCACCCCGAGCGCCTCAAGTCGTGCGGCCGCGAGGGCTTCGTCACCAGCGTGCGGGTCGTGGACCCCGACGGCAACGACGTGCCCCGCGACGGTCACACGCCCGGCCAGATCATCGTCAAGAGCCCGGCCAACATGTCCGGCTACCTCGGTCGCCCCGACCTCACCGAGCAGACGCTCCGCGACGGGTGGATGTGGACCGGTGACATCGCCTGCTGGGACTCCGAGCGCTACATCTTCATCGTGGACCGCGCCAAGGACATGATCATCTCCGGCGGCGAGAACATCTACTCGGTGCAGGTCGAGGAGGCCATCAACTCCCACCCGGCCGTGCTGGAGTGCGCCGTCATCGGCGTGCCCGACGAGGAGTGGGGCGAGACCGTCAAGGGCTACGTCGTGCTCAAGCCGGGTCAGGAGGCCACCGAGAACGACATCATCGAGCAGGCCAAGAAGCACCTGGCCAGCTACCAGAAGCCGCGCTCGGTCGAGTTCGTCAGCGAGCTGCCCAAGGCACCCACCGGCAAGATCCTCAAGCGCGAGCTGCGCCGTCCGTACTGGGAGGACCAGGAGCGCAATGTCTGATCCTGGGTCTGACCCCGGCCCCTACGACGACCGCGTCGGCCGGGAGTTCCCCGGCGGCTCCTACACCCTGGAGCCGTGGCGGGCCTGGCTGGTGGCCGACACCCTGCTGGACGACCCGACCGACGACACGCCCCACCCGGTGCTGGCCTGGATGGCCGGCGTCGCCGGCATGGGCCTGACCTGGGACGACCTGTTCGGCTGGTTCGACGCCTCGGCCGAGGACGGTCCGATGTTCGGTGAGCACAGCACCACGCTGCACCGGCCGCTCGAGCTGGGCGCGACGTACGACGTGTCCGGTCGGATCGTCTCGGTGCAGCGCAAGGTCGGCAAGCGGGCCGGAGCCTTCGACATCGTCGGCTACGAGCTCGACCTGCACCACGGGGGCGACCTGGTCGCCCGCTGCTACAACTCCCTGGTCTTCCCGAGGAGGGATGCGGCATGAGCGGCACGCGCGTGGAGGTCGGGACCGAGATCCCGCCGCTGGAGCTCGACGTCGACAGCGAGAAGATGAAGGTGATGGCGGCCCTGCTCGCCGACCCCAACCCGATCCACTTCGACACCCGGGCGCTCGCCGCGCTGGGCATGGACCAGCGGCCGGTCAACCAGGGGCCCCTCAACATGGGCTACCTGCAGACCATGCTGGCCCGCTGGGCCGGCGGCCGGGACCGGCTGCTCACCTTCCGGGTGCGCTTCCAGGGCAACGTGCTGGCCGGTGACCGGGTCCGCGCCAGCGGCACGGTGACCGAGGTGACCCAGACCGATCGGGGCCGGGTCGCCACCTGCGACATCAGCCTGGAGGTGCTCGGCGGCAGCACCGCACTGACCGGCACCGCCGAGGTGCTCATCGACGAGGAGACATCGTGACCCTGACCCACGACCCTGAGAAGGGCCGGACCGGCTTCCAGCTCGCCTACGGCGACACCGACACCGTCGGCATCGCCTACTTCGGCATCTACTACCGCTGGATGGAGCGCTGCTACTCGACCTGGCTGTTCGCCAACGGGATCCGCAGCGGCCAGATGGCCGAGGACCTGGGTGTGGTCACCGTCGGCATTAGCTCCGGCTGCCGGTACGTCGACACCGTCGAGGTCTTCGACGAGATCACCTGCCAGGCCGTGGCCGACCGGATCGGCACCACCTCCTACGTCGTGGGCTTCGAGTTCACCCGGGGGGACCAGCTGGTCACCAAGGGGCAGATGACCTTCGCGGCGCGCGACCCGGAGACCTTCGGGAAGGCCGCCATCCCGGACCGGCTGCTCGAGGTCGTGCGCAGCCTCCCCGAGCCGCGGTTCGAGGTCAGCGCGTGACCTCGGCGGGCGACCCGGGCGCGCTGGCCGGCCTCCTGGACCGGGAGGCGGTGCGCGACCTGGTCGCCCGCTACGCCTTCGCCGTCGACGACCACGATCTCGACGCCCTGGCGCAGATGTTCCACCCCGAGGCGGTCTTCGACCGAGACGGTCACCTGGCCACCGGCTGGCCGGAGATCGCCGAGACCCTCGGGGCCTCGATGCGCGGCTTCCAGCGGATGATCCACACCCCGCACGCGGTCGTGGTGGAGCTGACCGGGGCGGACACCGCGACCGGCGCCTCGAGCGGGCACGGCGAGCTGGTCACCCGGCGTGGGGTGGTGCTCGCCGCCTACCGCTACCGCGACGAGTTCGTCCGGCACGAGGGCCGGTGGGTCTTCGCCCGCCGGGCCGTGCGGTTCCTGTACGCCACGTCCGCCGACACCTACGCCGCCACCCTGGCCGAGGTCGACCGGGTCCGGTTCCCGGGCGACGAGCCGCGTCCCAGCACGGTCGTCCCGCTGCTGCACCCTGGAGCGTAAAGAGACGATTCATAAGCATAAATTAGGTAGAACGTGTTGACACAACCCTGATCATGATATTCACTCTTCCCAGGGCCTAATGTGACTTGGCCCACGCGCCGAGGAGGAGTGTCCGCCATGATCGACCAGACGCCCGTCATCGTCGTGGGAGCCGGCCTGTCCGGACTCGCCACCGCGCTCACCTGCGCACTCAACGGCCGCCCCGCGATCGTGCTGGAGGCCGCCGACCTGGTCGGCGGCGCGGCGGCGTACTCGGGTGGTCAGGTCTGGGTCGGGGGCAACCACGTCGCCGAGCGCGAGGGCATAGCGGGCGACTCCAAGGAGCTCACCGAGACCTACATCCGCGACGTCGCCTCCCACCTGGCGCCCGAGGTGCTCGACGAGCAGGCGCTGCTGCGCTGGCTCGACACCTCGCCCGACGCGATGCGCTACTTCGAGGACCACGGCGCGATCCGCTGGACGGTCATCCCCGGCCTCGCCGACTACCACAACGAGGCGCAGGGCGCGCTGCCCCAGGGGCGCTACCTGACCAACGAGGTCATCGACGGCTCGGTGCTGGGGGAGTGGCGCGAGAAGCTCCGCTACAGCCCGTACTTCCCGGTCGGCACCACCTACCGCGAGCTGCTCACCAAGGGCCGCCGCGCCACCTACGTCGACGACGCCGGCGAGGAGCAGGGCGCGACCAAGCGGTCCCACGCCGGGCTCCCGGCCTTCGGCCTCTCCGACGGAACTGCGTTCGAGAAGGCCGCCGACGCCGACCCGCTCACCTACGGCACCGGCGTGGTCGCCAGCTTCCTGGCCCGGGTCACCCAGCACGAGTCGATCCAGATCCGCACCGAGCACCGGGTGGTCGAGCTGCTCACCGACGACGGCAAGGTCGTCGGTGTGCGCGCCGAGACCCCGGACGGCGACGTCGAGCTGCGCGGCCCGGTGGTGCTGGCCACCAGCACCTACGACTGGGACCCCGAGCTGGTCACCGAGATCCTCGGCCTGAGCGAGGAGGACTGGGGTTCGGTGGCGCCGGAGACCCTGCGTGGCGACGGCATCAAGCTGGCGCGCCAGGTCGGCGGGCAGATCGCCCGCATCCCCGCCAACGCCACCCCGATCCTCCCGGGCTGGCGCTCCGAGGTCGGCACCGGCTTCGGCTACGGCCCGGAGTACGCGATGCCGCACTCGATGATCGTGGACCGCACCGGCAACCGCTACTGCAACGACTCCTACTGGGTCGACATCGTCCGGCGCACCCTGGACCCGGCCGACAAGCACCTGCCCTTCTTCCTGGTCTGGGACGACCAGCACCGCCAGAAGTACGGCCTGGCGGCCACCCCGCCCGGCGGCGACTACCCCGAGGACCTGGTGCAGTCGGCCGACACCCTGGAGGAGCTGGGCGAGAAGCTCGGCATCGACGCGGCCCAGCTGGCCCGGACCGCCGAGCGGTTCAGCGGCTTCGCCGAGACCGGCGAGGACCCGGACTGGGGCCGCGGCAGCATCGACTACGTCAACACGTTCGCCGGTGACCCGGAGAACACCCCCAGCCCGGTGCTCGGCGCCATCACCAAGGCGCCGTTCCACGGTCTCCGGCTGCGTTTCGTCGGCACCGGCATCGGCACCTCCGGCGTACGCATCGACTCCGACGGGCGGGTCCTCGACGAGGCTGGCACGCGGATCGAGGGCCTGTACGCCGCCGGCTCGGTCGCCGCTCTGACGACGACCGGGACCGCCTACAACTCGGGAATCGCGCTCGGGCGCGGACTCACGCTGGCCTACCTGGTCGGCCATGAACTGTCCGGCGACCCGGTCGCCTGACAACGAAGTCCACCGCTCCGCGGCTGGACCTGCACCTAACTAACAGCTGGAGGAACGATGGGTAGAGGAGCGCAAATGCGCAAGGCGCTGCTGGCAGGCCTGGCCATGGCGACGGTGCTCGGCACCGCCGCGTGCGGAAGTGACGACGGCGGCAGCGGCGCCGCGGGCGACGGCGGTATCGCCTCGACCATCAAGATCGCCCAGGTGCAGGACCAGACCGGCGCGGTCGCCTACGCCGGGCTGGGTGCCTCCGAGGGTGCCGAGCTGGCCATCGACGAGATCCACGAGCAGGGCTTCCTGGGCGACGGCGTCAAGATCGACCTGGAGAAGTACGACACCGCCGGCGAGATCGAGCGGGCCTCCAGCGAGATGAGCAAGGCCATGGGCGACCGTGACGTCGCGGCGATCCTCGGCCCGGTCTCCACCCAGCAGGCCGCCACGGTCTCGCCGCTGGTGGGCCGGCAGAAGGTCCCCACCATCTTCACCCAGGCCGGTGGCGAGGGCGTCGTGACCAACGACTACAGCTTCCGCGTCACCCCGCCGATGGAGTCCTACTACGCCTCGGTGATGGACTTCCTCGAGGCGGAGGGCGTCAAGACCGTCTCGGTCCTCTACAACGCCACCTTCCCGACCTTCGCCGTGCTGGGCGAGGACGACGTGCCGGCAATGGCCGAGGAGCGGGGCATGGAGATCGTGCAGTCCCTGCCGGTCCAGATGACCACGCAGGACTTCTCCGGCCAGGCGCAGCAGGTCGCCAAGGAGAACGCTGACGCGCTCGTCATGCTGCTCATCGCGCCGCAGTCGGTGACCGCGCTCGGCCAGCTCAAGGACGCCGGCTACGACAACCAGGTCGTGGCCACCTCGGTCCAGGCCGCGGGCAACATCGAGGCCGCCGGCGACAACGCCAACGGCCTGGTCTACCCGGTGCCGTTCTCGGTCGCCATGGAGGACGAGTCCTCGGACGCGTTCAGCAAGGCGTTCCAGGCCAAGTTCGACAAGGACCCGACGCCGTACGCCGCTGACGGCTACGACGCCATCTGGTGGATCGCCCGGGCCATCAAGGACTCCGGCGACTCCTCCCGCGAGGGGATCCGCGAGGGTCTGGCCAAGATCGCGGCCGAGGGCTACACCGGCGCGATGGGCGAGGTGACCTTCGACGGGAACGACGCCCGGATCCCCGGCG
>NZ_POAG01000021.1:0-13816 GCF_002930065.1 Nocardioides sp. 616 | reverse complement strand
GGTGCGGTCCATCTGGACCGCACCCCGGTTGCACAGTCCCGCACACACCGAGAGGAACCCCCGTGCAAGATCTGCTGAACGCAGCGACGCTGGGCTCGATCTACCTGTTGTTCGCGTTGGGTATGGCCCTGGTCTGGGGGACCATCGGCATCCTCAACTTCGCTCACGGCGCCACCTTCATGTTCTCGGCCTTCGTGGGCCACATGGTCAGCCGTGAGACCGAGCTGCCCTTCCTGGGCGTCATCGCCATCGCCGTACTGACGGGAGCGGTCATCTCCTCCCTGACGATGCTGCTCGCCTTCCAACCGATCCTCAAGCGCTCCAAGAACCAGCACGCCGCAGAGATGCGGATCCTGATCGGCGGCATCGGGGTGGCCGCCATCCCGCTCGCCCTGGCGCAGCGGGAGACCCGCTCCAGCCCGTTCGGGTTCAAGAGCAGCTACCAGCCCGAGGTCTTCGAGTTCCTCGGCCTCCGGATGACCACCACCTCGGCTATCATCATCGTGACCGGACTCGTGATGGGGATCGGCCTCACGCTGTGGCTGCGCAGGTCCCGCCAGGGGTTGGCGCTGCGCGCGATCGGCGTCGACGCCGAGACCGCCGCCGGCATGGGGGTCAACCGCACCGCGCTGGCCTTCGGCACCATGGCGATCGCCGGCGCACTCGCCGGCCTGGCCGGCGCCCTGCTCACCTTCCAGCTCGGCGCGATCGCACCGGAGACCGGCGACCAGCTCGTCATCAAGGCGTTCGCGGTCATCGTGCTCGGTGGCCTCGGCTCCATGGCGGGCACCGTGATCGGTGCCTACGTGCTGGCCGGGGCCGAGACGTTCGTCGTCTCGATGAACTGGGGCACCTGGGTGGACGCGGTGTCGTTCGGCCTCATCTTCCTCATCCTGCTCGCTCGCCCCCAGGGGCTCCTCGGCCGCAAGGAGGTGCGACGCACATGAGTGACTGGTACTACATGAACGTCGTCCTGATCCAGACGACACTGACCACGCTGCTGCTGGCCCTGAGCATCCAGGTGCCGCTGCGGTTCGGGGTCTTCTCCTTCGCCGGTGTCGGCGCCTTCGGGATCGGCGGCTACGGCGGCGCGATGGCGATGGTCCACCTGGAGTGGTCGACCTGGCCCGCGGTGGCCGCCGGAGCGCTGGCCGCCGCCGTGGTGGTCTTCCTCCTCGGCCTGGTGGTGCAGCGGCTCACCGGCCTCTACATGGGGATGGCGACCATCGCCTTCACCCTCATCGTCTCGGTGCTCGCGGTCAACGGCGGCGACGCGACCGGCGGTGCCGGCGGTCTGTACGGCGCACTGGGCGAGATCAGCATGCTGCAGATCGTGCTCGTGGTCGTCGCGGTGGTGGCCGTCCTGGTCTGGACCGAGGCGCGCGGGCTCGGCCGGCGGATCGACACGGTCCGCGAGGACCCCGAGCTGGCCAACGCGCTCGGCATCGACGTCAACCGATACCGCCTGATGTCGTTCGCGCTCTCCGGCCTGATCGGCGGCCTCGCCGGCGCCATCACCACCCTGCTCCGCTCGACGATCACCCCGGCCGAGGTCAACTTCCACCTCGTCATCCTGGCACTCACCGCGATCGTGGTGGGCGGTGCCCGGTCGTGGCTGGGCGCGCTGATCGGTGCCGTCATCTTCGTCTGGCTGCCCACCTGGCTCTCCTTCGTCCAGGAGTGGGAGAAGGTCGCGTACGGCTTCATCGTCGCCGCCGCCGCGATCTACCTGCCCAACGGCGTGCTCGGTGTCGCCAAGGACGCCCTGCACCGCTACCGCACCCGAGAGGAACGCGCCCGCGTGGCCGTTCTGCAAGAGAAGAGCTGAGGCAGATGACTGACACCGCAGTGCGCGCCAGGACGGCGCTGCTGGAGGTCCAGGACGTCGCGGTGCACTTCGGCGGCGTCAAGGCCGTCGACGGCATCACGCTCGAGATGCGACCCGGTCAGATCTACGGGGTGCTGGGCCCCAACGGGTCGGGCAAGTCGACCCTGCTGGGGGCGATGACCCGGCTCACGCCGCTGACCCGCGGCCGGTTCGTGCTCGACGGCGAGGACTACACCAAGCGCCCTGCGCGCAAGGTCCACCACATGGGGATCGCCCGCACCTTCCAGACCGTGCGGCTGCTCGACGACCGCTCGGTCCGCGACAACATCCTGCTCGGCCAGGACACCCTGCCCAAGGCCACCCGCAAGGAGTCCTCGACGCGGGTGGAGGAAGTGATGGAGCGGATCGGTCTGCGCGAGGTCGCGCAGCTGCGACCCGACGAGCTCTCCTACGGGATGCAGCGTCGGGTGGAGTTCGCCCGCGCCATCATCGGCCGTCCGCGGCTGCTGCTGCTCGACGAGCCGACCGCCGGGATGAACACCGCCGAGCGCGAGGAGATCGGCGCGCTGATGAAGCAGCTGCTCGAGGAGGGGATCACCCAGTTCATCGTCGAGCACGACGTGCAGATGATGGTCGACACCTGCGACTACCTCTTCGCGATGAACTTCGGGAAGCTGATCGCCCAGGGCACCCCCGCGGAGGTGGTGCGCCACCCCGACGTCCAGGAGGCCTACTTGGGAAAGGGGGCGGCCACCGATGCTTGAGGTCACCGACCTGCACGTCAACTACGGCCCGGTCCGGGCGGTGCACGGCGTCTCCTTCACCGCCGAGGCCGGCAGCATCACGCTGGTCCTGGGTGCCAACGGCGCCGGCAAGACCACCAGCCTCCGCGCGGTGGCCGGCTTCCACAAGCCGGCTTCGGGCTCCATCACCTTCGACGGCAAGACCATGACCGGGATGGCCGCTCACAAGGTGGTGCGCCGCGGGATGGTCCTGGTGCCCGAGGGTCGCAAGATCTTCTTCCCGCTCACCGTCGAGGAGAACCTGCGCATCGGCGGGTACGCCGCCCCCCGCGGCGGCCTGGAGGCCGGCATGGAGGAGGTCTACGACAAGTTCCCGATCCTCGGGGAGCGGCGGAACTCCCAGGCGGGCCTGCTCAGCGGTGGGGAGCAGCAGATGCTGGCCTTCGGACGCGCGCTGATGTCGAAGCCCAAGCTGATGCTGATGGACGAGCCTTCGATGGGGCTGGCCCCGACCATGGTCGAGAAGGTGCTCAGCAGCGTCCGGACGATGGCCGACGCCGGCATCGGGATCCTGATGGTCGAGCAGAACGCCGACGCCGGTCTGCGGATCGCCGACTCGGTGGTCGTGGTCAACCGCGGCGAGACGGTGTGGACCGGCACCGCGAGCGAGGCCCGGGGCAACAAGGCCATCGTGCACGCGATGCTGGGCGAAGCGGCGCTCGACGATGCCTGAGCAGGGGCTGGCCGCGGGCCGACCGGGCGAGAAGGACATCGAGGACCTCGCACAGGCCAAGCTCGGCGTGGCCGAGCAGCAGCAGCTGTGGGAGGCGCAGACCGAGTGCGTGCTGTCGTTCCTCCAGGACGGCCTCCCCACCGCGGTGGTGATGAGCTTCCAGGTGGACCCGGACGGTCACTTCTGGTTCGCCACCGTCGAGGGACGTCGCCAGGTGCGCGGGGTGGACTCCGACCCGCGGGTCGCGGTGGTGGTCTCCAACACCGGGACCGACCTGCCGGGACGCCGGATGGTGGCGCTGCGCGGGGAGGCCCGGGTGCACCGCGACCGCGAGGTGGTCAGGGACCGGGTACGCCGGCTGGCTCCGCGCCTGGCGCCGGAGGACCCCGACGCCTTCGTGCGGCTGCTCGACAGCCCCAAGCGGGTCGTCATCGAGGTGGTGCCCACCCGGATCACCGCCTCGCACGACTCCACGAGGCTTGCCGGTGACGGCCGCGGAGGGAAGCCCTCGTCCGCACGTGCCGAAGAGGGACCCGTTGACTCCGACTCCTGACCCGTCGTCTGCGGACCTCAGCATCGGGGAGTGGCTCGCCGCCCTGGCGGCGGACCCGGCCCGCAGGTCGGCCGAGGTCGCGATCGAGGACGAGCGCGCCGGGATCCTCGAGCTGGACGGCGCGGCCAGCTCGGTCGCATCGGGCCTGCTGGCGCTCGGGCTCCGTCCGGGCGACCGGGTGGCGGTCCTGACCGGCGCCCGGATCGCCGCCCTGCAGGCCTGGTTCGGCATCGCCCGCGCCGGACTGGTGGAGGTGCCGCTCAACCCGGCCTCGGGCCAGGTGCTCCTGCAGCACTGCCTCTCCCGGTCCCGGGCCCGGGTGATCGTCTGCGCACCCGAGCTCGTCGGGCTGCTCGCAGGGGCGGTGGCCGGCTCCTCGGTGGAGCACGTGGTGCTCCTCGACCCCGACGAGACGGCGCCGCCGTCCGCGGCTCCGGCAGCCGGACTGCCCGGGCTCGCGACCAGCAGCTTCGCCGACCTGCTCGCCCACCCCCCGGCCGACCTGCCGGCGGTCGACCCCGGCTCGACCGCGGTCATCCTCTACACCTCGGGGACCACCGGGCCGCCCAAGGGCGCGCGCCTCTCGCACCGGGCCAACGTCAACCTGGCCCGGCACACCGTGGGCCTGATGGGCTACACCCCTGCGGACCGCCTCTACAGCGTCTTCCCGCTCTACCACTCCAACGCCCGCTACTGCTCGGTGATGGCCGGCCTCGAGGCCGGGGCCCGGGTGCTGATGCACCGCCGGTTCACCGCGTCGGGCTTCTGGGACATCTGCCGCCGCGAGGGCGTCACCGCCTTCAACTACCAGGGCGCCATGATGAGCATCCTGCACAAGCAGCCGGCGCACCCCGACGACCGCGACAACCCGGTCCGGGTGGCGTTCGGCGCCCCGTGCCCGGCCGAGATCTTCGAGTCCTTCGAGGAGCGGTTCGGGCTGCGGCTCACCGAGATCTACGGCAGCACCGAGCTCTCCCTGATCTGCCAGATGCCGCCGGAGCGGCGCCGGGTCGGCACCGCCGGCCAGGAGTCGCCGCTCTACCGGGTCGCCGTGGTCGACGAGCACGACGAGGCGCTGCCCGCGGGCGTGCCCGGTGAGATCGTGGCCCGGCCCAAGCACCCGGGCTGGATGTTCGACGGCTACGAGGAGGACGCGGCCGCCACGGTGACCGCTTGGCGCAACCTGTGGTTCCACACCGGTGACCGCGGCGTCCTCGACGAGGACGGCTACCTGACGTTCCTGGACCGGATGAAGGACACCGTCCGGCGCCGCGGCGAGAACGTCTCCACCTGGGAGGTGGAGCGGGTCATCGCGGAGCACCCCGACGTGGCCCAGGTCGCCGCCTTCGGGGTGGACTCCGAGCTCTCCGAGGAGGAGGTGATGGTCGCGGTGGTCCCGGTCGCCGGGGTCGAGCTCGATCCGCGCGCCCTGCTGGCGCACTGTGCGGGCCGGCTGACCGCCTTCGCCGTCCCGCGCTTCGTCCGGCTGGTCGACGTACTGCCGTTGACGCCCAGCCAGCGGGTGGAGAAGTACAAGCTGCGCCAGGACGGGGTCACCCCCGACACCTACGACCGGGAGGCCTCGTGACCGCCGTACTGCCCGACCACCTGCAGGGCTACCAGCGGTTCCGCCTGGAGTCGCTCGACTCCGGCGTGCTGCTGGTGACCATGTGCCGCCCGGAGAAGCTCAACGCGATGGACCAGCAGTGGTTCGCCGAGCTGACCAGCCTGATGCGCAGCGTGGGCAAGGACGGCGACCCGCACCGCGCGGTGGTGCTGACGGGGGAGGGGCGCGCGTTCTCCGCCGGCGGCGACATCGACATGTTCCACGGCCTGGCCGGGGACGTGCAGCTGGTCCGGCCGCACCTGCTGCGGGTCTACGAGGCGTTCCACGCGGTCGAGAAGTGCGCGGTCCCGGTGATCGGCGCGGTCAACGGGATCGCCTTCGGCGGCGGCAGCGAGCTCACCCTGGCCTGCGACGTGGCGTACGCCGCGGAGTCGGCGCGGTTCTCCTTCAAGGAGGCGTCCGTGGGGCTGATGCCCGGCTACGGCATCGTCCGTGGCCCGGACGTCATCGGACGCACCTGGACGCGGTACCTGGCGCTGAGCGGGCGGGTGGTGGACGCCGCCAAGGCTTTGGAGATGGGCCTGGTGGCTGAGGTGCACGCCGACGACCGGCTGGTCGACGCGGCGATCGAGCTGGCCACGGAGATGGCCAGCAACTCCCCGCTCGCCGTGCAGGTGGGCAAGGCGTTCCTCAACCGGGGGACCGAGGTCGGCTACCCCGAGTCCGTCGAGGCCATCGCCCTGCTCTTCGGCACGCCGGAGCACCGCGACGCGGTCGCGGCGTTCCGGGCCCGCCGTACCTGACCGGCGTGCGGCCGCTGCGGCGGTGCAGATGCGCGGTGGGGGCGGCGCACCCCGGCGTACGACGGCCCCAGGGGCGCATGTGCGTCGTTAGGGTCGCGCCTGGCGGACCGACCATTGCGGGGACTGAGCCCCATGGGTATATTGCTGATCATGAACACCATCAATAGGTGGTAGGAGAGGAGTGCCCGTGGGCAGCATCGAGGTGGCCGAGCGCCGCAACGTCGTGTGGATCACCATCAACGCACCGGAGCGTCGCAACGCCTACGACCTGGACATGGCGCGCGCCATGATCACCGCGGTCGAGGACGCCGCCGAGGCGAACGCGGTGGTGATCACCGGCACTGCCGGCAGCTTCTGCGCCGGCGGCGCGCTGACCCAGCTCGGGGATCCCGACCCGGCCCAGCTGCGCCGCCTCTTCACCACCTCCCTCAAGCTCCTCGACGCGATCCGCGCCTGCCCTCGCCCGGTGATCGCAGCCGTCGACGGGGCAGCCGCCGGCGGCGGCAACGAGCTGGTGGTGGCCTGCGACTTCGCGATCGCCACCGAGCGCTCGACGTTCGGCCAGACCGGGCCCAAGGTCGGGTCCGCGCCGGTGCTCGGGGCGACCAACCTGATGGCCGTGCAGATCGGTGAGCGCCGGGCCAAGGAGATGGCGATGCTGTGCCGTCGCTACTCGGCCGCCAAGGCGCACGAGTGGGGCCTGGTCAACGAGGTGGTCCCCGACGACGGCCTCGAGGCCGCGGTGGAGCGGATGCTCGACGAGATCGACGCCCTCAGCCCGCGCTACCTGGAGATCGCCAAGACCAGCAGCAACCAGTGGTGGAACCTGTCAAAGGACAACATGGCGGCCAACCTCGGCGCCCTGATCCAGGCGATCGGCAGCGACGACATGCTCGAGGGCGCCAGGGCCTTCCTGGAGAAGCGCAAACCCGACTTCCGTGGCGCCCTGCGCGCCAAGAAGTCCTGACGAGGGATTCGACACGTGACTTTCCGCTACTACCGCGACCTCAAGCCCACCTTCGCCGACCGCTCGCAGTGGGCGCTGCCCACCGTGCTGCGGCATCACGTCGCCGAGCGGCCGGACTCCGTCTGGCTCGACGTGCCCGAGGAGAGCGCCACCTGGACGTTCGCCGAGATGCTGGCCTCCGCCGAGCGCGTGGGCCGCAACCTCCTCACCAACGGCGCCGGCCAGGGTGACCGCGTGGTGCTGGTCGCCCAGAACTCCTCGCGCTTCGTGCGCACCTGGATCGGCACCGCGGTCGCGGGCCTGGTCGAGGTGCCCATCAACACCGCCTACGAGCACGACTTCCTGGCCCACCAGGTGCGCACCGTGGAGGCGAAGCTGGCCGTCATCGACGACGTCTTCGCCGAGCGGTTCGTCGCGGTCAAGGAGGCCGCCTCCACGATCACCAAGTTCTGGGTGATCGACAACGGCCAGCAGGACAAGGCCATCGAGCTGCTCCGCGAGGCCGGTTGGGACGCCGCCCCCTGGGACGAGCTCGAGGCCGAGCAGCCCGCCGGGGCATCCGTCGAGCTGCCCGAGGTGCACCCCCAGGACCTCGCCTCGGTGCTCTTCACCTCCGGCACCACCGGCCCGTCCAAGGGCGTGGCGATGCCGCACGCCCAGATGTACTTCTTCGCCGACGAGTGCGTCTCCCTGGTCCGGCTCACCCCCGACGACGCCTGGATGACGCTGACCCCGCTGTTCCACGGCAACGCCCAGTTCATGGCCGCCTACCCGACGCTGGTCGCCGGCGCGCGCTGCGTGATCCGCAGCAAGTTCTCCGCCAGCCGCTGGATCGACCACGTCCGCGAGAGCCGGGTCACCGTCACCAACTTCATCGGCGTGATGATGGACTTCATCTGGAAGCAGGACCGCCGCGAGGACGACGCCGACAACCCCCTGCGGGTCGTCTTCGCCGCCCCGACCGCCGCCACCCTGGTGCAGCCGATGAAGGAGCGCTACGGCATCGAGGCCTTCGTCGAGGTCTTCGGCCTGACCGAGACCTCCGCGCCGATCATCTCGCCGTACGGCGAGGACCGTCCTGCCGGTGCGGCCGGCCTGGCCGCCGACGAGTGGTTCGACGTGGCGCTGGTCGACCCGGCCACCGACGAGCCGGTCGCGGTCGGCGAGATCGGCGAGCTGGTGATCCGGCCGAAGGTGCCCTTCATCTGCTCCATGGGCTACTACAACGCCCCCGACAAGACCGTCGAGGCCTGGCGCAACCTCTGGTACCACACCGGCGACGCCCTGCGTCAGGACGAGGACGGCTGGTACTACTTCGTCGACCGGTTCAAGGACGCGCTGCGTCGCCGCGGCGAGAACATCTCCTCCTACGAGATCGAGACCTCCGTGCTGAGCCACCCGGCCGTGGTGGAGTGCGCGGTGATCGCGGTCCCCGCCTCCACCGAGGCCGGCGAGGACGAGGTGATGGCCTACGTCATCACCCAGGACGAGGTCACGCCTGCGCAGCTGTGGGAGCACTGCGACGGTCGGATCCCGTCGTTCGCCGTGCCGCGCTTCCTGCGCTTCGTCGACGAGCTGCCCAAGACCCCGTCGCAGCGGGTGCAGAAGGCCAAGCTGCGTGAGCTCGGCGTCACCGAGGACACGTTCGACCGCACGCCCGAGACCCGCTGAGGAGCTGACGTGCACCCCTACCGCTCCATCCTTTTCGTCCCCGCCCACAAGCCCGAGTGGGCGCGCAAGGCCCTGGCCTCCGGCGCCGACTGCCTCGTCATCGACCTGGAGGACTCGGTCCCGGCCGGCCTCAAGGAGGCGGCCCGCGACACCGCACGGCAGACGCTGGCCGAGCTGCGCGCCGAGTCACCCGACGTGGGTCTCTTCGTGCGGCCCAACGCCCTGGACACCCGGATGTCCGGGGCCGACCTCGAGGCGGTGGTGGGGCCCGACCTCACCGGCCTCTTCGTGCCCAAGGTCCGCGACGCGGTCGACGTGGTCCGGTGGGAGACGCTGATCGACTGGTTCGAGGCCCGCAACGGGGCCGAGGGCCTGGAGATGATCGTGCCGGTCGAGATGGTCGAGGCGATCACCAACGCCTTCGAGATCGCCGGTGCCTCGCCGCGGGTGGGCGCCATGATCGGCCCCACCTCCGAGCACGCCGACATCGCGCGCGCCGTCGGCTACCGCCAGTCCCGCGAGGGCAGCGAGACGCTGTACCTGCGCAGCCGAATCCTGCTGGCCTGCCGTCAGTACGGCCTGCACGCCATCACCGGGCTGTGGGAGGACCTCGGTGACCTCGAGGGCCTGCGCGCGTTCGCCGACTACGGCCTGCAGCTGGGCTTCCGGGGACAGATCCTGATCCACCCCTCCCACGTGCCGGTCGTGCACGAGGTCTTCACGCCCTCCGACGAGGAGGTCGCCTACCACGAGGAGCTCGTAGCGACCGTGGAGAAGGCCGCTGCCGACGGTCACGGTGCGGTCCGGTTCCGCGGCACCCACGTGGACCTGGCGCATGCCGACAAGGCGCGGGACTGGCTGGTGCACGCACGCAAGGTGCGCGGCGAGAGCTGACCTGATCCCCGCCGGGGGAGCGGCTCCGGCGCGCTAGTCTCACCGGTATGACGGGCGCGTTGGAGGGACTGGCCGAGCTGGCACGGCTCGAGGCCGAGCGTGACGGGCTGCAGGAGCGCCTGGCGGCGGCGAACCAGCACCTGGAGGCCGCCGTACGCCGGCACGACGAGGCGCTGGCCGCGCTGGCTTCCGAGACCGACGACGTCGCCAAGCTCGAGTCGCTGTCGATGACCCGGATCCTGGCGGGGCTGCGCGGCACCCGGGACGCGGACCTGTCGCGGGAGCAGGCCGAGGTGCAGGCGGCGCAGTACGCAGCCGCCGAGACCGACGCCCGCCGGGTGTCCGCGCAGGCCGAGGTCGATGACCTGGTCCGGCGCCTCGGCTCGTTCCAGGACTCCGAGCACCGGCGTGCGGAGCTGCTGGCGCAGCGGGAGCGGGAGATCGCGGCGGACCCGGGGTCGGGCGCGACCCAGGCCCGGCTGACCGAGATGGCCTCCCGGCAGGGGGCGCTCGACGCCGAGCTCGTCCAGCTGGACGAGGCGCTGTCGGCCGCGGACGCCGCCCGGCGGGCCCTGGGCGAGGCGGCCGGAGAGCTCGGGAGCGCCGGCGACTGGGCGACGTACGACACGTTCCTCGGCGGTGGCGTCTTCGCCGACCTGGCCAAGCACAACCGTCTCGACCGGGCAGGCGCCCAGATGCGCCACGCGGACGCCGCCCTGCGCCACCTCGCCACCGAGCTGGCCGACGTCCAGCTCGCGGCCGTGGGAGAGGTCGGAGTCCCCGAGCTCACCCGGACCCTGGACATCTGGTTCGACAACATCTTCAGCGACTGGGCGGTCCGCGACCGGATCAAGGAGGCGTCCGCGCGGGTGAACCACCTCCGCGCCACCGTGGACGCCCTGGGCCACGAGCTGGCGCGCCGCCGGGCGGGAGTGCAGGCCGCCCAAGCCGAGCTGGCCGCGGGCAGGCGATCCCTGCTCTCCACCGGCCCGGTGCCCTAGCCTCCACCCATGAGCGGTCCGTGGGGTCGCGCCTCGATGTCATGGCGCCCCGGGCCCCAGGGAGGATGCGATGCGTGAGCCGATCGATCTCAGCTACCCCTTCCGGGGCCGGTGGCTGACCCAGAACAGTCCCGCCGACCGGGTCCCGAGCCACGGCACCACCCTGTTCGCGACGTCGTACGCCATCGACTTCGTCCCGGTCGACGACGACGGACGGACCGCACCCATCACCCTCACGACGCTGCTGCGACCCGAGCCCGCGGACCGGTTTCCGGGCTTCGGTCGTCCCGTCCTCGCGCCCGCGTCGGGGACCGTGGTCGCGGTGCACGACCAGGCGCCCGACCACGACGCCTTCCGCGGACTGCCGTCGGTGGGCTACGCGCTCACCCAACGCCGCAGGGCAGAAGCAGGCTGGGAGGCGCTGGCCGGCAACCACGTGCTGATCGCGCTCCCCGAGGGCCCGGTGGTCGCGCTCTGCCACCTGCAGCGCGGCAGCGTCCAGGTGGCGCCGGGGCAGCAGGTGCCGGTGGGCGAGCCGCTCGGGCGGTGCGGGAACTCGGGCAACAGCACCGAGCCGCACGTGCACCTCCAGGCGATCGACCAGCCCGACGTACGTCGTGCCGCCGCCCTGCCGCTCGCCTTCGCCGGCCGGCTGCCGCGCAACGGCGAGATCGTGGACGCCGGGTGACGGCCGCCGCGACCGACGCACCCGCCAAGATGCCCAATTTGAGGGGCACGTCGAGCGGTCCTCCGACTCGTACAGTCGGAACGCGGCCGAGGCGATCGGCACGGAGCCGAAACCGCTCATCGGTTGCCCGAAGGGGAAACCATGAAAACTGCGTCCAAGCTGGTGGCAGCAGGTGCGGCGTCGGTGGTGCTTGCCGCGGTGGCGGTGCCGTCCGGTACTGCTACCGCAGGGCCCGACAGGTCCGCCCAGGTCAGTGCCTCGAAGGCCTCGAAGGCGTCGAAGGGTGCCGTCACCCCGCGTGACCCCCTGGCGCGGAGGTTCGTGCGCGGTGTCTCGCTCGAGGAGATCACCGAGCACCAGATCGCGCTGCAGCGGATCGCCTCGCTCAACGACGACACCCGCGAGGTGTTCTCGCCCGGCTACCAGGAGTCGCTGGAGTACGTCGTCTCGACGCTGCGCGACGCGGGCCTGAGAGTGCGGGTCGACCGGTTCAACTACCCGGTCTGGGAGGAGTCGCGGCCGCCGGTGCTCAACCAGGTCTCCCCGACGCCGAAGGCCTACGTCCCCGGTGACGCCGAGGACGACGACCAGCCGACGGTGGACTTCATCGCCATGGCGAACTCGCCCACGGTGGAGCTCACCAACGCGCCCGTCTTCCCCGTCGGCGGCATCCTCGACCCGCCCACGGGCGGCTCCACCAGCGGGTGCGCGGCCGCCGACTACGCCGGGGTGGCGGGCAAGGTGGCGCTGGTCCAGCGCGGCACCTGCGCCTTCGTCGACAAGTGGGAGCTGGCCCAGGCGGCCGGTGCCACCGGGGTGATCATCTACAACGAGGGCAACACCCCCGAGCGGCAGAACCCGATCTTCGTCGACAACCAGCCCGACACCCCCGCGACGATCGCCGCGGTGATCTCGAGCTACACCGTGGGCAACGAGCTGCTGCAGGCCTACGAGGCCGGCCAGAACCCCACGGTCGATCTCAAGGTCTACGGCACGTTCACCGACCGCTTCCTCCCGCAGGTGATCGCGGAGACCCGCGGCGGTGACCCCGACCACGTCGTGGTGGTCGGCGCGCACCTGGACTCCGTGCCCGCCGGGCCGGGGATCAACGACGACGGGTCCGGGGTCGCGACACTCCTCGCCCAGGCCGAGGAGCTCGCCGAAGGCCGGCACCGCCTGCGCAACAAGATCCGCTTCGCGTTCTGGGGAGCCGAGGAGAACGGCCTGGTCGGGTCGGTCTACTACGCGCTGAACCTGAGCGATCGCGAGGTCGACCGGATCGACGTGATGCTCGACTACGACATGCTCGCCTCGGCCAACTACGTCCGCTTCGTCTACGACGGCGACGGCAACGCCGCGCCCGACAACCCCGCCGGCCCGGAGGGCTCGGGCAAGGTGGAGCAGGTCCACGACGACTGGTTCCGCTCGCGGGGCCTGACCAGTGAGCGCACCCCGTTCGACGGTCGTTCCGACTACGTCGGCTTCACCCTGCGCGGGATCCCCGCGGGTGGCGTGTTCGCCGGCGCGGAGGGCGTCAAGACGCCTGAGCAGGCGGCGGAGTACGGCGGAGCGGCAGGCTCCTGGTACGACCCGTGCTACCACCAGCTCTGCGACAACCTGAGCACCGTGCTGACCGGGGTGCCGCCCCTGGACGCGGAAGGGCTCGCCCCCGAGGGCGACGCGGCCGCCAAGCGTGCGGCACAGCGCGCGATGGCCGGGCGGGCGTTGACCGGCCTGGACGAGATGTCGGACGCCGCCAGCTACGCCGTGTACTACTTCGGGGCCTCGAAGGACCCGTTCGGCACGCGGGGTCACCGGCCCGACAAGGCACAGGGCAAGGCGCAGAGCAGGGCCGAGACGGGCCACAGCTATCCGTGGCGGGGGCACCACCGCAACCGTCGCTGAGCCGGACCCCTGGACCCCTGCACCCGCCGGCACCGGGTGCCGGGGTCCATCCCGTCCCCGGACTGCTGCGCGAAGTGGGAGCCAGATAGCCTCCGGCAGATGCCCAGCCCACCGCCGTCCAGCGCTCCTCGGCGGAGCGCGTCACGGCGCCGGAGCCGGGCGCGACAGCCGCCGCGGCCTCTGCCGACGGCCGGGCCCGGTGAGCGGCTGTGGGTGCTCGACGTCCCCTACGGGACCCAGGTCGAGGGCGCCACCTGGCACCCGGGCGTCAAGACCCACCTGTACGTCGGGCCCGCCCTGCCCGCGCACCTCGCGCCGTACGCCCCGGGCCCGTACACCCTGGGCCGGTTCGTCGAGAACACCCTGAACCCCGACGATCCGACGCCCAGCCCCGAGCCGACCGACGCGCTCGAGCCCCGCAGGATCCAGTTCGAGGCGGCCGACGCGATCGCGGCGCGCGCCG
>NZ_POAG01000020.1:158597-174206 GCF_002930065.1 Nocardioides sp. 616 | reverse complement strand
ATCCGCGGGCACCGTGAACCGATACACGTCCTTCGACGCAGTCGTCTCCAGGTTCCCGGCCCCAGCCACAGCAACGTCAGCAATCTTGCCCGGCTCCACCTTCTGCCCGACCTGGAAGTCAAAAGCTTCGGCTAGCGGTACTAGCAGTACCTTCGCTGAGTACGGACCCGGTCTGCCAAAACTAGCTACCTCGAGCTGATACCCCCCCGCCTTCAGGTCTAGATAGCGAGTGCTGGCACACGTGCCACCGCTCGGCTGAAGCACGGTGCCCCGTTCCATTTCCCGAAGCCTGAAATCGCTCGCACTGGCGCAGGCGGATTCGATCAGCAGCCCGCGGACGGCTTGCGCGTGCGTGAGCTCAAACGAGTAGGTGTCCTGACTCCCCGGCGTTTCGAGCCTGCCCGCCCCTGCCGAGGGGACATCTGGCGCGATATTGAACGGGATTTGAGTTGCGAAATCCTCAGCAGGGAGAGCGTTCAATTCTACCCGAATGTTGTCAACGCCCAAAGAAGTGTCGGTAACACCCCGGAAACCAAAAGGCTTCAACTTGGCTGTGAGGCTTTGGGAGGCGTGCGCCGCGGGCAGTTCCACCCGATAAATGCGGTAGTCCGTGCCGGAGGACAGCGTTCCATTACGAATAAATTGCACCGTGCCACCCGGGGAATCTATTGCGGGCTGCGTCCCCTCCAGTACAACGCGAACTGGGTGCATGTTATCAATTTGAATCAACGCCCCCTGAGGCTCTCCGTCAGACTCAGTTGGCCCGAAGGTCAGGATATCCATACCGACTAGAGCGGAATCGTGGCGGGGAACAGCGACCACCGCGAACGAATAGGGCTCGGCATCAAAAATCGGGGCCGCCAGCGTAGAAAGAGACGGGTCCTGAACGTAACGCTTAGCAGCGAACGCGGACCCAATGGTTCCATCGAACGACTCAGAAAGAACTCCTTCATTGGTGAATTTTGAACCGGCTGGATCAACTACGGCCCCGACAGACGCCGCAACGCTGACATACCGGTCATCTCCGGTCGACACCAAGTCGTACACGCAGTCCTCGAAAGCGGGACCCTCGGATACATGACCCTCTCTACAAATCTTGCTTGCGGCATTCAATTCCGCAGTCGAGTAGTCCGCCAATGTCTTGACGTCTTGCGGAAAGCTCCGATCCGTGAACGTTTCCGTACCCTGCCCGTGCAGATATGAGAAATTCGATTCGTCCGATCCTACCCGCCACGAATCGGCATATCGCCCATACAGGACTCGTGCTGGCACATCCGCAGGAAGCTGTTCGCCTGACGCGGTTACAAGGTCGTTGTGTGGATTTCCGTCATTATTTCCCAGCAATCCTCTCGTGCGGACTCCCTCGTCCATGGAAATACTGATCGTCCCAGATTGAAACCTGACCAGGGCACTTGGACGTTTCAGGGCCAATAGCCGTTCTGATCCAGATCGGACGAGCAGCGACCCGTCAGCGAGGGTGGTGACACCGTCCTCCGCCGCGACGTCCACATCACCATCGACCAAGACTTGTCCATTCGAACGAAGCTCAACACGTTGTCCTGCAACTGCAACTGCAACTGCTTCGGTCACGGAAACGGACGACCCAACAGGGACAAACCGCGCCTGCACGTCGAGCCCGGTTGCCGGGTCCTCAACGAGGTGGAACTCGCCAACCGTCTGCAGGTCATAGGCTCGATCATCGAGAGTGACCAGGTGTGGGTCGCCAAAGACGTTAGGATCAATGGCGCACGAGGTAGCGACACCAAGTGCCATGCCGCCGGCCACAGCACTCGCCATGAAGAACGCACCAGGACCTACACCGATCGTGGCTGCTCTGGCAGCGGCCAGTTCTGCCGGCGTTGGCGGGCGCGTAGAGGTCGCGATCCGCAATGAGCCCGGTGCTAGAAGTGAGTAGCTGAGGTCCCGCGATTTCTCCGTCAACCATTCGGCCGCGTCGACCGCCACTCCTGCCGCATTGACCATGCAGTCAGTCCACTCAGGTTGTTCGACATCGATGGGAATCTCTACCTCGTCATCGACGTCCTCAGGCGGTGGCCCTGGCGGCCTTGAGCCACAAGGCTCGGATTCGTAATCTCCGTCTACCATCACGACGCCTGGCTGAGTCGCCGTCACAGCATATTGATACCAAACCTCGTAGTTGATAGTTGGTCTGCCGCAGGACTGGAGCTCAACCCGGAACTCGTCGGTGTAACCAGGCGCGCCGCCGACCGCCATCTCGGCATTTAAGTCCAGCAGTTCAGCAGACTTTCCCATGCTGGCGAGCAGATCCCTATAAGCTGCCGCCTGCAAAGCAGCTTTTGCAGGACCTTCGCCCCCCGCCCGTACCTCTAACTTCAACTCGGCGATCAACATCCGACTGTTACGCTCGGCATAAGCATCATACAAAACTAAATCGGGATGCAACGTGGCTGGAGGCTGCCTTGAAGGTTCGTATGAGACTCCACTTACGTTCGAGAAGATGGGCTCCCATTGCACGTTTGGAGTAATGCCCGTGCGCCCAGAGACACTGCTGCCGAAGACTCCCTCCTCGTTGAGTCGCGCGATGAGTCGAGCTTGTGCGATTGCCTCCGCTTGGATTCCGCCTGCCTTGCACTCGCCGGGCTTATACTTAGGATTCCGACGGTCGGTTGCCTTGGGGTCGATCACGCAAGACGGCGACACGAAACCCCGAGTCGAGGACACAGGAATTCCGTTGATACACGCATTGGCTTGCCTCTGGGGCGAGCTATTCATCGTGTTTGACGAACACGCTTGCACTTGCGTCGGCGTGCCTTGGGCGATAGGTAGCGGAACCAGCCCAACCAGAATGAAGAGCGTAGCGACTGGAACCATCGTCAGACGTCGTGGCATTCGATTCCCCCTGCGTAGCGAACGCCCTCCCGAACGGCAGACGCGGACGCAGACTAGGGCACCGCTTGACTACCGGAAAGAGGACATCTAGACCGGTCACTGAATCGGAGTCGTGCCCGTCGTCGCGGTCCGTTGCGGTCCGTTGCGAAACCGCTGCGCCTCCCGCGAGGATGCACTCATGACGGTCACTGTTGAGAACTACAAGATCGAGGCGCGAGTTGCGCAACGCCTGCAGCAGGGCGCTGACGGAGTCGATCTATGGATCCAATTGAAGGGCGTGGCCCGCCCGGCCGGCGAGGTCCGTGCAGCCATCCATCGACTCCAAACCAGTGACGAAAGGTGGGATGTGCAGCCAACCACCGGTGGTGCGTACGTGTGGTTGTTGGACTGTGTGGACTGGGCTGAGCGCACGCGCGAGTTGGCCTCTGAGCTCAGTTCGATAGGGCACGCCGGGTCGATCTCCGTGCCTGCGATTGACCCGTGGTTCGACCCCGCCTGCGAGATGCCGTTTCCCATCGCAACATTGGCCCATCAATTGGAACGTCCCCTCGCTGCCGGGCCGTTCAACGATTGGGGGGTGCCGGAGCCACGATGGGGCGTCCCCGAGTCTGTCACTGAGCGGCTGATGTCCTTCGCCGCGAACTGGGTCCTCACGCCACCAGGCACTGTGGCGCACGTCGGGGGCCTCGCACGGGTGCCCGTGGTCACCGACGACGCCCCGGACATCATTCGACCCCTGCTTGTCAGACCGTTGAGCGGGCTGCGCCTCGCGTCTACGCGAAGGGATGGGGAGATGCGTCGATCGGTTGGCTTCCAGGCCTTTGCGGAGACCTCGTGGGTTGACCTTGATAAGGAGTCCGGCCCCGTCGCCATCGCCCAAAAGATGGCGAAGCTGTTGATCCACTTCGCATCTGAGGCGGAGTACGGAGCAGTGCACATTGCCTTCCCCGGCACAGACGAGAGTTCTGAGACCTCCGGCCTTTGGAGGCAGAACCGCCACCTCTGGTCCTCCTTCGTCCCCGACGCGTTCGGGATTCAGCTCCTCACAGGCCAACATTTGGCACGAGCTCATGACCTCTCTGGGTGGCGCGTGGACAAGGTCGCGGACGACCGCTGGATAGTCACGGATCCTGATCTGGAGGCTTGGTTCAGTAGTCCCGTCCCATTGCCTGTTCGTCGGCGAGAGTTCCCTCATCCCGACCTCCGCCAGCGCGCACGTGCAGACTTCGGTGCGCTCATCATCACGGATGAATTCGCACGGGCGAATCCGCTAACCCCGACACCTAGTTGATATTTGGGTGGCGCAGGCTGCGATGAGATGCCTTTCAAGTCGCACAGAAGTAGGGACTGCTGATAGTGGGATAACCCTTCTTGACTGCAACTCTGACGGCAACGGGGCTGCACCGAGTCGCACGTGGTGATTGCCGAACAGTGCCTCGTCACGCTTAGGCGGACGCGTCCTTTCCTCGTCTGCACAGTCATGCCGAGGCTCTTAATCAGCGGGTTCGGGGTTCAAGTCCCTGATGGCGTACATCCAGCAAAACCGCAGGTCACACCACGTGACCTGCGGTTTTGTGTTTCTCGGCCTCGTCCACCAGCCACGGTTCCGGCTTCACCGTCTCCGGGGCCGGACTGCAACGCGATCGTCTCTGCCCCCGACCGAGCAGCTCCATCGCCGTCGGCGGGGCGCACAGCAAGTCAGGGACGCCGCTACCACTCGCCGATGACGTTTCCGAACGTTGTGGCTACTGGCCTCGCATGACCCCGACGTGCTCGCGCTTGAGTCCGGGGAACACCGTGGCGATCGAGGCTCCGGTGCGGGACGCCACGACCTCGGCCAGGACACTGCGGTAGTCGGTCGTGACCTCGAGGTCGGCGTCGAGCGAATTCTTCAGGCCTGGCCACTTGCCGTAGTAGCGACCGCCCTTGACGCCCGCTCCGGCCAGGAACATCACGTTGCCCCAGCCGTGGTCGAGGCCCTTCTGGGCGTTCTCGACGACCCGGCGGCCGAACTCGCTCATCGTGACCAGGGTGACCTTGTCAGCGAGCGGCCCCAGGTCGGCGAAGAACGCGGCTATCGAGGCGCCGAGGTCGGAGCTGTTGTTGAGCATCCGCCCGTAGGTGATCGAGCCGACGCCGGTGTGGTGGTCCCAGTCGCCCTGGTCGACCGTGACGAGCGAGGTGCCCGTGTTGGCCTTCAGGACCCGGGAGACCCCCGCCAGCGCCTGACCAAGGTCCGATGTCGGGTACGCCGTGCTGGTGTCCGGCTGCTGCAGGCTCGGCAGCAGGTCGGTGCTCGCCGCCAGCGCGGAGCGCGCACCGGTGCCGAGCTCGGTGCCGTCGGCTCCCCAGACGGTGCCCAACGCCCGCCGGCGGGTGCCACGGGGATCCCCGGTGGAATCGGCGCCGGACACCTGGATCTTGCTGAGGTCGGTGACCGCCATGACCGGCTGCGGTCCGTAGAGGGAGGTCGGCATGCTGGCGGTGCCGACGCTCAGACCCCGCGCCGGGGAACCGCCGGGGATCTCACCGACGAGTCGGTTGAGCCATCCGACGCGTGCTGCAGAGCCCGGATCGGCGTCCTCCACCGCCTCCATGGCGGCGAAGTGGGACCGGTTGGGGATTCGCATCCCGGTCGCGTGGACCGCGGCGAGCTTGCCCGACTGCCACATCGGCAGGAGCGGGTGGAGCGCCGGGTGCAGGCCGAAGGTGTTGTCCTTGGCCAGCAGGGACCCGCGGGGCACCGCGATGGTGGGCCTCGCCTTGTAATAGGTCTTGTCACCGTGCGGCACCACGAGGGAGAGCCCGTCCGCCGCACCGCGCAGGGACAGGACGACGATGACCGAGGCGGCTGGCACACCGGGCTCGGCAGACGCCGTCGCGACCACCGCGGACCCGAAGGTCAGCACCCCGCCGGTGACGGCGGCGGCGCGGAAGAGGCCGCGACGCGTCATCCCGGACGACGTGAGGTCGCAGCACGCTGCGGTCGAGGGCGTGCTCATCGGGTGAGGTGGGCAGGGTGGTCGAGGAAGACCACGAGCAGACGGGGCATGAAGAAGGTGACCAGCGGATGCGAGGCGGTGATGATCTCTCCTGGGTCCATCTCGACGGCTTCGCAGCACGCTTGGAGCAGCGTCGCGGTCGAGGGTCGGTGGTGGATGACCCGCGACATGTGGTCGACCAGGTCTCGCAGTGCGATGGACGGGGCTGGGAGCCACTGCTCGGGCATGCGGTAGGTGATGTTGCGATTGGGCTGGGACCGCGTCGCCATCCGCCAGTGCATGTCGAAGGAAGCCATCATGCGGGCCGGTGACGTCCAGGGGCTGCTGGCTTGCGGTGATCCGTCCGGCAGCGGCCAGGCCATCGGAGCCAGTCCGACGGTCTCGGCCATGTGGACAATGAGGCTGGCGCCGGAGATGTCGTCCTGCTCGGGACGACCCAGCTGTGCCCCCAGGACGGCGAACGTGGCCACGACATCCTGGCTGGGGTCACGGACCTTCAGCCCCCCGGCAGCCGCGAACTCGGGCGAGTCGACCAGCGCCTGAAGCACCGGCTTGATCGCGGTTCCGTTGGCCCGGTAGACCTTCGCCAGGCGGTCCACCAGGGCGGGGGACGGGTTGTCGCCCACGAACGTCACCGCGAGACGGTGCGCGATGCGACGTGCCGTCTTGGGGTGGCGGGCCAGGTACCGCAGCAACTTGCGGGTGGCAGGGCGCCCGTCCCTGCGCTTGTTGGCGCTCTTGAAGCCGAGGACGCGCACCTTGCCGGTGGCGTGGACGCTGCGGTCGTAGGAATAGGTCCAGTCGTCACGGTCGGCGATGCGATAGCCGGTGAGGAGTCGAGCGGCGGCCTTGACGTCGCGCTCCCGGAACGCGCCCACCCCAACGGTGTGCAGCTCCAGCAGCTCGCGGGCGAGGTTCTCGCTGGGGTGGTCCTTGGTCGAGTTGGCGCCGTCGAGGTAGATGAGCATGGCGGGATGGGTGATCGCCTCCTGCAGCATCTGGTCGAACCGCCCGAGGGCGTGCTTGCGGATGACGTCGCCGTACCGCGCCCGCCAGGTGAACTGGGAGTCGCCGTTGACCGAGACGTTGAGGTAGTTCTCCCAGAACTCCTGCATCACCTCTAGGACCGGCTTCGGCGAGATCAGTCGCCGTACCAGGAGCCGACGGCCGTAGTCGTACATGACGCGGTAGCCCGCGCGGGTGCCCGCCATCTGCAGCTTCCAGACCGCGGTGGGTCGCAGGTGCAGGTGCGGCCACCAGTCGGCGAGGTTGTCAGCCGAGCCGTCGTACGCCGTCGCCAGCTGCTGGTCGAACCACGCTCGAGCACCCCCTGCAGCACTCACCTGCTGCGCGAGCTCCGGCGTCACGGCGTAGGAGAACCTGGAGATGAGGTGGCGGTCCAGCTCGGGAAGGAGCGGCGTGGCGGGCCAGCTGCCAGCCATGTAGTCGGCCGCGAACGCCGTCGGGATCGGCCCTATCGCACTGACACCGACCGCGACACTCGCTCCGGCGATCACTGCACGGCGCGAGGCAAGCATCGACATCTTTTGGTGTCCTCCCAGAACTCCCGGCGGCTGTGCCGGGAGGCCATTTCACCCCGGACCTGGCAGAAAAACTGTGGCCTGTGAGAACTTTTACTTTCCGGGCCACGCACCATCCTTTTCGGGCCGGCACCCATCCCAGGTAGCAGACCTGAGGGCGGCACTGGCAACGTCCTCAACGAGGACGGCGAGTCCATCGGGACCATCGACAAGCCGTGGGCCGTGGACGCGCTTGGCAAGAAGGCCCTGACGCAGTTCAGTGAGCATCGCGTTGAAACGTCAGACCCGAGGTCACGACCACTCCTGAGCACGACCGCACCGAGAACGTTCCGAAGGCCCCATTCGCCCAAGCGGATGCCGAACCCTCTGCGCTGGAGGGCTCGTCTGAAGCGTCGCCAGGACGGGACCTACCTGCGAGACCCTGAGGCGAGGACCAGCACCTAACTCAGCGGAGCCAGCCCGCGGTCCGCCCCGGCGCAAGACCCGGCACCGGCCCGTAGGGCCAACCCTGGGGCAGGTAGTCGATCACGGTGATCGACTCGCACGTGCCCGGGCCGTAGTCGGCCTTCAGCTTGTCGAGCGGGTCGATCCGGCCCACGTAGATGACCTTGTCGCTCTGCCCCTCGGCGCTGGTGCCGCGGTCGTCGACGTCGTCGCAGAGGATCTCGTCGCGCTCCCCGTCGTCGTAGAGGTAGACGGTGTCGTTGCCCTGCTCGCCGAAGATCTTGTCCTTGCCGGCGCCGACGAAGAACGTGTCGTCGCCCGGGTCGCCCTTGACCAGCGGGTCGTCGCCGTCGCCGTCGATGAGGACGTCGTTGCCGTCACCGGCGTTCATCGCGTAGTCGTCGCCGGGTCCGGCGTCGAGCACGTCGTCACCGCCCAGGCCGAGCAGCTTGTCGCGCCCCTCCCCGCCCAGGATGGTGTCGTTGCCCGGCCCGCCGTTGAGCTCGGGCTTGCCGTCGGTGCCGTTGTCGAACCCAGCCTGCACCGACCCGGCGACCGGGGGGACGCCGTCGTCGCCGGCCCCGCCCTCGATGTAGTCGTCGCCGTCGCCGCCGTTGATCCGGTCCGAGCCCTCCGCGCCGTACAGCGTGTCGTTGCCGCTGGCACCGGCGAGGAAGTCGTCGCCGAGCTCGCCGTAGATGGCGTCGTCGCCGGTGTCCCCGCCGAGGGAGTCGTTGCCGTCGCCGCCGTAGACGAGGTCGTTGTCGTCGCCACCGGAGACGGTGTCGTTGCCGCCGTCGCCGTACACAGTGTCCGCGCCCTCGGCGGCGATCAGGCTGTCGTTGCCCGCTCCGCCGCGGAGCACGTCGACCCCGCCCTGGCCCTTGAGCGTGTCCCGGCCGGCAGCGCCGGCGAGCGCGTCGTTGCCGGGGCCGCCCACGACGGCGTCCTTGCCGGAGCCGCCGTCGAGCGCGTCATCGCCGTTCCCGCCCATCAGCAGGTCGTTGCCGGCCTCGCCGGACAGGGAGTCGCGGTCGTCCTGGCCCCAGAGCTGGTCGTTGCCGCCCCCGCCGTAGACGGTGTCGTTGCCGGTGCCGCCCTTGACGACGTCCCTGCCGCCCTTGCCCTTGATCCTGTCCTTGCCACCCAACGAGCTGATCCGGTCGGGCTTGTTGGTCCCGCTGATCGTGTCGTTGCCCCGCGACCCGTTGAACGCTTGACCCTGGGCCGGCGCGGTCGCCAGCGTCACGGCCAGGCCCACGGTCAGGGCCGCGACGGAGACCGAGGTGGTACGGCGGAGCGGGCTGCGCGAGGACATGCTGGCCTCCAGAGGCTGCGTGTTCGGACGTCGCCGGGGAGGGGCAACTCAGGCTCCGCGAGCCTAAAGGTCCGGCCCGGCGCCCCGCCGGGTTATGCCTCAATTGTGCCGCGCGCACCCCAACCGGGCCGCCGCGCGCGGCCGCGAGGTCGTCCGGCCGAACGCCCCGTCCTCAGCATTTCCGCGATTCTCACCCCCCAGGTGTCTCTGTACGTGGTCTTATGTCGTCAACCATGCAGCGCTGGGGGGCGCGCCGACGTGGTATGACGTCGAGGGGAGCAGCGTGCCCAAGTCCGGGATGACCAGGGCGCTGCTCCTGCTGACCCTCTGCACCGCCCTCGGGCTAGGCGCTGACGTGCGTGCTCCGGAGGCCGCCGAAGGATTCGGCGCCTATCCCCTGGGCCTGCTCGCCGTGGTCCTGCTCCAGGTCAGGCCGGCCCAGCTGCGGTGGGTCGCCCCGTTCGCTGCCCTTGTCACCGGGCTCACCCTGTGGTGGACGGGCCAGTCGGTGGTCGAGTCGATCGCCTACTCCCTGGGTGCCGTCGTCGCCGCTGTCCTGGCACTCGCCATCCTCCGCGCCCACGCCGGTCCCCTCAAGCTGAGGTCGGAGAGCGACCTGCTGAGGATCATCGTGGCCGCCGTCGCCGGCGCGCTGGTCGTGGGTCTGGCCACGTTCGTCGCCGGGTCCGTCACCGACGTGGAGGACCTGCGCTCGCTCACCGGCGGCTCCCTGCTCAACGAGGCGGCGTCCCTGCTGCTGTGGCTGCCGCTGGCGATGGACCGCCTCAGGGTCCCGAGCCTCGCGGGCAACCTCGAGCGCTGGGTGCAGTGGATCCTGGTGCTGACCGTGACGGTCGTGGTCTTCGGGGCCATCTACACACCGTCCTTCGCCTACCTCGTGCTCGCCGTCATGGGCTGGGCCGGACTCCGGTTCGCGCTGCTCGAGACCCTGCTCCAGCTGATCGTGGTGCGCCTGATCGCCATGACGTTCACCGCGCACGGGATGGGGCCGTTCTCCGAGACCGGCCACCGCACCAACCTGCCGCCGGACCTGGAGATCGCCTTCGTCCAGCTCTTCCTCATCACCTGCTCGATCGCCGTGGTGGCGCTGAGCCTGAGCAGCACCAGGGCCCGGGTCGACAGCCGCAAGCAGGCCCTGGCGCGGGCCGACGCCGTCGCCGACAGCAAGCTCAGCGTCGTGGTCGAGGAGCTGGAGGCCGAACGCTCGGCCCTGGAGGAGCTCCGCGAGGTCGACCGGGTCAAGGACGCGTTCGTCTCCAACGTCAGCCACGAGCTCCGCACTCCGATCACCAACATCATCGGCTACACCGAGCTGCTCGACGACGGGGACTACGGCCAGCTCACTCCTCTGCAGAACGGCGCGATGGAGCGGATCGGCGAGAACGGCCGACGGCTGCTCTCCCTCATCGACGACCTGCTGACGCTGTCGCGGCTCCGCTCCGTGGACATGGAGCTCTCCACCACGCCGGTGGACCTGGCCGCGATGATCCGGAGCGCGGAACGGATCATCGCGCCCCGAGTGCAGGCTGCCGGTCTGAGCCTGGAGATGGACCTTGGCGACCGGCCGGTCGTCGTCCGGGGCGACGGCGAGAAGCTCGAGCGAGTGATGCTCAACCTGATGTCCAACGCCGTGAAGTTCACCCCCCAGCCCGGGCAGGTCACCGTCGGGCTGCGCCAGGTCGACTCACGTGCCGTGCTCAGCGTCTCCGACACCGGACACGGCATCCCCGCCGAGGACCTCGGCAAGCTGTTCTCCCAGTTCTTCCGCACCAGCCTGGCGCAGGAACGCCAGATCCAGGGCACCGGACTGGGGCTCTCGATCGTGCGGGCCATCGTGGAGAGCCACGGCGGGCACATCGAGGTCGAGTCCGAGGTGGACTCCGGCACCACGTTCAGCGTCCACCTGCCCCTGTGAGGAAGACTGCTCGACGATGAGCACGACACCGACGCCCACCCACATGACCACCGCCGAGCAATGGTTCCTCGGCCACGGGCTCCCCTACTTCGTCGACGACGTCCGCGCCCGGGTCTCGCACGGTCTGGGCCGCGGGCGGCTGCGGGCCGTCCTGGCGGCCTCGGTCCTGGTGGCCGGTACGGCGTTCACCATCGGCGCGCTGGTCTCCGATCGCTACACCGGGGCGGCCGCGGCGCTGACGTCGGCGGGATTCGTCCTCGGCCTCTATGCCCTGGCCACGCTGCAGGTCCGGCTCTGGCTGCGGTGGGCGGTCCGCAAGACGCTCTCCTCGCTGGAGCTGATGATTCCGCTGGTAGCGCGGGCCCTGCCGATGCTGATGCTCTTCATCACCTTCCTCTTCATCAACGCCGAGGTCTGGGAGGTCGCGGCCCGGCTCTCCGGAGGAGTCATGTGGACCGCGGTGCTGGGCTTCGCCGCGGCGGCCGTGGGCTTCCTGGCCTCCCGGCTGCCCGAGGAGCTCGACGCCTTCACCGCCGAGCTCGACCCCTCCCGCATCGAGGAGGCCTGCGCCGGCACCCCGTTCGCCGCCTGGTCCCGCGGAGTCGGCATCGGCACGGACGTGGCGTCACCGTCGCGGCTGGAACGAGCCAACCTCATCCTGGTGCTGCTGGCCGCGCAGGCCATCCAGGTGCTGCTGCTGAGCGTGGCGGTCTTCGTCTTCTTCATCGGCTTCGGGATCGTCGCCATCCCCGACGAGGTCGTGACCAACTGGGTGGGCACCGACCCCACGCCCGCGCTCGGCGCGATCTCCTGGGAGCTGGTCCGGGTCGCGGTGTTCCTCGCCGCGTTCTCCGGCCTCTACTTCGCCGTGTACGCCGTCACCGACGAGGCCTACCGGCGCCAGTTCTTCACCGACGTCACCGACGAGCTGCGCACCGCCGTCTCGACCCGGGCCGTCTACCGCGCGATGCGGGACGGCGCTCAGAGGTAGAGGCCGGTGGCCTCCGCCTGCAGCCGCTCCGCCGCCACCGCGTGCACGTCGCGCTCACGCATCACGACGTACACCTCGCCGCTGACCTCGACCTCGGCCTTGTCCTCGGGGTCGTAGAGCACCCGGTCACCCGGCTCCACCGCACGCACCTGGGGACCGACGGCGACCACCCGCGCCCACGCGAGCCGCCGCGCACCCATGGCCGCGGTCGCCGGGATGACGATGCCGCCGGAGGAACGACGCTCCCCCGCCTCACTGTCCTGCTCCACCAGCAGCCGGTCGTGGAGCATCTTGATGGGAGCCTTGACGTCGAACCCCTCAGTCACGGGCGATCTTGCGGATCACCGCGAAGACCAGCACGAACCCGGCGATGCCGGCGACCGTCTTGAGGATGTTGTCCGTGCGGGGCGCACCAGTGTCGAGGTCGACGTAATGCGCCTTGATGGAGGTGACCTCGCGGTTGACGATGGTCTTGGGGTGTGCCCGGTAGAGCAGCTGGTCGATGGTGCCGGCCAAGCGGTCCCGGGTCATCTCGATCTCGCGCTCGAGCGAGGAGGCGTCGTTGGTCACCTGGGAAGGCTACCAATGGTGCGGGGGTCGAAGCCGAACGGGAGCTCCAGCCGGTGGGCAGCCATCAGCTCGTCGTCGGTCAGCACGTCGTACGTCGACCCGTCGGCGACCACCACGCCGTCGCTGAGCACCACCGACCGCGGGCACAGCTCCAGGGCATAAGGCAGGTCGTGGGTGACCATCAGCACCGTCACCTCCAGCGAGCGCAGGATGTCGGCCAGCTCTCGGCGGCTCGCCGGGTCGAGGTTGGAGCTCGGCTCGTCGAGCACCAGGATCTCCGGCTCCATCACCAGCACGGTCGCCAGGGCGACCCGGCGACGCTGGCCGAAGGAGAGGTGGTGCGGTGGTCGGTCGGCGAAGTCGGCCATCCCGACCTGGTCCAGGGCTGCCATCACCCGGGTGTCCAGGGCGGGCCCGCGGACCCCCATGTTGCGCAGCCCGAACTCCACGTCAGCGCGCACGCTGCCCAGGAACAGCTGGTCGTCAGGGTCCTGGAACACGATGCCGACCCGCCGCCGGATCTCGGCGAGGTGCGGCTTGGCGACCTCCAGGCCGCTGACCGCGACGCGGCCCGCCCCCGCGGTGAGGATGCCGTTGAGGTGCAGCACCAGGGTGGTCTTGCCCGCCCCGTTGGGGCCCAGCAGCGCCACCCGCTCGCCGGAGTGCACGTGCAGGTCGACCCCGAAGAGCGCCTGGTGGCCGTCGGGGTAGGCGTAGGCGAGTCCCTGCACGTCCAGGACGGGGGCGCTCATCGCGGCAGCCTGCCGTCGTACCCGCGCGAGAGCATCGCGAGGTGGACCCGCTCACCGCGCTCGTAGGACCGGATGAACAGCGCTCCCAGGGAGCGCGCCAGCATCGGCCAGTGCCGCGGCCACCGCGGGTCCGCGCCGCGGGAGCGCATCGAGGTCATCATCCGTCCCAGCTCACCGATGACCACGCTGAGGTAGCGGATCATGAACCCCATGATCTGCACGATCAGGTCGGGCATCCGCAGCCGGGTCAGGCCGCGCAGCAGCTCCTCGGGCTCCGTGGTGGCAGCCAGGGTGAGCGAAGCGAGCACGCCCAGGGTGCCCTTGACCAACAGCCCCCAGGCGGCGACCAGGCCGGTCTCGGAGACGCTGAGCCCCAGCAGCTCGGTGCGCGGCCCGGTCGCGACGAAGGGCACCATCAGCGCGAAGACCGCGAACGGCACCTCGACCACCATCCGCTTCGCGAGGTAGCCAGCCGGGACCCGGGACAGCGCCACCACGCCCAGCAGCACCGCGGCCTCGAGACCGAAGGCCCAGAGCCACTCCCGGGGGGTGGCGACCACCAGCAGCATGAAGGCCACCAGCGCCACGACCTTGACGTGCCCCGGAGCCCGGTGCACCACGCTGTGGCCGTGGTAGTGCAGCAGGTGGCCGTGCCCGGCGCCCACCGCGCTCAGCTCGGCTCGGTGTGCTGGGGCTCGATGTGCTGGGAATCGGTGTGCTGGGGCTCGTCGCCGCGGCGGCGCAGCGCGAGGAAGAGACCGCCGGAGACCACCAGGACCAGCAGCACGCCGGCCACCCCGGCGATGCCGCCGGAGAGGCGCTCGTTGTCGATCCCGGTGGTCTGGTAGTCCGCGAGCGGACTGTCCGAGGCGGCGTGCTCCTCCTCGACGGTGTCCAGGAAGCCGGTCTGCTCCGCGACGTACTCCAGGCCGTCGGGGTGGGCGCTGGCGTAGTAGCTGGCGAACCCGGCGACCAGGAGCGCGACCAGCAGGGAGAGGACGTAGAAGGACCGGCGGCTCATGAGCGCGCCTCCGCGTTCCGGATCTCCAGGGTGCGGCCGGCGACCAGCGGGCGAGCGCCGTACACCAGGTCGGGCCGGACCGCCACGACACTGCCGACGACCAGGCCGGTGATCACCGCCTCGCCGATGCCGATCACGACGTGCCAGCCCACCATCGCCTTCAGCACCGTCGCGCCCTCCACGGGCGCGGTGCCGCCGATGACGAAGAGCAGGGTGAAGACCGCCGCCGCCACCGGGACGCTGAGGAACGCGGCCACCGCGGCGGCGGGTGCGACCAGCGCGGGGCGCTTGGGCAGCACCCGGCGCAGCGCGACGAAGACGAACCAGCCGACCACGACGGTGACCAGTCCGATCAGGGTGATGTTGGTGCCCAGAGCGGTGATACCGCCGTCGGCCATCAGCAGGCCCTGCACCAGCAGCACCACGCTCAGGCAGAGCACCGCGGTCCACGGACCCACCAGCACGGCGGCCAGAGCGCCACCCATCAGGTGGCCGCTGGTCCCGGCACCGACGGGGAAGTTGATCATCTGGGCCGCGAAGACGAAGGCCGCGACGAGTCCGGCCATGGGGGCGGTACGGTCGTCGAGTTCGCGGCGGGCGCCCCTGAGAGCGATCGCCACCCCACCAGCGGCCACGACGCCGGTGGCCACCGACGTGGGGGCGTCGAGGAATCCGTCGGGAACATGCATGCCGTCCACCCTACGTTATTGCGACCTATTCGCAACAAGGAGCCCCGTTGAGCCCGCGCCTCTCCCCCGGTGACACCGCCCCCGACTTCACCCTGACCTCCGACACCGGTGAGCAGGTCTCGCTGGCGGACCTGCGCGGCCGCACGGTGATCGTGTACTTCTACCCCGCGGCGATGACGCCGGGCTGCACCAAGCAGGCCTGCGACTTCACCGACTCCCTGGACTCCCTGCAGGCGGCCGGCTACGAGGTCGTGGGCATCTCGCCGGACAAGCCGGAGAAGCTGGCGAAGTTCCGCGAGCGCGACGGCCTCACGATCACCCTGCTCTCGGACCCGGAGAAGCAGACCCTGACCGAGTACGGCGCCTTCGGCGAGAAGAAGCTCTACGGCAAGGTCGTCCAGGGCGTCATCCGCTCCACCGTCGTCGTCGACCCCGAGGGCAAGGTCGCCCTCGCCCAGTACAACGTCAAGGCCA
>NZ_POAG01000020.1:65614-158302 GCF_002930065.1 Nocardioides sp. 616 | reverse complement strand
GGCGTCCCGTGCCCACCTGGGCACGGGACGGCGCGAGGGCCATCCCTAGACTCAGCGGCACAGCCGAAGTGGTGGAACTGGCAGACACGCAGGTTTTAGGTACCTGTGCTCTAGGGCGTGCGGGTTCGAGTCCCGCCTTCGGCACCGGTCGGTGCATGCCACTCGCTGAGAACGGCTGGCGGTGGCAGGACTGTGCGCTTAGCGTGGCAGCACGTCATCACGGGGGATGGCTCCCGTGCGTATGGGGGGGATCAGCATGAGGAACCGGATCGGCGCCGCGCTCACGGCTCTGGCGCTCTGTCTGTCGGCGTTCACACCGTCTGTTGCCACGGCCACACCGTCTGCTGCCACGGCCGCGCCCGAGCGGGCCTCGGGCCCGTCGGCCGCGCCTGGGATGTACCGCGGGAACATCCTCGTCAACGGCCGGCCCGTGAAGGCCCAGCCGGTCGAGTTCCAGGTCACGCGGGGTGGCAAGGTCGAGGACTTCCACGCGGTGGTCCGGCTCACCTGCGACGACCAAGGGAGCAAGCGCAAGATCAAGGTCGAGACTGACCAGTGGAAGCCCGTGAAGGTCAAGAAGGGAAGAGTCGAGGCGAAGTGGACGGACTACCTCGGGTCCGGGTTCACGTTCCTCACCCAGCTCGTCATGAAGCTCCGGCCGGGGCGGCCGGTCGTGGGCAGGGTCCAGGTCTCTGTCAGCTGGTGCAATCCCGAGGGCACGTGGGACTGGAGCACGTCGGGCTGGGTCCCGTTCGTGGCGCGGAAAGCGTCGTGAAGCTCCACTGAGCCACTACCGAGGCGATGCCACCCCTACCGCTGGTGTGAGCCATGCCACTACGTTCCGGTCATGGATTCTGCGCTCACCACCATCGGCCTGCCGATCGCCCTCGGCATCATCATGTTCGGCCTGGGCCTCGCCCTGACGCCCGACGACTTCCGCAGGGTGGTGCGCAACCCCCGGGTGGTCACCATCGCCCTGGCGTGCCAGCTGGTGCTGCTGCCGCTGATCTGCTTCGGCCTGGTGGTGCTGCTGGACCTGCCCGCCCTGCTCGGGATCGGGATGCTGCTGCTGGCCGCCTCCCCCGGCGGCACCACGGCCGCGCTCTTCAGCCACCTGTTCCGCGGCGACGTGGCGCTGAACATCTCACTCACCGCCATCAACACGGTCGTCGCGATCGTCACCCTGCCGCTGATCACCGGGGCCGCGATCGCCTACTACGACCGCCAGGACGACGTGCAGATGCCGCTGGTGGAGATCGTGAAGGTCTTCGCCCTGATCCTGCTCCCCGTAACCCTGGGCATGCTGGTGCACGCCCGCAGCCCCGAGTTCGCCGCCTCCATGGACCGCCCGGTCCGCATCGGCTCCGCGGTCATCCTGGCCGTCCTGGTGATCGGCATCCTGGTCGACCAGCGCTCCGAGGTCACCGGCTACGTGGCTGACATCGGACTGGCCGCCGCACTCTTCTGCGCGATCAGTCTCGCCGTCGGGTACGCCGTGCCGCGCGCCCTGGGCGTCAACGGCGCCCAGTCCATCTCCTCGTCCATGGAGATCGGGGTCCACAACTCCACGCTGGCGATCTTCATGGCCGTGGAGGTGCTCGACTCCACCGAGGCCTCGGTGCCGGCAGCGGTCTACTCGATCATCATGTTCGTGTTCGCCGCCATCTGGGGCGCCTGGATCTCCCGCCGGATCCACGCCGAGGAGCCGGTGCCGACACCCGCCTGAGGGGCCGAGGCAGTCGGGGGTCAGCCGAGAGTCAGCCGAGAGTCACCCGAGAGTCTTGGCCACCAGGGGCGCCAGCGCCCGCAGCGCCTTGCCCCGGTGGGAGATGCGGTCCTTCTCGGCCGGGTCGAGCTCGGCGCTGGTGAGACCGGCGTCCGCGTGCTCGTCGGCGACGAAGAGCACGTCATAGCCGAAGCCGCCCGCTCCCCGGACCTCGCGGATGATCCGACCGTCCATCCGGCCGTGCACCACGTGCTCGGGGCCACCGGGCAGGCAGAACGCCACCGCGCACTCGAAGTGGGCGCCCCGCCGCTCGTCGGGCACGTCCTCGAGCTGGGCGAGCAGCAGCTCGTTGTTGCGCTCGTCGCTCTTGGGCGGCCCGGACCAGCGCGCGGAGAGCACCCCGGGCATCCCGTTGAGCGCGTCCACGCACAGCCCGCTGTCGTCGGCGATCGAGGGCCGACCGGTGACCGCGACCGCGGTGAGCGCCTTGAGCAGGGCGTTGCCCTCGAACGTCGGCTCGTCCTCCACCGGCTCGTCGTACGCCGGGACGTCGTCGAGACCGATCACCACGATGTCCGGCACGTGCTCGCGCAGGATCCGCTGCATCTCCTGCAGCTTCTTGGCGTTGCGGGTGGCCAGGAAGACCTCAGGCACTGCGCCCCCCGGGCAGCGGCAGGGCCAGCGCCTCGCGCTGCATGCGGGTGAGGTCGGCGCACCCCTTCTCCCCCAGGCCCAGCAGCGCGTCGAGCTCGGCGCGGTCGAACGCCGCCCCCTCGGCGGTGCCCTGCACCTCGACGAACTTGCCCTCGCCGGTCATCACGATGTTCATGTCGGTCTCGGCGCGGACGTCCTCCTCGTAGGGGAGGTCGAGCCGCGGGACGCCGTCGATAATGCCCACGCTGACCGCGGCCACCGAGCCGGTCAGCGGCTCGCCGGCCAGCGCACCGGTGGAGCGCAGGTGGGCCACCGCGTCGGCCAGCGCGACGTACGCCCCGGTGATCGCGGCGGTGCGGGTGCCGCCGTCGGCCTGGAGCACGTCGCAGTCGAGCTGGATCGTGTTCTCCCCGAGCGCCTGGTAGTCGATGACCGCCCGCAGCGAGCGGCCGATGAGCCGGGAGATCTCGTGGGTGCGGCCGCCGATGCGCCCCTTGACCGACTCGCGGTCCGAGCGGGTGTTGGTGGCGGCGGGGAGCATCGCGTACTCAGCGGTGACCCAGCCCAGGCCGGAGCCCTTGCGCCAGCGCGGCACCCCCACCGACGCCGACGCCGCACAGAGCACGCGGGTGCGGCCGAACTCCACCAGGACCGACCCGGCCGGGTGGTCCAGCCAGTTGCGGGTGAAGGTGATCTGGCGGAGCTCATCGTCGGCGCGGCCGTCGGCCCGGCCAGCGGTCTGGTCAGCCGCACTGCCGGTGGGGGTGTTGTTCGAAGTCATGCCCACGACCCTAGGGGGCCTGGCCGACAACAGCGGCCCTGGGCTACTTCATCTCCGAGCGCAGCACCCGCCACAGGCCCACCGCGAACGGCAGCACGATCCACAGCATGGTGACCGAGCCGAGCTGGGCCCACTCCTCACCGGACATGCCACCGTCGTTGAACAGCGGTATCTGCGCGGTGCTGAGGTCCACCCAGGCGGCGATGTCGTTGAGGGCCTGCCAGAACTGCGAGATCACGCTGAACGCGATCGGCAGCACGAAGTAGGCGACGATCGCCGCCGCGGAGTTGAGGAACAGCAGTCCGAAGGCCACGCCCTGGAGCACCGCGATCAGCTGCAGGATCGCGAACTTGCCGAAGTCGTCGGCGCCGATATCGCGGAACGGGTCCTCGGCGCCACCGAGCAGGGCGGCGGCCAGCGCGATCAGGCAGGCGACCACGATGGCTCCGAGGCCGAAGATCGTCGCGGCCACCGTCTTGGCCGCGACGACCCGCACCCGGGAGGGCTCCAGGGTGAACGTGGTCAGCGTGGTGCGCTGGTTCCACTCGCTGGTGACGAGCAGGATCCCCAGCACCGGCAGCAGGAAGCCCTGCGGGGTCGCGGTGGCTCCCATGAAGTTGAAGAAGGTCCGGTCGGAGGCGTCGGTGTTGAGGAAGACGATGACGACGATCGCGACCGTGATCAGCGCGATCGCGGCCAGCAGCCAGATGCCGGCCTTGGTGTCGGCCATCTTGCGCAGCTCCACCGAGACGAGCCTGGTGAACGGAGTCCGGGACGTGCCCGAGACGTCGAGGGTGTGGGAGGCGGTGGTGGCGCTCATGCCTTGGTTCCTTCCGAGAACTGCTCGCGCTGGGTGTCGGAGGTGAGCTCCAGGAAGAGCTTCTCCAGTCCTCCGTCGGCCGCGCGGAGGTCGGTCAGGACGATCTGCTGGTCTGCTGCCAGCCGGCCCACGGCAACCGGCTCCACGTCGACGCGGAAGCCTTCGCCGGCGGGGACGTGGGAGATCCCCGCGCCCTGCAGGGCGGCGCCGAGGTGCTGGTTGTCCAGCCCGGTCACGAAGGTGCCCCCGCCCCCGGCCGAGGCGAGCAGCGTCCGCTTGTCGCCCTGGGCCACGATCTTGCCGTGCCCGATCAGGATCATCTCGTCGGCGATCAGCTCCACCTCGTTGAGCAGGTGGCTGGAGAGCAGCACTGTGCCGCCGCGTTCGGCATAGCCGCGCAGCAGGCCGCGCATCCAGTGGATGCCCGCCGGGTCCAGGCCGTTGGCCGGCTCGTCCAGGATCAGCACCGACGGGTCGCCCAGCAGCGCGCTGGCGATGCCGAGGCGCTGGCGCATGCCCAGGGAGTAGTTGCGCACCCGGCGCTTGGACTCCGACTCCGACAGGCTCACCAGCGCCAGCATCTCCTCGACGCGGGACTGCGGCAGCCCCATGGTGCGGGCCGCCACGGTGAGCACCTCGCGCCCCGTGCGCCCGGCGTGCTGCGCCGAGGCGTCCAGGAGGACGCCGACGTGGCGCCCGGGGTTGGGGATGTCGGCGTAGCGCATGCCTCCGATCGAGGTCCTGCCCTTCGACGGGTTGGTCAGCCCGACCATCATCCGCATCGTGGTGGTCTTGCCGGCACCGTTGGGACCGAGGAAGCCCGTGACCCGACCGGGCTCACAGGTGAAGGACACGTCGTCGACGGCGGTGAAGTCGCCGTACGACTTGGAGAGGCCTTGGACAGAGATCATGCGCCACATCCTGCCGTATCAGCGCGTGGCGTCCGTCACCCTGTCCCAGGATGGCGTGCCGTCGTCCGGCCGCGACCCACCGGCGAGGCTCAGTCGGCGGTGATCTCGTAGACGTCGCCGGCCAGAGCCAGCTGGGACGGACCGCCGTAGGTCTGCTTGGCCTCGTTGAGCGCGACCTGCGGGTCGTGCCACGGCGGCACGTGGGTCAGCACCAGCCGGCGTACCCCGGCCCGGGCCGCCACCTCACCGCACTCCCGGCCGGTCAGGTGCAGGTCGGGCGGGTTGTCGGCCCCCTCCTGGAAGGAGGCCTCCCCCAGGAACAGGTCGGCCCCGGAGGCCACCCGGTCCAGGCCCTCGCAGACGCCGGTGTCGCCGCTGTAGGCCAGCACCGCACCGTCGGCGCTGACCCGCAGGGCGAAGGCCTCCACCGGGTGCTTGACCGCGATCGCCTCCACCTCGAAGGGCCCGAAGCGCATCGACTCACCCCAGGTGCGGAAGTCGAACTCGTCCGACATCCCCGGGACCAGCGGCAGGTCGTAGGCGCGAGCCATCCGCTCCGCGGTGCCGCTGGGACCCCACACCGGGATCCGGGGCTGGGCGCCCAGCGGGTGGTACTTGCGCATCACGTGGTAGCCGCACAGGTCCATGCAGTGGTCGGCGTGCAGGTGGGTCAGCATCACCGCGTCGATGGTGAGCGGGTCGGCGTAGCGGTGCAGCACGCCCAGCGACCCGTTGCCCAGGTCGAGCAGGATCCGCCAGGTGCGGCCGTCGTGCTCGGCCTCCACCAGGTAGCAGCTGGCCGGGGAGTACGGCCCCGGATAGGACCCCGAGCACCCGACGACTGTGAGCCTCATGCCATCCCTCCGACGAACTGTTGTGCCGCGCGCAGCTCCGGGCCGAGGAACCGCCGTCCGATGGTCTCGAACTCACTGGCAGTACCCGTGGTGAGGAAGGTGTACGCAGCCTCGCCACCGTCGCGCATCAGGCCGTGGGTGACCAGCATCTTGTAGACGTCCTTGGCGCACTCCTCCGCCGAGCTGACCAGGGTGACCTGCCCGCCCATCAGGTAGGAGATCACTCCGGTGAGCAGCGGGTAGTGGGTGCAGCCCAGGATCAGGGTGTCCACGCCCTCGGAGACCAGCGGGTCGAGGTAGCCGTGCGCGACCCGCAGCAGCTCGTCGCCGCCGGTGACCCCGGACTCCACGAAGTCCACGAACCGCGGACAGGACTGGGTGAAGAGCGAGACGTGCGGCGCGGCGGCGAACGCGTCGTCGTAGGCCATGGAGTCGGCGGTGGCCTGGGTGCAGATGACCCCGATCCGTCCGGTGCGGCTGGCCGCGACCGCCCGCCGCGTGGCCGGGTAGATCACCTCGACCACGGGTACGTCGTAGCGCTCGCGGGCGTCGCGCAGCATCGCGGCGGAGGCGGAGTTGCAGGCGATGACCAGCGCCTTGACCCCGAGCGAGACCAGGTGGTCCAAGCACTCCAGGGCGTACTCGCGTACCTCGCCGATCGGCTTGGGACCGTAGGGCTGCCGGGCGGTGTCACCGACGTAGATGATCGACTCGTGCGGCAGCTGGTCGATCACCGACCGCGCGACGGTCAGTCCTCCGAAGCCGGAGTCGAAGATGCCGATGGGCGCATCGACGGAGGGTTCGGTAGGCACAAGGAGCAAGGCTAGGGCGTCCCCGTCGCCGAATCACCCACTCGGGACCCACATCACAGTCGTCCCCGTCACAGCGCGACCGGGATCCGTCTACCCTGCTCGAGTGACCCTCCTCACCCTCTCCCGCTCCGCCGCCGATCGCCGCCCGCGCACCGCCCGCCTGACCGCCCTGGGCGCCGCGCTGCTCCTGACCGCCGGCCTCGGCAGCACCGCGGGCGCGACCCCGACCAGGTCGCACCTCCCCGACCCGGGCACGGCCGCGCGCACCGTCGAGTCCGACTCCGAGGCCACCACAGTCCTGGCGATCTCGATCGACGGGTTGAACCCCAACGCGCTCACCCGGCTCGGCGCCGCGAGGACCCCGAGCCTGCACCGCGTCATGGACGAGGGCGCGTCCACGCTGAACGCGCGCACCGAGGTCGAGCTCACGGTCACCCTGCCCAACCACACCGGCATGGTCACGGGCCGCCGGATCACGGCCCGGGCCGGCGGCCACGGCGTCGTCTGGAACGACGACCGCAAGCGGCCGGCCACGGTGCAGGCGGCCTCGGGCCGTCCGGTGGACTCGGTGTTCACCGTGGTGAACCGTGCCGGGGGACGGCCGGCCCTGTTCGCCAGCAAGACCAAGTTCCGCCTCTGGAAGCGCTCCTGGCCGCTGGCGCTGAAGGACACCGTCATCGAGGAGCGCAACGCCGTCCTGGTCAAGGCGCTGGTCGCCGACCTCGACCAGGAGCGGTCCTTCCGGATGCTGCACCTCTCCCTGCCCGACGTCGTGGGACACGAGCACGGGTTCATGGGCAAGCGCTACCTCGCCGCCGTACGGCGGGCGGACGCGCTGGTGGGTCGGGTGCTGCGTGCCGTGGACCGCTCGCCGGCGCTGAGCCAGGGACTGGCGCTGCTGGTCACCGCCGACCACGGGGGCAAGGGCACCCGCCACAGCGTGGCCACCAGCGTGGCCAACTACCGGATCCCGTTCCTGGTCCGCGGACCAGGCGTGCCCGCCGGGTCCGACCTCTATGAGCTCAACCCGACGTACGCCGACCCGGGCCGCGGCCAGCCCTCCTACGCAGAGGCGCGCCAGCCGGTGCGCAACGGCATGCTGGCCAACCTGTCGTTGGACCTGCTGGGCCTGCGGTCGGTCCCGGGCAGCGAGCACAACGTGGACCAGGACCTCGAGGTCACTCCGGTGGTCGCGCCCTAGCGGGCGACCCCTCAGAGCTCCTGCGGGGTAGGCCACGGGTTGAAGGTGCACCCCTGGGTCCCCTTGGACTGCTGCATCATCACCGGCGCCCGCTGGCCCCGCCCCGGACAACCCCGGTGGCCGCGGCCCAGCCAGTGGCCGGTCTCGTGGTTGACCACCAGGTGCCGGTAGTCGCGCAGGCTCAGCCCGGCTGTGTTCCACGCCGGCGACGCGTGCTGCCAGCGGTCCTGGTTGATCACCACGTAGCGCCCCACCCGGCAGCTCCAGGTGCTGCTGCACACCGGCGAGAAGGCGGCCACCTGAGCTGCCTCGGCGAGCACCAGGGTGAACTGGCCGCCGTGGGCCACCCGGCGGAACGCCACCCCGCCGTTGCGCCACCCGCGCGGGTCGTCGTACGTCGCCTGGGCCAGGCCCCGGAAGGCCCTGAGGTCCGCGACCACCCGTCCGCGGGTCTGGACGTCGTAGGTGACCACCCGACGTACGCCGACGCGGTGGCGCACCCGGTCGGTGGGGGCCGAGACGGCCTCGGTCCAGGCCAGCCCGGGCGCCTTGACGCGGACCCGGACGCTCAGCCGTGAGCCGATGTCCTCGGGACGGATCCGGTAGCGCCGGGCCCGTGCCCCGCGGACCGGCTCCCCCTCGCGCAGCCACTGGAAGCGGGTCCGGTCACGCCGCGGGTTCCAGTCACCGGGGAAGGCGCGCAGGGTGCGGGTCCACCGCGCCTCACCCCGCACCCGGGGCGCACGGACGTTGACCAGCTCGGTGGGCGGCACCGGGGTGGGGGTGACCGTCTGGGTGGGCACCGGGGTCGGCACCTCCGTGGGCACCAGGGTGGGCACCGCACCTGGTGTCGCGGCGCCCGAGGCGGGCATCCCCGAGCCTGCGACGACCATCGCGACCAGCAGGGAGAGCACAGCGGCAACCGGCAGCATCAGGACGCGGGACCTCATGGGTTCCGACCCTAGACGCACCAGCCGGCGCCCGCAGGGCGATCAGGCCCAGAGCTGGCCCTCGAGCCGGTCCTCGGCGTCGCCCACGGTGCCCTCGTAGGCCCCGGTGGACAGGTACTTCCAGCCGCCGTCGCACACCACGAAGGCGATGTCGGCCGACTCCCCGGCCTTGACCGCCTTGGCGGCCTGACCCAGGGCGGCATGCAGGATCGCCCCGGTGGAGACCCCGGCGAAGATGCCCTCGAGCTCCAGCAGGTCCCGGACCCGGCGTACCGCGTCACGGGGTCCCACGCTGAACCGGGAGTCGATCAGCGAGGCGTCGTAGAGCTCGGGGACGAAGCCCTCGTCGAGGTTGCGCAGCCCGTAGACGAGCTCGCCGTAGCGCGGCTCGGCAGCCACGATCTTGACCTCGGGCTTGGCGGCGCGGAAGAACCGCGAGACTCCCATCAAGGTGCCGGTGGTGCCCAGGCCCGCCACGAAGTGGGTGATCTCGGGCAGGTCCGCGAGCAGCTCGGGGCCGGTCCCCTCCTCGTGCGCCAAGGCGTTGGCGGGGTTGCCGTACTGGTAGAGCATCACCCAGTCGGGGTGCTCCGCCGCCAGGCCCTTGGCGACCCGGACCGCCTCGTTGGACCCGCCGGCCGCGGGCGAGGAGACGATCTCGGCCCCCCACATCTGCAGCAGCTGACGCCGCTCGACGGAGGTGTTCTCCGGCATCACGCACACGATGCGGTAGCCCTTGAGCTTGGCCGCCATGGCCAGCGAGATGCCGGTGTTGCCGCTGGTGGGCTCCAGGATGGTGCAGCCGGGACGCAGGGTGCCGTCGCGCTCGGCCACCTCGATCATCTTCAGCGCCGGACGGTCCTTGATGGAGCCGGTCGGGTTGCGGTCCTCCATCTTGGCCCACAGCCGCACCGACGGGCTGGGCGAGAGCCGCGGAAGCCCGACCAGCGGGGTGTTGCCGACCGAGGACAGCAGGTTGTCGTAACGCATGTGGAGAGAAGGCCTTTCGTCAGGCGTCGTCGCTCAGCGCAGGAAGAGGTTCGGGTCGAAGTCGGCGAGCTGGATGACGCGCACGCGGGGCAGCGGGACGTTGAACGCGGCGACGTCGTCCTCGAGGTCGTGGAAGGACAGGTCGAGCTCGTCGAAGCGGTTGCTGGCGTACTCGCGCAGGGCGACCACGCCGACGCGCCGGTCGCCGTCGATCAGCGGTGCCAGGTGGTCGGCGAAGTCCGCGTCGTGGCTGACCAGCAGCACGTCGTCGTCCCGGCCGAGCAGCGCGTCCAGCGTGCGCTGGATGCCGATGTCGACGACCTTCTCGTCCGGTCCCCCGGAGAGCGGGATGGGACGGTAGCGCATCGCCAGCAGCGCCTGGATGAACGTCTGCGGAAGTCCCCCGCCACTGGCGTTGAGGAAGAAGAGCCCGGTGACCGGCTGGTCCCAGAGCTGCTCGGCGTAGTCGGTCACCCGCTCCCAGCGGGGGCGCTCCTCGGGGAGGGGGCGGCGTCCGAGCAGGGAGTTGCCGAGCGTCGCGTCGATGTTCTCCCCGTCGACGAGGACGAACGTGCGACGGTCGGACACGCCGGTCAGCCGCCGGCGACTGCGGGCAGCACGACGACCTGGTCGCCGTCGCTCAGCTTGGCCTCGAGCCCACCGATGAAGCGGACGTCCTCGTCGTTGATGTAGACGTTGACGAAGCGACGCAGCTCACCGTTGTCGAGCAGCCGGTCGGCGATGCCGGGGTGGCTGGCCTCGAGGTTCTCGATGAGCGCCGACAGCGTCTCGCCCTCGCCGGTGACCGCCTTCGCTCCATCGGTGTAGGTGCGCAGGATGGTGGGGATCCGGACCTCGATGGCCATCAGTCGTTGCTCCTCGGCGTTGCTGGGTTGGGGTCGGTGTTGGTGGCGTCGAGGACGCGCACCTCTTCCTCGGTGACGGTGCCGTCCACGATCCTGTAAGACCTGAACTCCACAGGGCCGTCGTTATTCCCGTGCTCCGCCGTGCTGACGAGCACATAGTGGGCACCGGGCTCGCTGGCCAGCCCGATGTCGGTCCGGCTGGGGTAGGCCTCGGTGGCGGTGTGGGAGTGGTAGACGATCACCGGCTCCTCGTCGGCGTCCCACATCTGCTTGTAGAGCGCGAGCAGCTCGGTGGAGTCGAACTCGTAGAACGTGGGGCTCCCCGCGGCGTTGACCATCTCGACCAGCCGCACCGGGGTGTCGCTGCCCTCGGGGCCGGCCACGATGCCGCAGGCCTCGTCGGGATGGTCCCGCTTGGCGTGCGCGACGATGGCGTCACGGATGGCCCGGTCGATGGTCAGCACGCGGGGGATCCTATCGGGCTCGCGACCCTGTTCGGGACTCACCTGCGCCCGTACGCTGCCGAGGACGAGACTCGGAGGCGGCATGGCAGGAGAAGCCCGGTCACCGACCCACGCACGACTCCAGCTCACCGACGCCGGGCGCCTGCTGTCCGGGTGGCTCGTCTCCACACTGACCCTGGCCGTGGCCGACGAGCTGCTGCCCGACTTCTCCGCGTCCTCGGTGTGGAGCCTGGCCGCGGTGGCCGCGGTCAGCGGTCTCGTCGGTCTCGTGGTGCGGCCGGTCCTGGTGGAGCTGACCGTGCGGGTCGGGTGGCTCACCGTGCTGCCCCTGGCGTTCGTTGCCCAGGGACTGGTGATGCACCTGGCGATGGTGCTGGTCCCGGGGATCACCGCGACCTTCGCTGCCGCGTTCCTGGCGAGCTGGATCAGCGCCGCAGCAGGAACCCTGGTGGCCTACCTGGCGACGGCCGGCACGGACGCCTCGTTCATCGCCTCGCTGGCTCGCCGGAGCCGTCCCCGTGAGCTGGAGGACGGGGACGTCGACGGCGTGGTCATCGTCCAGCTGGACGGCGTGCCGTTCCCGGTGCTGCGCTGGGCGGTGCAGGCCGGTGGCGTGCCCACCATCCGTCGCTGGGTCACCTCGGGTGCCTATCAGCTGCGCGAGTGGACCCCCCAGCTGCCGTGCACCACACCCGCCAGCCAGCTCGGGATCCTGCACGGCACCGTGGCGGGCATCCCTGGTTTCAGGTGGTACGACAGGCAGCTGGGCCGGGTCCTGGTGGCCAACCACCCCCCGGACTCCCGGATCATCGAGGCCCGGGCGAGCAACGGCCGCGGACTGCTCTGCGAGGACGGCGTCTCCATCTCGAACCTGTTCTCCGGCGACGCGCCGAACGCGTTGCTGACCATGAGCCGAGCCACTGACGCCCCGGGCTCGGCCCAGACCAAGCGGGCCCTGGCCTGGTTCATGCTCACCCCCACCGGGTTCGCGCGCAGCCTCACCCGCACCGTCGGCGAGGTCGTCAAGGAACGCTGGCAGGCGCGCACCCAGGTGCGTCAGCAGCTGGAGCCCCGGGTGCAGCGGACCTGGACCTTCGCGGTGCTGCGCGCGGTGACCAACGCCCTGTTGCGCGACCTCAACACCGCCCTGGTCGCCGAGGAGATGCTGCGGGGCACGAAGGTCATCTACGCCGACTACGTCGACTACGACGAGATCGCCCACCACGCCGGGATCTTCCGGCACGAGTCGCTGGCAGCGCTGGAGGGTCTGGACCGGGTGCTCGCCCAGCTCGCCCAGCTGGCCGAGCACACTGCGCGGCGCTACCGCATCGTCGTCCTCTCCGACCACGGCCAGTCGCAGGGACAGCCGTTCGCGGACCGGTACGGGGCCCCGCTGTCCTCGGTCTGCTCCCAGCTCATGATCGAGAGCGTCGCGGCCTACGAGGAGTCCGTCGAGAGCTGGGGCAGGGCCGGGTCGTTGGTCCAGGACATGGGCCAGGAGGGGCTGTCCGGACGCGTGGCCGCACCGGCCCAGCGTCGCCTCGACCACCAGCTCCGCCGCGAGGAGGGCGGCAGGTCACCGGACGACGTCGTGGTCCTCGGCTCCGGCAACCTCGGGCTGCTCTACGTGCCGGGCGACACCCGGCTGAGCCTGGACGAGCTGACGCGGCGCTGGCCGCGTCTGCGGCCAGGGTTGTGCGAGCACCCGGGAGTCGGCTTCGTCGCCGGGATCGACGACGACGGGGTGCCCTGGGCCTACGGTCGGGACGGTCGGTGCAACCTGACGACCGGCGCCGTGACCGGCAGCGATCCACTGCGCGACTTCGCTCCTCATGCCTCTCGGGTGCTTGCCCGCGCGGTGCTCCTCCCCGACGCGCCCGACCTGTACGTCAACAGCTCTGTGGACAAGGACACCCTGGAGATCGCGGCCTTCGAGGGGCTGGTGGGGGCGCACGGCGGCCTGGGTGGATGGCAGGACAGTGGCCTCCTGCTGGTGCCGCGGGACCTGGCACAGACGATGCCCGAGCACGTGGAGGGGGCCGACGAGCTGCACCAGGTGCTCCTGCGTTTCCTGCGCAGCTCGGGCCAGCGCCAGGACTCAGCCGCCGCGGCGGGTCGCCGTCGACCAGGTCTCCCCCTGCGAGAGGCCGAGCACCCGGCACTGGGGCGCGACGTCGGCAACGGCTGAGACGAAAGCGTCGAGCGGCCGCTCGAACCAGTCGCCCCACGACGTGGCCAGCGGCGGATGAAGGGTGCCCCAGTGCACCGGCAGCGCATGGCGGGCACCCGTCATCGCGCACGCCTGCGCCGCCTCGGTCGGGCCCATGTGGTTGGCCGAGAGCCGGGGACCCCACCCACCGATCGGGACGATCGCGACGTCCAGCCGGTCGACCCCCGCCAGCCCGGGCAGCGTCGCCATCTCGTCGTACAGGGCGGTGTCGCCCGCGAACCACAGCGTGGTGAGGTCCGAGCGCACGAGGTGGCCGTTGGCGTCGTTGGGGCGGTGCGGCATCGGTCTGCCGTGGTGCACCGCGGGCACCAGGCGCACCTGGACCGGCCCCACGTCGATCCAGTCCTCCGCAGCCACGCCGCGCAGCCCCTGCCTGGTCGCCCAGCCGGCGTTGCGGCTGCTGGTGAGCACGGGGGCGCCGGCGAGCTTGCGCAGGGACCCGACCTCGGCGTGGTCCAGGTGCAGGTGCGAGAGCAGGACGGCGTCCGCTCCGGACCACTGCTCAGGGCGGGGCTGGGGGCCTCGCCTGCGCAAGATGTTGTTGTGGCGGCGGAGCAGGGGGTCGGTGACCAGGCGAACGCCGGCCAGGTCGATCACCACGGTGGAGTGACCCAGCCAGGTCAACCGCAGCAGGCCGTCGTCCTGTCGCACCCTCCCCAGACTAGCGCCGCGTCCCGGCGGCCGGCCGTCCACCGGGCGCTGCTCCGACGGAGCGGGTGATATATCTTGATGTCGAGATACCTTCGAGATCGGCAGGACAGCGATGACCACCCCCACCACCTCCCAGACGCTGACCCGCCGCGGCGTGCCGGTCGACCCGGACCTGCGGATCCTGGCCCTGAGCAGCTTCGCGAACCGGTTCGGCGCCGGCGCCGTCATCACCACCAGCGCCCTGTACTTCACCCGTCAGGTCGGCTTCTCGCCCGCCGAGGTCGCGTTCGCCATGTCCGCGGCCGGGATCGTCGGCATGCTCGTCCAGGTGCCGGCCGGCCACCTCGGTGACACTCGCGGCCCCCGGCGGATGCTGCTGCTCACCCTCACCGGCTCCGCCTTGTTCTCCGCTCCCCCGGTGCTGGCGCGCAGCCCGCTCGCCCTGGCGGTCCTGCTGGGGATCCTGGCTCTCTTCGAGCGCTCGGCCAACGCCATCCAGCAGGGCGTGATCGCCCAGATCGCCCGGGGCGGCAAGGGCGTGCTGTTCAAGGCCTACCTGCGTGCGGTCACCAACACCGCCATCGGGCTGGGCGCCGTGTGCGGGGGCCTGGCCCTGACGGTCGACCGCACCGAGGCCTACGTGGCGGTCTTCGTGCTCAACGCCTTGTTCACCGGGTTCGCGGCCTGGAACACCACCCGGCTGCCCGATATCCCCGCCCGGCCGCACGTGAAGGGCGAGCCGCGACTGGCCGTCATCCGGGACCTGCCCTACGTCGTGATCGTCACCATCACCGGGATCTTCTCGCTGCACTTCATCATCGTGGAGCTCGGGCTGGCGCTCTACATCTCCCAGCGCACCGAGGCGCCGACCGTGATGGTGGCGCTGCTGCTCATCCTCAACACCGCCCTGGTCGCGGTGTTCCAGGTGCGCCTGTCCCGGCGCGCCGACTCGGTCGAGGCAGGCGCCCGGGCGCTGGTGCGGGGAGCCTGGTTCGTCGCCGCGGCCTTCGCGATCTTCGCCCTGGCCGACCGGGCCGACCCGACGGCCGCCATCGTGGTGCTGGTGGTCGGCTCACTGGTCCACGTGGTCGGGGAGATGATCGGCTCCGGAGGACAGTGGGGGCTGCAGATGGGGCTGGCCCCGCACGAGCGTCAGGGGCAGTACCAGGGGTTCGCGGGCCTGGGGTTCAGCATCATGAACGTGGTGGGCCCGCCGATGGTGGCCTTCTTCTGCGTCGAGCAGGGTGAGCGGGGCTGGCTGATGCTGGCCGGCCTGATGGTGGGGGTCTCAGTGGTCTCGGTGCCGGCCGCCCGCTGGGCACTGGCCTCCCGCGCGCGGTACGGCGTCACCACGCACAGCGGCTGATCAGCGCAGGAACCGCGCCTCGCGCTCGGTCGAGAGCCCGGCTGCGACCCGGACGCTCATGTGCGCGCTCATCGCCGGCATCGCGGTGACCGGCCACCAACGCACGTCGGTGGACTCCTCGTCGGCCACGTGCGCCTCGCCGCTGAGCCAGGCGCAGGCGAAGGTCAGGTCGAGGTACGCCGCCCGGTCCCCGTTGGCGTACCGGATCTCCGGGAGCACCGAGACGCTGGCGAGCCGGTCGACCGAGATCACCACCCCGGTCTCCTCCAGGGCCTCGCGGGCCGCACAGACCGCGGGCTCCTCCTCGGGGTCCACCACCCCGGTGACCGGGGCCCAGGTGCCGTCGTCGGTACGCCGTACCAACAGGATCTCCCGACCGTCCGGGTTCTCGCGGGTGATCACCGCGGTGACGCCGGGCAGCCAGAGCGGGTGGTGGCCGATCAGCTCGCGGACCGCGAGGACGAACTCGGGCACCGGGGTCACGGCGCCACCACCGAGGACCTCATGAGGTCAGCGCCTCCACCAGGGTCTCCTGGAGGTAGCCCAGCCACTCGTAGATGTCGTGCGCCTGGCCCCGGGGGTCTTCCTCGGGCAGCGTGTGCCAGAACTCCTCGTCGCCCTCCTGGATCTCGAGCCGGGTGGCGATGGCCAGCCGCATGTCGGTCAGGCTGCGCAGCCACGTCTCGGCCTGGGGCTCGGCGAGCTCCACGTCGATCATCAGCCCGTCCTCGTCCAGCTCGGCCGGCAGCCCGGCCTCCTCGAGGGCCTCGATGACGCTGATCGCGGCAGCGGCCTTGCCGTCGCGCAGGGCTCCCTCGGTGAAGCGCCGGAACTCGCCGGCCGCCTCCTCGTCGTCCGCGTACGCGGTGGGGAACAGACGCTTGAGCACCGGGTCCTCGGGCTCGGTGGTGGGACCGGAGAAGTCCAGCATCGCCTCCAGCGGGTCGGCGCCCTCGACCGGCACCGCGCGCTCGTTGCGCAGCAGCTCGACCAGCTGGGCGGCCAGGGAGCGCAGCAGGTCGGCCTCGAAGCCGGTGAAGTTGGCGATCGCGGCGCCGCTGCGCCGGTGCCTGGTGAAGCCGCTCATGTCGCCCGCTCCATCGTGGCCCACAGGCCGTACTCGTGCATGGCCTGGACGTCGCGCTCCATCTCCTCGCGGGAGCCGGTGCTGACCGCGGACCGGCCGTCCTCGTGCACCTCCATCATCAGCCGCTCGGCCTTGGCCTTGTCGTAGCCGAAGTACTTGCGGAAGACGTAGGTGACGTAGGACATCAGGTTGACCGGGTCGTTCCACACGATGGTCACCCAGGGCTTGTCCAGGAGGACGTTCTCGTCGGTCGAGAGGTCGGGTTCGACCTCGACCGGGCTGGCAGCAGACACGGCTTCATCGTGGCACAGGCCCTGACTGGGTACGTTGGCGCCGTGACGTCCTACGCGCCAGGGCCCTCGACGGCCCTCCTCACCGACCACTACGAGCTGACCATGGTGCAGGCCGCTCTGGCGGCCGGGACCGCCGAGCGACGCTCGGTCTTCGAGCTCTTCGGCCGCAGGCTCCCCGAGGGCCGCCGCTACGGCGTGGTCGCGGGCGTGGGGCGTGCCCTGGACGCCTTCGAGCGCTTCCGCTTCGACGACGAGGCGCTCGCGGTGCTGCGGGAGGACGACGTGGTCAACGAGCAGACGCTGGACTGGCTCGCCGACTTCCGCTTCAACGGCGACGTCTGGGGCTATCCCGAGGGCGAGACCTACTTCGCCTACTCCCCGCTGGTGGTCGTGGAGTCCACCTTCGCCGAGGCCGTGCTGCTGGAGACGCTGTTCCTCTCCATCTACAACCACGACTCCGCGATCGCCTCGGCGGCGTCCCGGATGACCTGGGCGGCGCAGGGACGTCCCTGCATCGAGATGGGCTCCCGACGCACCCACGAGGAGGCTGCCGTGGCCGCCGCCCGGGCGGCGTACGTCGCGGGCTTCGAGTCCACCTCCAACCTGGCGGCACGCCAGCGCTACGGCATCCCCACCACCGGCACCTCGGCGCACAGCTTCACCCTGCTCCATGACACCGAGGAGGACGCCTTCCGCGCCCAGGTCGCCTCCCAGGGCGAGGGCACGACGCTGCTGGTGGACACCTACGACCTCGCCGAGGCGGTGCGGCTGGGAGTCGAGGTCGCGGGCCCCTCCCTGGGGGCGGTGCGCATCGACTCCGGCGACCTCGGGGTGCTGGCCCACCAGGTGCGTGCGCAGCTGGACTCCCTGGGTGCCACGGGCACGCGGGTGGTGGTCACCAGCGACCTCGACGAGTACGCGATCGCCGGTCTGGCCGCGGCGCCCGTCGACGGGTACGGCGTGGGGACCCAGCTGGTGACCGGCTCGGGCCACCCCACCTCCGGCTTCGTCTACAAGCTCGTCAGCCGGGCCGACGACGCCGGGCACATGGTCTCGGTGGCGAAGAAGAGCAAGGACAAGATCTCGGTCGGCGGCCGGAAGTTCGCCCTGCGCCGCCGCGACGCGCGTGGCACCGCCGAGGCGGAGGTCGTCGGCATCGGCGCGGCCCCGGCGAACGACGGTGACGACCGCGCGCTGCTCGTCCCGCTGATCCGCGACGGCAAGGTGGTCGGCCGGGAGCCGCTGGCCGCGGCCCGGGCCCGGCACCTGGCCAGCCGCGAGGAGCTCCCGCTCCAGGCTCGTCAGCTCAGCAAGGGCGAGCCGGCGATCCGGACCGTGCATCTCGACGCCTGACGGCGCGGTCCTCAGGGCAGGACGCCGGCGCCGTGGGCGTGCAGCAGACCCACGAGCTGGCTCGCGTACTCCCACTCGCGGAAGTCCTTGGCGGTGTTGGAGCTGAACCGGTTGAGGTGCTCGGTGCTCACCGCGCACCGGACCTCGCCCATTGGTCCCCGCAACCGCACGTCCCCGCCGTCGAGCCGCATCGTCCCGAAGGTGCGGTCGAGCCCGAGCAGGCCGGACCGGCCGTTGATCACCACGGCGTTCCACTCCCGACGTACGGCGTCTCCGCGGACCAGGGCCGGTAGTCCGGCGGCGGGGAGCCGGGCGGGGACTCCAGCACCGCGCGCTGGACCCAGCCGGCCCTCTGCGGCCGGCGCTTGAAGGCCACCGCGAGGATGCCCAGCACCAGGACGAAGATGAGCGTCGCACCCGCGATTATCACGACCGGCAGCCACAGCACGCGGCACAACCTAGGGCACCGACTAGCCTGCCTGTCATGACTCGCGCACTCATCGTCGTGGACGTGCAGAACGACTTCTGCGAGGGCGGATCGCTCGCCGTGGCCGGTGGGGCCCAGGTCGCCACCGACGTCTCTGCCCTGCTCCAGCGGTGGCAGCAGCAGCTCCCGGACGCACCGGACTACTCCCACGTCGTGGCCACCAAGGACCACCACATCGACCCCGGGGCCCACTGGTCCAGCGAGCCCGACTTCGTCGACTCCTGGCCCGTGCACTGCGAGGTGGGCACGACCGGTGAGGAGTTCCACCTCAACCTGGATCCCGGGCCGTTCCAGGCGGTCTTCCGCAAGGGCGAGCACGCCGCCGCGTACTCGGGCTTCGAGGGCGTCGACCTGGACGGCGTACCGCTGAGGCAGTGGTTGCGCGAGCGCCAGGTGAGCGCCGTGGACGTCTGCGGCATCGCCACCGACTACTGCGTGCGGGCCACCGCCCTGGACGCGGTCGCCCAGGGGTTCACGACCCGGGTGCTGCCCCAGCTCTGCGCCGGGGTGGCGCCGGCCACGACGGCGGCCGCGCTGGAGGAGATGCTCGGCGCCGGAGTGCTCCTTGGCTGACCTGGAGGTCGACGTCGCGGACTCGGTGCTGCGGGTGGTGCTCAACCGCCCGCAGGTGCTCAACGCCCTGACGGCCGCGATGGTCGACGACCTCAGCGCGACGCTGGAGGGCCTGTCCAGCCGGGACGACGTGCGGGCGGTGCTGATCACCGGCGCCGGCAGGGCGTTCAGCACCGGCGCCGACCTGTCGGGGACCGACGCCCACGAGAACTTCGACGTCACCGCCCTGGACCGGGCCAATCGCCTGGTCCGCGCCGTGGTGCGCAGCGACAAGCCCGTGGTGGCCGCCGTCAGCGGCGTCGCGGCCGGGGTCGGCTGTTCGCTGGCGCTGGCGTGCGACCTGGTGGTCGCCGCCGAGTCGGCGTCCTTCCTGCTCGCCTTCGCCCGGGTGGGCCTGATGCCCGACGGCGGCGCTACCGCGACGGTCGCGGCCGCCGTGGGCCGGGCCCGCGCGATGAGGATGGCGCTGCTCGCCGAGCCGCTGACCGGCCGCGAGGCGTACGACGCCGGGCTGGTCTCCCACCTGTGCCAGGACGCGGAGCTCCCCGAGACCGTGGACGCGCTGGTACGTCGGCTGGCCGAGGGCGCGCCCCTGGCCCAGGCGGCCACCAAGCGCGCGGTCAACGCCGCCGCCCTGCACCACCTCGAGCCGGCGCTGGAGTCCGAGCGGAGGGGTCAGTCGCTGCTGCTGCGCACCGACGACGCGGCGGAGGGGATGGCGGCGTTCAGCGAGAGGCGGCCACCCCGCTTCTCCGGGGAGTGACCGGCCCCCGGCCGGTCAGCGGCACCAGCGCTCGGCCAGCGTCCGCACCACGTTGACGTTGCGCGCGGTCCCCACGCCCAGCTTGTTCATCGTGGCGCTCCCCGCGAGCTTGGACTCGTGGTAGCCGTGCTGCAGCACCAGGTGCGCCGCTCGTCCGGACACGACGAGCTGCTCCCCGGCCGCCGACCTGTCCCGCAGCGCCTCGACGGCCTCGCGGGGCGCGGGCGCCTTGAGCAGGGTGATGTAGTGCGCGGCCGGCTCCCCCAGCTCGGTCCACAGCCGGTCGGCGTGCTCGGCGACCGCGACCAGCTCGTCGGGCTCGAAGACGATCGTCGGCACCTCGAAGCCCCGGTCCGCGAGGAACGCGGCCTCCAGTGCCTGCCCCACCTCCGCGCAGGAGCCGAGCTCACTGGTGAGCAGCACGTTGCCGGTGTTGATGTAGGTCTGCACCCCGGTCCCACCGGCGGACTCGACGGCGGCGCGGATCGCGTCCTTGGGGAACTTCCGTCTGGCGCCCAGGTTGATCGCGCGCAGGAAGGCGAGGTAGGTGGCCACCGGAGCATCGTCCCGGAACAGGGGCGACATCGTCGAGCGCCACGCGTGGAACGCGTGGACCCACCTGGACAGGTGGCAGAGTGGGTTTATCGTTCGGGGATGAACTTCACTTCGATCACTTCCGGTCTGGGCGTCGCGGTCATGGCCCTGGCCCTGGCCAGCTGCGCGACCGACACCGAGACCACGACGACCGAGTCGGGCATCAACCTGGTCGACGACGGGGTGCTGACGGTCTGCACCCACCTGCCCTACAAGCCGTTCCAGTACACCGAGGACGGCAAGATCGTCGGCTTCGACGTCGACGTCGTGGACCTGGTCGCCAAGGCCCAGGACCCGGCTCTGGAGACCAAGGTCATCGACGTGCCGTGGGAGACCATCACCTCCGCGGAGGCGCTCAACACCGGCCGCTGTGACATCGCCCAGGGCGGCATGACGATCACCGACGAGCGCGCCGCGGTGATGGACTTCACCGAGCCGTACTTCGACGCCACCCAGGCGCTGCTGACCAAGGCTGGCTCCGGGTTCGACTCCCTGGAGAGCCTGGCCGGGGAGAAGATCGGCGTGCAGGAGGGCACCACCGGCGAGATCTACGTCAAGGAGAACGGTCCCAAGGACGCCAAGATCGTCTCCTACGAGGACCTCGCGCTGCTCTCCGCGGCCGTGAAGACCGGGCAGGTCGCGGCGGGCGTCAACGACAACGGCGTGCTCTACGACTACGCCAAGGTGAACCCGGACACCGAGGTGACCGCGGAGTTCGACACCGGCGAGCAGTACGGGATGTCGGTCAAGAAGGACGGCAACGACGAGCTGCTGGCCGCCTTCGACGAGGCCCTCACCACCGCGAAGGACGACGGCACCTACGACGAGATCTACGCCACCTGGTTCGGGGACGCGCCCGCGCAGTGACCCGCCCCGCGGGGACGTGACGTTCTCCCAGTGACCCGCCCCGGCGCCGGCCGGGGCCCGACCGAGCAGAGGTAGACATGGCCAGCCCACGTCAGCGCGCGCGGCGCAGCCGTTTGATCCAGTACGTCGTCCTGGTGCTGGTGCTGGTGCTGGTGGCCTCGGCGGTGGACGTGGACGAGATGAAGCGGGCGTTCTTCAACACCGAGGTCATCCGCTCGATGTTCCCCGACGTGCTGCTGATCGCACTGAAGAACACCGTCATCTACACCGCCTGCGCCTTCGCCTTCGGCCTGGTGCTGGGGTTGGTGCTGGCGCTGATGCGGCTCTCCCCCGTCGGCCCGTACCGATGGCTGGCCACCGCATTCATCGAGTTCTTCCGCGGAGTGCCGGCGCTGGTGGTCTTCCTGGCCATCGGCACCGGCGTCCCGCTGGCGTTCCCGGGGCGCGACATCCCCGGCGGCGTGCTGGGCAAGGTGACGCTGGCCCTCGGCCTGGTCGGGGCGGCGTACATGGCGGAGACCATCAGGGCCGGCATCCAGGCTGTGCCGAAGGGGCAGCTGGAGGCCGCGAGGTCCCTGGGCATGTCGCACACCCGCGCGATGATCAGCGTGGTGATCCCCCAGGCGTTCCGGATCATCCTGCCGCCGTTGACCAACGAGCTGATCCTGCTGACCAAGGACTCCTCGCTGGTCTACGTGCTGGGGGTCTACCTGGAGACCCAGGAGCTCACCAAGTTCGGCCGGGAGACCATGAACACCTCCAACAGCCTGACCGCCCTCGTCGTGGTGGGCTTCTGCTACCTGCTGATCACCATCCCGCTCTCCATCGTGGTGCGCCAGATGGAGAACCGATCCGAGAGGGCACGTTGATGACTGTGGAGGGATCGGTGGACCCGAGACGGGGCGCGGCGGCGATCGACGTCCAGGACCTGCACAAGAGCTTCGGTGACAACGAGGTGCTCAAGGGCATCGACTTCCACGTGGGCCAGGCCCAGGTGGTCTGCGTGATCGGGCCCAGCGGCTCGGGCAAGTCCACGCTGCTGCGCTGCATCAACCTGCTGGAGATCCCGACCAGCGGACGGATCCTCATCGAGGGTGCCGAGATCACCGACCCCGACGCGGACGTCGACGCGCTGCGCGCCCGGATCGGCATGGTCTTCCAGTCCTTCAACCTCTTCCCCCACATGACGGTGCTGCGCAACCTCTGCATCGCCCAGGAGAAGGTGAAGGGCCGCAAGCGTGCCGAGGCGGTCGAGATCGCGCGCCGCAACCTGGCCAAGGTCGGTCTGGCGGGCAAGGAGGACGCCTACCCCGCGCACCTCTCCGGTGGACAGCAGCAGCGGGTGGCGATCGCCCGGGCCCTGTCGATGGACCCGGACATGATGCTCTTCGACGAGCCGACGTCCGCGCTGGACCCCGAGCTGGTGGGCGACGTGCTGGCCGTCATGAAGGACCTCGCCTCCGAGGGCATGACGATGATGGTGGTCACCCACGAGATGGGCTTCGCCCGAGAGGTCGGCGACCGGGTGGTCTTCATGGACGACGGGGTCATCGTCGAGGAGGGTGACCCGGCGAAGGTGCTGGGCGACCCCCAGCACGAGCGCACCAAGGCCTTCCTCTCCAAGGTGCTCTGAGCCCGCCAGTCAGCTGAGCCAGGTCCCCGCTGCCGCCTTCACCTCGCGGGTGAGGTCCGCCATCACCTGCGACTCCAGCCGCCAGTGCTGCCAGTAGAGCGGGACGTCGACGTGCCGGCCGGGTACGAGCTCCACCAGCTGGCCCCGCTCGACGGCGTCGGCTGCCTGGAAGTCCAGGAGCATCCCCCAGCCCATCCCTCGGCGTACGGCGTTCTCGAACTGCGCGACGGACGGGATGAAGGTCGCCGGTGGCGCCAGCCGCCGCCTGGTGACCCTGCGCAGGAAGTCGTGCTGCAGGGTGTCGTTGCGGTCGAAGGTGATCATCGGCGCCCTGGCCAGCGCCGCCGGGGTCGGCCCCTCGGGCAGATGGGTCTCCCGCCAGGCCGGGCTGGCCACGCCCAGGTAGCGCATCTGCCCCAGCTTGACCACCCGGCAGCCGGGGACCGGCCGCGGGTCCGAGGTCAGCGCCGCCATCACGTCGCCGCGACGCAGGCGCTCCGCGGTGCGCGACTGGTCCGCGCGGACCAGCTCGAAGGTGACCCGGTGGTCGGCCTGCACGGCGACCAGCGCGTCGATCAGCCAGGTGTGCAGCGCGTCGGAGTTCACCGCCAGCGGCACCGCGGCGTACGGCGTGTCCTCCGCGGCGTCCTCGTCCTCGAGCAGCTCGGCGACGGCCTCCCGCTCCAGCATCTCCTGCTGTGCGGCGAGCCGCACCAGCACCTGACCGGCCTCGCTGGCCTCCAGCGGCTTCACCCGGTGCACCAGCACCCGGCCCACCCGGGTCTCCAGGGCCTTGATCCGCTGGCTCACCGCGGACGGGGTCACGTGCAGCTCGCGGGCGGCCGCCTCGAAGGTGCCGAGGCCGACGGCGGTGGCCAGGGTCCGCAGGGCGACGGGGTCCAGCTGGGTGAGGTCTTTCACACAAGACATTCTAATGATTGTCCAAAATACTTCGCTGGAGTTAAGTTGCCATCACTCCTAGCGTTGTCCCCATGTGGAACGTCCTGCTCGCCGGAATGCTGACCGGCCTTGCCCTCATCGTCGCGATCGGCGCGCAGAACGCCTTCGTGCTCCGCCAGGGCATCAAGGGCGAGGCCATGCTGCCGATCGTGCTCACCTGCCTGATCTCGGACGCCGTGGCGATCATCGCCGGCGTCTTCGGGCTCGGCGTGGTGCTCGAGCGCTGGCCGGGCGTCCTCCCGGTGGCCCAGGTGCTCGGCGGCGTCTACCTGCTGGCCTTCGGGCTGCATGCCGCGCTCCGCGCGTGGCGCCCCAAGGGCCTGGACGCCGGCGACGGGCGCCGGATGGGCGTGGGGCGCGCGGTGCTGACCACGCTCGCGCTGACCTGGCTCAACCCGCACTTCTACCTGGACACCATCCTGATGCTCGGCACCGTGGCCAACAGCTTCGGCGAGGACCGGTGGTGGTTCCTGGCCGGCGCGCTGATCGCCAGCACCTCCTGGTTCTTCGGCCTGGGGTACGGCGCCCGTCTGCTGCGCGGCTTCTTCGCCCGCCCCTCGGCCTGGCGCGTGCTCGACTCCGCGATCGCGGTCGTGATGGGCGCGCTCGGCGTCGGCCTGCTGCTGCACTGAGTCGCGGTACGCGACGACGTCCGCGGCTCGGTCAGTCGACCCGCAGGATGTCACCCGGCTGGCAGTCCAGCGCCCGGCAGATGGCCGCCAGCGTGCTGAACCGCACCGCCCGCGCCCGGCCGTTCTTCAGCACCGACAGGTTCACCACCGTCACCCCGACCCGGTCGGCGAGCTCGGTCAGCGTCATCCCCCGCGCGAGCAGCACCTCGTCGAGGTGCACGGTGACCCCGTGGGCCTCGCCATCGGCCTCGCTCTCGGTGCGCCGCGGTCCCATCAGATCGTCGCCTCGACGTCCTCACGCAGCACCACGGCGTGGACCATGATCCGGCCGGCGCTCAGCAGTCCCAAGCCGACCAGCAGAGGGACCCACGGGGATCCCGAGAGCACGAACCACTGCGTCTCCCGCCCCTCTGCCATGGACCTCAGGAGCGCGGCGTCCACGAGGCCCGCCGTGAGCGTCTCGAGGCTCCCCCACGCGATCATGTACCAGCCCAGGACGGAGAGTCCACGAGCGACCGTGGTCGAGAACACGCCTGCCGTCCTGGCGCGCCGGAGCACCCGTCGGAACCCCTCGAAGAAGCCCAAGGCGGCCACCAGGGGGAAGAGCCCCCGCACGCCCTCCAGGACCTGGGCCGTGGAGTCCGGCCTGCTGTCGCAGTACCTGATCTTCACCGGGAAGTCCGAGACCCCCGACTTCACGCCGACAGGGCCTTCCCAGGATCCGCCGCTCACCTCGCCGTGCTCGTCGAAGTAGGTGCCGTTCCCGTACCCGATCACGACTCCCGGAGCAGCCTCGACGCAGACCTCGGGGTCTCCGCGACCCACTCCCCCGATGCTGCCCGTTCCCCAGATCGCCAAGGGAATGAGCAGCAGGCTCAGCATCAGGACTCCCCAGACGAAGTAGACGCCCATCTCGATGGGTGCCAACGGATCCCTCACCTTGCGACGCATCAGCCACCCCTATCGATCATCGATACCCTGGGTGGACCGTAGGGTATCGACTTTCGATATGCAAGGGGTTCCGAGAACTCGCCTGGTGGCGACTCGGACTCACAGGTTGCCGCGGGCGTCCTGCTCGCGCTCGATGGCCTCGAAGAGCGCCTTGAAGTTGCCCTTGCCGAACCCCAGCGAGCCGTGGCGCTCGATGAATTCGTAGAAGACCGTGGGCCGGTCCCCCATCGGACGGGTGAAGATCTGGAGCAGGTAGCCGTCCTCGTCGCGGTCGACCAGGATCCTGCGCTTCTTCAGCTCCTCGATCGGCACCCGCACCTCGCCGATCCGCTCCCGCAGCGCCGCGTCGTCGTAGTAGGAGTCCGGGGTGTCGAGGAACTCGATGCCGTTGTCCCGCGCGATGTCGACGGTGCGCAGGATGTCGCTGGTGGCCAGGGCGATGTGCTGGCAGCCGGCCCCGTCGTAGAACTCCAGGTACTCGTCGATCTGCGACTTCTTCTTCGCGATCGCCGGCTCGTTGAGCGGGAACTTCACCCGGTGGTTGCCGCTCGCGACCACCTTGGACATCAGCGCGGAGTAGTCGGTGGCGATGTCGTCGCCGATGAACTCGGCCATGTTGGTGAAGCCCAGGACCTTGTTGTAGAACTCCACCCACTCGTCCATCCGGCCCAGCTCCACGTTGCCGACACAGTGGTCGACGGCCTGGAAGAGCCGGCGCGGGTGCCCCTCGCGCCGCGCGACCGTGGCGGTGCGGGCGACGTACCCGGGCAGGTAGGGCCCGTCGTAGCGGGAGCGGTCGACCAGGGTGTGCCTGGTCTCGCCGTACGTCGCGAGGGCGGCGGTGCGGACGGTGCCGTGCTCGTCGGTGACGTCGTGCGGCTCATCGAGGATGCGCGCCCCCATCGTCCGGGCGTGCTCGATGCACCGGTCCACGTCGGGCACCTCGAGCGCGAGGTCGACGACGCCGTCGCCGTGCTTGCGATGGTGGTCCAGCACCGGACTGTCCGGCGTGACGCCGCCGGTGAAGACGAACCGGGCGGAGCCGGAGCGCAGCACGAAGGACTTGGAGTCACGCGTGCCGGTCTCGGGGCCGCGGTAGGCCTCCAGCTCCATGCCCAGCGCCAGCTGGTAGAAGGTCGCGCTCTGGGTCGCATTGCCGACCACGAAGCCGATGGCGTCCATCCCGGTGACCGGGAAGGGGTCCCTGCTGGCGTCGTACTCCACCAGCCCCACGAGCTGCTTGAGCTGCTCCAGGGTCAGGTCGGCCTTGAGCTCCTCGGCGGTGAGGGCCGCCCCGGTCGAGGCCACCTCGCGGGTGGGGCCCGAGGCCCCGGGAACTGTCTGAGTCATGGCACGAGAGTGACGAGCCTCACGCAACCTGTGCAACAGTACGTCGATCCGCTAGACAGCTTGTCCACTCCAGGAGCACTCATGGACGCCCTCGACGGCACATTGATCGAGCTCTTCTCCCGCGAGCCCAAGCTGGGGGTGCTCGAGGCCTCGCGGCGCCTGGGCGTGGCCCGGGGAACCGTGCAGGCCCGGCTCGACCGACTGGCGAACAAGGGGGTGATCACCAGCTGGTCGCCGCACCTCTCGCCCGCGGCCCTCGGCTTCCCGGTCACGGCGTTCCTCACCCTGGAGATCCGGCAGGGGTCCGGCCACGACACCGTCGCGGCCCATCTCGCGCAGATCCCCGAGGTGCTGGAGGCGCACACGATCATCGGGGCCGGCGACATGTGGGCCCGCGCGGTGGCGCGCTCGAACGCGGACCTGCAGCGGGTCATCGACCGGGTGCTGACCAGCCCGGCGATCGTGCGCAGCTCCACCGTGATCACGCTCGCCGAGCAGGTGCCGCACCGAGTGCTTCCCCTGGCGAAGGCGGCCGTCCACCCATCGGTCACCCCGCCCGGCGCCTGACGCGGGTTTAGGTTAGCCTTACCAACACCACGCCGGGCTGCGACCACGGACGTGGCGTCAAGCGCCCGGGCACGCGATGTGCCCCTTCCCGAAAGGTCTCACGTGCGATCACTGCGCCTGCTGGTCGGCTCCTTGGGAGCCGCCTCCCTCCTGCTCACCGGCTGCGGCGGCTCCACAGACGACTCCGACGCGGCTGAGTCCACGTCGGACTCCTCCACCTCGGCAGCCTTCCCGCTCACCATCGAGCACGCCCTCGGCACCACCACGGTCCCGGAGAAGCCCGAGCGCGTCGCGGCGGTCAACTGGGCCAACCACGAGGTGCCGCTGGCCCTGGGCGTGGTCCCGGTCGGCATGGCCGCCGCCAACTTCGGCGACGACGACGGCGACGGCCTGCTGCCGTGGGTCACCGAGAAGCTCGACGAGCTCGACGCCGAGACCCCGGTCCTCTTCGACGAGACCGACGGCATCGACTTCGAAGCGGTCGCCGACACCGATCCCGACCTGATCCTGGCCGCCTACTCGGGCCTGACGCAGGAGGACTACGACACGCTCACCGAGATCGCGCCGGTGGTCGCCTACCCGGAGGCGCCCTGGTCGACCGAGTGGCGCGACATGATCACCGTCAGCAGCGAGGCGATGGGGATGGCCGACGAGGGCGAGCAGCTCGTGGCCGACCTCGAGGCGGAGATCGACGAGACAGTCGCCGACGCGCCCGGGCTGGCCGGCAAGTCCGCGATGTTCCTGACCCACGTGGACACCACCGACCTCAGCGAGGTCAGCTACTACACGACGCACGACACCCGGGCGAAGTTCTTCTCCGACCTCGGCCTGGCCACCCCGAAGAGCATCGAGACCGCCTCCGCGGAGAGCGAGGAGTTCTCCGGCACCCTGAGCGCGGAGCAGATCGACCAGCTCGAGGACGTCGAGATCATCGTGACCTACGGGGACGAGGAGCTGGTCAAGGCCCTGAAGGGTGACCCGCTGCTGTCGAAGATGCCGGCGGTCAAGAACGACGCCATCGTGCTGCTGCCCAACACCCCGCTGGGCACCGCCGCCAACCCGACGCCGCTCTCCATCTCCTTCGTCCTGGAGGACTACGTCACCATGCTCTCGGAAGCCGCCGGCGCCTGAGCAGGAGCTGATCAGGCCGTGAGCCCCACCCCGACCGTGTCCCGCGACCCGGTCACCACGCAGCCCGCCGGGGGCGCCGCCATCGTGCGGCGCCCCCGGCGGCTGCGCGCCGTCTGGTTCCTGGCGAGCCTGGCGGCGCTGGCCGCGCTGGGGGCGTGGTCGGTCGCGGTGGGCTCGCGCGAGGTCGCTCTCGACGACATCCTCGCCGCCCTCGGCGGGTCGAGCGAGACCCTCAGCGAGGCCGCGGTCACCAAGCGGATCCCCCGCACCCTGCTGGCCTTCACCGTGGGAGGGGCCCTCGGCCTGGCCGGGGCGGTCATGCAGGGCGTCACCCGCAACCCGCTGGCCGACCCCGGTATCCTGGGGGTCAACATGGGCGCCTCGCTCGCCGTGATCACCGGCATCGCGTGGTTCGGGCTCTCGACCCCCTCCAGCTATGTGTGGCTCGCCATCGCCGGCGCGGCCCTGTCGGCCGCCTTCGTGTACGGCGTGGGGTCACTGGGCCGAGGCGGCGCCACCCCGCTCAAGCTGGCCCTGGCCGGCACCGCGACCTCGGCGGCGTTCTCCTCCTTCATCACCGCGGTGGTCCTGCCGCGCAACGACATCGCCGGCGGCGTGCGCTCCTGGCAGATCGGTGGAGTCGGCGGCGCCTCGTTCGACTCCATCACCCTGGTGCTGCCGTTCCTGGCGGTCGGCGCGCTGCTCAGCCTGGGCGCGGCGCGCGGCCTCAACTCCCTCGCGCTCGGGGACGACCTCGCCGCCGGCCTGGGCGAGCGAGTGGCGCTGACCCGGGCCACCGCAGCCCTCGGCGCGGTCCTGCTGTGCGGCGCCGCCACCGCGGTCGCCGGCCCGATCGGCTTCGTCGGCCTGGTGGTGCCGCACCTGTGCCGGCTGCTGGTGGGCGTGGACCACCGGTGGCTGCTGCCCTTCTCGGCCGTCGGCGGAGCCGCGCTGCTGACCGCCGCCGACGTGGTCGGCCGGATCGTCGCGCGCCCCAGCGAGGTCGACGTCGGCATCATCACCGCCCTGGTCGGTGCCCCCTTCTTCATCTACGTGGTACGCCGGCACAAGGTGCACTCGCTGTGACCGCCACGACCATCGAGCGGGTCAGCCGCGGACGCAGCCGGCGTGGGGCTCGGCGCCGCGCCGTGCTCGGACTCCTGCTCGCCCTCGTCGTCGTCGCCTTCGTCACCAGCCTGATGGTGGGCCGCACCTTCTACCCCGCCTCCGACGTGGTCCGCGTCGTGCTCGGCCAGGACGTCCCCGGCGCGTCCTTCACCGTGGGCCGGCTCCGGCTGCCGCGCGCCGTGCTGGCCCTACTGGTCGGCCTCTGCTTCGGGCTCGGCGGCGTCACCTTCCAGACGATGCTGCGCAACCCGCTGGCCAGCCCCGACATCATCGGCATCAGCGCCGGGTCCAGCGCTGCCGCGGCCTTCGCGATCGTGACGCTCGGGCTGGCTGGAACGGCGGTCTCGGTCTTCGCGATCGTGGTGGGCCTGGGGGTCGCGCTGCTGATCTACCTGCTGTCCTTCCGCGACGGGGTCGCCGGCACCCGGCTGATCCTTATCGGCATCGGCGTCGCCGCCATGCTGGAGAGCGTCACCGCCTACATCCTCAGCCGCGCCGCGGCGTGGGACCTGCAGGAGGCCACTCGGTGGCTCACCGGCAGCCTCAACAGCACCTCCTGGGACGACGTACTGCCCACGGTGGCAGCGCTCGCCGTGCTGGGACCGGTGCTGCTGCTGCGGGGCCGCGACCTGGACACGCTCCAGCTGGGCGACGACGCGGCGTCCTCGGTCGGCGTCCGGGTGGAGCGCACCCGACTGGTGGCCATCGTGGCCGCCGTGGGCCTGGTCGCCTTCGCCACCGCAGCCGCGGGTCCGGTCGCGTTCGTGGCCTTCCTCTCCGGCCCCATCGCCGCCCGGATCGTGGGACCCGGCACGTCTCTCCTGCTGCCCTCCGCCCTGGTCGGCGCCCTGCTCGTCCTAGTGGCCGACCTCGCCGGCCAGTACGCCTTCGGTCACCGCTACCCGGTGGGCGTGGTGACCGGCGTACTCGGGGCGCCGTACCTGGTCTACCTCATCGTCCGCACCAACCGCGCCGGAGGCTCGTTGTGACCACTCGCCACACGCTCGACGTCGAAGACCTCACCCTCGGGTACGGCGACCGCACCGTCGTCGAGGGCCTCGACCTGGTGGTGCCGCCAGGGCGGGTGACCGCCATCGTCGGGGCCAACGCGTGCGGCAAGTCCACGCTGCTGCGCTCGATGTCGCGGCTGCTGCGCCCGCGCACCGGCCAGGTCCTGCTCGACGGCCGTCAGGTGCACCGGCTGCCGGCCAAGGAGCTGGCGCGCACCTTGGGGCTCCTCCCCCAGGCACCGCTCGCCCCGGAGGGCATCACCGTCAGCGACCTGGTGGGTCGCGGCCGGAACCCGCACCAGCGCCTGCTGTCGCGCTGGAGCGCGGCGGACGACGCGGCGGTGGCGGCGGCGCTGGAGGCTACCGACACCGTGGAGCTGTGCGACCGACCCGTCGACGAGCTCTCCGGCGGGCAGCGGCAGCGGGTGTGGATCGCGATGGCGCTCGCGCAGCAGACCGACCTGCTGCTGCTGGACGAGCCGACGACGTTCCTCGACGTCAGCCACCAGGTGGAGGTGCTCGACCTGCTGACCGACCTGAACCGCAGCCGTGGCACCACGATCGTGATGGTGCTGCACGACCTCAACCTCGCCGCCCGGTACGCCGACCACCTCATCGCGCTGGCCGGCGGGCGGCTGCACGCGGCCGGAACCCCGCACGAGGTCCTCACCGAGGAGACCGTCCGTGCCGTGTTCGGGCTGGAGTGCAGCGTCATCGTCGACCCGTTGTCGGGCCGGCCGCTGATGCTGCCCATCGGCCGGCACCACGTCGGAGCCGCCAGCACCCAGCCGGCCTGAGGGGAACCGAGCGCACCGGTCGAACAGCCCGGATGGTGCGTTCACGTCCCCCCACGGGGTCCGGTCAGCCCAGTCGGGCCGTGACCTCCTCGGCGGCCGCCAGCACCCGGGGCGCGATCACCGACTCGTCGATGGGGGTGCCGAGGGTCACGATGCCCACCGAGGCGTCCAGCCCCTGGATCCCGCGGACCGGCGCCGCCAGGCCGTGCGCCCCGGACTGCAGCTCGCCGTGGGTCACCGCGTACCGGGTGGCGGTGCTGCCGGAGCGGCTGAGCAGGATCGCCTTGCCCGCGGCGCCCTGGTTCAGCGGGTGGCGCGAGCCCACCCGGTAGGCCACGTGGAAGTCGGTCCACGACGGCTCGACCACCGCCAAGGCCAGGGCCTCGTCCCCGTCGGCCACGCTCAGGTGGGCGGTCGCCCCGACCGTCTCGGCAAGCTGGCGCAGCACCGGGACCGCGAGGTCGCGCAGCACCGGCTGCACCGCGGCGGCGAGGTGCAGGACGGCGAGACCGACGTAGAGCCGCCCCTGGGCGTCTCGGCGCACCAGGGCGTGCTGCTCGAGCGTGGAGACCAGGCGGTAGACCACGGTGCGGTTGACGCCCAGCCGATTGGCCAGCGCGGTGATGGTGAGCCCATCGGGCGACGCCGCCAGCACCGAGAGCACCCGGAGGCCACGGTCGAGCGTCTGCGAAGTCTCAGCAGCCATGCTTGCGAGTCTAGGGGCGATCCGCCCCGTTGGACCCTCAGGAGGTCTTGCGGATCGCCCAGTCCCGCAGCGCGTTGATCCTGGCATGCAGCTGCTCGGCGGTGGCCACCGCAGCCGCGGGGCCACCGCACTGCTTGCGCAGCGCCGCATGGGTGACCCCGTGCGGCTGGCCGGTGCGGTGGAACCAGGCAGCGACCAGCCCGTTGAGCTCACGCCTGAGCACGGCCAGCTGCTCGTGGGTGGAGACCTCGCTCACGACGTCGTCCTTGGGCTTGGCTGCCTTCTGGATGGCGGCGCGCTCGCTCTGGCGCGAGTGCAGCAGCTCGCGCACCTGGTCGGGCTCCAGGAGTCCGGGGATCCCGAGGAAGTCCATCTCCTCCTCCGAGCCCACGTGCACCTCCCCGGAGTGGCCGAACTCGCCGCCGTCGTAGAGCACCCGGTCGAAGGAGGCGGTGGAGCCCAGCGCCTCGAAGGGCAGACCGTCCAGCTCGTCCGAGGCGCCCTCGCCGGCCTGGGCGGCGGCGAGCAGGTCGTTCTCGGCGGCGAAGATGTCGCCCTCGTCGTTGACCTTGCGCTTGAGCACGTGGTCGCGCTGCATCTCCATCTCGGAGGCGAAGGCGAGCAGGTTCGGGGCCGAGGGCAGGAAGACCGAGGCGGTCTCGCCGCGCCGCCGGGCGCGCACGAACCGGCCCACGGCCTGGGCGAAGTAGAGGGGGGTGGCGGTGCGGGTCGCCCACACCCCGACCGCGAGCCGCGGTACGTCGACCCCCTCGGAAACCATCCGCACCGCGACCATCCAGCGGTCCTCGGAGTCGGTGAACTTGCCGATCTTCTTCGACGCCGCCTTCTCGTCCGAGAGCACCACCACGGGCGAGGCGCCGGTGATCTTCTTCAGCAGCCCCGCGTAGGCACGCGCGGAGTCCTGGTCCGAGGCGATGACCAGCCCACCGGCGTCGGGAACGTGCCGGCGGACCTCGGAGAGCCGCTTGTCCGCGGCCTCCAGGACCGCAGGCATCCAGGAGCCCGACGGGTCCAGGGCGGTGCGGAGTGCCTGGGCGTTCAGGTCCTTGGTCAGCGGCTCACCCAGGCGCGCGGCGACCTCGTCGCCGGCTCGGGTGCGCCACGTCATCTCCCCCGAGTAGGCCATGAAGAGCACCGGCCGCACCACGTGGTCGGCCAGCGCCTGGGCGTAGCCGTAGGTGTAGTCGGCCACCGAGCGCGGCACCCCGTCGGGGCCGGGGGCATAGCTGACGAACGGGATCGGGTTGATGTCGGACCGGAACGGGGTCCCGGTCAGGGCCACCCGACGGGTGGCCGGCTCGAACGCCTCACGGATCCCCTCGCCCCACGACATCGCGTCGCCGGCGTGGTGCACCTCGTCGAGGATCACCAGGGTCTTGAAGTTCTCGGTGCGGATCCGCATCGCCAGCGGGTTGACCGCCACCCCGGCGTAGGTGACCGCGATGCCCAGGTAGTCCTTGGAGGTCCGCCCCTTGCCCGCGGAGTACGTCGGGTCGATCGGGATGCCGGCGCGACCGGCGGCCTCGGCCCACTGGACCTTCAGGTGCTCGGTGGGCGCCACGATGGTGACGCGGTCGACGACGCGGCGGGCCAGCAGGTCAGCGGCCAGGGTCAGGGCGAAGGTCGTCTTGCCGGCCCCCGGCGTCGCCACCGCCAGGAAGTCGCGCGGGCTCTCGTCCAGGTACTTGGCCAGCGCCGCGGTCTGCCAGGCGCGCAGGGAGGGAGCCGTCCCCCACGCGGCGCGCTCGGGCCAGGCCGGGGAGAGCGCGGGTGTGACTAGGGCGGCCTCGTGCCGTTCCGTCACGCGCCGTTGCCTCCACCGTTGCCGCCACCACTGCCCCCGGGGCCCTTGCCCTCACCGCCGGGCTGGAGCGACTCCCAGATCTCCTTGCACTCCGGGCACACCGGGAACTTCTCCCCGGACCGGCTGGGCACCCACACCTTGCCGCACAGGGCGATGACGGGCGTACCCATGACCATCGCCTCGGTGAGCTTGTCCTTGGGCACGTAGTGCGAGAACCGCTCGTGGTCCCCCTCGTCGGTGGGGACGGTGCGCGTGTCCTCGATGGTGGAGGAACCTGGCGAGAATCCGATCTGGGTCATGGTCGGGCCAGTCTAGGTCAGTTGAGGTCGGGATCGGCAGGACGTGTGGAGTGCCACGCCAGCTCGCCGGGCTGGCGCCTCAGCACGTCGCGCCACAGGTCCACCGGGTCGGCGCGGAAGAGGTCCACCAGCTCGGAGGGGACGACGTACCAGTCGCCCCGGGCCACTTCCTGCTCGAGCTGCTGGGCCCCCCAGCCCGCGTAGCCGGCGAAGATCCGCAGCCGCGAGAGCGACCCGTCGACGAGCTCCACCGGGGTGTCGAGGTCGACCATGCCCACCGGCCCGTAGAGCTCGCGGAAGCCGACCGGCGGGTCGCGCGGGTCGGCGAGCAGGCCCAGTGCCAGCGCACCCTCGGTGCTCACGGGGCCGCCGAAGAAGAGCACCCCGGGCTCCGCCACCGTGTCCCGCCAGTCGTGCAGCACCTCGGCGACAGTCACCGCGGACGGCCGGTTGAGCACGATGCCCAGGGCTCCCCCGTCGTCGACGTCGAGCATCAGCACCACGGTCTCGGCGAAGTTGGGATCGGTCATCTCCGGGCTCGCCACGAGCAGTGACCCGCGCCGTACGGCGGTCTCGCGGTAGGCGTCCCGCCCGATCGATCCGTCCATGTCTCCATGATGACCCAGGTTCGGCGCGGAAGGTACCGGCGCAGCGGAATGGGCAGACCGGCGAAGGAGGAAAGGCAGCCCCTTCCAGCGCATCGGGGGGAGGGAGGGTGCGATCGGGAGGGACCGCGTGAGCGCCGGAAGGGACTGCCTGGAATGGGGAGCGGCACCGCGGGTGCCGCTGACTTCGTACACCTTCAACGTACGTTGGCATACCCGCGGTATGCAAACGAACCCCACGTGACCCTGGGCACACGCGACTGGTGCCAGGGCGTACGCACGGTCCTAGACTGCCCGGATGACTTCGCTGCGGACCCCGGGCGCCACCCGACGTCAGGAGTTCTCCGCCGCCACCAAGCGTGCCCTCACCGACGCCGCGGAGGAGCTCTTCACCGCCCACGGCTACGCCGCCACCTCACTCGACGCGGTGGTGGCCGGCGCCCAGGTGACCAAGGGCGCCCTGTACCACCACTTCACCGGCAAGCAGGATCTGTTCGGAGCGGTGTTCGAGCGGGTGGAGGACCAGTCGGCCCTGGCGGTGGCGCAGGCGATCGCGGGCGTGGCGGACCCCTGGGAGCAGGCCCTGGTGGGGGTGCGCACCTTCCTGGCCATCGTCCGCGAACCCCGCTACCGGCGGATCGTGGTGCAGGAGAGCCCCTCGGTGCTGGGCTACGAGGCGCTGCGCCAGCAGGAGGACCGGTCCACGTACGGCACGGTGGTCGAGATCGTCCGCAGCACCCTGTTCACCGGGTCCTGGACGATCGACGAGCCGATGCTGCACACCTTCGGCCGGATCTTCTTCGGCGCGCTGAACTCCGCCGGCGCCTCGGTCTCGGTCAGCGACGACCCTGAGGCCGACAGCCTCCGGGTGGAGGCGGTCATCGGGCTGATGCTTGCCGGCATCCGAGAGATCATGGAGTCCGGTGCCGACCTGGAGTCGGTGACCAGCTCGGCGCTCTGGCGCGCCGACCCGGCCTGAGCCACGAGGCGACTACTTGACGACCGACACCGAGCCGGTGTCCTGGGGCACCAGCTCCACCCAGGTGCGCCCGGGCGGCATCGTGAGCTCCTTGCCCTTCGCCTCCAGGTGGAGGCCGGCGGTGAGGGAGTCCTTGCTCCAGGTCCCGTTCACCACCCGGCCCCGGTGGAACAGCTGCGCCGGTCCCGAGCCCTCGAAGATCGTCTCGGGCACGAAGCTACCCGCCGGGTCCTTGTAGCCGGCGTCCCCGACCCGGACCCGCAGCACCAGCACGGTGTCTGCGGGGAACTCGTCGCCCTGGCCGGCGTACGTCGCCTGGTTGACGTACTTGCCGTCCGCGAACGCCCACGTGGTGGTGTGCCGGCCGAAGTTGGCCGACAGCGAGGTCGCCTTCTTGCCCTTGGGCAGGTCGGCGGGGTCCCCGAAGACGAAGTAGTCCTCAGGACGCGAGGAGTCGACCTTGGCCAGGGTCGCGACCTCCTTGGTCCGCGCCATCAGGTTGTACGGCGCGGAGCGGGAGGGCTCCCGGAAGAAGCCCTTGGCCCCTTCCTCGAAGAACTGGATGCCCGCTGCGTTGATGCGGTTCTTGGTGATCTGCGCGGCACCACTGGTGATCACGGTCGCGTCGACGGGCGTGACGATGCCGACGTCGCTGGCCCGCATGGAGCGCACCGGCCCCACCACGTCCGGCAGCTGGCTGTAGAAGAACGCCGCCAGTCGGGTGGTCCCGCCCTCGACGAGCTCCTCGACCACCATGTCGGCCTTGCCCAGGCCCATCTGGGGCGCCGCGCTGGAGGTGTTGTCGATCTTGGTGACCAGTACCGGCAGGTTCTTGGCCGTGGACTTGCCCTCAGCTGCCGTCAGCCCGGTGAGCGGCCACGTCTGCGGCGCCGCCGGTGACTCGGTGGACCCAGCCGCCGAGGGGCTCCCCTCCGGCGTCTCCTCGTCGCCCCCTCCCCCGCAACCGGCGAGGAGCAGGGCTGCGCTGCTGAGGAAGGCGGTGGCCAGCGGGAGGGTGCGACGCACGGTGGGCTCCGATCGGGAGGAACGAGTGACTCGGGAGAAAGTGTGCGGGCGCACCGACCCCTTCGGGGTCAGGCGCGCCCGCACAATTGTCCATCTCTTCAGTTCGGATTGCGCCGGGGGGTGAGACTCAGGCGGCGCGCACCGTGCCGGCGAACCAGCTGCTGGTCCACGGCACCGAGACGCCCACCGGGGTGCCCGGACGGGAGGAGTGCACCATCAGCGGGACACCGCCACGGCCGCGGCCGACGAAGATGCCGACGTGGTAGACGCCGCCGCCGTTGGCGAAGAACATCAGGTCGCCGGGACGCATCGCGCCCTTGGCGATGCGCCGGGTGTGACCCGCCTGGGCGCCGGAGGTGCGGGGCATCCGCGGGAAGCCGGCACGCTTGTAGGCGAACTGCACCAGGCCGGAGCAGTCGAAGGCGTTCGGGCCGGTGGCGCCGTAGACGTAGCGGTCGCCGCGCTGGGCCAGGGCGATGCCCTTGGCCCGGCCGACCTTGCGGAGCACGGCCCGGCGGGCCTGGACCCGGGCCTTGCGGGCCTGGATCCTGCGGGCCTGCACCCGGGCCTTGCGGGCCTGGACGCGCTTGGTGGCCTTCGCGGCCTTGCGGGCCTGGACGGTCTTGGCCGAGTCGGCGGTGTGACCGGAGACCAGGCGGATGTCGGAGGCGGGAGCGGCCTGCGCCGCGGTGGTGGTGCTGGTCCCGGTGAGTCCGAGGCCGAGAACCAGACCGACGGAGAGGGTGCCGAGCATGAGTGAGCGGACGAGAGTGTGGAGCTTGCGAGGGGTCGCAGACATGGAGATGTGTTCCTTTCCCACGCCTGTGAGGTGAGCTGTCGGGTTGGAGCTGGAAAGTGCTCCGCCACCCATTGGGTGACTTCACCCCGAGCCGAGCGCGCAGCGCTCGGCGTGGAACCTGTGGGTCCCCCACTCCTGCCCGACTTTCTGATGAGTCTGGAGCTGCTCCCGGACGGGCAGGACTCGGCGTACCCGGGGCAGTTTCTATTTATTGAGGTCGGTAGTCCGACTAAAAAAAGGTACACACGTCAGGGGTGCACAAGTAAAGACGGGGAGACCCCGTCACGCTCAGGGCGTGACTGAGGTCTCCCCGTCCGGGAGGTTTACCAGGTCAGCTGACCAGCTTGGCGCCACCATCGACGTACAGCGTCTGGCCGGTGATGTACGACGCCTCGTCGCTGCACAGGAACGCGACGGCGGCCGCGATGTCCTCGGGGAAGCCGACCCGCTTGACCGGGTTGTTCTCGGCGTTGAGGCGGCGGAACTCCTCGACGTCCAGACCCAGCCGCGCGGCGGTGGCGTCGGTCATCTCGGTGGCGATGAAGCCGGGGGCCACCGCGTTGGCGTTGATGCCGAAGGGGCCGAGCTCGATGCCCAGGGTGCGGGTGAAGCCCTGGACGCCCATCTTGGCGGCGGAGTAGTTGGCCTGCCCCCGGTTGCCCAGTGCGGATACGCTCGAGAGGTTGACGATCTTGCCGTACTTCTGGGCGACGAAGTGCTTCTGGGCGGCCTTGGTCATCAAGAACGCACCCTTGAGGTGGACGTTCATCACCAGGTCCCAGTCCTGCTCGGTCATCTTGAACAGCAGGTTGTCGCGGGTGATCCCGGCGTTGTTGACCAGGATGTGCACTCCGCCCAGGTCGGCCACGATGCGCTCGAAGGCCGCGTCGACCGAGGCGGCGTCCGTGACGTCGCAGCCGATGCCGATGGCCCGGACCTCGCCGGCCGAGGAGGTGAGTCGGGCGGCGGCCTCGGACGCGGCGGCCTCGTCGAGGTCGATGATGGCGACGCTGGCCCCCTCCTCCGCGAAGCGCTGGGCGGTGCCGAAGCCGATGCCGCGCGCGGCTCCGGTGATGACTGCGACTCGACCGTCGAAACGACCCATGTCAGGGATCCTCCTCTGCTGCCTGCGCAGGGTCGGTCCCTGCGCCGAGGTCACTCTAGGTGCTGAGCGACGCCCTGGCTCCGGGCGGCTAGCACAACGCCGGCTCAGCCCAGGGCTGACCTGATCCGCTCGCCGTACGCCGCCCGATCGGCCTCGTTGGCGTACGTCGTCCGGGGCCAGAAGAAGCCCCGCAGCCCGTCGCCCTTGGTGCGGGGCACCACGTGCAGGTGCAGGTGCGGCACCGACTGGCTCACGGTGTTGTTCATCGCCACGAACGAGCCCTGGGCGCCGAGCCCGGAGACCATGGCACTCGCCAGCCGCTGCGCGACCTCCAGGAAGCCGTCCCGCAGGGGGGCGGGCAGGTCGGGCAGCGTGACCACGTGCTGGCGGGGCACCAGGAGGACGTGGCCCTTGAAGACCGGACGGGTGTCGAGGAAGGCGACGAGCTCGGCGTCGGCGTGCACCACCTCGGCCGGCGCCGCCCCGGAGGCGATGGTGCAGAACAAGCAGTCCATGGGCGGCACCCTAGCCAGGAGGCCCGGTGCAGGACCTGTGCCCGCTCAGACATCGATGCTCAGCCTGAGCCGGACCACGTCGCCCACCGCCACGCCCTCGGCGCGACGCACCAGGTTCTTGACCGGGACGACGTACCCCCCGTCCTTGGGGAACAGCGACGTCGTCCAGCTGGTGCCGCCGAGGCGGGCCGCCACCGGGATCATCCCCCAGCCGTAGGTGACGGCGCCGGCGGCAGCCGCCAACAGGTCGCTGTCCTCCTCGGGCACCGTGACGAAGTGGAACGGCGACGGACCGCGCCAGTGCCACACCTCACCGCTGAACTCGAGCTCCATCATCGCGACCATCATGGCCGCCGGTCCCGATGTGCGGAAGACCTCAGCACAGGTCCTCCAGCTTGCGGCCCAGGAGGGCCCGCTCCCGGTCGTTGCCGCAGCGCCGGAGCGCCTCGGAGAGCTCGGCGCGTGCCTCGCGCATCCGGCCCAGCCGGCGCAGCAGCTCACCGCGCACGCTCGGCAGCAGGTGCGACCCGGCCAGCGCTCCGGCGGCCACCAGCTCGTCGACCAGGACCAGCGCCCGGGCCGGTCCGTGGGCCATCGAGACGGCCACGGCGCGGTTGAGCTCCACCACCGGCGACGGCGCGATCCGGCCGAGTGCCTCGTAGAGCACCACGACCCGCTCCCAGTCGGTCTGCGCCACCGATCCGGCGACCGCGTGGCACTCCGCGATGGCGGCCTGGACGCCGTAGGGGCCCCATCCCCGGCCGGTGCGCGCGGCGCGCTCCAGCGCCGCCCGCCCTCGGCGGATCGCGGCCCGGTCCCAGCGGCGCCGGTCCTGGTCCTCCAGCAGCACCGCGTCGCCCGCGTCGTCCAACCGGGCCGGGAAGCGGGCGGCGGTCAGCTCGAGCAGGGCCAGCAGACCGTGGACCTCCGACTCCTCCGGCACCAGCCGCGACAGGACGCGGGCCAGCCGCACCGCCTCCCGGGCCAGGTCGGTGCGGATCAGCTCACCACCGGAGGTGGCGCTGGACCCCTCGGTGAAGATCACGTAGACCACGCTCAGCACCGCGCCCAGCCGCTCGCGCCTCTCCTCGGCGGCGGGTACGCCGAACGGCACCCGGGCTGCTGCCAGCGTCTTCTTGGCGCGAGTGATCCGGGCCTGCACGGTCGCCGTCGGGACCAGGAAGGCCCGGGCGATCTCGTCACTGCTCAGGCCGCCGAGGACACGCAGGGTCAGCGCCACCCGCGACTCGGGCGAGAGCACCGGGTGGCAGGCGGTGAACATCAGGGCCAGGACGTCGTCGTCGATCCGGTCCGGGTCCCAGGGCAGCTCGTCGGTCGCCGGTGCCGGGTCCTGGTGCGCCATCTCGGCGTACTTGCGCTCCAGCGCCGCCCGCCGCCGGTAGAGGTCCACGGCGCGGCGCCGCCCCACGGCGAGGAGCCAGCCGCCGGGGTTGCCCGGGATCCCCTCGCGGGGCCAGGTCACCAGCGCCTCCGCCAAGGCCTCCTGCGCCAGGTCCTCGGCCAGGGAGAAGTCGCCGGTGTGCCGCGCCAGCGTGCCGACGAGGCGGGCGGACTCGATGCGCCACACCGCCTCGACGGCCTGCCGGCCCTCGGCGGACCCGGAGGACGACTGCGTCACAGCTGGCCGGTCGCCTCCCGCCACGCACGCTCCCGCTTGATCCACTCGTTGTCCTGCGGGAACTCGTCGATGCTGGCCACCCGGCGGATCTCGGCCTTCATCCCCGGCCCCGCCATCGGTGCCCGCTTGGCCCACTCGACGGCCTCCTCCTGGGACGCGACGTCGAGGATCCAGAACCCGCCGAACAGCTCCTTGGTCTCCCCGTAGGGCCCGTCGGTGACCACAGGCGGCTGCGTGGAGTAGTCCACGACGACCCCCTTGGCCGCGTCGTCCAGGCCCTCCGCGGCGACCAGCACCCCGGCGTTGATCATCTCGTCGTTGTACCGGCCCATCACCTCGAGCATCTGGTCGAAGTCGAACTCGACGTCGGCGGCTTGCTCGATCGCCTCGTCGCTGGCCCGCATGATCAGCATGTACTTCATGGTGCTCTCCTCGTCGTCCGGGTCCGGTTCGGACCCTCTCACCATGGAGTCGAACGGGGAACCCTCCGGATCGACATCCTCCGGATCGGAATTCGGCGGGGTGCAGGAAACCCCGCCTGAGCGGGGATCCTGACGCTTCGAGGGGCATGCATGCCCCTCGAAGGTCCAGGACACCCGCCTAAGCGGGTATTCCTGGGGCTGGTGGGGTCAGACCCCGGTGGCCGCAGCGATCACCCGGGCGCACTCCTCGGGGTCGTCGATCATCGGCACGTGGCCCGCACCCGGCATGGTGACGTGCCGGGCCCCCGGGACGAGGCGATGCGCGGTGACCCCGTGCACGTCTGCGGAGAAGATCCGGTCCTGCTCGGGCCAGGCCAGGGTGAGCGGGCAGGGCACCGGGTCCAGGGGCGCGATGGACTCGGTGGTGGACAGCAGGTCGAGACCGGCCGGGCAGGCCAGCAGGTCCGAGGCGGACTTCCTTGCCTCCGCCGGGGTCAGCCGGTCGCCGTGGCTGGCGATGTCGCGCATGCTCAGCCGGCGCACGGTGGCCGACCTCAACGCCAGGGGCTGCACGGGCGCGCTGATCCGGGTCAGCTGCCTGACCCGGCGCAGCTTGCCGGCCCGCTTGGTCTGGTCCGGGGCTCCCGGGGTCCAGAACCCCGCCGGCGAGAGGGCACAGACAGTCAGTGCGCGGCCTCGCCGGGCGAGCTCGATCGCCATCCAGCCGCCGAGGCTGTTGCCGGCCACGTGCACGGCGTCCAGACCGAGGTCGTCGAGGAACCGCTCGGTGTGGTCCGTCAGCTCCGCCACCGTCGCGCGCCCGGTCAGGGCGGGGCCACCGGCGTGCCCGGCCGCTGTCGGTGCGTGTACGTCGTACCGCGGCGCGAGCAGCGGAGTCACCCGCGACCAGGCTGAGCCGGACATCATGACGCCGTGCAGCAGGAGCAGGGGTGGGAGCTGGGTCACAGGGGCATCATGCCGCACCGAACAGGGCGTTCGGTCAGAACCGATGTAGCCGGCTACCGCTCAGGGGACGTCCGCCGCCTGGGCGGCCGCCACCGCCGCGTCGCGGTCGGCCCGCGTCATGAACCCGGCCTTGAGCGCGGCATCGGCCTTCGCCGTGTACGCCGCGACGTAGGCCTCGTGCGTGGGGTAGAGCTCGGCCAGCCGGGCGTCGGTGAAGGGGACGGTGGTGCCGAACAGGACGCATAGGAAGCCACCGGTCAGCCCGGTGTTGCCCTGCCCGCTGTGGGTGGCCACGGGCACGTCGATGTCGGGAAGCCGCAGCCCGCCCTTGGCGTTGCCGTCGGCGTCCCGCTGGATCCAGTCGTCGACGATCTCCAGCGGCGGCGCCGAGGCGGGACGGATGCCTCGACGCACCCACCGCTCCAGTGCGGCGTACGCGGCGTTGGCGGCGTAGTGGAACGGGAAGTCGTTGACCGGTCGGGCACAGCCGAGCAGCTCGGCCACCGCCGTCGAGTTGGTCTCCCACCCGAAGGTGGCCTCGACGGTGTAGACGTCGGCGTGCGCGGCTCCCGCCACCTCCCAGGTGTGCACATTGCCGCGATCGGGCTGGCGCACGGCCTCCCAGCCGCCCAGGTCGCTCTCGGTCTGCAGTTGGAAGACGGGGACATCGATGTCCTGGCGGATGCGCGGGGCCAGGTCGGACATGAGGCCGTCGGCAGCCAGCGGCGCGGCCCTGGCGAAGCGGGAGTGGATCAGGTAGCCGTCGTAGACCCCGGTGGTCGGGGCGAAGGCGTTGACGTAGGTCGTCATCCGGAACGCCGACTGGGACTCCCCCGTGGCGATCACCCGCCGGGGGCGAAGCCCGCCCAGCAGCTGGGGGCGGGTGCGCACCGCCTTGCCGGCCTGGGAGTAGATGTCGTAGCTGAGGGCGTCGCGGGCGATGTCGAGGGCGCCGTAGCGCTCCGGGTTGAGCCTCTTGGCCGCCTCCACCCCCGCCCGTTGCGCGGAGACGCCGACCCAGGCGGCGCCACTGTCCAGGATCCGGTCGCGGGCCTGGGCGAAGCTGGGCGCGACGTCCGCGCCCGTGCTGACGTTGAGCCACTCCACCCACACGGTCCCGTTGAACTTCCTCGGGTCTGCGGGGCGGTTCACGATGAGGCGGGTCTTGTAGGGGAGGCCGCGCTCCACCACCTCCTTGCGCCACCTGCCGTCGGCGGCCCAGGTGCCGGCCGGAGCGTAGGCGTTGGCCTTTCCCGAGATGAAGTGCTCGGTCTCGAGGTAGCCGGCCGGCTCGGTGAGCACCGAGTTCGAGGGCTGCGGCGGCCCCGGGGGGGCGACGCTCACCTGCGGAGTGGGCACGAACAACGCCCAGATGCTCCACACGGTGGTGACTGCGCCGGCGATACGGCGTGCGCTGACGATCGACATGGTGACCCTCCCAAGATCCATGTCACGCGCGAGGCGCAACCCTCCAGTTGTATCGGCCAGCGACGCGGACCGCAACGGCTCCCGCGCACAGGTGCACACGGCGGTGCGCCCGAACGCGAACGAGCCCGGCCCCCGCTCATGCGGGTGCCGGGCTCGTCGTGGAGCGCCTGGGGTCAGGCCAGGTCGAACCGGTCGAGCTCCATCACCTTGGTCCAGGCGGCGACGAAGTCAGACACGAGCTTCTCCCGGGCATCGTCGCTGGCGTAGACCTCGGAGAGGGCGCGCAGCTGCGAGTTCGAGCCGAAGATCAGGTCGACCGGGGTCGCGGTCCACTTCACGTCGCCGGTGGTGACGTCGCGGATCTCGTAGACGCCCTCCTCCGCCTGCGACGCCTTCCACTGGGTGCCGGGGGCAAGCAGGTTGGCGAAGAAGTCGCCGGTCAGCACACCCGGCCGGTCGGTGAGCACACCGTGCTGGGTGCCGCCGACGTTGTTGCCGAGCACCCTCATGCCACCGAGCAGCACCGTCATCTCGGGCGCGGTCAGGTCGAGCATGTACGCGCGGTCCACCAGCAGCATCTCGGGCTGGAGCTTCACCCCGGGGCGCAGGTAGTTGCGGAAGCCGTCGGCACGAGGCTCGAGCACCTTGAAGGACTCGGTGTCGGTCTCCTCCTGCGTGGCGTCGGTGCGACCGGCGTGGAACGGCACCGTCACCTCGACACCCGCGTCGCGGGCGGCCTTCTCGACCGCGGCCGAGCCGGCCAGCACGATCAGGTCCGCCAGGGAGATCTGCGCGCCACCGGCGGCGTTGAACTCCGCCTGGATGCCCTCGAGCTTGTCCAGCACGCTCGCGAGCTGCTCGGGCTGGTTGGCCGCCCAGCTGCGCTGCGGCTCGAGGCGGATGCGAGCGCCGTTGGCGCCGCCCCGCTTGTCGGTGGAGCGGAAGCTCGCCGCCGAGGCCCACGCGGTGGAGACGAGCTCGGAGACGGTGAGACCGGAGTCCAGGACCTTGGCCTTGAGCGCGGCGACGTCGGCGTCGCTGACGAGCGCACCCTCGACGGCCGGCACCGGGTCCTGCCACAGCTGGGCCTCGGGGACCCAGGGGCCCAGGAAGCGCGAGACCGGACCCATGTCGCGGTGCAGCAGCTTGTACCAGGCCTTGGCGAAGGCCAGGCGGAACTCCTCGGGGTTCTCCTTGAAGCGACGCGAGATCTTGTCGTACTCCGGGTCGAAGCGCAGGGCGAGGTCGGAGGTGAGCATCCGCGGCTCGCGACGGGGGTCGCCCTCGTGGGCGCCGGGCACCATGTCGTTGCCCGCACCGTTCTTCGGGCGCCACTGGTTCGCGCCGGCCGGGGACTTGAACAGCTCCCAGTCGTAGGCGTAGAGGATGTGGAAGAACTCGTTGTCCCAGCGGGTGGGGTGGTAGGTCCAGGTGACCTCGAGGCCGGAGGTGATGGTGTCGCCGCCCTTGCCCGAGCCGAACTCGCTCTTCCAGCCCAGGCCCTGCTGCTCGAGCGGAGCAGCCTCGGGCTCGGGGCCGACCAGGTCGGCGTCCCCGGCACCGTGGGTCTTGCCGAAGGTGTGGCCGCCGGCGATCAGCGCGACGGTCTCCTCGTCGTTCATCGCCATCCGGGCGAAGGTGGCACGGATGTCGCGGGCCGAGGCCAGCGGGTCCGGGTTGCCGTTCGGGCCCTCGGGGTTGACGTAGATCAGACCCATCTGGACCGCGCCGAGGGCCTCGTCGAGCTCCCGGTCGCCGGAGTAGCGCTCGTCACCGAGCCAGGTGTCCTCCGGGCCCCAGAAGATCTCCTCGGGCTCCCAGACGTCCTCGCGACCGAAGGCGAACCCGAAGTGCTCGAAGCCCATGTCCTCCATGGCCACGGTGCCGGCCAGGACGAGCAGGTCGGCCCAGGAGATCTTCTGTCCGTACTTCTGCTTCACCGGCCACAGCAGGCGGCGGGCCTTGTCGAGGTTGGCGTTGTCGGGCCAGCTGTTGAGCGGAGCGAAGCGCTGCCCGCCGTCACCGGCGCCGCCGCGGCCGTCGTAGATGCGGTACGTGCCAGCGGCGTGCCAGCTCATCCGGATGAACAGCCCGCCGTAGTGGCCGAAGTCGGCGGGCCACCAGTCCTGCGAGGAGTGCATGAGCTCGACCAGGTCAGCCTTGAGGGCCTCGACGTCGAGCTTCTCGAACTCGCGCTTGTAGTCGAAGTCCTCGCCCAGCGGGTTGCCCTTGGCGGAGTGCGCGTGCAGGACCGAGAGGTCCAGCATGTTGGGCCACCAGTCCTGGAGGCTGTGCGGCCGGCCACCGGTCTTGGGGGTCGGCGAGTCGATCGCCGGGTTCTCGCTCTCGCTGCCCTGGGCGGTCGCCGAGTCGTGCATGACCGGGCAGCCGGCCTCGGCCTTGCGATCAACCCCCTGAGGGCTGGTGGGGGTGTCGTTGTCCTGGTTGTCGGTCATCAGGGCTTCCTTCCGGACTTACTGGTTGCTGGGGATTGCGGGTGGAGGGTCAGGCGGTGCGGACAGCCGCGCACTCGGGGCAGGTGCCCCAGTACACGACCTCCGCCTCGTCGACCACGAAGCCGTGGTCGTCGGAGGCGGTCAGACAAGGGGCATGGCCGACCGCGCAGTCCACGTCGGCGATGGCGCCGCAGGAGCGGCAGACCACGTGGTGGTGGTTGTCCCCCACACGGGCCTCGTAGCGGGCCGTGGCACCGGCCGGCTGGATCCGGCGCAGCAGCCCGGCCTCGGTGAGCGCACGCAGCACGTCGTACACGGCTTGGTGCGAGACGGTCCCGAGGCGGGCCCGGACGTGGCCGATCAGCGCCTCGGTGTCGGCGTGCGGGTGCTCGTGCACGGCGTTCAGCACCGCCAGCCGCGGCTGGGTGACCCGCAGCGACGCCTCGCGCAGGGCGGTGGGGAAGTCGGGTGCGGCCATGGGGAGCAGCATGGTCTCTTCTCTGGAACGAGTCAAGATTGACAAATTCATCGTCCCGGGCATCGCGAGACGCACGCCCACCATGTGAACTCCGTTACCTACCCGAAAAATGGCGTGTTTCACTCACTAAGACCACACAACTTCTTTCCCCGGAGTCACACATGACCCATGCGTCCCGCAGACGCCCCCTCGTCAAGGGGTTGATCTGCTCCTCCATCGCGGCGGCGCTCGGAGTGGGCGGCCTCGTGCTGTTCACCTCCCCTGCCGCCACGGCCAGCCCCGAGCCGGGCGACTACTGGTCGTCCTCGACCGCCAAGCCGGGCGCCAACCGTGAGGGCGACGCTCCGCGCGTCAACCCCTCCGACTACGCGGCCTTCACCCTCGACGGCAGCGCGCTGCGTGGCGAGCTCCGCGACGCGCCGCTCGAGCAGAGCACCGCGGCCGCCGAGACGGTCTGGGTCCCCTCGCCGGACGGCGACCTCGTCGCCTTCGCCGTCAAGGAGTCCCCGGTCATGGAGGCCGAGCTCGCGGCCGAGCACCCCGAGCTCCGCACCTACGCCGGTCGCGGCGTCGAGGACCCCACCGCCACCATCCGGTTCGACGTCACTCCCAACGGCTTCCACGCTGCCGTCCGCGGTGCCGCCGACGAGGCTGCCTGGTACGTCGATCCCGCCTGGAACGGCGACGACAGCCTCTACCTCTCCTACCTGGGCAGCAGCCTTCCCGTGCCGGAGAAGGGTCTGGTCGAGCCCGAGCTCGACGAGGACGTGGTCGAGCAGCTCGACGAGGAGCGCGCCGGCGAGCCCGCGGGCGACGAGGTCTCGCTGCGCACCTACCGCCTGGCACTGGTGACCGACCCGTCGTACGCCGCGTACTTCGGCACCGAGAACGTGCTGGCCGAGAAGGTCACGCTGATGAACCGGGTCAACCAGCTCTACAACGACGACCTGGCCATCCGGATGCTCCTCATCAACGACACCGACAAGCTCAACTTCGACACCGCCGCCAAGGCCACCGAGGCCGGCGGCCCGTGCGGTGACGCACCCTGCTTCACCACCACGCAGCTGGCCAGCTGCACCGGCGCGCTGCTGAACCGCAACCGGATCGTGCTGGGCCAGGTCGTCGGCGCCGGCAACTACGACGTCGGCCACATCGCGCTGGGCACCCCCGGCGGCGGCGTCGCCGGCCTGGGCGTCATCGGCGGCACCGGCAAGGCGCGAGGCTGCACCGGCCTCCCCCAGCCGGAGGGTGACTTCTTCGCGATCGACTACGTCGCCCACGAGATCGGCCACCAGTTCGGCGGCCCGCACACCTTCAACGGCACCGAGTACAACTGCGGCAGCAACATCGGCGGATCGCCGTGGGAGCCCGGCTCCGGCAGCTCGATCATGGCCTACGCCGGCATCTGCCAGCAGGACAACCTGCAGCCGCACAGCGACCCGTACTTCTCGCAGCGCAGCATCACCGACATCACCAACACGGTGCTCGCCGTCCGCCCCGACGAGGACGAGGTGCAGACCGTCTCGCTCCGCGGCTTCGACACCGACGGCGAGTCGTTCACCCTCTCCTTCGATGGCCAGACCACCGCTCCGATCGTGCGTGGCACCGAGTACACCACCGCGGCGATCGACGCGGCCCTCGAGGCCATCGTCGGCACCGACACCGTCACCGTGGCCGCGTTCGGCGGCAGCGGCGCGATCAACGACACCGGCTTCCAGGTGACCTTCAACGGCGGAGCCGTCAACGACGTCGACGTCGAGTCGCTGGTCCTCACGCCGGTCTCGGGCGACGTCACCGGCTTCGTCGGTGAGACCGCGCAGGGCGGCCCGGTCGAGAACGGCGGCCAGACCGTCACCCCGAGCGGCAACCGCACGCCCATCGCCACGGCCCCGGCCGACAAGACCATCCCGCTGCGGACGCCGTTCGCCCTCACCGGCTCGGCGACCGACCCCGACGGGGACGCACTGATCCACATCTGGGAGCAGAACGACCGCGGCGGCTCCACCGGCACCGCCCTGGGCAACCAGGTCAAGACCAACGGTCCGCTCTTCCGGATCTTCGGCACCCACGCGCCGGTCACCCCGGCCGGGACGCTGCAGATCAACTCGCCCGGTGAGAACATCGCCACGTCCGACCCGACCCGGGTCTTCCCGGACATGGGCCAGATCCTGTCCAACAACACCAACGCCAACGCGGCCACCTGCCCGGCGATGCCGGCGAAGCCGGCCACCGGCGGGGCGACCAACGTGTCCGTCCCGGTCGTGGAGTGCTTCGCGGAGTGGCTGCCCACCGCCGACTACGTCGGGGCCAGCCAGGCCGGCAACACCGAGCCGTCGCTGAACTTCCGGTTCACCGCTCGCGACCTCAACCCCGCGGGTGGCGGCTACGCCTACGACGACGTCAAGCTCACCCTCGACAAGGCTGCGGGTCCGTTCCTGGTCAGCTCCAAGAACACCGCAGGCGCGGCGGCCGTGTCCGGCCGTGGCGAGAACCTGACGTGGGCCGTCGCCGGCACCAACACCCCGGCGCTCGCCGAGAACGTGCGGATCACCCTGTCCACCGACGGTGGCCAGACCTTCGACCACGTCCTGGCCGAGAGCACCCTGAACGACGGTAGCCACCGCATCACCTGGCCGAACGTCCCCACGACCAAGGCCCGGATCAAGATCGAGGCGGTGGACAACTACTTCTTCGACGTCAACGACGCCGACTTCGAGATCAACGCCTCGCTCACGGTCACCGGTCCCACCCAGGACGCGGTCAGCGTCCGTACGGGCGACTCGGTCCCCGCGGTCGAGTTGTCGGCTGCGACCCGAGGCGGTGCCGGTGAGGAGCTCACCGCCACGGCGTCGGGCCTGCCCTCGGGCGTCTCGCTCGACCGGGTTGCCGTCTCCGACGTCAACACCCGACCGGGCACCGCCACCTGGCGGCTGACCGGGACCGTGACCGCGGCGCCGGGCAGCTACCCCGTCAGCGTCTCCGTCTCCGACGGACGTGACACGGTCACCGAGGAGCTCACCATCACGGTGACTCCGGCGGCCCAGACCCCCGGCACCCCCGGGACGTCGAAGGCCCCGGAGACGACGATCACCAGCGGCCCCTCCGAGGGCTCGATCGTCATGGACCGCAAGCAGACGCTCGAGTACTCCTCGGACGTGGCCGGCTCCACCTTCGTCTGCACGGTCGACGGTGACCCCGTCGACTGCGCGGCCGGTGACCTGACCAAGCGCTTCAGCAGCGGCACGCACCAGGTCACCGTGGCCGCCGTCGGTCCCGACGGCTCTGCGGACGCCACCCCGGCGACGCGGTCCTTCACCGTGCCGCTGAACGACGCGCAGCTGACCCGCAAGGGCACGTGGAAGCGTGTGAAGAACAAGCACGCCTTCGGTGGTGGCTTCCTGGTCTCCAACGACAAGAACGCCAAGCTGGTGACCCGGGTCCGCAACGCGACCAGCATCTCGCTGGTCGTCGCGCCGACCCCCAAGGCCGGCACCGTCAAGGTGTTCCTGGGCGGCAAGAAGGTGCGCACCTTCAACCTGAAGGGTGCCAACGCCTTCAACGAGCTGCGCACGATCACGTTCAAGAAGGCGCGTACCGGCAACGTCAAGATCGTGGTGGGCAAGCGCAAGCCCATCCGGATCGAAGGCCTCGCCGTGGGCACCGACGTGAGCTGATCGACACCGCACCACCGCACCACAGCACGCGAGAGGGCCCCGACCACAGATGTGGTCGGGGCCCTCTTCGTCGCTCCCGCTCAGGAGGAGCGGACCTCCTCAGGCACCGAGGTCGGGACGGGCGGCGGCGGTGCCAGCTCGTCCGTGTCGCGACTCCTGGTCTCGTCGCGGAAGATCCGCAGCGCCTGACCCGTGCCGCGCGCCAGGTCGGGGAGCTTGCGGGCCCCGAACATCAGCAGGAATACCGCGAACAGGATGGTGAGCTCGGTGGCTCCCAGGTTCGGCATCAGTGCCACCCCCACTTCTTCTTCTTCTTCTCCGGGAAGGCGGCGTCGACCTCCACCTCGACCAGCCAGCCGTTGACCGGCAGGTTCTCGATCTCCAGGGCGAAGCGCGACGGCCGGGCCGGGTTGGCCACCATCGGGGGCGCGGGCAGCGCCGTGCCCAGCGGCACGGGGACCGGCTGGCCGTTCGACAGGCTGGTGTTGGCGAAGAACTGCCGGTAGGCACGGTTCCAGCCGGCGAAGTCCATCTTCTCCTCCCCCGCCGGGTTCTGGAGGAAGACCCGCATCGTGATCACGTCGTCGTAGCTCAGGCCGACCCGGGCCAGGTTCTCCCCGATCCGGCGCAGCACGTTGAGGCCCTGGGCCTCGGTGATCGTCACGCCCGGCGGCAGGGCGCCGCCGACGAGGTCGACCGGGTCGACGTAGCGCTGCTCCGTGCCGGCCGGCGCTGCGGTGTTCAGCGCTCCCGGTCCCAGCCCGCTGGTCTTGTAGATCGCCGTGTCCTTGCCGATGGCGACCCCCTCGGCGATGGAGGGGTTGTCCTGCCCGGCTGGCAGCACCGACACCGTGGTGCCGGGCCGCGGCTCACCCAGCATCGTGCCACCGGCGACAGCGGCGGCCGGGGCCACCACCGCAGCCGTCACCACGACCACCACCGCGGTCCTCGTCCGGTGCCGGGCCCGGGTCGTCCTGCTCGTCCTGCTCGTCCTGGTCATCTCGCTCATCAGGCCATCACCCTCTCGTGGATCTGCGCGACGGTTGCTCGTGCCGACGTCATCGCCCCGTGCTGCCACGCGATGGCGTGGCTGAGGTGGTCGCCGGCGAAGTAGATGTTCGCGGTGGGCCCGAGCAGGCTCTGGTAGCCGGCCCCGGTCTGTCCCCCGACCGCGGAGGGCCAGCCGACCCACGCCGCTTCGGAGAACTTCGCCGACGCCCAGTCCTGGCTGAAGTGGCTGTGCACCTTCTCGCCGTACACGTCGCCGAAGATCTTCTTGCCCTGGGTCACCGCCTCCCGGAAGCGCTGCTCGGGGGTGAGAGCGCCGTAGAAGTTCGCGTTGGCACCGGTGTTGTAGTAGCCGATCATCGTGCCGCGGCGCCCGTTGTAGCCGTAGGAGGGGTGCCAGACGTTGCCGACGTTGGTGTTGGCGTTGGTGATGCCGCCGTAGATGCGGAAGTCCTCCTCCCACCAGCGACGCTCGTACTCGATGCCGATCTTCCCGGCGTTCGTCTTGCTCACCGAGCCCAGCGCGGTGACCACCTCGGCCGGCAGGTTGCTGGGGATGCGCGCGGCGATGTGCGGCGGCATGGTGTTGACCGCGAAGTCGCCGCTGACCTTCCGGGTGCCCTCCGGGCCGCGGTAGAGCACCTCGACCCCGTCGGTGGTGTTGCGGTACTCCACGATCTCGGCGTTGTAGCGGACGTTCCGGATACCGACCGCGGCGGCGAGGGCGTAGGCGATGCGGTCCATGCCGCCCACCGGCTGGAACATCATCATCGCCTGGTCGAAGCCCATCTCGAAGGAGAAGTAGTTCCCCAGCGTGGAGCGGAACAGGTCGGAGATGTCGTACTGCGGCAGCGGCGTTCCCGCCTCCAGGTGCGCCCCCGGCTGCGGGTCGTAGCCACGTCGCCCCCCGCCGACGTACTCGTTCGCGGAGTTGATCGCGCCGAAGCTGCGCAGGTAGGAGATCAGCGCCTCCTTGTCCTCCGGCGTCAGCTCGGCGTCCAGGGCTCCCTGGTCGGTGGCCTTGGCCAGCAGCTCGGCCGTGTAGCCGTAGGCGTCCGCCTTCACCGCCCGCTGCCGCACCGGCACGCCGTTGAGCGCGCCCGGCACGTTCTCCCGGTAGAGGAAGGCGTCGGCGTTCTGGTTGGTGAACACCTCGATCGGGACGCCCAGCTCCCGGCAGTAGTCGATGGTGACGTGCATCTGCGGGATCCGGCCGGGCCCAGCGTTCATGTACTGGTCGCGGGAGAACCGGGCCCGCTGGGTGCGGCCGTTGAGATCGGTGTGGGTGTCACCCCCGCGCACCGTCCAGTTGCGGCCGCCGGGCCGGTTGCGGCCCTCCAGGACCGTGACCGAGTAGCCACCCTTGAGCAGCTCGTAGGCGGTGGTCAGGCCGGCGATCCCGCCGCCCATGACGATGACCTTCTTCCTGCCGTGCCGCTGCAGCCCGCTCCTGTCCAGAGGGGTGAACGGCGGCGTCTCCGCGCTCGCCGCGGGGCTGAGCCCGAGGGCTCCCATGGTGTTGAACATGACGCCTGCGCCGCCGGCAATGCCGACGTTGCGCAGGAATCCACGCCGTGTCTGTGTCAATGGAACCTCCGAGATCGCCCGCTGCGGAGCAGCGTGTGTTCGGGGAGGCTAGGAGTCCACGGTTACCGCCGTGCACCATGAACGGTCACGGGGATGTTTCCGACCGGACGCCGGACGAACAGTTGTGTGTCGCCGATCTCACCGGCTCCGGGGATCAGGCGACGGTGAGGGTGACCTCGATGTTGCCCCGGGTGGCGTTGGAGTAGGGGCAGACCTGGTGGGCCTGCTCGACCAGCTTCTCGGCTTCCTCGCGGGGAACCGAGGGCAGCGTCACCTCGAGCCCGACGGCGAGCTGGAAGCCGCCGTTGCCGTTGTCACCGATGGAGACGTCGGCGACGACCTCGGACTCGGCCACGTCGGCGCCCGCCTGCTGGGCGACCAGCCGCAGCGCGGAGTGGAAGCAGGCGGCATAGCCGGCGGCGAAGAGCTGCTCGGGGTTGGTGGCGCCGCCCGCTCCGCCCATCTCCTTGGGGGTGCGCACGTCGGCGACGAGGATGCCATCGGTGGACTCGATGTGACCGTTGCGGCCGTCTCCGGTGGCGACGGCGCTGGCAGTGTAGAGAGTCTTCATGCCAGGAACTGTATTGTGTGCAATTGATTAGGGCAAGAGGTATTCTCGGGCTGTGGACACCGACTATCCCCAGCTGGAGCTGGACCGCCAGCTCTGCCTCCCCCTGTACGCCGCGTCGCGAGCGGTGACCCGGCGCTACACCGAGCTGCTGGCCGAGGTGGGGCTGACCTACCCGCAGTACCTCTGCCTGCTCGGCCTCTGGGACGCCGACGGCCCGCTGACCGTGGGAGACCTGGGGACGCGACTCCACCTCGACTCCGGCACTCTCACTCCCCTGCTCAAGCGGATGGAGTCGATGGGGTTGGTGACCCGGACCCGCGACGTGGTCGACGAGCGTCGGGTGCTGGTCTCGGTGACCGCTGCGGGCCGGGCGCTGCGGGACCGGGTGGCCGACGTGCCGACCCGACTGGTGGCCGGGATGGGGATGAGCGAGGCCGACGGCCACGCTCTGCGCCGACTGCTCGACCAGCTGCTCGAGCAGCTGGAGCCCGGGCGCACGCGGCGCTGAGGCGTCACCGCGAGGACGCTTCGTCCTCGTCCGGCACGGAAGTCGATGCCTCGTCGGGTTGGGAGCGCTCCTCCCACCAGACGGCCACGTGCTCGAAGCCCTTGTGACGCTGCATCCTGGCGTAGGAGGCGTAGGCGCGGCGGTCGGCGTCGGTGAGCTGCACGTTGTCGGTGAAGGGCGTGAGCAGGGCGCGTGGCCACAGCCGCCGGGCGAGCACGACGTTGATCTCCATCGCCAGCACGGCCATCACCGCCCCGATCCACAGGAAGCCCACGAGCCCCAGGACCAGGCCGAAGGTCTTGGCCATGGAGCTGGCGTCGACCAGCACGTGCTCCACGTACCGGGCCCCCACGATCTGCAGCCCCTGCCACATGATCGCCAGGGCGAAGCCTCCGGGAGCGGCGCGCGTGTAGGAGTGCTGGCCGGTGGCCGCGAACCGGAACAGCACGGTGAGGAAGGCGCCCACCACCACGATCGTGACGAACGGCAGTGAGAGCCTGATCCAGCTGTGGAGCGTCTCGCTCAGGACGTCGGTCGTGCTGGCCACCGTCGCCAGGACCGACACGGTGACCAGGGAGAGCCCGGCGGTGAGGAGCAGCAACAGCGTCTTGACCCGGGCGTAGATCGGGTTCGGCCGGCTGTTGCGGGGCACTCCCCACACCACGTGCTGGGCGTTCTGGAGCGCCTGCCCCAGACCGAGGCTGCCGTAGAGGGCTGTGAGCCCGCCGATCGCGACCCCGGTGAAGGAACCCTGCAGCCCTTCCGGCCGGCCCAGCTCGTCGCCGATGATCGGGAACTGCGCCAGCGCCGAGTCCAGGATCGCCTCCTGCCACTGCGGCTCCCCCCGCAGCACCAGGCCCAGGATCGAGGAGCCCAGCAGCATGAGGGGGAAGATCGCGACGAAGGCGTAGTAGGTCAGCGCGGCGGCCAGGTAGGGGCACTGGTCGTCGAAGTACTTGTAGACGACAGCGAGCGGGAAACCCACCACTCGGTGTCGCCGCTGGAAGTCGTCCATCGCTGACACCGCGCCCACGCTCGCAGGCTACCTGCACTCCCCCGCCATCCGGCGCTCCGCGAGCCTGGGGACCGCGCGGCGCGGATCAGTCCTGGGTGACCGAGAGCTTCTTGGTCAGGTCGGCCTGCTTGGACGAGCTCGCCTTGCCGGAGCCCAGGGACGCCTTGACCTTGAGCGTCCCCGCGTCGGGCACGCACGCCCGGGAGATCGTCGTACGGATGGTTCCGCGCTTGAGGTTCCACGTGGTCGCCGGAGCACAGGCCGCCGGCACCACCATGCCGTTGCTCTGGCGCTCGTACCACTGGTCCTTGACGCCGCCCTTGGCCGCGCGGTGGCTGGTGCCGGCGAACGACGTCGTCGCGCCATAGACGTCGTAGGCGAAGAACTGGGTGTCCCGCTTGCCCAGCGACCTGACCTTGACGGTGATGACCACCTCGGTCGAGGTGTGGGAGACCTTGAGCCGGGTCACGTCGAACCTCGCCGGCGCGTCGCCTGCCTTGTCCTTGATGCTGCCGGTCGCCGCGTGGGCGGACGGCCCGAGCGACACCGTGGCGAGGGCGAGCAGGGCTGCGACGAAGCTGGCGGACTTCTTCATGGGACCTCCGGGTCCAGGGCGGTTGGGAGCCGACACGCTAGCGCAACGGCCGGGGGGTCAGCCTGAGCGCTGCACGCGCTCTCGGTGGTCGGAGACGTTGTCGCCCGGGATCTTGGTCCGGGTTGTCCCGCGCACCGTGTCGACCTTGCGTTCGTCCCCGGTCACGGGCTGCGCCTCGATGAGGGTCTCCCTCTCGAAGCTGTGCGACTTGTCGGTGTTGCGGTAGTAGCGGAAGAGCCCCCAGTAGACGCCGACGGCCCCGGCGGGTCCGAGGAGCAGCAGCGCCATCAACCCTCCGGACTGGGTGGAGGTCTCCAGGGTCCTGATGGCGGGGTACGCCAGCTCCAGGGCGAGGGCGTTCACGAGCCCGCCACGATCGCGACGGCGACGGACTCGAGCACCGTGCCGGTGGTCAGGGCCGCCAGGGTGAGCCGCCAGTGCGAGACCGGAACACTGCCCATGGTCTCGCCGGTGCGTCCGTTGACGGCGATGTAGTGGACCATCGAGCGTTCCCCTGCCTCGTGGTAGTAGGAGTAGAGCCACACCGGGAGGTACATCGAGAGCCACCTCGTCCCGTGCACCACGACGTTCTCCGTCTCCCAGCGCACCCCACGGTCGTACCTGCTCACCGAGTCGCGCACCTGCGACCGGGTGATCGAGAGCAGCTGTTGCTCCAGCACGGGCACCAGCGCCGACACGTCGGTGTCTCGGCGCTCGGAGGTGTAGCCGACCAGGTAGCTGGCGTTCCACTGCACCGCGTTCTTGGTGTCGAACGGCAGGATCGTGTTGATCACGTTGTTGGTGTTGACGAACGCGCTCATGTTGGCGCGCTCGCTCGAGGACTCCAGGGTCAGGTCGTCGGCGGTGAAGTCGACGCGCCGGTCGATCTGGTAGACGTCCGCGTCGTAGACGGTCTTCTTGTTGTCACCGGTGCCGCGGGTGTACCGCCGGGTCTGCACCTCCCCGACACCGTGCACGTCGCCGCTGGCGTTGCTGTCGACGACCATGTAGGGCAGGTAGACGCCGACCACGTTCTCGGGCGTGAACTCCCGGGTGAACCGGCGGAGCGCGAACAGCTTCCGCTTGCCGGCGAACTCCTTGATGCGCTCCACCGCCTGGTCGCGAGTGATGCTGAACGGCAGTACGGCGTCCGGCACGGCACCGTTGGGCAGCTGCTCGTTGACGCTGAGCACGTGCCGGCACCAGTGACAACGCGACGACGTGGCCTCGGCGGTGTTCACGACCACCTCGGCCCCACAGCCGGAGCACTTCATGGTGAGCATGTCGGCGTCCGCGGTGATGTCGGAGGCGCCCGAGGCCACCGTCGTGCCGGCGAGGTCGCGCAGCGCCTGCTCCGCGGAGACCATCGGCTCGATCTTCTCCTCCGCCCACTCGTGACGGCAGAACAGGCAGATCAGCATCGACGTCGAGACCCGCAGCTGGATCTCGGTGGACCCGCACGCCGGGCAGCGGTTGACGCCGTCCTCCAGCTGCTCGTTGGCGGTCTCGATCACCGGGTCGGCAGGGACCACCGGCTCCTCCGGGTCCACACCCACGGACGCCTCGGTGCTCACAGGCCGAGTGCCTTCGCCTTCGCGGCGTCGTAGTCAGCCTGGGTGATCAGGCCGGCGTCGAGCATCTGCTTGGCCTTGGTCAGCGTCGCCATCGGGTCCTCGGCGGAGGCTGCGGGCTGGGCCGCGGGAGCCGCCGGGGCGGGCTGGGCAGGCGTGGACTGGGCGCCCACGCCGGGCACCGGCTGCTGCAGGCCGCCGATACCGGCGCCGCTGGCCGCCATGCCCATCCCGATCAGGCCGCCGGGGCCGGCGTTCTCGCCGGCCGACTCGAAGCCGGCGGCGACGGACGCCTGCAGGTTGGAGTTGCCACGGGCACCGGAGAGGGCGTCGGCACGCTGCACGTTGCGCAGCAGCTCACGGGTGGACTCGTCGTACTCGATGGAGACGATCGCGACCGAGACGATCTCCAGCCCACGGCCGGTGCTCCACCCGTAGTTCCCCTCGACGGCGGCCGACAGGCTCTGGGCGAACCCGATGGAGTCCTGCTGGATCTTGGTGATCCGGTTGCCCTTCGACGGGTCGTTCGTGTACATCGAGAATGCCGGCGCCAAGGAGCCGACGACCTCGTTGAAGAGCTGGGAGGCGGCGTCGTTCTCCACGTCGGTGAAGTCGAAGACCCGGCCGGGCTCCAGGTAGGTCGCCGGCACGAACGCCTTGATGAAGAGGATCGGGTCGGTGATGCGCATCGTGTAGGTGCCGCGGGTGACCGCGCCGACCTGGGCGTTCATGTAGGCGTCGTCCCAGTAGATCTCCGACTGGGTGCCGAACCGGTTGTTCGGCAGCTCCTTGAGCGCGACGAAGTAGGCGCGCTGCTGGGAGCTGGGGCGGCCACCGAACTTGAAGCGCTCCCACGAGGTGGTGACCAGCGGACCCAGGCCGTCGCCGGCGAAGATCGACTGGGAGTCCTGGGCCTCAGAGTTCCACTCGTAGGCCCCGGGCTCGGCGGCGAAGCCGGTGATGGCGCCGTCCTGCATCAGGACCAGGCCGTAGCCCTCGGGCACGATGATCTTGCTGCCGTTGGTGATGACGCCGTCGGAGCCCTTGGTGTTCGAGCCGCGTCCGGCGTTGGTCCCGCTGGCCGCGGCCGCGAAGAGCGCGGCGGTGGGGGCCAGGCCAGCGGGGACCGTGTAGAAGTCCTTCCACTGGTCAGCCAGGGTTCCCCCGAGTGCGCCGGTCGCTGCCTGAATGAGTCCCATGGATCGCCTTCCGCCTGCATCTGGTCAGAACGGCTCACCCTAGCCGCGCGCGAGCGACGCGGAAGCCTATTCAGGGACGAGAGACACGACCGGTCTCGGTGGTCCGGATCCGCCGAAGGTCAGGCGCTCATCAGCAGCTCCGGACGCCGTCCACGACCGGCGATGAGCAGGGTGAGCACGATGCCGACCACGGCGTACGCCCCTAGCACCAGCAGCGGGCGGGTCATCGCGTCGGAGTCGAAGTAGACGATCTGGCGCACCCCGTCCACCCCGGCACCGGTGGGGATCCAGTCTCCGACGACTCGCCAGAAGGTGGGCATCACCCCGGCCTGGAAGGCCCCGCCCGCGCTCGGGTTGCCGATGATGACGATCAGCAGCAGCGTCACTCCGATCCCGATCACGCCGAAGAGCGCCTCGAGTCCGATCGCCACCGCGGCGATCGAGAACGACACGGCGGTTCCGAGCAGGCCGAGTTGCCAGAGATGCCCGGTCTGGGCGTCCAGCAACGGACCGACGATCAGGGCGCCGCCGAAGCCCGACGCCAGGGCGTACGGGACCAGTGCCGCCAGCCGGAGAGCCGCGGTGCGCAGCGACCGGGGTCGGTCACCGCGCGCGAGGGCCACCACGGTCGGGAACAGGTACGCGCCGACCGCCCAGCCGACCACGAGGTAGAAGCCGGTGAGCCCGCGGGCGTCGCCGCTCTGCAGCGGGACCAGGTCGTCCTTCTCCACGGTCCGCTGCTGCTCGGCCACGACCTTGGTGAGCACCGCGCTGGCGGCCTCCTCGATCGAGACGCCTCCTCCGGAGGCGATGAGCAGCAGGTCGCTGCTCTGCTCGGGGCGCAGCACCAGGGCCGCCACCTCGTCGCCGTTGCGGACGTCCTTGCGGGCGTCGGCCTCCGAGTCGGCAAGGGAGGCGTCCAGCGGGTCGTCGGCGAGCTTGTTGAGCTGGTCCACCAGCTGCTGACCCTGGGCCTCGGCGGCCTGTGGTGCCACCACCTGCACCTTGAGCTCATGCGGCTTCGGATCGTGGAAGGCGGCGACGTAGCTGAAGATGAAGGCGAACTGGAGGAACAGCACGCCCAGGACCCAGGCCACCGCCCGGATCATGGACTGCTTCGGGTCGATCGCCAGCGTGTCCTGAGGGTGCTGGGGATCCTGGGTCCGTTCGGCTGTCATGGCCTCTCCTTTGCCGTTGCGCCGGTTCCGCGCGAACGTGGCGCGGAAGCCGTACGGCGAAGCAACTGCCCTGGCCCGAGCCCCACTGCCCTCTTGACTGTAGGGGCGTTCCCGGACGCTGACACGGGCCAGAAGGCCCGGGTACCGATGCCCTGGGGACAACACGAGAGGGCTGGCGAGACTCCGCGGCGGTGCGGGTGGTGGTGAGGTGCTACAGCTCCAGCTTGAAACCCTCATGGGAGGCGGTGAAACCGAGCGCCGAGTAGAAGCGGTGGGCCTCGGGACGCTGCTTGTCGCTCGTGAGCTGAATCAGTGCACAGCCCCGGCGCTCAGCTTCGCCCCTCGCCCACATGAGAAGAGCCCGGCCCAGACCGCTGTTGCGGAGGTCGGCGTGGACGCGGACTCCCTCGACCTGCGCCCGGAGCGCGCCGCGACGAGAGAGCCCCGGGATGAAGCTCAGCTGCATCGTTGCCACGATCCTTCCGCCGGTCTCGGCGACCACCAGGAGGTGGGCATCATCCGCGTCGAGTGACTCGAAGGCTTGGGCATACGGCCGTAGCCCGGCAGCACCTTCGATGCCGTCCCGCGCAGCACCCAGCGGGTCGTCGGCCAACAGCTCCACGATGCTCGGAACGTCCCCAATGACCGCTCGCCGCAAGCTCGCGGTGCCGTCGGTTGTCTGCAGCACTCCTAGTTCGGTCACGTCGTCGATGGTGCCCTACCCGCGGCAGGCACCCGGCGGTGACGGTGAGGGCTGCGCGGGTTTGGCGGAGCCGCACACGGGGCAGACCGCTAGGACGCAGTCCGTCCCAACGACCTCCTGGATGCCCCGATGACCCTTGCCACCCCGCCCCGCACCGGCCTCGGGCGCATCGTGGCCGACCTGCCCACGACCGCGGGCGGGGAGCGCTGACATGGACATCGTTCTGGTGCTCGCCCTCGCAGGCTTGGCCATCATCATCGTTGTCGGGTCCTGCGTGGGCATCTTCCTGTGGGTCTTCGCCAAGATCCGCAGCGGCCAGTACGTGGTTCGCTCGCCGCGCAACTCGCGAGAGTTCGAGACCGACCCCTTCCTGTTCAACAACAGCATCCACACCACGAACGACGGGCCCAGCAACACCTGACTGAGTGTGTCCCTTTCGGGCCATACGGGTTTCCTTGTCTACCGGTTCCGACCCAAAGCCCGGGCGCCTGGACGACCAGACGGATGTCCGCACCCCCGACCGCCGGAACAGCACCCGGACCGGAACGTCACCGGACACGAGCGACAAGGCTGGCACCATGCGGCTCGTGGACATCACCAACGAACTCGCTCCAACCGGCACCCTGCGTGCGTCAATCAACCTCGGCAACCCGGTGCTCGCCCAAGGCACACCAGACGCTCCTGGCGGCGTCACCGTAGACATCGCCTGTGAGCTCGGCTCTCGGCTCGGGATCCCGGTCGAGCTGATCTGTTTCGACGCGGCGCGTGACTCGTTCGAGGCGATGTCTACGGGGCGGGCCGACATCTGTTTCCTTGCCGTCGACCCTGCCCGCGAGGAGACGGTCGCGTTCACCGCGCCGTATGCAGTTATCGAGGGGGTCTTCGCGGTCCCCGACGCTTCACCCCTCACCTCGGCTGACGACGTCGACCGACCGGGCGTCCGGGTCGGGGTCAAGAGGGGGTCCGCCTACGACCTGTTCCTCACCCGCACCCTGGCGCACGCGGAGGTGGTCCGCGGCAGCGAGGGCACCTCGGTGTTCACCGAGCAGCAGCTGGAGGTCGCTGCCGGCATCCGTCAGCCAATCGTCGACTTCGTTGCCACCTATCCCGGGACCCGGCTGCTCGAGCCGTGCTTCATGGAGATCCAGCAGGCCGTGGGCACCACGCGGACCCGCAGCCCCCAGACAGTCGGATTCCTGCACACCTTCGTCGAGGACCTGAAAGCCACCGGCTTCATCGCCGAGGCGCTCGTCCGATCAGGTAGACGCGACGCGACAGTCGCTCCGCCCGCCGCGTGAGGTCGGCGCAGACGGATTGCTTGTGACGGACTGGGCAGAACACGCACGTGAGCCGCTCCGACGGTGTCGAAGCGGCTCACGTTCAAGAGGGCTGCGTCTCGGCGGTGTGACCCACCGGGACCGGCAATTCTGCGAAGATCTGCGCGTTCTTCTGCGAAGACCCCGTGGTGGTGGTGTGGTGGAGCTGCGGGGAATCGAACCCCGGTCCTCGAGCGCCGATCCAGGTCTTCTCCGGGTGCAGTCTGTGTTGTCGCTTTTCTCGGCCCCGGCGCTCGCACAGACACGTCGCCGACAGGCCCAGTCAGGAAAAAGTCCCGATCACCCCTCCTGACAGGAAGCGATCAGCAAGTCTCCTAGATGAGGCCTGGGTCCGGGACGGAGACGGATGCCCGGTCAGACCCTTCGATCACTGCTCAGGCAGCGAGAGCGAAGTCGTTGCGATTAGAGTTGGCAACTGTGTTTTCCAGCGATCGTTTACGAGATGACGCTGGCTTCTCGACCCGCTTCCCCTGGAACTAACGTCCCAAGTCGAAACCGATCAGCCCCTCTTGAGTTGTGTCGTGCAGTCTACGGTGCCCAACCGGCAAAGCACGACCGGTATTCCACCGTGGGCGCGGCAGGGGAACTCTTGTGCATCTATTCGAACATGTGTACGATGAAGTCAGTGCACCGGGATGCCGGTGCCCGACGGGGTGACCACGGTCTCCCGGCATGGATAGGCCCTCGATGATGCGCGGCTCCAGACCGTTGCTGTCGACGGATTCACTGTCGTCGTCATGCCAGGAGCCGGTCCATGGAGCCTTCGTCCTCGAGTGAACACCCCGTGCTGGCGTGCACCGACGCGATCGTGGCGGCGCTGCGAGATGTCGCCGGCGCGGACCCGCTCTTCATGACCGTGGCCCAGAAGCGGCAGGCCCTCCTCGCCCTGGATCAGGCCACGACCCGGCTGCACGCCCTCCAGCTCCGGGTCACCGCTGCGTCTGCCGACGTCGCCGACGCGGAGGGACACCGCGACATCGCGGCTTGGCTCACCGCACGCACCCGCGGCCATCGAGCCACCCACCGGCGCACCCAGTGCCTGGCCAACGCCATCGAGCACCGGTGGCACGCACTCGGCCGAGCGCTGGACGAGGGCCGGGTCAACCCGGACCAGGGGCACGCCATCGCTCGCGCCCTGGACGACCTCCCCACGGACCCCGCCAGCGGAGTCACCTCCGTGATCCGGCACCAGGCCGAATCCCACCTGGTCGCCCAGGCCCGCCACTTCGGTCCTGCGGAGCTGGCGCGCCTCGGCGCCAAGATCCTCGAGGTCGTAGCGCCGGACCTCTTCGAGGACACCGAGCGCAAGAAGCTCCTGGACGAGGAGCGTAGGGCCCGCACCGGATGCACGATGTCGATCCGCGACCTCGGCGACGGCACTGCCCTGATCAAGGCGCGGGTCCCGAAGTCCGTCGCCACCCGACTCCAGAGCACGCTCGAGGCCTTCACCTCCCCGCGCCAGCGGGGCACGGGGTCCTCCAGCACAGGAGCATCCGGCAGCGGAGCGCCCGGCCCAGGATCGTCCAATGCAGGGGCGTCCAGCCTGTTGGGCGAGAAGGTGCCCTATCCCACGCGGCTCGGTCGCGCCTTCTGCGCTCTCCTCGAGGGGCTCGACCCCAGCCGGCTCCCGCTGCACGGTGGCGACGCCACCACGCTGGTCCTCACCATGGACCTGACCGCCCTGCTGGAGGGCCTCGGGACTGCCACCCTGCAGAACGGCGAGCGGATCAGCGCCGGAGAGGCCCGGCGGCTCGCCTGCACCGCGAAGCTGGTGCCCGCCGTCCTCGGCACCGCCTCAGAGCCCCTCGACCTCGGCCGCAGTGCCCGACTCTTCAGCCCCGCGCAACGCCGAGCCCTGGCGGTGCGCGACAAGACCTGCCGAGCGGCGGACTGCGACATCCCCGCCACCTGGTGCGAGGCTCACCACCTCACACCGTGGAGTGCCGGTGGCGCCACCGACCTGGCCGACGGCGTGCTGCTGTGCAGCCACCACCATCACCGCATCCACGATGACCGGTACCTGCACAAACGCCTCCCCAACGGGGACATCCGCTATGCCCGGCGCCGGTAGGAGCGCTGGAACAGTGCTGCGCCGTTCTCCCAGCAGACGGCCCGCAACCAGTCGTCCCCGAGGTCGAGTCGCTCCAGCGACTCGAGCTGGTGCAGGTAGGGGTAGGGGATGTTCGGGAAGTCGGAGCCGAGCAGCACCTTGTCCTCCAGGTCCGCCAGCCGCGGCAGCAGGTCCGGCGGATGCACCCCGCCCATGCCCGCGAAGAAGTCGGTGAACGCCATGGTGGTGTCGAGTCGGACCTGCTCGTACGCCTCGGCCAGCGCCAGGAACTCGGCGTACTCCGGGGCGCCCATGTGGGCGATGACCAGCGCCAGGCGCGGGTGCCGCGCCAGCAGCTCGGCGACCGGTCCCGGCCCCGTGTACGGCGTGGCGATAGGGCCGGAGCCCGCGTGCAGCACCACCGGCGTCCCGGCCTCGGCCAGCACGCCCCACGCCTGGTCCAGCAGCGGGTCCGTGACGTGGAAGGCGCCCACCTGCACGTGGACCTTGAAGACCTCCGCGCCGGACTCGATGCGCCTGCGCACGTAGTCGGCCGCTTCCGGCTCGGGGAAGAACGTGGCGCAGTGCAGCGCTTCCGGGGTGCGGCTGGCGAACCCCGCCGCCCAGTCGTTGAGGAACTCCGCCATGTCGGGCTTGTGGGCGTAGGGCAGCGCGCTGAAGTGCCGCAACCCGAAGGAGCGCAGCACCTCGACCAGCGCCTCCTCGGTGTCCCGGTAGCGCAGCGGCCACGGTCGCCCGATCAGCGGACCGGCACTGTCGAACTGCGCCCGGACCTTCTCGATCACCCGCGGCGGCAGGAAGTGGGTGTGGACGTCGAACAGTCCAGGGAGGCCCTGACGGCGGATCCAGTCCCGTACCTGCGCGGCCTCGGCGGCGAGCACCGCCCCCGTGGCTGGCGGGGTGGGACCAGCAGGAGCCTCGTGCGCCACGTCAGTCCTTGAACCCCTTGAGGCGACGCTGGACCGCCTGCTCCTTCTCGCGGTTCGCCTGGCGCTCCGCGAGAGAGTGCCGCTTGTCGTAGGCCTTCTTGCCCTTGGCCAGGGCGATCTCGACCTTGGCGCGCCCGTCCTTGAAGTACAGCTGCAGCGGGACCAGCGTGTAGCCGGAGTCGGAGACCTTGCGCTCGATCTTGGCGATCTCGGCGCGGTTCAGCAACAGCTTGCGCTTGCGGCGCGAGGCGTGGTTGGTCCAGGTGCCCTGGGTGTACTCGGGGATGTGGATCTGGTGGAGCCACACCTCTCCCCCGTCGACCTCGGCGAACCCGTCGACCAGCGAGGCTCGACCCTGCCGCAGGGACTTGACCTCGGTCCCGACCAGGACGATGCCCGCTTCCCACGTGTCATCGATGTGGTAGTCGTGACGCGCCTTCTTGTTCTGCGCGATCGGCTTGGTGCCCTGCTCCTTGGCCATGGGGACATCCTCTCAAGCGCGTCCAGGGGATTGGCGGTGGGCGGCTACCTTCGCCCAGGACCCACAGCCGAAGACCTCACCGCCGAGGCCCTCACAGCCAGTTGCGCGGGTCGACGGTGCTGCCGTTGGCCATCACCGTGAAGTGCAGGTGGCAGCCGGTGGACCAGCCGGAGTCACCGACGTACCCGATGACCTGGCCGCGGGTCACCCGGGCGCCGACTCCGACGGTGTAGCTGGTGGCGTGGTTGTAGATCGTGGCGAGACCGACCCCGGAGACCGCGCCGTGGTCGACCACCAGGCGGCGGCCGTAGACGGTGCTGGAGTAGGAGGAGACCACCCGGCCGTCGGCTCCGGCGTACAGCGGCTGCCCGCAGCCGGCTGCCCAGTCCTGGCCGTCGTGCAGTCCCCAGTAGCCGTAGATCGGGTGGCTCCGGTAGCCGTACGGCGAGGAGAGGGTCCCGCTGACCGGGGAATCGAGGAAGCCGCCGGAGTTGCCCGGCGACGCCGGGCCCTGGTCGCGCTGCTTGGCACGCTGAGCCCGGAGCGCGGCGAGAGCACGACGACGCAGCATGTCGCTGATCTTCGCCTCCTCCTGCTCCAGCTCCGCCAGGGCAGCCTCGTCGGCCCGCTTGGCACGCACCGCAGCACTCTGAGCGGTGGCGCGCGCCCCTACGAGGGAGACGACGGATGCCTTCGCCGCTGCCGCCTCGGCCTCCAGGCTCTGCATCACGACGAGGTGGTCGGCCGCTGCCTGGCGCTTGAGCGCCACCGCCTCCTTCGCGTCCTCGACCTGCTGCTCGCGCATCTTCAGCAGCACCTTGGCCGCCTGCAGCTCCTGGAAGACCCGGGCCTCCCGGTCCACGATGCCGTCGCGCAGCTCGTTCTGCCGCGTGAGGTCAGCCGGTGTCTGGGAGTCCAGCAGCGAGGCGAACGCCAGGAGCTGGGGGTCGCCCTGCTGGTAGAAGTCGGTGACCGTGGCGGTGACCTGATCCAGCTGGTCGTTCATCAGGCCACGGCCCAGCGCGAGGTCCGTCTGCGCCTGCTCCAGGGCAGCCGTCGCCTCGTCCAGCTCGACCTGCATCTGGGCGTCGCGCACCGCGGCGTCCGCCGCCTTGCCCTCAGCGGCCGCGAGTGCCACCTGGGCACCAGCCAGCTGGTCCCGGGCCGCCGCGAGCTTGGCAGTGGCGCGCTGCATGCTGCGGCTGGAGGCGTGCAGCTCGGACTGGGCGGACTTGATGTCCTTCTGGACCTTGCGCTGCTTGTCCTTGAGGTCGTCGGCGTACGCCGAGGGGATGGTGGACACACCGACGGCCATGGTGGCGGCCAACGCGGCCGACACCATCCGTCGGCGCGCGGTACGGGGGAAGTGACGCACCAGGCTGCCTTAGGTGTTCGGGGAAGTGAACCCGTCGACCGTATCGGAGCGAGGTCAGACTTTGAGGTATTTGCGGGTCAGCACGAGTGTCGGCAGCACGGTGAGGATCGGTCCGAGGACCGCGACGGCCAGCACGGCGATGCCGTACTCCCCCGTGCCGATCCAGGGCATGAACTTCAGGTCGTCGCCCGCGCGCTCGTGGATGCCGAACCACATGAAGGCCGCTAGGGCGCCGGAGGCGAGCACCACCCCCGCGAGCGCGGTCACCAAGGCCTCCAGCAGGAACGGCAGCGCGATGTAGAGCGTGGAGGCTCCGACCAGCCGCATGATCCCGATCTCCTTGCGGCGAGCGAAGGCTGCGAGCCGGATCGTGTTGCCCACCAGCAGCAGCGCGGCCAGCACCAGGAATGCGGCGGTGCCCAGCGCCCCCCACTTGAGCGCGTTGATGGAACCGTAGATCGGCGCGAGCGTCTCGCGCATGTCCCGAATGCCGGAGACCCCGTCCAGCCCGCGCACCGCGGACATGATGCCGTCGTACTGCTCGGGGTCGTTGAGCTCGATCCAGACCGACTCGGGCATGTCGTCGGCCGTCGCGGCCGGGTTGGGACCCTCGAAGCGCTCAGGGCCGAGGAGCTCCTTGACCTTGCCGAACGCCTCCTCCTTGGACTCCAGGTGGTAGTCGGCCACCTCGGGGTTCTCCTCGACGACCTTGACGATGGCGTCGCGCTGCGCGCCGGTCACCTCGCCGGTGCAGGCGGCGTTGGAGTCCTTGGCCTTGCACAGCCACACGGTGATCTGCAGCTGGCTGCCCCAGTGGTCGGCAGCCTTGTTGGCCTGCTGGTTCAGCAGCACGCCGAGACCGACCAGGGTGAGGGAGACGAACAGGGTCAGGATGACGGCGAGGTGCATGGACAGGTTGCGTCGCAGCCCCTGTCCGAGCTCGGAGAAGACGTACCGCAGCTGCATGGTGTGGGAGTACCTCTCGTCAGTTCTGGGCGCCGTAGACGCCCTGGGCCTGGTCGCGGATCACGCGGCCGTGCTCGAGCTCGATGACACGCTTGCGCATCTGGTCCACGATGCCGGCATCGTGGGTCGCCATCACCACGGTGGTCCCGGTCCGGTTGATCCGGTCCAGCAGCTTCATGATGCCCACCGACGTGGTGGGGTCCAGGTTGCCGGTGGGCTCGTCGGCGATCAGGATCATCGGCCGGTTGACGAACGCGCGGGCCACGGCGACGCGCTGCTGCTCGCCGCCGGAGAGCTCATCAGGCATCCGGTCACCCTTGCCGTCGAGGCCGACCAGCTCGAGCGTCTCCGGCACCAGGTCCTTGATGTCGGCACGCGAGCGGCCGATCACCTGCAGGGCGAAGGCGACGTTCTCGGTCACGGTCTTGTTGGGCAGCAGCCGGAAGTCCTGGAACACGGTGCCGATGTCCCGGCGCAGCCGCGGCACCTTCCAGCTCGCGAGGCGGTTGATCTCCTTGCCAGCCACGTAGACGCGACCCGAGCTCGGCCGGTACTCGCGGAGCACCAGGCGCAGGAACGTCGACTTGCCGGAGCCCGACGATCCCACCAGGAAGACGAACTCGCCCTTCTCGATATCGACCGAGGCCTGGTCGAGAGCGGGATGGGCGTGTCCGGGATAGGCCTTGGTGACCTTCTCGAATCGAATCACGTGGACCGAGGGTACGCGAGGGGACCAGTCCGTGGCGCCGCCCCGCCGAAAGGGTCCCGCTGGGTGTTGCGAGGCCCACATCGCCGCGGTGGACGATGGCCCTGCGCGGACCCAGAGGGCACGCAGTCCGCCTAGCGGATGGGAGCAACCACCGTCGTCGAATCCCGAGTAGATTACTAGACTTAATACCGAGGGTTAGGCAGGATCCCGTTGATGCACGGGCGAGTGCCTCGACGGAGAGGAAGCACAGATGAGCGAGCACCGCCTGCTGGGCACCACCGGCGTCCACGTCAGCCCCCTGACGCTGGGCACCATGATGTTCGGGGCCTGGGGCAACACCGACCACGACGCCTCGGTCCGGGTCATCCACCGTGCCCTGGACGCCGGCATCAACACCGTCGACACCGCCGACGTCTACTCCCGGGGCGAGTCGGAGGAGATCGTGGGCCGCGCGCTCAAGGGACGCCGCGACGACGTGGTGCTCGCCACCAAGTTCCACGGCGCCATGTCCGACGACGACCCCAACCAGGGCGGCAGCTCGCGGCGCTGGATCATCCGGGCCGTCGAGGACTCCCTGCGCCGGCTCCAGACCGACTACATCGATCTCTACCAGGTGCACCGACCCCGGCCGGAGATCGACATCGACGACACGCTCTCCGCCCTCTCCGACCTCGTCCACCAGGGCAAGATCCGCTACCTCGGCACCTCGACCTTCCTCCCCTCCCAGGTCGTGGAGGCCCAGTGGACCGCCGAGCGGCGCGGCCGCGAGCGCCCGGTGACCGAGCAGCCGCCGTACTCGATCCTGGCGCGGGAGGTGGAGCGCGACCTCCTGCCCACGGCCCAGAAGCACGGACTGGGCATCCTGCCCTGGAGCCCTCTCGCCGGCGGCTGGCTCTCGGGCCGGTACCGCCGAGGTGAGCAGCCGCCCGTCTCGAGCCGCCAGCAGCGCCAACCAGCGCGGCACGACGCGGACCTGCCGGAGAACCGCGCCAAGCTGGAGGCCGTCCACCAGCTCCAGGACCTCGCAGACGAGGCCGGACTGTCGCTGATCCACCTGGCGCTGGCGTTCGTGCTCCGCCATCCGGCCGTCTCCTCGGCCATCATCGGGCCCCGCACGCTGGAGCAGCTGGAGTCCCAGCTGGGCGCTGACAAGGTCTCGCTCTCCGACGACGTGCTGGACCGGATCGACGAGATCGTGCCGCCCGGCACCACCCTCAACGAGGCGGACCGGGGTTACGCACCGCCGGCCCTCGTGGAGCCGGGCCTGCGCCGCAGGCGCTAGTCCAGCTGCACGGACGCCGTACGGAGCACACGGGGGTGGCTCCGTACGGCGTCTCGCCTCGACTAGTCGGCGTCGTCCTGGTCGGTGCCGCGGCGCCAGCGGATGCCGGCCTCGAGGAAGCCGTCGAGGTCGCCGTCGAAGACCGCGCTCGGGTTGCCGACCTCGTAGCCGGTCCGCAGGTCCTTGACGATCTGGTACGGGTTGAGCACGTAGTTGCGCATCTGATCACCCCAGCTCGCCTGCACGTCGCCGCGCATCTCGTCCAGGTGCGCCTTCTCCTCGGCCTTCTTGCGGGCGAGCAGCTTGGCCTTGAGCACCACCATGGCGCTGGCCTTGTTCTGCAGCTGGCTCTTCTCGTTCTGGCAGGAGACGACGGTGCCCGTGGGCAGGTGGGTCAGCCGCACCGCGGAGTCGGTGGTGTTGACCGACTGGCCGCCCGGGCCGCCGGAACGGTAGACGTCGACACGGATCTCCTCGTCGGGGATCTCGATCTCGTCGGTCTGCTCCAGCACCGGGACCACCTCGACGGCGGCGAAGCTGGTCTGACGGCGTCCCTGGTTGTCGAAGGGGCTGATCCGCACCAGGCGGTGGGTGCCGGCCTCGACGGAGAGGTTGCCGTAGGCGTACGGCGCGTGGATGGCGAAGGTGGCGGACTTGAGCCCGGCCTCCTCGGCGTAGGAGGTCTCGAAGACCTCCACGGGGTAGTTGTGCTGCTCGGCCCAGCGGGTGTACATCCGCATCAGCATCTCGGCGAAGTCCGCGGCGTCCACTCCCCCTGCACCGGAGCGGATGGAGACCAGCGCCTCGCGCTCGTCGTACTCGCCGGAGAGCAGGGTGCGGATCTCCAGCGACTCGACAGCCTTGTGGATCTTGGCCAGCTCCTTCTCGGCGTCGGCGAGCGACTCCGCGTCGCCCTCCTCCTGGCTGAGCTCGAGCATGATCTCCAGGTCGTCGATCCGGTCCGAGAGCGCCATGAACCGGTCCACCGTGCCCTGGAGCGTCGAGAGCCTGCCCGTCACCCGGGTGGCGTTCGCCTGGTCGTCCCACAGGTCGGGGGCTGCCACCTGGTCACCGAGGTCGGCGATCTCCCGACGCATCTTGTCCAGGTCGAGCACCTGCTCGATGGTGTGCATGGTCGCCTGGAGCTGCTTGATCTGCGCGTCGAAATCTGGGCCTGCCACGGCGGCAACACTACGGCGCCCCCGGTGACCCTGTCGAAGCCTGGGTCACCAGGCGTGGCGTGGCGTCCGGTCTCAGCGGCCGAAGACCTGGGCGGCGTACCAGCGCCCGTCCGAGCCCTTGGCGGCCCCCACGGCCATCAGCCGGAACTCGGGCCGCAGGATGTTCTCCCGGTGGCCGGGTGAGTTCATCCAGCCCTGGTTGACCACCGCCCGGCCCGAGGAGTAGCCGTAGGCGACGTTCTCCCCGACGCCGCGGAGCCCGCACGCGTCCAGGATGGGACCGAGCTCCTGGTGGTACATCTGCTCCTCCGCGGCCATCCGGTTGGCGTGCCGGGTGGCGAAGCCCGTCAGGCACTTGTTGCGCCGCAGGATCCGCAGGTCCCGCGACGACCGCTGGCGGTTGGTCGCCCCGTGGGCTGCGCGCGAGTAGGCGCTCCCCTTGGCCGTGCGCGCCCCCAGGAGCGCCGCGGCGCGCGCTGCCGGGTACGAGCTCGTGCCGGTACTGCTGCCGGTACTGCTGCCGGTACTGCTGCCGACGGTGCTGACTCCGGCCGGCGTACCGACCGCAGGGGTCGCGCCCGCGACAGCCGCGGAGCCGAGTGGCAGCACGAGCGTGAGGAGCACGGTGGCGAGAGAGCGCATGAGATGTCCCAGCGTGGTGCGTGAGGTCGGGTGGAATGTCTGATCGGGTGCGGTGTGTCGCGCGCCACACTACTGCTCTGCAGGGGCACGTCCCGAGCGCCGCGGGCCTCAGCGCTGCACCGTCAGCGCTGCACCGTCACTGCGGCGCTTCCGGTGGCACCGATGGTGGCGCGCTTGTCGACTCCCGGCACGCGCAGCGGCAGCTCCAGCGGGGCGCGCAAGGTCACCCGGACCACGCCCGCGTCGCGGTCCACCAGCACCTCGTGACGCAGTCCGGGATAGCGCTGGTCCGCCCCCACCGCGACGAGGTAGGCGCTGACGGCCTCGTGGACCTGGCTGCCGACCTGCTCGAGCCGCTCCTCGGGTACGCCGCCCTGGTAGGTCCCCACCGACCCGAGGTCGGCCCCGCGGAGCGCGGCCCCGTCAGCCAGCGAGTCGAGGGACTGGCGTTGCAGGAACGCTGCCGAGGCGTCCACGACGGTGGCCACCGCCAGCAGCAGCACCAGGAAGAACCCGATGATGAGCAGCGAGACCTGTCCCGTCTCCCCTCTCGGGCGCGGCATCCACAACGTCCTGGACATCAGGGGCCGGCCTGGATGTACTGCCCGACCGGGACCGTGTGCCGGGCGTCCAGCGCGAAGCTCGTCTGGCCGTCCTTGAGCGCCTCGGGGAACAGCGGCAGGTCGATGCCCGAGGAGATCTCGACGGTGATCAGGGAGGTCCCGTCGTGGCAGTGGCCCCTGCCGGTGGTGCAGGTGACGCGCACCCGCAGCGGCATCTCGTCGGCTCCCTGGTCGTCCAGGGTCTGTCGCGCCACGGTCCTGGCACGGGCCATCCCCGTCTCGTCGTCCGGGGCGAGGGCATAGGCGCGTCCGGCGGCACGCGCCGCGGCGCTGACCGCGAAGGCCCCCCGCTGGACCTCGAAGACCGACACGATGATCCACACCAGCGGCACGAGCAGCAGGATCCCCAGCCACACGAACTCCACCAGGGCGCTTCCCGACTCGTCCCGGCGTCGCGGCTTCACCCCGCACCCACCGGCTCGGCTGTGCCGGCGACTCGGGCGCCGCCGTCGGGGTCGGGGTCGGGCTCGATGATCGCGTTCCCGCTCACCTGGAACGACACCCCGGGTCCGCCCAGACCCAAGGCCGGCACGGTGACGTCGATGGTCATCCGGTACGCCGGGGCACCCTCGATGTCCACCACCTCGATGGTGGGGTCGGCCGCGAAGTCCTGGGAGACGACCCCCTCGATCTGTTCCCTGGCCTTCGCGATCCCGTCCTCCGGGCTCGACTGCCAGGTCGCGGCGTACCTGGCCCCCTCCGCGGCCGCCGACGCCATGGTGTTGCGCACGTGGAGCACCAGGGCGAGCTGGAGGATGCCCAGGAACAGCGGGAGCAGGATCACCAGGACCAGCACGAAGTCGACGACCGCCGCGCCCTGCTCATCCCGGTGGCCCGGCGTCCGGGCAGGCACGTCAGCCCTTGACACTCGTCAGGGCGGTACGGAGCATCTCCTGCAGCTCGGTCTTGGCGAGGCTGCCGATGACGGTGACGATCCCGGCCGTCATCACCACGATGAGCACCCAGCCGGGCACGTCGCCCCGCTCGTCACGGACTCGGTCGCGCAGGGACGCCGTCAGGCGCAGCATCAGCAGGGTCATCTGGTCCATGTCTCTTCTCCCGTTGGTCGTGCTGTCGTGGTCTGGTGTGCGGGTCGTCCGGCGTCAGTGGTCTCTGCAGTCGTGGGTCGTCACGGATCGCCTCTTCACGAGGTGGTCAGCCGCAGCCCGACCAGGCCCGGGTAGAAGGCGAAGAGCACGGTCACGGGGAGCACCAGGAAGACCACCGGCACGAGCATGAAGACCTCACGGCGTGCCGCGCTCTCGATCAGCTCGCGGCGCCCCGCTTCGCGTACGTCGGCCGCCTGGGCATGCAGCACGTCGGCCAGCGGGGTGCCCCGGTCGATCGCGACCGCCACGCCGTCGGCGAACCGGGCGACGATCGGCAGGCCCGTGCGCACCGACAGTCCGTGGAACGCCAGCGCCACCGACTCCCCGGTCCGGATCCCCGCGAGCACCCGGGCCAGGTCGCCGGAGAGCGCACCGGTGCTGCGCTTCACGACCCGGTCCAGCGCGGACACCGGGCTCTCCCCCGAGGCCACGGCGAGGGCCAGCAGCTCGGCGATGATCGGGAACTCCGCGAGGATCTCCCGCTCCCGGGACGTGGCCTGGTGGGTCAGCCACTGATCCCGCGCCAGCACGCCGGCGGCCCCGGCGAGCAGACAGGTGAGCAGGGCGAGCACCGGGCTCGACGGGCCGGAGAGCGCCCGCAGCACTTGCCACGCCGCGACGGCCGCGAAGGCCATCACGCCCCACATGACCTGGGAGATCCGGAACTCGTGCACCGTCTTGTCGAGGTCGGCCCGCTCCAGCCGCCGCCGTACGGACGGGGCGCCGCCCAGCACGCGCTCGACCAGCGTCGCCGCCTGTCGCAGGCTCGGACCGAAGACCCCGCCAGCCACCGACATCGGCGAGGACGGGGCGGGGCGCAGGCTCGCGGCAGGTCCCGCCTGCGGCAGGTCGCGGACATAGGGCAACACCCGGACGGAGAGCTGGGTACGACGGATCGCGGTGATCCGGGAGGCCGCGAGCAGCAGGCCACCGGCGGCCAGCAGACCCAGGAGAGCACCCGTGAAGGTCGGGCTCATGACAGGATCCGCCGCTCCACGGGCAGCCGACCGATCCGCATCATCACGGCGTAGGCGCCGCAGCAGAGCCCCGCGCCGATGGCCAGCACCAGCGCACCGGACGGAGTCGCGTAGCGGCCGATGAGCTCGGTCTGGGCGGACATCATCAGCAGCACCACCCAGGGGGCCGCGACCGCGAGACGGGCACCGTTGACGGTCCAGGCCTGCCGGGCCTCGAGCTCGGAACGGGTCCGGGCCTCCTCGCGGAGGTAGGTGGAGAGGTTGCGCAGCAGGCGCCCGAGGTCTCCCCCACCGACCTCGCGCGCGATGCGCAACCCCTCCACCATCCGGTCCCCCACCGGGTCTGCCAGGCGCTCCTTGAGCCGGTCCAGGGACTCCCCGAACCGTCCCGTCACCTGGTAGTCCAGCGCGAACTGCGCGAAGGTCTCGCGCAGTGGCTCGGGCCCCGACGTCGCCAGCGCTGCCAGCCCGTCGGGGAGGGAGAGACCAGCACGCACCGCCGAGGCCAGGTTGTCCACCGCCTCCGGCCAGACCTCGGCGAACTCCCGCTGGCGGCGGCGGCCACGACCGGCGAGCACGGCCAGCGGCAGGTACGCCGCCATCGCGGCGAAGGCCACCGCGACGGGCAGCGCACGGGAGAGGATCTGGACGAGCACCAGCACGCAGAAGGAGAGGACCAGGCACAGGCCCAGCAGGCTGGCGACCGAGGTCTGACCCATCCCGGCTCGGGCGAGGAGCTGCTCCAGCCGGCCGGCACCCCGGGCTCGAGCCCGGGGGCGGCGGGGCAGGAAGAACGCGGACCAGATCAGCATTGCCCCGACCCCGAAACCGAGTCCCACCAACGCGCCCATCACAGGGCTCCGGACTGGCTGGCGACCCGGGCAGACCGGGCCGTTCGGGTGGCGCCCTGCAGGATCTCGTGGACGTCGACGCCGATGCGCTCGAACCGCTCGATCCGGTGCGGCATCCCACCGGTCCACCGCAGCTCGCCGCCCCGGCGCTCGAAGACCGGCTCGATCTCGATGACGTCGTTCTCCACCCGGCCGGGCACGGCCACGATCTCGTTGACCCGGCGCACCCCACGCACGTCGATGCCCAGGTGCACCACGAGGTCGACCGAGCTGGCCACCGTGGGTACCACGAACCGTCCCGAGATGTTCTCCCCGGCCAGCAGCGGCAACGTGCACATCTTGACCAGCGCCTCGCGGGCCGAGTTGGCGTGCAGCGTGCACATCCCGGGCAGGCCGGAGTTGAGGGCGAGCAGCAGGTCCAGGCACTCGGCCGCCCGCACCTCCCCCACGATCACCCGCGACGGCCGCATCCGCAGCGCCTCCTTGACCAGGTCCCGGAGCCGGATCTCGCCGGTGCCCTCCAGCCCCGACTGCCGGGTCTGCATCGGCACCCAGTCCGGGTGGGGGAACTTGAGCTCGAAGACCTCCTCGACTGTGATCACCCGCTCCCCACCGGGGATCGCGGCCGCCAGGCAGTTGAGCAGGGTGGTCTTGCCGGCCTGGGTCCCGCCTGCCACCAGCACGTTGAGACCCGCGCGCACCGAGGCCTCGAGGAACGCCGCGGCCGACGGGGTCAGGCTGCCGAGCTCGACGAGCTCACCCAGCCGTGCCGCCTCCAGCCGGAACTTGCGGATGTTGACCGCGGTGAACCCCCGGCTGATGCCCTCCAGCACCACGTGCAGCCGATGCCCTTGCGGCAGCATGGCGTCCACGAACGGCATGCTGAGGTCGACCCGACGCCCGCTCGACTTGAGCATGCGCTCGACCAGCTCGGTGACCTGGGTCCGGGTCAGCACGAGGTTGGTGAGCTCGTGTCGCCCGTGCCTGGCCACGAACACCCGGCTGGGGTCGTTGATCCAGATCTCCTCCACGTCGGGGTCGTCGAGGAACTGCTGCAGCGGACCGAACCCGGCCACCCGCGCCACCAGCTCGCCCACCAGGGCGTCGGGCTCGGCGACCGGCGCCACCACTCCGGTCAGAGACCGCTCGTCGTGCTCGCGGACCAGCCGTTCCGCGAGACCACGCACCACCTCGACGTCCCGCTAGGGGTCGACCCTCTGCTGCCGGACCGCGAGCCGGAGCTGACCGTCGAGCAGCTCGATGACGTCGTGCGGGGCCACCAGAGCGCCCGGCACGTGGCCCCGCTTCGATGCCGCAGACGTCCCCACCATGAGCGGTCCTCCCGAGTCGGCACTGCGACGCCGAAAACGCTAGTGGGACGCGGGCACCGGCATCGGGGGCGTCCACCTCGCCTGTGGACAACGGCGGCGACCTCCGGCTGGTTCACGCCTGAGACGGCGGGCGCAGGGCCACGAGCCCCGGAAAGAACCCCGATATTGATGAGCCGTCCGGCGGCCCCACGAGCACGATGTGGCCTACCTTTGGTCGCACACGGGCTCGTCCCGCCACCTGCAGCGAAGGAGCCCGGCGATGACGTCCCGCTCGCCGGCCCGGACCGGGTGGACCGCTCCGTCCCTGGTGACCGCGCTGGCTCTCGTCCTCGCGGCGATGGGCGCCACCCTCGGCCCCGCACCGGCCCAGCCGGCCTACCCCAGCGGCTCCCGGGACGAGGTCGAGCTGGTCTCCGACGGCATGCGGGTCCCGGCCCCTCGGGCCGGTCCCGGCATCGAGCTCCGCGCACCCGCGCAGGTCGGCACCGGCGGGACCATCGTCATCTCCGGACGGATCCGCAGCGCCCCCCGGTCGCGCACGGTCCGGCTCGCCCTGCGCGGACCCGGCGGCTGGCAGGAGCTCGCCCGCAAGCGGTCGACCCGGGCCGGGCTGTTCCGGCTGCGGGCCTTCGCGGGCGACGTGGACACCACCCTCCTGCTCCGGGTCCAGGTCTCCGCCCCACGGCTGCGGGTCTCCACCCTCAGGCTGCGGGTCGGCGTCGTGGCGTCCAGCACCGGCGAGACCCCGGTGGCCGAGACCCCCACCTCGGACCCCCAGACTCGCTACGACCCCACGGACCCGACCCAGCCCGCGTCGGGCTCACCCAGCGACTGGAGCTACCTGCTGGACACCTCGAGCGCGAGGTGGGACCCGTGCGCACCCATCGGCTGGGGGTACGACGAGGCGGGCGCCTATCCCGGCGCCCTGCTGGACGTGACGACCGCCCTCGCGGGCGTGGCCAGCCGCACCGGACTGACCTTCGCCTACCAGGGCACCGTGGGCGAGCAGCTCAACATCAGCTGGTCCACCGAGGCACAGGACGTGCGCCTGGCCGGCAACGTCGCCGGCTACGGCGGCGCCAGCGCGGTGTCGCTACCCCCGGGCAGCGCGGACGTGGAGCACCAGCTGGTGCGCGGTCGCATGGTGCTGGACTCCGAGGCACGCCTGCGTCCGGGGTTCCGCCTGACCGGGACCCCGACCTGGGGACAGGTGATGCTGCACGAGCTGCTGCACGTCGTGGGGCTCGGGCACGCGACCGGGCCGGACCAGCTCATGTACGGCGTCGCCACCTCGGAGAACCACCGGCTGGGGGCAGGCGACCTCGCCGGCCTGCGTGCCGTGGGCTCGGGCGGCGGCTGCCTGCCCGACCCGCCCAGCTAGTCCGCCCAGCTAGTCCGCCCGGCTAGCCCGTGTGCGTCAGGTTGAGCTCCGTGGCCTGCTGGTACGCCGCCACGGCAGCCAGCTGGGACTTGACGTTGAGCTTCTGGCGGATGGCCCGGACCTGGCTGCGCACCGTGCCCTCGCTGACCCCGCCGCTCTCGGCGATGGTCTTGATGGAGAGCCCTTCCTTGAGCTTCTCCAGCACCTCCCACTCCCGCGGTGAGAGCGCGGAGATCCGCAGGATCAGCGAGCGCTTGGAGTTGCCCAGCCGCTCCCACTCGGCCAGCACCTGCTCCCGGGCCGTCGGGGACATGCCGAGGCCTCCCCGGGAGACCGCGAGCAGCGCCTGGGTCAGCACGTCGAGCCCGGCCGACATCGGCACGATGCCCTGGCACCCGGCGGCGATCAGCGCCCCCCACCGGGCGGGGTCGCGGGAGCCGGTGACGATCAGCCAGCGCATCCGGATGGACTCCACCAGCGCCAGGGCGTCCCGCCACTGAGCCAGGTCGTCGATCTCTGCGACCACCAGACCGACCCCGGCACGGAAGCGCGAGATCTCCCGGCGCACCTCCATCAGCTCCTGGCGGCTGCGGGGGCAATGGATGCTCTCGATCTCGAAGGAGCGAGCGGACAGCGCCACCTCGATGGCCTCGCCCACGAGGTGTCCCTCGGCGATGACGATGACCTTGGGGGCCGCCCGATCCGCGTTCATCTCGCGCCTGGTCCGCGATGGGTGGTCACGAGACGTCCCAGAAGACGTTGTCCAGCGCGCCGTTGAACTGGTCGCTCTGCGTCGCCTCGATCCGACCCCGCCCGTCGACCTTGGCAGCGATACCCACCGGCACCGACCTGCGGAACGACACCGTGCCGACGGGCGTGGCGGTGTGCCAGGACTCCGGTCGTGCCTGCCCGGGTGCGCTCATCGAGAGGGTGAGCCGGCCGTGGCGCAGCTGGCAGTGCACGCGCGTCCACAATCCCGGGACGAGTGGCCGGCCGGCCCGGACCACGGCCGCGCCCTCGCTGCCCTTCACCCGGCAGGAGGGAACGCCCTTGTCCAGCTGGAGCTTGACCTGCGAGGCGTCGCGGTACAGGCCGCGCTGGATCACGTTCGCCCCGTCGTCGGTCGCCGAGGTCCCGCCCTTGGCGTCCAGCTGCACGTCGGCGCCCCACCGGAAGGCACGGTCTCCCGGTGCCAGGGTGTCCTCGCTGCGCGGCCGGACCGTGATCGCCACGGCCGCCACCGGACCCTTGGTCGCGAAGGCCGGGGTACGGGCGGCGTACCCGGAACGACCCGCCACCTTCTCCAGCCGACCCTTGCCCACGGTCCTCACCTTGACCCTGAGCTTGGCGGTGCCCGAGTTCTGCGGAGCGGTCAGGGTGGCGCCCTCAGGTGACAGGCCCTCGTCGAACTCCAGCACGAGCTCCCCGCGAGGGCCGGGCAGGGCGCCGGCCGACGCGGTCTCACCGGCTGCGGTGCAGCCGCTCAGCACCGGGCTCAGGACGAGCAGGATGAAGGCGCCGACTGCTGTGGTCGCCCTGCTCGACAGTCGCCCCGATGCGTCTGCCATCCGTCTCCTCCCTCGACTCACTCCAGACCGATGACAGTCGAGAACATGATCGACCGCGCCAGCTCGACGGTCGTCGAGCCGGTCAGCCCACCCGCCGGACCTGCCGAGACGGGACCGCCGGAGTCAGACACCGTAGCGACTACTCGCCCACCCCCGCCACCGGAAGAGCTCGCCCTGGCCACCTGACCGCCGATGCCGCTCCAGGAGGCCTCGACGGAGGTCTTCAGTGCCCAGTAGGTCGACACCCAGCCGCCACCGGTCGGCACTGTCACCCTGGGCGAGACGTGCCGGTCGCCGCGGGTGGTGTCGATGACGCCCTTGTGGTCGGCCACGACGGCCCTGCGTCCGCCGGTGCCGCGGTAGGCGACGACCGACAGGTCGCCCTTGGCGGCCGCGCCGAGCGCGACCAGGACCGTGCTGTTCGCATCGGTCGCCTCCGCGCGCCTGGAGTACGACCGTGCGACCAGGCCGCCGTCGGTGTGGCTCTCCAGCAGGCTCCAGCCGGCCGGGTCGGTGATCGGGACGTCGGTGTTCAGCGCCAGGTGGAGCACCAGCAGGTCGCCCTCGCGCACCGCGGCCGGGACGGTCACGCGGTGCTTCCCGGCGTTCGCGTTCGCGGCCGCTGCACCGACGAAGTCCACCCGCTGCAGCGTCGCCGTCACGTCGTGGGTCACCGAGACGGCGACCCCGTCGGTGTCCGTCACGGTCAAGGTGACAGGTCGAGTGCCCTCGCTGGCATACACGTGGGTGGGCGTCGCGCCGGAGCCGTAGGTGCCGTCACCGAAGTTCCACGCGTGGGTGAGAGCCCCGTCGGGGTCGCTCGAGCCGCCACCGTCGAAGCTGCAGGCCATCCCCTGGCAGGACACGGTGAACACGGCGGTCGGCCGCTGGTTCACCCGGGTCACCTGGATGCTCTTGGTGGTGGTCGAGGTGTCGCCGCGGCTGCTGGTGACCGTCAGCCGGACGGTGTAGGAGCCGGCCGCGGCGTAGGCGTGGGACGGCGTCGCCCCGGTGCCGGTGCTGCCGTCGCCGAAGTCCCAGGCCCACGAGGCCACCGACCCACCTGGCGTGACGGTGGAGGTGCCGTCGAAGTCGCACCGCAGGCTGGTGCACGCGTTGGCGAACGAGGCCTGCGGGGGCATCGGGGCACCCCGACCCTGGCTGTCCTGGAAGAGGAACAGCGCGCGGCCGCTCCAGCTCACCTGGTCCACGGTCGGGCCGGAGACCAGCGCGGCCGTGCCGGCCACCGGGGCGCCGGCGGGACCGTTGTCTTGCCAGTCGATGCTGCGCAGCGCGCCCGCCGTGTCCGACCAGTAGAGCTTGCCGTCGGCGAAGAACATCCCCCGGACGGAGGAGAAGCTGAGGCCCGTCACGTTGCCCGAGGCCACCATCCGCTTGCCGCCCACGACACCGCTCTCCGGGGTGAAGTAGCGGTACCGGAGCTCGTTGGTGCCGCTGCGGGTGAAGTAGATGCGGCCGTTCTCGTAGAACATCCCCGTGGTGTTGCGGATGTCGTCGCTCCAGGCCGTGTCGGCCCGGATCTGGTCACCGGTGTTGACCTGCACCACCGGCCCGAACGTGGTGCCGTCGAAGGTGCGGCGGGTCAGCTTGCCGTCGGACTGGGCGACGTAGAGCCAGCCGTTGATCATGAAGGCGCCGTTGACGGTGCTGGCCGAGAGCCCGGGGACCGCCCGAGCTGCTCCTGCCACACCGCCGCGATAGCTGCGCGCGGTGACCGCGGTGCTCCCCACCGTGTAGACGTCGTTCGGCAGCTCGCCGGAGCGGATCGCCGGGAACGTCGTGCCGCCGGCGGGCAGGCGTGCCACGCGGCCCTTGTACTGGCTGGCACCGGAGCCGATCCGGTCGGTGTCCGAGGTCACCCAGAGGCCGGTGGGGGTCACCAGGAAGTCGAAGACCCCGATCCCCCGGGTGCGTCCCGGGTTCCAGGAGTAGGGCAGTCCGTTCGAGGGGTCGAGGGCCGCGATCCCGGCCCGGGCCACGGACCCCGCGGCGCCGGCGTCCTTGCCGTTGGGGTTGTTCTGCCAGCGGAAGTGGCCGCCGACGTACACGACCGAGTCGGTGATCTCCACCCCGTACGTCGTGTCCCCGCCGGTGTAGTTGACCCAGGAGGGCGGGGCCGTGGGGCCGGTCGCGTAGGTCTCGAAGCGGGCGGTCATGTCGCACGCCGACTCCGGTCCGCCGTAGCCGCCGGTGGTGCTGACCACGAAGAAGCGCCCGTCCGGGGAGTAGTCGACGTCGCGCATGTAGGTGTCGAAGCCGGTCGCGCACGCGGAGTTGAAGAAGCGCGTGTTGAAGGTGGTCTCGCGGGCCGTGTCACCACTGATGTCGAGCTGGAAGAGCTGGTGGCGGACCACGCCCTGGAGCGTGTCGAAGTTGCCCACGGCCACCAGCCGGTCGCCCGCCGAGGTGACGTCGATCTTGATCACCTGGGTGTTGCCCCCGCTGTGGATCCCGCCCACGGTGAGGTTCATGAACGGCAGGAACGCGCCGCTGCGGGCGTCCACCGTGGCCAGCGCCACTTGGTTGTGGCCCGCGACGTGGGTGAACTGTCCCGCTAGCCAGAGGCGCCCGTTGACGAGCCGCAGGTCCTTGACCTGACCGGAGATCTTGCCCGCGTCGAAGGGCAGCACCGCGCCGTCGGAGATCCGCACCTGCGCCAGGTTCTTGCGCGCCTGGCCACCGATGGTGGTGAACTTGCCGCCGACGAAGACCGACTGCCCGTCGGGCGCGGGGATGACCACGTTGACGACCCCGTCGGGCTGCGGCACGAACGTGGTGCTCAGCGCTCCGGTGGTGGCGTCGAAGGCGAGCAGGTTGGTCCGTGCCAGCTCGGCGGTGGCACCGTCGTTGCGGGCCTTGGTGAAGTTGCCGCCGAGCACCATCCGGCCAGCGACCTGGGCGACGGAGAAGACCTCGCCGTCCAGCACGTGCGGCGTCCGGGAGGCGGCGACGTCACCGACCAGCTGTCCGCCGGGCTGCACCACCGCTGTCGCCGGCGGAAGCCCGATGAGACCCGTCACTGCGGCGATGCCGAGGATCGCGAGACGCCGGCCAACTCTGATGTTCAATTTCCCGCCCCAGGTCTGACACGCAACAGCAACGACACGATCCGTCGCAGCACGCGACGCATCCACGACCGTCCCCCCGAGTCGGTGGTCTGGAGGGAATCTAGGGCCGAGATGGCCGTTCTCAGCAGCCCGCAGCCCCGATTTCCCCTCAATTGATGACGCTTGTCCGCCACCTCAGGACATCATTGGGGGCATGGCGCAGCTGGGGGGAGTCGCGTCCCGTCCCGGAGCGCCTTCCGCCGCGGCCCCGAACGGGCAGCCAGCGGCCTCCCCGACGGCGTACGACGGGCCCGGGCAGCCCGGCCCGACGACCCCTCGGTCGCGCCGCCGCAACCGGTTCGGGCCCGGCTGGCCGCTGGTCGCGATGCTGGTCGGCTGGCCGCTGTGGTGGCTGCTGGGCCTGGGCGAGGCGGTCCCCCTGCTGGTGGCCGTGGTGATGGTCGTCCAGCTCTCCCGGCGACCGGAGGTCCACCTGCCCCGCGGGTTCGGGTGGTGGCTGCTCTTCCTGGCCTGGGTCGTCCTGGGCGTGACCATGCTCTGGGTCGACGCCCCGGGCGCCGTGCCCGGAGGAGGCGCCTCGCGCCTGGTCATCTTCGGCTTCCGCCTGTCCTGGTACGTCGCGTGCACCGTGTTCGTGGTGTGGATCACCACGATGCCGCGCCGGGAGGTCCCCGACCGGCTGGTCCACGCGTGCGTGGCCTGGATGTTCGCGGTCAGCACGGTGGGTGGTCTGGTGGCGCTGGCGATGCCCACCCTGGAGCTGCGCACCCCCTTCGAGATGGTGCTGCCCGCAGGGCTGCGGAGCAACGGCTTCGTGCAGTCCCTGGTCCACGTCCAGGTCGCAGACCTGCAGGCGGTGCTGGGGAGCACCGGCGCCCGGCCCAAGGCGCCGTTCGCCTACACCAACACCTGGGGCAGCGTGATGGCGCTGTCCCTGGTCTTCGTGGGGGCCTGGCTGGCGGGCAAGCGCGGCCTGTCCCGGGTCCGCGGCGACCTGGTCGCCCTGCTGGTGCTGGTCGCCGCCGTGCCGCCCATCCTCTACTCCCTCAACCGCGGGCTGTGGGGATCCCTCGCGCTGGGGGCGCTCGGCCTGGCCGTCCTCGCGGCCGCCAAGGGGCGACCGGCGCTGCTCGCCGCCTTCCTCGCGCTCGGATCGCTGGCGGCCGTGGTCGTGCTGGCCACCCCCCTGGGCGACCTGGTCAGCGACCGGCTCGACCACCAGCACAGCAACGACCGTCGCGGCGAGCTCCTGGTGCTCACCACCGAGTCGGTCACCGAGGGCTCCCCCGTGCTGGGCTTCGGCAGCACCCGCGACGTGCAGGGCAGCTTCGCCTCCATCACCGGGGCTGCCACCCCGGACTGCCCCGGCTGCGGCGTGCCGCCGCTCGGCACCCAGGGACAGCTGTGGACGGTGCTGTTCTCCCAGGGCTGGCCCGGGCTGGTCTTCTTCGTCTCGTTCGTCGTGCTCGCGCTCGCCCGGTCCGCACGCTGCCGCTCCCTCAACGAAGCCGTCTGCACCTTCGTGGGCGCCTTCTTCCTCCTCCAGCTGCCCATCTACGACACGCTCGGGCTGCCGATGGTGATCCTGATGATCGCGATCGGACTGGTCGCCCGGGAGCAGCGCGAGCAGGCGGGACGCGGCCTGCCGCGGGCGCTGACCACCGGGCGCCGGCTGACCCAGGAGCTGCGACGCGGGACCGCCGCGATCCTGGTGTGCACTACCGTCGGCGCCGCGCTCGGGCTGACCGTCGCCGTGCTGGCGGCGACGCCCCGGCATGTGTCCAAGGTCTTCATGGCCATCACCCCTGCCCCGGTCTACCTCGACGCCGAGGTCGACCAGGAGGAGGACGCCGAGCTCGCCCGCGAGACCGAGACGAAGGAGATCACCGTCGACACCGAGGCCGCACTGCTGATGTCGGAGACCACGTTGGAGAGCGCCGCTGTCGAGGTGGACACCACCCCGTCCAAGCTCCGCGAGGGACTGGCAGTCACCGCGGAGCCGAACTCCAGCGTCCTGGTGCTCCACCTCACGTGGCCCGACGTCGAGGAGATCCCGGCGCTGGTGCCCGCGATCACCGAGGCCTACTTCCAGGCCCGCCGTGACTACCTCGACCAGCGTCGCGAGGACCTGGTCGCCAAGTTGCGCGAGCAGCTGCGGACCCTGGAGGACACCAGTGCGTCCGCGTCCGAGACCCGCGTCAGGCTGCTCGGCGCCATCACCGACCTGGGCCGCGACCGCGGCGAGGTGGGTGAGGTCGTCCGCCAGAGCCCGCCGACCTCCGCCCCCCGCGGGTTCGAGGTGCCGACGATGTCCGGAGCCGCGCTGGGACTGCTGGTCGGCGCGGTGCTGACCACCCTGGTGCCGCCACGTCCTCGGAGGAAGCGGTGAGTCCGCTGCACCCGGGGCACGAGGCCGCCCTGCCCGACGTCGACGTCGTGGTGGCCACCCGCAACCGGCCCGACCTCCTCGCCCGTGCCCTGGCGGCCATCGCGGACCAGGACTACGCCGGGGTGGTGCGCACCTGGGTGGTCTTCGACCAGTGCCCCGTCGACACCTCGGTGACCCGCGACGACGTACGGCGTCCGGTCACCGCCCTGGACAACCCGCGAGCACCCGGGTTGGCGGGCGCCCGCAACAGCGGCGTGCTGGCCGGCAGCGCCCCGCTGGTCGGGTTCTGCGACGACGACGACGAGTGGCTGCCCACCAAGATCACCGCACAGGTGCACGAGCTGGAGTTGACGGGGGCCCCCACCTCGGTGACCGGCATCGTGGTCGTCTATCGCGACTCCCAGACCTCCCGGGTCGCGACCCGCGACGAGCTCACCCTGGCCAACCTGGTGCGGCACCGGGTGATGGCGGCACACCCCTCCACGGTGGTGGTGCGCCGCGAGGCGCTGCTGGGCGGGATCGGCCTGGTCGACGAGGAGATCCCCGGCAGCCACGGGGAGGACTACGACTGGATCATCCGGGCGGCTCGCCACGGCTCGTTCGCCGTCGTGGAGCAGCCCCTGGTGCGGGTCCAGTGGGGGCAGTCGATGTTCTCCCAACGGTGGCCCACGATCGTCGCGGCCACGGACTACTGGCTGGCCAAGCACCCGGAGTTCCACGCCGACTCCCAGGCCCTGGGGCGCCTCCAGGGCCAGCGCGCGTTCGCCCTCGCCGCCATGCGCAGCCCGGGGGCGCGCTCCGCGATCATGGAGACCATGCGCACCCGGCCCCGGGAGCTGCGGGCCTGGCTGGCTGCCGCCGTGGCGCTGCGGGTCGTCTCCGCCGAGCGGCTGATGGACCTCGCGCACCGGAACGGCCGAGGCATCTGACGCCTGGGACTTGACAGCGGCCGAAGGCGGCTGATCGAGGGACCGCGTGTGAACCGGTCGCCCGGTCCTCTCTTTAACACGGCGCTGACCTGCGCGGACACGTTTTTCGGCTGTCCTGAGGGGCAGTTGCGGGCCATTTCAATAGCCCTAACTACGTACCCCAAATAGGGGACAATCGCCGGACGGGGTACCGCATATTGGGGTACTTTTCCTTCAGGCCAAGGTGTCTCTCTTCTCACACCCTCGGCTCGTCGGCGGTGGCCTCTCACCAGCGCCGCCCCGCCCTCGACGAAGGTTCGGATCCCAGTGACGAAACCACATTCGGTGTACGAGCGCGCCCTTTTCACGGGCCTGATGCTCGTCCTGCCCACCGGCCTGCTGCTCGCGTCGCCGTCACTGGCCAGCTCCGACACCACAGCCACTCCCCTCGTCAGCGCTGCCGCGCCAGCCGAGGGCGCGGACACGGTCTACGACCAGACCTTCGAGTTCGGGACCAAGGGCTGGAGCACCAGCCGCCGGACGAGGCTGACCCAGGTGACGAACGGCCGCGGCTCCTCCGCCGCGGTGCGACTGCACGCCCGCCGCCCGGGCAGCGTGATGGCCACCGCCACCGCCTCCGCCCGTCGCCTGGCCGGCAGCGAGCACGTCGTGAGCGCCTGGCTGCGCTCCCCCCGCGGGGTGGTTCCGGCCCGTCTCGTCGTGAAGGAGGTGGAGCCGGCCACGGGCCGCACCCTGAGCACCGAAGGCGACCGGATCAAGGTGGGCCCGGTCTGGAAGCGCGCCTCGGTCGACATCGTGCGCAGCTCCGAGACCTCCGTGCTCACCGTCGAGGTCCGCGCCCGGCAGTCCCGCAACGACCGCATCCTGCTGGACGACGTCAAGATCCGGCGCCGGGCCGGGTCCGTCCCGACGCCGAAGCCGACCCCCACCCCGACCCCGACCCCCACGGGCGTCCCTGATGACACCGCCGGGGTCCTGAGCAACGGCTGCACCTTCAGCACCCGGGGCCTGCCCTCCTGCGGCTCCTACATGGGAGCTGCCTACGGCTCCAACACCGACCCTGCATCGATGGAGGCCGCCACCGGCGCCCGGCTCGGCGTCCGGCGCACCTACTTCCAAGGCAGTCAGGTCGACAAGGCGGTGGCGGTCTCCAAGAGCGACATCGCCGCGGGCCGGCTGCCGTGGATCAGCTTCAAGCTGCCGATGTCGTGGGAGGACATGGCCGCCGGCAAGGGCGACGCCTGGGCCCTGGACCTGGCGCACAAGCTCGCAGCGCTCGACGGCCCGGTGTGGGTCGCGTTCCACCACGAGCCCGAGAAGGACGGCAACATCCTCGCCTGGCGCGCCATGCAGGAGCGTCTGGCACCGCTGGTACGCAGCGCCGCGCCGAACGTCGCCTACACGGTGATCACCACCGGGTGGAACCAGCTCTACGGTCCGGCGGAGTACCAGCTGGGCAACATCTGGCCCCGCAACGTGAAGATCGACGTGGCCGGGTTCGACGTCTACAACTTCCACCTGACCACCCGCAGCGACGGCAGCAGGCTGACCAAGCCCGACCGGATCAAGGCCGACTACTTCGACAAGCTCGGCGCTTGGGCCAAGGCCAACAACACCGCCTGGGCGCTGGCCGAGACGGGTCAGACCGATGAGTCCTTCGCCCTCGACCCGGCCTGGATCCCGCGGACGCACGCCGAGATGACGGCGACCGGCGGCGTGGCGATGGCCTACTTCAACACCGCGCTCAACAGCGGTGGCAACACCTTCCCGGTGGCCAGCCAGGCCAAGATCGCGGCCTTCGCCGCCGCCCAGCAGCAGGCGCCCGTCCTCCCCAGGCGGTGATTCGCCCCGGCAGCAGCTCCGGGCCGACACAATGACCCAGTGACCCAAGACGACCCGACCGCTCCGACCGCTCCGACCGCTCCGTCGGGCACCCCCCGGGAGGGAGCCGGCGAGCACGAGGCGATGACCGCGCTGCTGCGCACCGTCGAGCTGCTGTGGCCCGGCGCCGAGGTCTCGCGGGTCAGGGCTCGGCAGCCCGACCGCCGAGCCGTGGCCGAGCTGGCGGTGCTGGGAGGCGCGCACGGTCCGCGTCTGCTGCTTCCGGTCGCCGCCGCACCGGCCTCGCGATCGGTGCTGCGCTTCAGCAGCGCCGCGCGCTCCACCGAGGTCGCGGCCCGGATCGCCGGGGCGACTGCGCTGCGGCTGGGAGGCGCCGGGCTGCTGAGGGACCGGATCCGCGTCCACCAGGCCGGTTCGGCCCCGACGCCGTCGCTGGCAGACCACCTCGGCGAGGTGCTGGGGGTCGGGCGGGTCAGCTTCAGCCTCGGCATCGGTCCCGCGCGGGTCAACCGCAAGCCGGTGCTCCAGCTCTTCGGGCCGGACGGCCGATCGGTGGGGTTCGCCAAGCTCGGGGTCTCCCCCACCTCCCGCTCCGACGTCTGTGCCGAGGCCGCCGCCCTGGCGACGCTGGGCGGCAAGGGCTTCCGGAGCCTGAGGGTGCCCGCGCTGCTGCACGTGGGCGAGTGGCGCGACCTGGTGGTGCTGGTCCAGGAGCACCTCGCCGTCGGTCCCGCCGCCGCGCTCCGAGCCCGGGGCGGCGCTCCGGTGGAGGCGATGGCCGAGCTCGCGGACGCGTTCGAGGAGCCGGCCACCGAGATGCCGCAGCTGCCCTGGTGGGACACCTGCCGCGGTCGCGCGGCGCGGTCGTTGGACGCGCGCGCCGTCCAGCGCTTCGAGTCGGCGCTCGACTCGCTCGCCGACGGCTTCGGGGCTGCGGTCCCGGTCGGCGCCTGGCACGGCGACTGGACGCCGTGGAACATGGCCCCCGGACCACGCGGCACCAGCCTGGTCTGGGACTGGGAGCGCTTCGAGACCGGCGTACCGCGCGGGATGGACCGGCTGCACCACGCGGTCAACGCCGCGACGCTGGCCCGGGGCGGCACCCCGGAGGTGATGCGCGCCGCCCTGGTCGAGGCAAGCGGCGAGCCCGCCCCGCGGACCCAGCAGTACGCCGTCGCCGCGGCGTACCTGGTGGGTGTCACCGCCCGCTACCTGGAGATGTCCGGCGCGGCCGGCGGCGAGCTGATCGTGGAGCGGACCGAGGCGTCCCTCACCACCCTCGAGCGCTGGGTGGGCTGACCAGGCCTAGGAGCTCTCCTGGTCCTGCCGGCGCCAGGCCGGTGGCCCCCCGAGGAACGCCTCGAGCTCGGCGTCGGAGTCCTCGAAGCGCTGGAGCAGGGACTCGCGCCGCTGCCGGGGCAGACGCGGTCCCCCGGGACGGGCGTTCCAGCGCTCGACCCGCTCCGGCAGGTAGACCGGGATGCCCAGGCCGCGCTGAAGCTTGGCGTACTCCCGGGCGGGGTCGTCGAAGAACGCGTCGGCGTCCACCACGTGTACCCGCTCGGCCCCCATCGTCTCCACGAACCGGCTGATCTGGCGGCCGTACTCGCCCCGGGCGAGGTAGGCGTGGTGCCGGTGGGTGTAGCTGCGGTAGCCGGGGTCGCCCACCAGACGGTCGACCTCGCCGTCGAGACGCTCGCCCTCCACGGAGAGGGCCTCGTCCAGCGGGAGCTCCTCGAAGCCACGGGCCAGCTCGTGGCGGTGCGCCGACATGGCCCGCTCCACGGGGTCGCGCACCAGCACGACCACCTGGGCCCGGGGCAGGGCTGCGGCCAGCCGCTCGGCGGCCAGCGGGTGGAAGAGGTAGTAGCCGCTGCACTCGAACGCCATGGCCTCGGGACCGGCGAGCAGTCGCCCGGTCAGCTTCAGCGGGAAGTGCGCGCGGTACCACCGCGACCCCCTGGCGAAGTTGTCGTCGAAGTAGCCCGTGCCCTTGTCCTGGGTGGGACGCACCAGGTGCGGGTGCGACTCCAGCATCCGGAACAGCGTGGTGGTGCCGCAGCGCTGGGCTCCGACCACGACGACGTCGGGCTGCATCCTGAAGTCGGCGGTGAGCCATCCCCAGGCGAACGCGACGCACCGCAGCGTCCGCACCAGCCACTCCGGGGCACTGCGGCGCAGTGTCGAGGTGTACTTCCTGACCCCCATGAGTTCGTCTCCTTGCTTGCGTGGCTTGCGTGCCACGGTGCGGCCCAGGACGTCGAGCTGGAGCTGGCGACGCAGCAGCACGACGCCGACCGAGTAGCTGAGGACTGCCACTGCGGCGGACGCCGCCCAGGGCACCCCGAGCGGGGTGAGCAGCAGGACCGGGAAAGCCACGGTGAGCAGGCACAGACCACAGGCCAGGAATACCACCGGGGCGCCGCTCGCGACGCCCAGGTCGCGACGGACGTAGAACAGGGCCAGGGCAGCCTTGACGAGCACGGCGCTCCCCCAGGCCACCGCGGCGCCGGTGATCCCCCAGACCGGGATCAGCGCGAAGCAGAGCGTCAGGTCGACGACCAGCGCCACCACGGTGTTGACCATGCTGGTCGCGCTGCGACCGCCCATCACCAGCAGCGTGTCGACCGGCCCCGTCACGACCGAGACGAGCATCACCGCCGTCATCACCACCACCACCCAGCGCGCCTGGGACGCGTCGTAGTCGGCGCCGAAGAGCGCCAGGTACGCCGACGGTGCGCAGCCGACCACCAGGTAGAGCGGCCAGGACAGCAGCACGTTCCAGGCCGTGGCGGTCTGGTGGACCACGGTGAGGTTGCGGTGGGAGCCCTCCAGCAGCAGTGTGGTGAACCGCGGCTGCAGGACCTGGGTGATCGCCGTCGTGGCGATCTGCCCCAGTGCCACGAACCGGGTCGCAGCGGCGTACAGCGCGGCGTCGACCGGGCTCAGCAGCGCCGCCACCAGCACGATGTCGATCTTCTGGATGCCCAGGCGGGCGAAGACCGAGAGCGCGCGGGGCCAGGTGAACGACCAGAACTGCGCCGTCGGTGCCGGCAGCGGCGCCAGGTCGGCCGGAAGCCGGTCGGCGACGAACCGGCGCAGGGCGACCAGCGACCACACCGCCGAGACGGGGTACCAGGCGAGCCACGCCGCCAGCAGCCCGACCTCGTCGGCGCCGGTCAGCCCCGCCAGCAGGACCGCCAGCACCTGGGCCAGCGAGCGGCCGATGCGATCCACCACGACGGTCTCGTGCATCCGCCCGAAGGCGCGGGTCCCGGCCTGGGCGTACTCGGCCAGGACCGCGCACGGCAGCGCGACGGCGACCAGCAGCAGCAGGTCGGGACCGGCCGCCCCCCAGCCGAAGAGCCTGCCCAGGGGCTCCGCCGCCAGAGCGAGGACGACGGCGGTGCCGACCGAGGTCCAGATGACCGCGTTGCGCGCGCTGCGCATCAGTGCGGGAAGCGCGCCTGCCTCACCGTCGTGCTCGAGACGCTGGGCGAAGCGGGCCAGACCGGCCTCCACCCCGAGGCCGGTCAGGCCGGCCAGGATGAGGAAGACCGCGCTCGCTGCGAAGAAGACGCCCGACTCGTGGCTGTCGAAGACGCGGGCGACGATCAGCACCAGGCCGAACGTGGTCACCGCCGAGACGACCGAGCCGACCAGGCTCAGCCGCGCGCCGCGCGCCACCTGGCGCAGGTGGCCCTGGGCAGAGTCCCCACTGCCGGGACCGCTGCCGGCACCGATCTCGGCGTCCACCTCAGCCGGGGTCTCAGTCATGGGAGCGCTTGCCCGCTCCGTGGACCAGCACCAGGCCGATGACCTGGCCCCCGGCGCCCCAGACCACGGACCGCGCCGCGCTGATGTCGTCCAGGGTGGTCTGGCCCGCCAGGACCTCGAGCAGCACCCCGTGGGTGTGGCGCACCACCGCGTGGGAGACCGCCTCTGAGGAGGACCCCGCGTCGAGCAGCACCACGTCGCACCGCTTGCCCAGGTCCTCCATGGTCACCGACATGTCAGGCGAGCCGAGCAGGTCGGCCAGCCGCTCGGGCGAGCGGCCGGGGGCGACCTTGGACAGGTGCGCGGTGACCGGCAGGGTCACGTCGTCGACGGCGGCGCGGTCCAGCACCAGGTCGGAGAGCCCCTCCCGGTCTCCGTGCCGGCCGACCAGGTCGACCAGCATCACCTCGTGCCGAGCCCGGGCGATGCTGCGGCCCAGGCCCTCGATCACGCGCACCTCCCCGTCGGCCCCCACCACCGCCAGGGTGAGGGGGCGCTGCGGCAGGGCGGCCAGGATCGCCGCCCGCAGTCCGGCGGTGGCCAGGTCGTCCCCGTCGCCGTCGGCAACCACCTCGCCCAGCACCGGGACGCCGACGTCGACCAGGTCGGTGACCGCTCGGACCCGGGGGTCACGGCGGGCGCGCACCGCGGCATAGGCCAGGCAGCCGGCGATCCCCAGCAGCAGCCCGAGTCCTGCCATCAGCTCGCGCGTGCCCACCGGCCCCGGCTTGGGCAGGGCGGCCGGCGTGACCACCTCGCCCGGGTCGGCGCGGGTCGCCTGCAGCGCCGCCAGCTGGGCGCGCAGCTCGCCCAGCTGCGTGGTCCCGTCGATGACCTGCTGGCGCAGCAGCACGGCGTTGGCGGAGGCGGGGTCCTGACCCCCGAGCTGCCTGGTCTTCTTCGTCAGGTCGGCCTGTCCCTCAGCCACCTGCTCGGCGACCTGGTCGGCGAGGATGCTGGAGGCGGCCCGGGCGCGCGACTGGCGGAACTCCAGGTAGGACTCCGCGACGGCCTGGGACCGCGCCAGGGCGTCGTCCGCGGACTCCGAGGCAGCGGTGATGCGCAGGATCTGGGTGTTGGGCGGCACCTCGACGGTGATGCCGTCCAGCAGCTCGGCGGGCGTCAGGTCCAGACCCAGGTCGGTGATGACGTCGTCGGCCACCGTGTCGGAGCGGACGAGCTGAGCCTCGGTCTCCAGGTTGACCAGGTCGCTCCCGGCGCCGTCGGGGCTGAAGGGGTTGCCGGCCAGCGGGCTGATCAGCACCACCGACGTGGCCTCGTCGACGGCCCCCTGGCGGGCGCCGTACCAGCCGCCGGCCAGCGTGGTGCCCAGGCAGACCAGCAGGGAGGCCGCGAGTCCCGACCGCAGCCGCGCCCGCAGCGAGCGCGCCCACGGCTGGTCGCGAGTCGGGGGCACCTCGAAGAGCGCACTCACTCGTCGCAACCCCTATCAGTGCCGTGTGCGGGCCGTGCTGTCCGGGCCTCTGGGCGGTTCGTGCCCGGTGGACTCAGTGGCGGTGGACTCAGTGCGGTGGATGGT
>NZ_POAG01000020.1:5656-65316 GCF_002930065.1 Nocardioides sp. 616 | reverse complement strand
GACGCCGCTCAGCCCGCGGCGTCGCCCTGCCGGGCCCGCCGTCCTCCCCAGGATCCCGGCGGACCTGAGGGACATGGTGCGTCGTTTCCCACCAACCCAAAAGGGCCGCAGGGTGTTAATCCCCACAATTGATGACTCAACCACGCTGAAGGACCCTCTGGCGGGCCCCGATTTCCTGGGACCTGGTGACGGGGCTCGCCCATAGCAACTACTCTCCCAGCATCGGGTTGTGGCGAGTAGTTGTGCTCAGCACCAAGGCGCAGCTCGGCTCGAGGTCCTGGGGGTGACCGCACCCCCATGTTTCGAGCACACCGACGCAGTGGAGGTCAGGGGCATGAGGGGTTCGTCGCGGGTGTGCGTCATCGAGGACCACACCCTCTTCGCGGAGTCGCTGCAGATCGCGTTGGAGCTGAAGGGGCACGAAGTCCGCCGCGTCCCGCTGCCCGCCGACCTGCACTCCGCGACCACTCTGCTGCCGGCCGTCATGCGGCACCAGCCGCACGTCCTGCTGCTCGACCTGGACCTGGGCAACGCGGACGGCAGTCGCCTCATCGAGCCGGTGGCTCGCGCCGGCACCGCCGTCGTGGTGCTCACCGGCAGCAGCGACCGCGCCCGCTGGGGCCAGTGCCTGCGTCTGGGCGCACGCAAGGTCATGGTCAAGACCTCCCCGCTCAACGAGATCCTCTCCACCATCCGCCTGATCGGCGAGGGCCGGCCGGTGATGACGGTCGAGGCCCGGGAAGAGCTGGTCCGACACTGGCAGGAGGAGCGGGCGCAGGTCAGCGAGCTGCTGGACCGGCTCAACCGCCTGACCGCCCGGGAGGCGGAGGTCCTGGGCCAGCTGATGGACGGCCGCCAGGTGCGACAGATCGCCGAGACCAGCGTCGTCTCCGAGGCCACCGTCCGCACCCAGGTGAAGTCGATCCTCTCCAAGCTCGAGGTCACCTCGCAGATCGGCGCCGTCGGCCTGGCGCACCACGCCGGCTGGGTCGCACCCGTCGCGCACTGACCCAACCTGACCCGACCTGAGGCGACGAACTGGGCACCTTTTACTACCCCTGGGTAGGAATGCCCAGTATTGGGGATGAACGAGTTCCCACCACTACCTACCGTGAGCGAGCCGTCGGATCGACGGCAGCCTGCTTGGCGGGCTCCGGTATCGGTGCGGGAGACATGTGAAGATCCTGATGGTCTGCTCATCTGGTGGGCATCTGGCACAGCTGATGTGCCTCGAGCCCTGGTGGACCGAGCACGAGCGTCAGTGGGTGACCTTCGACACCGAGGACGCGCTGACCAAGCTGTCCAGGGAGGACGTGGTCCACGCCTACCACCCCACGACGCGCAACCTCCGCAACCTGGTGCGCAACGCCGGGCTGGCGTGGCGGGTGCTGCGCGACTACCGCCCCGACATGGTGATCAGCACGGGAGCCGGTGTGGCGGTGCCGTTCTTCTGGATGCGCAGGCTCGTCGGCGCCCAGACCGTCTATCTCGAGGTCTTCGACCGCATCGACTCCCCCACGCTGACGGCTCGACTGTGCCGTCCGGTCACCGATCTGTTCCTGGTGCAGTGGCCCGAGCAGCAGCGCCTCTACAAGGGCTCGGTCCTGCTCGGTCAGGTGTGGTGAGCATGCGCTTCTTCCGCTCCTCCGACGTCGACACCCGCCTGGTCCCCTGGGTCCCCCGTGCCCTGGGCGGCCCCTGCGTGGCCGTGCTGCTGGGCACCGACCACCACCCCTTCGACCGGCTGGTGCGCTGGTCCGAGGCGCTGGCCGCCGAGAGCGCCGAGCCCTGGTTCGTCCAGCACGGCTCCACCCGGCTGCCCCGCACGCTGTCCGGCCGGCGGATGCTCGGCGGACGGGAGGTCGCCTCCCTGATGGAGTCCGTCGACGTGGTCATCACCCATGGCGGTCCGGGCCTGATCATGGAGGCCCGCAGCGCACGGCACACGCCCATCGTGGTCCCCCGCGACCCGGCCCACGGCGAGCACGTCGACGGGCACCAGATGACCTTCGCGCGTCACCTCGAGGCGGAGGGCAAGATCCACTTGGTCGACTCCCTCGACACCCTGCGCGAGGCCGTCGAGCTGGTCAGGCTCATGGGCCGGACCAACCAGGACGTCTCGGACGCGCGGAACCTCACCACGACCCGGTTCGGCGCGCTCGTCGACGAGCTGCACCGCCAGGGCCCGCGTCCCCCGCGTCTGCCCCGCCAGCGCTGAGCCCTGCGCGCAGCCGCCTCAGTCCTCGGCGCCGAACAGGTCCCCGTGCTCGGCGATCCGGGCCAGCACCTCCTCGTGGCTGAACTGGTCCAGCGCCAGGGCGTCCTCCGCACCAGCCTCCACCTCGGCCCAGGTCAGCGGCGTGGCGACGGTGGGTCGCTGCCGACCCCGCAGGGAGTAGGGCGAGACGGTGGTCTTGGAGCCGGAGTTCTGCGACCAGTCGAGGAAGACCTTGCCGCCGCGACGCGACTTGGTCATGGTCGCGGTGACCAGGTCGCCCTGCTCCTTCTGCAGCTCCTCGGCCACCTCCCGCGCCAGCGCCGACGTGCCGTCACTGTCCAGCCGGCCGGGCAGGGCGGCGTACAGGTGGAGGCCCTTGCTGCCGCTGGTCACCGGACGGCAGTCGAGGCCGCGGGCCGCGAGCCGGTCCCGCACCATCAGAGCCACCTGGGCGCACTCGTGCAGCCCGGCCGGCTCGCCGGGGTCCAGGTCGATCACCAGCCGGTCGGGGTTGCGGGGCCGTCCGCGGGAGTCGACCGTCCACTGGTGCACGTGCAGCTCCAGGGCGGCCAGGTTGACCAGCCAGGTGAGGGTGGCGAGGTCGTCCACGATCGGGAAGACCAGCCGGTCGGAGTCGCCGGTCCCGGCCCGGGACCCCGTGGTGGGCACCGTGGCGGTCCGGACCCAGCTCGGGGTCCCGCCCGGGGCGTTCTTCTCGAAGAAGCTCGCGCCGCCCACCCCGTGCGGCCACCGGATCCTGGTCACGCACCGGTCCGCCAGGTGCGGCAGCAGCACCGGGGCGACCTGGGCGTAGTAGTTGAGCACCTCACCTTTGGTGGTCCCGGTGCCCGGATAGAGCACCTTGTCCAGGTTGGTGATCCGCAGGGTCCGCCCCTCGACCTCGACGTGGACCTCGCTCATCGGTGCTCCCCCTGCTCCTGGTCTCCCTGCCCCTGGTCTGCCTGCCCCTGGTCTCCCTGGGCGTCGGCGAGCAGGTCGGTGACGCTGAGGTCGCTGCGCACCCCCTGGTACGACGGCTGGCGCAGTCGGTCATGGTGGGAGAAGCCCAGCGACTCCACGTCCACCACCACCTCGGGCCTGACCCACCTGGTGCCGACCGCGTCCACCCGCGGCACCTCGTCGACGAACGGCGAGGAGTCGACCGCCAACGGCCCGAGCAGCGTGGCGAGCAGCGGGCCGGCGCTCCCGGCGATGCCGCTGCCGACCCGGCCGCGGTAGACCAGCCCGGCCGGCGTGGGCTCGCCGACGAGCAGCGCACCCATGCGATCGGCCGAGCCCGTCTCCGGGCGCCAGCCACCCACCACCCACGAGGTCCGGTCCCGGTGCGGGAGCTTGCGCCAGTCGGGGCTCCGCACCCCCGGGTGGTAGCGGGAGGTGAGCCGCTTGCTGACCACGCCCTCGAGCCGCTGCTCCCGGGTGGCGGTCATCAGCATCGGGCCGTCGTCGTACACCGGCGGCACCTGGCACCGGTCGTCGCCCAGTCCCAGGCCCTCCAGCAGCTCGCGGCGTCGGGACAGGGGCTCGCCGGTGAGGTCTCGTGTCCCCAGGCGCAGCACGTCGAAGACCAGGAACGTGACCGGACGGCTGTCCGCGAGCGCGGCGGCCCGACGGGCGTTGCGCTGGTGCATCCTCGTGGCGAGGGCGCCGAAGCTGGGCCGCCCCTCGTCGAACGCCACGACCTCGCCGTCCAGGAGCGCACCAGGACCGGTCATACCGGCGAGCTCGGGGAAGGAGACCGTCACGTCGTTCTCGTTGCGGCTCCACAGCCGGGCGCCGCTCTCGGAGACCTCCGCCAGCACCCGCATGCCGTCCCACTTCACCTCGTGGATCCAGCCCTCGCCGGTGGGCACACGGTCGGTCTTGGTGGCAAGCATCGGACGCACGGCGTCCATCCTCGCGGATGGGGGCGCTCTCGGGCGATACTGGACGCAGATATCGGCCAACGGAGGAGAACAAGGTGCGTGCGATCTGGAAGGGCTCGGTCTCGTTCGGTCTGGTGAACGTGCCGGTCAAGCTCTACTCGGCGACGGAGTCCCACGACGTGTCCTTCCGTCAGGTGCACGCCAAGGACGGTGGCCGCATCAAGTACCAGCGGGTCTGCTCCATCGACGGCGAGGAGGTGCCGTACGCCGACATCGCCAAGGGGTACGAGACCGAGGACGGCGAGATGGTGATCCTCTCCGACGACGACCTGGCCGAGCTGCCCTCCACCTCCTCGCGGGAGATCGCGGTGGAGAAGTTCGTGCCCAGCGACCAGATCGACCCCATGCTGTTCGAGAAGAGCTACTACCTCGAGCCGGAGAAGTCCGGGGCCAAGCCCTATGCGCTGCTGCGCCAGGCCCTGGTGGACGCCGACCGGATGGCCGTGGTCACCGTCGCTCTGCGCCAGCGCACTTCCGTGGCGGTGCTCCGCGTGCGCGACGACGTGATCGTGCTGCAGACCATGATGTGGCCCGACGAGATCCGCACCCCCGACTTCTCCATCGACGCCGGAGAGGTGAAGACCAACGAGGTCAAGATGGCCCAGATGCTGGTGGAGACGCTCGCCGGGGACTTCGACCCCGAGGACTTCGAGGACGACTACGCCGCCGCGGTGGAGACGCTGGTGAAGACCAAGATCGAGGGCGGCGAGGTCAAGCGCACCGCCACCGCCACCAAGAGCTCCGGCGAGGTGGTCGACCTGCTGGCCGCGCTCCAGAAGTCCGTGAATGCCGCGAAGAAGGCTCGTGGCGAGGACGTGCCGACCGCCGACGAGCCCGCCGACGCGCCCGCCGACGCGCCCGCCGACGCGCCCGCCGACGAGGCCCCTGCGAAGGGGGCTGCGGCGAAGAAGGCCACGGCCAAGAAGGCACCCGCCAAGAAGACGGCCGCGACGAAGACGGCCACCAAGAAGACGGCCGCCAAGAAGGTAGCGGCGAAGAAGGCGAGCTGAGGCCGTCCGCTCCGCACTGTCGCGCTCGCCGCCCGGGCCACACTTGGCTATGGTCCTGAAGTGAGGCACCTCACCAATTATGGACAAGAACTGACCAATCCGATTGGCGCCGGGGTCCGAACAACGTGCACCGGGGCAGTTTCTTGGTCTGCGCCGGACCACCGCGTGGCAGCACGCACGAGACGTTGGGAGCGTGGCAGTCGTGAGTCTGGCCCCCGACCTCGTCGTCCTCCTGGACGACGACGGCGCACCGTGCGGGACCGCGCCGCGGACAGAGGTGCACACCACCCGGACGCCGCTGCACCTGGCCTTCTCCTGCCACGTGCGCGACGCGGACAGACGGGTGCTGCTGACTCGGCGGGCCGTCGGCAAGCGAACCTGGCCCGGGGTGTGGACGAACTCCTTCTGCGGCCACCCGCGTCCCGGCGAGGAGCCGGAGGCAGCGGTGCACCGCTACGCGACTCACGAGCTGGGCCTGGTCCTGCGCGACCTGGAGCTGGTGCTCCCGGACTTCCGCTACCGGGCGGTCGACGCCTCCGGCACCGTGGAGAACGAGATCTGCCCGGTCTGGGTCGCCGAGACCGAGCAGGCGCCCGCCCCCAACCCCGACGAGGCGGAGGAGTTCCGCTGGGTCACCCGTGAGGAGCTGCGGGCCGCGGTGGCCGCAGCACCCTGGGCGCTGAGCCCGTGGCTGGTCGAGCAGCACCCCCGGCTCGAGGCGCGCGACTGGTCGCCGACCCTCGCCGGAGGCCGGCGATGAGCACTCCGCTGGACTCCGATGATGCGGCACTGGAGACGGCCCTGTCCCGGGCCGGGACCGGGGGCAAGCAGTTCCGACCCCGCCTGGTCCACTCCATCCACGACCTGCTGGGCGGGCGGGCCGGCGAGGCCGTGACGCAGGTGGCCGACGCCGTCGAGCTGCTGCACACCGCCTTCCTGGTGCACGACGACGTCATCGACGGGGACGACGTACGACGGGGGCGGCCAAGCGCCTCCGGCGCCTTCCGGTCCGCGGCGACCCGGGCGGGCGCCTCCCCCTCGGGCGCCGACTCCTACGCCCTGACCGGTGCCGTGCTGACCGGCGACCTCGCGCTCGCCGACGCGCTCCGTGCCGTCGCCACCGCCCCGGTCCCACCCTCGACCGTGCGCCGGCTGCTGGACCTCTTCGACCACGCGCTGCGGGTCTCGGCCGCCGGCGAGCTCGCGGACGTGCGTCTCTCCCTCGGCCTGGAGGAGCCCACGATGGAGGAGGTCCTGACGATGGCCGAGCACAAGACGGCCGTCTACTCCTTCCAGCTGCCGCTGCAGTGCGGTGCGGTGCTGGCCGACGCGTCACCGGAGGTGGTCGCCGGTCTGGGCGAGATCGGCCGCCGGGTCGGGGTCGCGTTCCAGCTCATCGACGACCTGGTCGGCATGTTCGGCACTCCCGAGCAGACCGGCAAGGCCGCGGTGAGCGATCTCCGCGAGGGCAAGCGCACTCCCCTGATCGTGCACGCGCGCACCACCCCGGCCTGGACCACGGTGCGACGCCACCTGGGCGACCCCCGGCTCACCGAGCAGGACGCGGAGCGGGTCCGGGCCGCGCTGCGCGCCGGTGGCTCGCACGCGTTCGTCAGCGACCTGGCAGCCGAGCACCTCGCGGCGGCGGCGCGCCACACGGTGGCCCTGGGTCTGCCGGCCGGGCTGGTCGAGCGGGTGGGCGACGTGTCCGGCATGCTGCGCGAGGGCGCGGCATGAGCGCGGCCGACCCGCAGGGCGGGCCCGAGTCCCGACCGGCACCGCACCCCTTCGAGCTCTACGACGCGGTCGCCGAGGCCGCCTCCGCGCTGGTGATCCGGCGCTACTCCAGCTCCTTCGGCATGGCCAGCCGGCTGCTCGCCGAGCCCGTCCGCACCCGGGTGCGCAACATCTACGCCCTGGTGCGGGTGGCCGACGAGGTCGTCGACGCGCCGCGGCCGGACGGCTCACGTGCACACCAGGCCGCGGCGCTGGACGACCTGGAACGCGAGCTGCGCGCGGCCCTGGTGCGCGGCATGAGCCCCAACCTGGTGGTGCACGCCTTCGCCCGCACGGCGCGGGTCGCCGGCATCGGCCCCGAGCTGATCGACCCGTTCTTCTCCTCGATGCGCACCGACCTGTTCCGCAGCGAGCACGACGCGGAGAGCTTCGAGCGCTACGTCTACGGCTCGGCCGAGGTGGTGGGCCTGATGTGCCTGCGGGCCTTCCTGGTCGACGAGCCCGACCCCGCCACGGCGTACGACGCCCTCGCCCCCGGCGCCCGGCGCCTGGGTGCGGCCTTCCAGAAGGTGAACTTCCTGCGGGACCTGGCCGCCGACGAGCAGGACCTGGGACGTCACTACTTCCCCGGGCTCGACCCCGAGCACCTCGACGACCGGACGCGCGACGCGCTCCTGGACGACATCGACCTCGACCTGGCCGCCGCGGCCGCGGTGATCCCCGACCTGCCGCCGAGCAGCCGTCGGGCGGTGCGGGTGGCCCACGACCTCTTCGCCGAGCTGTCCGCCCGGCTGCGCGCCACCCCGGCCGTCGAGATCCGCCGGCGCCGGGTGCGGGTGCCCGGTCCGCACAAGGCGCGCCTGGTCGTCGGCAGCCTGCTGCGGAGCGCCCGATGAGCGCGGGCCGCGTGGTGGTCATCGGCGGCGGCATCAGCGGCCTCGCCACCGCTGCCCTGCTCGCGACCGACGGCTGGAGCGTCGACCTGCTCGAGCAGCACGACGAGCTGGGGGGCCGCGCCGGGCTCTGGGAGACCGACGGCTACCGGTTCGACACCGGACCCTCGTGGTACCTGATGCCCGAGGTCTTCGAGCACTTCTTCGCGATGCTCGGCACCTCGGCCGCCGCCGAGCTGGACCTGGTGCGCCTGGACCCCGGCTACCGCGTCTTCTTCGAGGGCGATGCCGAGCCGGTCGACATCGCCGGCACCCGGGCGGAGAACGAGCGGCTCTTCGAGTCCCTGGAACCCGGTGCCGGGTCGGCGCTGTCGAGCTACCTCGACTCCGCGCGGCATGTCTACGACCTCGCGGTCGATCGTTTCCTCTACACCAGCTTCGACTCCGGCTCCTCCCTGCTCAACGCCGACGTGCTGCGCAACGGGCCACGGCTCGGCGCCCTGCTGACCCGGTCCCTGGAGTCCCACGTGGCGGCCCGCTTCGACGACGTGCGCCTGCGCCAGGTGCTCGGCTACCCCGCGGTCTTCCTGGGCACCTCCCCGGACCGGGCGCCCAGCATGTACCACCTGATGAGCTGGATGGACCTGGCCGACGGGGTGCTCTACCCGCGCGGCGGCTTCACCACCCTCATCGACGCGATCACCCGCCTGGCGGCCCAGGCCGGGGCCCACCTGCACACCGGGTGCACGGTGCAGGAGATCCGCACCACCGCACCCTCCCCTGGCCGCGGCCGCCGCGCCGCCGTTCGCGGGGTCACCTACGTCGACGGCGACGGGGCCCGCCACGAGCTCGACGCCGACATCGTGGTCGGCGCCGCCGACCTGCACCACGTCGAGACCGCACTCCTGCCCAGGCACCTGCAGACCTATCCCGAGTCCTGGTGGGCCAAGCGGGACGCCGGCCCGGGCGGAGTGCTGGCGATGCTGGGCGTCGACGGTGCCCTGCCCCAGCTGGCTCACCACTCGCTGTTCTTCACCCGCGACTGGCACCAGAACTTCGACGACATCTTCGGCCACCCCTCCCGGGTGCCGGATCCCGCCTCGCTCTACGTCTGCCGACCCTCGGCCACCGACGACCAGGTGGCCCCGGCCGGCAAGGAGAACCTCTTCGTGCTGGTGCCCGTCCCCGCAGACCCCTGCATCGGACGGGGCGGGACCGACGGCCGGGGCGGCCCGAACGTGGAGAAGATCGTGGACGCGGCCATCGCCCAGGTCGCCGGCTGGGCCGGAGTGCCCGACCTCGCCGAGCGCGTGGAGGTACGCCGTACCTTCGGCCCCGGCGACTTCGCCGGCGAGCTGAACTCCTACCGTGGCAGCATGCTCGGACCAGGTCACGTGCTGAGGCAGAGCGCCTTCCTGCGCGCCGACAACATCTCGAAGAAGGTGGACGGGTTGCACTACGCCGGCTACGGCACCCGCCCGGGCATCGGGCTGCCGATGTGCCTGATCAGCGCGGAGCTCACCCTGAAGCGGCTGCGGGGCGACCGCACCAGCGGACCGTCCCCGGTGCCCCCGGCGGTGGATGCGTGAGCCTGCTCTACCTGGGCTTCGTCGTGCTGTCCACGCTGTGCATGGGTCTGGTCGACCGACGGTGGTCGCTCTTCCTGTTCGCCCGCCCCCGCCTGGCGGCCGGTGTGGTGGGCCTCGGGGTGGCGTTCTTCATCGCGTGGGACCTGGTCGCGATCGAGCTCGGCATGTACGTGCGCGGAGACTCCCCCGCGATGACCGGGCTGGAGGTGCTGCCCGAGCTTCCGGTGGAGGAGATCTTCTTCATCGTCTTCCTGTGCTACATCACGATGGTGCTGCACTCCCTGCTCCTGCGAGCGCCGTGGCGGGCGGAGGTGCGCCGGTGACCTACGCCGAACTCGCCGGGATCTTCCTGCTCAGCGCCGCGGCGCTGCTGGTGGTCGCTGCGGTGCTGCGTCGCCCCGACCGGTCCTGGTGGGCCGCCACGGGGGCGACCGCGGCCGCGATGATGGGCCTGACCGCCGTCTTCGACAACGTGATGATCGCCGCGGACCTGTTCCGCTTCGAGGAGAGCCAGCTCTCGGGGGTCATGATCGGCCTGGCTCCGATCGAGGACTTCGCCTGGCCGCTGGCCGCCGTGGCCGCGCTGCCCGCGCTGCGGCTCCTGCTCCAGGGGCAGGCACGCCGTACCGAGCCGGGGACGAGGTGAGCGCCGTGGCCGCCGAGGCCGGGGACGGCGCCCGACTGCTCGGCCAGGTCGTCGGGTCCTCGCGGCCGCTGAGCTGGGTCAACACCGCCTACCCCTTCGCGGCGGCCTACCTGCTGGCCGGCGGCGGCGTCGACCTGGTGCTGGTGCTGGGCACCATCTGGTTCCTGATCCCCTACAACCTGCTGATGTACGGCGTGAACGACGTCTTCGACTACGAGTCCGACATCCGCAACCCGCGCAAGGGCGGCGTGGAGGGCATGGTCCTGGACCGTCGGGTGCACAGCCTGACGATCTGGTCCGCGGTGCTCCTCAACGTCCCGTTCGTGGCCGCGCTGGTGGCGCTGGGGGACCTGCGCTCCACGCTGGTGCTGGGCGTCAGCGTCTTCGCGGTGATCGCCTACTCAGCGCCCGGCCTGCGGTTCAAGGAGCGACCCTTCCTGGACTCGCTCACCTCCAGCACGCACTTCGTCAGCCCCGCCGTGCTGGGGCTGGCGCTGGCCGACGCACCGGTCACCGGCACGGCGGCAGCGGCACTGGGCGGCTTCTTCGCCTGGGGTGTCGCCTCGCACGCGTTCGGGGCCGTGCAGGACATCGAGGCCGACCGGGCCGGCGGGATCGGCTCGGTGGGCACCGTGCTGGGAGCACGGCGCACCACGTGGTTCGCCCTGGGCGCCTACCTCCTGGCGGGGCTGCTGCTGCTGACCCTGCCGTGGCCCGCCACGCTCGCCGCGGCCCTGGTGCTGCCCTACCTGGCCAACGTGGCGCCGTACCTGCGGCTGGGCGACACCGAGTGCGAGCGGGCGCACGACGGATGGCGCCGCTTCCTGTGGTTGAACTACCTCACCGGGTTCCTCATCACTCAGCTGTTCATCCTGCTGACCTTCTCCGGCTGAGCGCCCGCCCCAGCCTCTCGGTCCAGCGCAGCCAGGGGGGTTGCACCGCCCAGTTCACCCGCAGGGTGCGCAGCGCCCGCACCAGCCGGCGGCGCAGCTGCGCCCCACCGCGCAGCGAGCGGGCCGACACCCCCACCCCGAGGGTGGGGTCCAGGACGATCCGGCGGGTCGGCCCCAGCACGAACGCCAGGTCCAGGTCGTCGTGCAGCTCGGGGTCCTCACGGTGCACCTGCGCACTCACCGCCTGCCAGGTGGTGCGCCGCACCGCCATGCTGGAGCCCCACACGGCGGTGTGCCCCAGGGCCAGGTGGCACAGCGCGTAGTAGGCCCCCAGGTAGATCCAGGCCACCGGCGTGCGCAGCGGCCAGGGCAGGTCGTAGAACCAGCCGGCGCCCGTGACCGCGTCCCGGCTCTCCTCCGACATGGCCCGGGCGACCCGCGCCACCCAGTGCCGCGGCGGGCGGGAGTCGGCGTCCAGCCGGGCGATGACCTCCCCGCTCGCGGCGTCGTATCCCACGGCCGCGGCCATCGGGATGCCGCGACGCGGCTCGTGGACCACCACCGCACCGAAGTCCCTGGCCACCTGCGCGCTGTCGTCGGTCGAGCCGTTGTCGACGACCACGACCTCCAGCGGCGCCAGGCTCTGGCGGCTGAGCAGCTCCAGGCAGTGGCGCAGCGCCACCGCGTCGTCCAGCACCGGGATCACCACCGAGACGGTGACCGCTGCCTGCGGCCCGGCGGCCGATCGGTGCCCGGTCACCGGCGGCGCGCCGGGAGCCGGGAGGCGAGCAGCAGGGCGGCGACGACCGAGCCGGCGAGGCCGGCGACCAGGTCGCCCATGGTGTCGTCGTACCCGACCTGGATGTGCTCGTCAAGGAGGGCGTGGCCCAGCCACTCGCCGAACTCCCACAGCACCGCCAGGGTCACGCCCAGGCACACGGTGACCAGCCAGACACCGCCCCGGGGCTGGTCGTTGGAGAACAGGCGCAGTCGGCGCGCCGCGACGTACCCGATGGCGGCGACCAGGCCGGTGGCGCAGGCGTGGACCACCACGTCCAGCCAACCCACGCGCCGGTACCAGTCGAGCTGGGCCGCCCAGGCGCCGAAGAGCAGCATGGCGCAGTAGGCCACGTCCAGCACGGCCGGCGTACCCAGGGCCCGGGGCACCATGACGCCTCCCAGCACCAGCATGAAGAGGGCGAACCCGATGAAGCCGTCGGTGAAGGTGCTGACCACGACGCTGAGCAGGGCCGCCGCCCGCAGCAGGTCTCCGGGCACCAGGGGCCATCGGCGCCGGTCCCCCGCGGTGATCTGGTTCACGAGCGTCAGCGTAGACGCCTGCGTCGCAGCCCCTGCCCCGCGGCGGATCCGCACCCGCGGTCAGCCGATGGTGAGCAGACCGCGCACCACCCGCAGCCCCACGGACATCCGCGCCAGGTCCGCCTCGTCGTCGAGGCAGATCTCCTCCAGGGTCTCCGCGGAACGGGCCACCAGCTGCGAGTGGGCGTCCTCCCAGACGGCGACCCGGGCTGCGGCCGACCCCTCGTCCCGCGTCCCGGAGAGCACCTGCGCGGTCAGCTGGGCGTGCACCGAGTAGAGGTCGTCCCGCAGCGCGGCCCGGGCCATCGCCTGCCACCGGTCGGCCCGGGGCAGGCTGAGGATGCGTTGCACCAGCGCCGGCAGTCCCAGCCGCTCGCCGAGGGTGAAGTGCAGGCGGGCCACGTCCGCGGTCGCCTCGCCCGCGCGATCGGCGGTCTCGAGGATCGAGAGCAACGAGTACGCCGCGGGCAGCACCGCGACCCGGGTGGCGAGGCCCTCGGGCACACCCTGCTGGGTCAGGGAGTCACGCCTGCCCTCGAAGGCGAGCTGCTCGCGACCACCGATGAGGTTCGGCAGCTCGAGCATCGCCTTCTGCACCGGCACGCTGAGCGCGTCGACGATGGCGTCGCTGTCCAGGGGCGCGCGCCGGTTGGCCACCAGCCAGCGCGAGGCCCGCTCCACCAGGGTGCGCATCTCCAGCCGCATCCGGGTCTGCACCGCGGCGGGCAGCCGGTTGTCGGCCTGCCGGATCTCGTCGCGCAGGGCCAGGGAGCCGAAGAGCTCCCGGGCCACGAAGTTGGCACGCGTCAGCTCGGCCGCCCCAGCCCCGGTCTCCCGGGCCAGGCGCGGCCAGTAGGTGATGCCCGCGCCGTTCACCAGGTCGTTGACCACCTGGGTGGTGATGATCTCGCGCCGCAGCGGGTGGGTGAGCATCTGCGCCCGGTAGTCCTGGCGCATGTTGGAGGGGAAGTAGGTGATCAGGTCGAGGCGTAGGTACGGGTCGTCGGGCAGCTCGGTGGCCAGCAGCTCATCGGCCAGCACGATCTTGGTCCAGGCCAGCAGCACGCAGAGCTCCGGGGTCGTCAACCCCTCGCCGCGCTCGATCCGGCGGCGCACCTCCTTGCCCGAGGGCAGGCCCTCGAGCTCCCGGTTCAGCACGCCACGCCGCTCCAGGGTCTTCATCCAGTCCTCGTGCACGTGCAGGAGCGCCGGCGCCTGGGCCTCCGCGTTGGCCAGGGCGAGGTTCTGCTCGTAGTTGTCCCGCAGCACCAGGCCGGCGACCTCGTCGGTCATCGCCGCGAGCAGGGTGTTGCGACCCTCGGTGTCGATCCCGCCGTCCTTGACCACCTGGTCCAGCAGGATCTTGATGTTGACCTCGTGGTCGGAGGTGTCGACCCCGGCCGAGTTGTCGATGAAGTCGGCGTTGATCCGGCCGCCGTCCCCGTCCGCACCGACCGAGGCGTACTCGATCCGCCCCAGCTGGGTGAAGCCGAGGTTGCCGCCCTCCCCCACGCACCGCGCCCGCAGCTGGGCACCGTCGACCCGGATCGGGTCGTTCGCCTTGTCGCCGGCGTCCGCGTGCGTCTCGGTGCTCGCCTTGACGTAGGTGCCGATGCCGCCGTTCCAAAGCAGGTCCACCGGGGCCAGCAGGATCGCCTGCATCAGCTCGGCGGGTGTCATCGACTCCACCGCGTCGTCGATGCCGAGGGCCCGCCGGACCCTCTCGTCCAGCGGGATGGACTTGAGGCGACGGCTGAACACCCCTCCCCCGGGCGAGATCAGGGAGGTGTCGTAGCTGGCCCAGCTGGAGCGTGGCAGCTCGAAGAGACGCTTGCGCTCGGCGTACGACGCGGCGGCGTCGGGATCGGGATCCAGGAAGATGTCGCGGTGGTCGAAGGCCGCCACCAGTCGGATGTGCTCGGAGCAGAGCATGCCGTTGCCGAACACGTCTCCGGACATGTCGCCGATGCCGACGCAGGTGAAGTCCTCGCGCTGGCAGTCGATGCCCCGCTCGCGGAAGTGCCGCTGCACCGAGACCCACGCGCCCCGGGCGGTGATGCCCATGGCCTTGTGGTCGTACCCCACGGAGCCGCCGGAGGCGAAGGCGTCCCCCAGCCAGAACCCGTACTTCCCTGCCAGCGCGTTGGCGATGTCGGAGAAGGTCGCGGTGCCCTTGTCCGCGGCCACCACCAAGTAGGCGTCGTCCCCGTCGTGCCGTACGACGTCCGGCGGCGGCACGCAGGCTCCGTCCACGAGGTTGTCGGTGATGTCGAGCAGGCCCGAGATGAAGGTCCGGTAGCAGGCGACCCCCTCGGCCAGCCAGGCCTCCCGGTCACCGGGATCGGGCAGCCTCTTGGCGTAGAAGCCGCCCTTGGCACCCACCGGCACGATCACCGTGTTCTTGACCATCTGCGCCTTGACCAGGCCCAGCACCTCGGTGCGGAAGTCGTCGCGCCGGTCCGACCAGCGCAGACCACCACGGGCGACCGCGCCGAAGCGCAGGTGCACGCCCTCCACGCGCGGGGAGTAGACGAAGATCTCGAACTGCGGTCGCGGCTCGGGCAGCTCCGGGATCGAGGACGGGTCCAGCTTGAAGGAGATGTAGGACCGCGGCCCGCCGTCGCCGGCCGGCCGGAAGTAGTTGGTGCGCAGCGTCGCCCCGAGCAGGGTCAGGTAGGAGCGCAGGATGCGGTCGTGGTCGAGGCTGGCGACCTCGTCCAGGGCGGCCCGGATCTGGCCCTGCAGCTCCTCGACCCGCGCGACCCGGGCCTCGTCGTCGCCCGGGGCGCCGTTCTCCCCGGGGTCGAAGCGCGCTTCGAACAGACGCACCAGGAGCCGGGTGATGTCGACGTTGACCCGCAGCGCCGACTCGATCGAGCCCATGGAGAACAGGGAGCGGCCCTGTCGCATGTACTTGGCGTAGGCGCGCAGCACGGTGGCCTGGCGCCAGGTCAGGCCCGCGCTCAGGACCAGGGCGTTGAAGCCGTCGATCTCGTTCAGCCCGTCCCAGACGGCGCGGATGGTGTCGGAGAACAGCGTGCGCGCACGGTCCGGCAGCGGCCCCTGGTGGCGCAGACCGAACTCGTAGATGTGCGTCCTGCGGGACAGGCCCTCGAGCTCGTAGGGGCGTTCGTCGACGACCTCGACGCCCATCGAGGAGAGGATCGGCAGCACCTCCGACAGCGACAGCGGCGACCCGGCCCGGAACACCTTGAGCCGGGCCTGGTCGCGCTCGCCGGCCGGCGCCGGGGCGAGCTGCAGGTCAACGCCCTCCTCGCCCTCGATGGCCTCCAGCCGGGCCAGGTCCGCGGCGCCGGTCAGGGGGCTGAAGTCCTCCTTGTAGGCCTCGGGGAAGGAGCGCGCGTAGGCCTGTGCCAGCTGAGAGCCGCGGTCCTCACCGTGCTCGGCCACCAGGGCAGCGAGCAGGTCGTCGCGCCAGGAGCGCGAGGCCTCGGACAGCAGGTGCTCGATCCTCGCGGTGTCGAACTCGCCGATGCTCTGTCCCCGCGCCGGGTGGACCACGAAGTGCACCCTGGCGGTGTTGGACTCGTCCACCCGGGCCGTGAACTCCACCGTCTCCCCACCCAGCTGCTCCCGGAGGATCTCGGCGAAGCGCTCCCGCACCGCGGTGCTGTAGCGGTCCCGGGGCAGGTAGACCAGGGCGGAGACGTAGCGCGCGTAGGTGTCGCGACGCACGAAGGCGCGCAGCTGCCGGCGCTGACCGACGTACATCACGCTCTGCGCGATGGGCGTGAGCTCGGACGCGGGAGTGTGGAAGAGCTCGTCCCGCGGATAGTTCTCCAGCGTGTCCATCAAGGCCTTGCCGGCGTGGCTGCGGTCGTCGAACCCGACCGCGGCCAGCACCGCCGCCGCCTTCTCCCGCAGCAGCGGGATCCGGGTGATGGACTCGGTGTAGGCGCGGCTGGCCAGCAGCCCCAGGAAGCGGCGCTCGCCAGCCACGTTGCCGTGCTCGTCGAAGGTCTTCACCCCCACGTAGTCCAGGTACGCCGAGCGGTGCACGGTGGCTCGGGAGTTGGCCTTGGTCAGGACCAGCAGGGTGCGCTCGGTCGCCTTCTCCCTCACCACCGGCCCCAGCCGGCCCGAGGAGCCGGACATGTCCGGGTCCGCGCGCAGGATGCCCAGCCCGGTGCCGGGCACCGCCCGCAGCGCGAGGTCGTCCCCGGAGGACTCGAGCGCGTACTCGCGGTAGCCGAGGAAGGTGAAGTGGTCATCGGCAAGCCACTCCAGGAGCTCGCTGCCCTGGCGGATCTCCGCTGCGGGCAGGTCCGGGGGTGCGGTGCGCAGCTGTGCCACGATCTCGGAGGCCTGGGCGCACATCTTCTCCCAGTCCTCGACCGCCTCGCGCACGTCGCGAAGCACCCCTTCGAGGGCCTCGGCCAGCCGCGCCGGCTCCTCGGGATCGGTGACCCGGTCGATCTCCACGTGCATCCAGGACTCCGCCGGAGCCTGCTCGAGGTGCTCGTGGGCGGCGGTCTCGTCCAGCGGCGCAAGCGTCACCATCTCACCGGCGAGGTCCCGGCCCACCGAGAACCGCGGGTGGATGACCCCGCGCACCTCGCGTCCCTGCCGGGCGAGCTCCATGGTGACCGAGTCGACCAGGAAGGGCATGTCGTCGGTGACGATCTCGACCACCGAGTGACCGCTCGCGGACCAGCCGTCGTCGTCGGCTCCGGGAGTGCTGACCCGGACCACCGCCCGGCCCTGGGGTCGGACCCGTGCGGCCCGGTAGTGGCTGAGGAAGGCGCCGAAGAGATCCGCGGGCGTGCGATCGATCAGGTCCTCCGGCGGCGCGTGCCGGTAGTAGGCAGGCAGCAGGACCTCCACGTCGCCTGCGGAGGGGGCGCCGTCGACGTCTTCGCTGCCGCGGCAGGCCACGGCCTGCCTCAGGAGGTCGAGCTTCTCTTCGTCAGCGGGGGTGGCCACGGACTCGACCCTAGGACGCGAGCTGTGACACATACAACACGGCCGGCTACCGGCGCGTCACATCGAGGCGCCATGATGTCTCCATGACCAAGCGAATCCACCACGTCCTCACCTACGACGCCCCCTTGGACGCTGTCGCCGCGATGCTGCTGGACCCCGCGTTCCGTGACCAGGTGTGCCAGCGTCAGCACGTCCTCAGCCACTCGGTCCAGGTCGAGGAGACCCCGGCCGGCACCCAGGTGAGGGTGCAGCGGGTGCAGGCGGCCTCGGGCATCCCCTCGTTCGCCGCCAAGTTCGTCGGCGACCGGATCGACATCGTGCAGACCGAGACGTGGCAGGACGCCAGGGCCGACTACACCGTCAGCATCCCCGGCAAGCCGGGTCAGATCACCGGTGTCGCCGAGCTGGCGGAGTCAGCGGGGGTGACCACCGAGACCGTCACCCTCGACGTCAAGGTGTCCATCCCGCTGGTCGGCGGCAAGATCGAGGGGCTGGTCCACGACCTCCTCGTCAAGGCCCTGCGCACCGAGAACACGGTCGGCACCGACTACCTCGCCTCCCGCCCGGTCTGAGTCGGAGGAGGCCTCCCGGTCCTCCCGGCGCCGCAGCCACACGAGCACCCCGAGCACCAGGAACGGACCGAAGGCCAGCACGAGGGTGAGGGCCTGCTCGTAGCCGTGCAGGGCGCCCATGTGCATCGGCGGGATCTGCGGCGGCAGGTACGGCGTCATGACCTCATTGTCCCCCGTGCTGGTTCCCGGTGGTGGCTCCCCCCGGGGTGCCGGCCCGGCACCGCCCGGTCCGGGAGCGCACCTCAGCCCATGTGCGGGTAGCGGTGGTCCTTGGGCGGCACGAACGTCTCCTTGATCGACCTCGGGCTCGTCCAGCGCAGCAGGTTGACCGCCGCCCCGGCCTTGTCGTTGGTCCCCGATGCGCGCCCGCCGCCGAAGGGCTGCTGTCCGACCACGGCCCCGGTCGGCTTGTCGTTGACGTAGAAGTTGCCGGCCGCGAAACGCAGCGCGTCCTGGGCCCAGGCGATCGCGGCTCGGTCCTGCGCGATGACCGCCCCGGTGAGGGCGTACGGCGCGAACGACTCCAGCTGGGTCACGACCTGCTCGAACTGCGCGTCCTCGTAGACGTGCACCGCGAGGATCGGGCCGAAGTACTCCTCGGAGAACATCTGGTCGGTCGGGTCGGTCGACTCCACCACGGTCGGCCTGACGAACCATCCCACGGAGCCGTCGGTCTGGCCCCCCGCCAGCAGGGTCAGGTGGTCGGTGCCGGCGACCCGCGCCAGGGCCTTCTGGTGCTTGGCGAACGCTCGCTCGTCGATGACCGCGCCCATGAAGTTGGAGAAGTCGCTGACGTCGCCCATCGGCAACGCCTCCACGTCGGCGAGCAGCTGGTCGCGGATCGCGTCCCACACCGACCGGGCGACGTAGGCCCGCGACGCGGCCGAGCACTTCTGGCCCTGGTACTCGAAGGCGCCCCGGATCATCGCCACCCGGACCACGTCCGGGTCGGCCGACGGGTGGGCGACGATGAAGTCCTTGCCCCCGGTCTCCCCCACGATCCGCGGGTAGGACCGGTAGCCGGAGATGTTCTCCCCCACCGTGCGCCACAGGTGCTGGAAGGTGGGCGTGGAGCCGGTGAAGTGGATGCCCGCCAGGTCGGGATGCGCCAGGGCCACCTTCGAGACCTCCAGACCGTCCCCGGGCAGCATGTTGATCACCCCCGGCGGCATGCCGGCCTCCTCGAGCAGCTCCATGGTCAGGCTTGCGGCCAGCTGCTGGGTCGGTGAGGGCTTCCAGATGACGGTGTTGCCCATCAGCGCCGGAGCCGTGGGCAGGTTTCCGGCGATGGCTGTGAAGTTGAACGGGGTGATCGCGTAGACGAACCCCTCCAGGGGACGGTGGTCGGTCCGGTTCCACACCCCTGGCGAGTTGGCGATCGGCTGGTCGGTGAGGATCTGCTTGGCGTAGTGGACGTTGAACCGCCAGAAGTCGATCAGCTCACAGGCGGCGTCGATCTCGGCCTGGTACGCCGTCTTGGACTGCCCCAGCATGGTGGCGGCGTTGAGCCGCTGCCGCCACGGTCCGGCCAGCAGGTCCGCGGCCTTGAGCAGGATCGCGGACCGCTCGTCCAGCCCCAGGTCCCGCCACGGGGCCGCGGCGCGGGCGGCTGCCGCGACGGCGTCCTGGGCGTCCTGGGCGGTGGAGCCGTGGAACGTCGCCAGCACGTGCTGGTGGTCGTGCGGCTGCACCACGGTCAGCTCCGCACCGCGACCGGGACGCCGTTCCCCGTCCACGTGCGCGGGCAGCAGGGGCTGGAGGCCCTTCAGCCGGGCCAGCTCCTGCTCCAGGGAGGCTCGCTCCGGCGAGCCGGGAGCATAGGTCAGGTTCGTCTCGTTGGTGGGAGCCGGGGGAAACGCGATGCCGTCCATGTCCCGATCGTGTCAGAGCCCGGCAACCGACGTGAGCGACGGGGTCAGCGCCGCCGGGCGAGCGCTCAGCGCAGGCCCATGACCTCGTCGACCTCGGTGGCCGCGAACCAGGCCAGCTCGTGGTCCAGGCACCGCTCGGCGGCCTCCTCGAAGGCCTCCAGGTCGCCGCGATCGAGCGCCGCCACGGCCGCGGAGACGTCCTCTCCGGCCTCCTCGGTGTCCACCAGCCAGGCGACCACGTCGCCGGGGATCGAGACCTCGGCACGGACCTGGGCGACGTCGTCGACCTGCTCCACCTCCGTGGCCTCCACCACCAGCACCAGGCGCCGGCGCGGACCGTCGTCGGTGACGAAGTGGTGCAGCGACTCCTGGGCCGCCTGGGTCATGGCGACGTGCTCCAGCTCCTCGTCGTCGCAGTCGGGCAGCGCGGCGCGCAGCGCGGGAGTGACGGCGTACCCGGTGTGCTCGGCGTACGACGGCGCGTCCCCCATGGCCTGGACCATGCGGTGCACCTCGACGCGCTCGACGACGCCCTGCCAGTCAGCCGGGAGGTAGACCCGGGTGCTCATCGCGGCTTCCGCCGGTCCGGGCTCTGCTTCTTGCGGCCGCGCGGCGCCCGCGGGCGGGTGTCGCTGGCCGAGTCGCTCAGCTCCTCCAGCGCCTCGACCAGGCACTGGCCCAGCACGTCGGCATCGGGGATCAGGTCCCGGTCCACGGTGATGCCGTAGAAGACCTGGCCGTCGTAGGAGGTCACCCCGATCGCCACCGCGTGTCCGGGCAGCAGCGGGTGCACCGGATAGCTCTCGAGCATCCGGGCCCCGGCGGCGTAGAGCGGGAACTGAGGTCCCGGCACGTTGGTGACCGAGAGGTGGAAGCCGCGCCGCAGCTCCGCACCCGCCACCCGGGACCCGAGTGCGTGGAACGTGGTGGGCGCGAACCCGGCGATGCCCGCGAGCCGTTCCGCACCCACCGCCCGGCCCGTCTCCTTGTGGCCGTGGAAGCTGTGGCTGACCTGGAGCAGGCGCACCACCGCACTGGGCTCACCGACCGGGAGGTTGACCTCGTGGCCGGTCACCTGGGTGCCCAGGGAGGTGGGCTCCAGCTCGTCGTCGATGACCGACATGGGGACGATGGCGCGCAGCCGCCGGATCCCGTACAACGCCTCGTCCCGCGTCATCAGCCAGCCGCGGAGGCCACCGGTGACGGTGGCCAGCACCACGTCGTTGACCGTGGTGCCGTGGACCCGGCGGATCCGGCGGTAGTCGGCCAGGTCGGTGGCCACCGTGACCAGTCTTCGCTGCTGCGACAGCGGACCGTTGACCGGGGACTCCGGCGTCGGACGGCGGTTGGACAGTGCGCTGGCCACCTGGCCCACGCGGTTGACCGCGGAGTCTGCGGTGCGCAGGAAGGACCCCAGGTTGCTGCGGGTCGTGCTCAGCACCGTGGCGGGCGAGTCGAGACTGTCGGCGATGGCCCCCAGCACCAGCGACGCCGCGGTCGGAGTGCGCTCGGGGCGCCACTCGTCCCGGCCCAGCGGCTCCTGGTCAGGGCTGACGTCCAGCATCACCTGGCCCAGGTCGACGGTCTGGATACCGTCGACGAGGATCTGGTGCGACTTGGCCAGCACCGCCACCCTGCCCTCGTCCAGGCCCTCGATGACGTAGACCTCCCACAGCGGGCGGTTCCGGTCCAGCGGCCGGGACACGATCCGCGCCGCGAGCTCCAGCAGCTGGTCCATGGTGCCCGGACGGGGCAGCGCGGAGCGCCGCACGTGGTAGCTGAGGTCGAACTCATGGTCGTCGACCCAGACCGGGTTCGCCAGTCGGCCCGGCACCGCCTGGAGCCGTTGGCGGTAGCGCGGCACGTAGGCGATCCGCTCCGCGATGAGGTCGACCACGCTCGCGTAGTCGAAGCCGCGCTTGCCGGGCTCGAAGACCTCGAGGGTGGCGTTGTGCATCGGGGTGGAGGGCGAATCCGTGGCCAGGAAGGCCAGGTCCCGCGGCCGGAGCCGCTCGCTCATGTGTCCCCTTCCGTCGAGGTGGTTGGCTGCGCATGGGAGTCTGACAGAAACCAACACATCCGAGGAGTGAAGACCACGATGCCTGTCCCGTCCCGATCTCGCCTGCGCCTTGCCACCGGGTTCGCGCTGTCCTGCCTGGTGCTGGGAACCCTCGCATCCTGCGGTGACGACGTCGACACCACCCCGGGTTCGGAGGGCGGGTCTACCTCGACGCCCACCTCGACGCCCACCTCGACGCCCACCGCGTCCCAGACCCAGGCGCAGGAGCCGGCCCCCATCGAGATCACCCTCGAGCAGGACTCCTTCGACCCCAAGGGCGAGCGGATCGAGGTCGCCGCAGGCGAGCCGGTGAAGATCGTCATCACCGCGGACCGTGCCGGCGAGCTGCACGTGCACTCCACCCCGGAGCAGGAGATCGAGTTCACCGCCGGCGTCACCAAGCACGAGGTCACCATCGACCAGCCCGGCGTGGTCGAGGTGGAGTCCCACGACCCGGCGCTGGTGGTGCTCCAGCTCGAAGTGCGCTGAAATGGCGCCCGACCTCTGGGCACACGGCCTGGGAGGAGCCAAGGACCTCCCGATCTCCCGCGAGCTGGCGGTAGCGGGTGCGGTCGCCGCGCTCGTCATCTCCTTCACCGTCCTGGCGGTGGCGTGGCGTTCCCCGCGCTACGACGCGGCGAGCTCCGGCCGGCCGGCACCCGCCTGGTTGCAGTCCCTCGTGGCGGCGCCGGCGTACCGGTGGGCCGCCAAGGTCCTGGGTCTGCTGCTGCTCGGCTACGCGGCCGTAGCCGCGGTCCTCGGCCAGGACCTGGTGATCAACCCGATCTTCGGCATGTTCTACGTGCTGGTCTGGGTGGGCCTGGTGCCGCTGAGCCTGCTGCTGGGTCCGGTGTGGCGTGCGGTGAGTCCCTTGCGCACCATCGTGGAGCTCATCGCCCGGGCCACCGGCTCGGACCCCGAGCGGGGCATCTACGACTACCCCGCCCGGCTGGGCTACTGGCCCGCGGCGCTGGGCCTGTACGCCTTCGTCTGGCTCGAGCTGGTGCACCCGCACTCCACCGAGCTCGGCACCCTGCGGCTGTGGCTGGCGGTCTACCTCGCGGTGATGCTCGCCGGGGGCACGCTCTTCGGTACCCGCTTCCTGGCCCGTGCCGATCCGTTCGAGGTCTACTCCACCCTGGTGGCGCACCTGTCGGTGTGGGGCCGCCGTGGCGACGTCCTGGTGCTGCGCTCGCCGTTGGCCAACCTGGACTCGGTGGTGGCGCGGCCCGGACTGGTCGGGGTGGTCGGGGTGCTCTTCGGCTCCACCGCCTTCGACTCCTTCCGCGAGTCGCCCATGTGGCTGCGCCACGTGCAGGGGTCGGAGATCAGCGGCACGGTGTGGAACAACCTGGCCCTGCTGGCCTTCTGCGCCGGAGTGACGGCGGTCCTGGTGGTGGCGACCATGGCCACCGGCGTGGGCTCCGGCACCGCTCGTTCCGCGCTCCCGGACCTCTTCGCGCACTCGATGGTGCCGATCATCGTGGGCTACATCGTGGCCCACTACCTGTCCTACCTGGTGGAGTACGGCCAGACGACGCTGATCCAGATGAGCGACCCGCTGTCGCGGGGGGACAACTGGCTGGGGACGGCCGACTGGTCGGTGAACTACTGGCTCTCCTACCACCCGACCCTGCTGGCCAACATCAAGGTGGCAGGCGTGGTGATCGGCCACATCCTCGGCGTGGTAGCCGCTCACGACCGCGCCATCAGGCTGCTGCCTGCGCGGCACCAGCTCACCGGCCAGCTGCCGCTCCTGGTCGCCATGGTGGCGTTCACCGCGGGCGGGCTGTACCTGCTCTTCGCTTCCTGACCCGGCCCGGGAGGCGCCCGCGCGGACCTTTCGGACGGGCCGCGTAGCTGGCCGGGTGGACCGCGTCCACCACGGACGCGATGCCGCGGGAGAGCGGGGAGTCCCCGTCCTCGCCGACCGCGCGGCCTGCCACCAGGGCACGGTCGGCCGCGGCCTGGTCCTCGGGCAGGAAGTGCAGGCCGGCGACGAGGGCGAAGCCCTCCACCATCGCGGCGACGTCCGGCTGCGACCACCCCAGCGACGAACGCATCCGGTTGACCACCACCCGCACCGGCACCTCCCCGAGCACCTCACGCAGGTCGACCAGGCCGCGGGCCAGCCGCGCCAGGCCGACCGGGTCCGCGGAGCCGACCACCACGATGTCGTCGGCGGCCTCCAGCGACTCCAGGGTCAAGGCGTGCGGGGCACCCGTGCCCCGGTCCCAGGTGTCGTCACCGAGGTCGAACCCGGCATCGACAACGACCTCCCAGCTCTTCCGGGCCTCCTCGAGCACCTCACCGAGGGCTCCGGGTCGGACCTCGACCCACCGGTCGGCGCGAGGCAGGCCGGTCAGCACGCCCAGCATCGGGGTCACGGCACGGCACGCCGAGGGGAGCCGCTCGGGCAGTGAGCCGGACGCGGCGAGCCTCGAGGCGGCCAGCACCCCGGAGACCTGGTCCAGCACTCCGAGGTGCTGCGCCACGGCGGCAGCGCGCGGGTCGGCGTCCACCAGGAGGGTCATGGTGTCGCGGCGGGCCAGCTCCGACGCGAAGGCGGTGGCCAGGGTGGTCCGACCCGGAGACCCGGCCGGCCCCCACACCGCCACCACCTTGTGCACGGCACCGTCCTCGGCGGGCCGCTGGTGGAGGCTGGCCCCGGGGTCGGAGCGTGGTCGGGTGTCGGCGCCTCCCTCCACCGTGCTCACCACGTCCGGCAGCGACTCCAGCTGGTCACTGGTCACCACGGTCCGCACGTCGAGCCGCGCCAGGCGCACCGCGAGGTCCTCCCCGACGCCGCTCGCGGCGACGGCGACGGCCCGCACGTCGTGGCGCCGCAGGTGGGCGACGGCCTCCGCGTCCAGGCCCGGGGCCAGCAGCGAGACCACGGCCACGTCGGCCTGCCCACTGGCCGCGGTGGCCATCAGGTCGTCGACGTCGACGCAGCGCTTGAGCACCACGATGCCGGGCCGGGTCCCCAGCTGTGCCAGCGCCGGGGACTCCCAGGCGGCGCCGGAGGCCAGCAACAGGACGCAGATCATCTCAGCCGCGCCCGACGAGCATCAGGCGGTCGGTGCCGCTGGCGGTGAGCACCCGGGCCAGGTCGACACCCTCGTCGGCCACGCCGAGGACCAGCTGCCGCTGCCCCTCGGCACCGAACCCGCTGCTGGCCCGGGGCGCCTCCACCACTGTCACCTCGCTCACCGCGAGCCTGGCCCGGGCGGTCTCCGCCCCCGGCCGCGGGGCGAGCCAGACGTCGACCACCGAGCCGCTGCGCACCGAGGGCGGCACCTGGGCCGACGGCACGGAGACCGACACGTGGGCGATGTCCGAGCGGGGGGCTCCGAGCACGGCCCGCGGCACCATCTCCCCCACCCCGATGCCGCGCAGCAGGTAGCGGTCGGCGGGCAGCTCGTCGTCGACGCCGAAGTAGGCGCGGGCGTCCGCCGGCTGGGCGAACCTGACCCGGGTGACCTCCAGGTCCGAGGGCTCAAGGACGTCGCCGGGCGCCAGCTCGCGGGAGACCGACCACATCGCCACCGACTCATCGGCACCCCCGACCACCCTGGCGCCGACCACCACCGAGACGGCCACCAGCGCCACCCCGATCCAGAGCCGGGGATCACGCCAGCCGGGCGTGGTCGCGCGCAGCGCGGGCGGAGCGTCGAGGTTCCCCGAAGAGTTCAGCACGGCCCTCATCCTCGCGGTTGCCGCGCGCGGCTCCGCCAGTTGTCCACAGGAAGACCCCCGGGGGTCGGCACCCGTGTGGACGCGGCTGGCACCATGGGGCAATGCCCGGCACCCCACGCTTCCTCACCCTTGCCGACGTCGCGGAGGTGCTCAACACCTCCAGCGCCCAGGTCTACGCCCTGGTCCGACGAGGCGAGCTCCCCGCGATCAAGATCGGCGGCCGCGGGCAATGGCGGGTGGAGTCGGAGCAGCTGGAGGCCTTCATCGCCCAGATGTACACCGAGACGCGTCAGTTCGTCGACGAGCACCCGTTCGTGGAGGCCGACGCCCGCGGCTCGGAGGACTGAACCGGCTCAGCCGACCTCGGAGTCCAGGGTGATCTTGACCTTGCTCTCCTTGCCGCCGCGGACCACGGTGAACTCCAGGGTCTCGCCCGGCTGGTGGGTGCGGATCGAGACGATCAGCGAGATCCCGTCCGTGACCCGCTGGCCGTTCACCGCGACCACCAGGTCGTCGCTGCGCAGCCCTGCGTCCTGGGCCGGGGTGTCGTCGCGCACCTCGTCGATGCGAGCGCCCTGGAACTCCCTGGACTCGCCGGTCTGGACGGTGGCTCCGATCACCGGGTAGCGCGCCTCGCCGGTGCTGAGGATCTGCTGGGCGGTGGTCTCGACCTGCTCGATCGGGATGGCGAAACCGACCCCGATGTTGCCGGCCTCCTGCATGAAGCCACCGGTGGTGGCGATGGCGGAGTTCACGCCCACGACCTGGCCGGCGAGGTTGACCAGAGGTCCGCCGGAGTTGCCCGGGTTGATGGCGGCGTCGGTCTGCACCGCGTTGATGAACGACGAGGTGTCATCGGTCTCACCGGTGGTGACGGGACGGTTCAGGGCACTGACGATCCCCGACGTGACGGTCTGGCTGAGCCCCAGCGGTGCGCCGAACGCGACCACCGGCTCCCCCACCCTCAGCCCGGTGGAGGACCCCAGGCTGGCGGGCCGCAGCGACGAGCTGGCCTCGACCTTGAGGACGGCGAGGTCGTAGACGCTGCTGCGCCCGACCACGGTGGCGGTGTGCGTGGTGCCCTCGGAGTCGACCACGTCGATGGTGCCGTCGTCGGCGGCGTCGGCCACCACGTGGTTGTTGGTGATCACGTGACCCTCGGTGTCCAGCACGAAACCGGACCCGGTGGCTCCGCCGTCCGATCCGTCGAACCCGGCGAGGATCTGCACGGTGCTGGGCAGCAGCTCCTCGGCGACCGCGGAGACCGACTGGTTCGACGCGGAGATCGGCGGAGCGGTCCGGGTGGTCGAGGGGCTCAGTCCGCGGGAGACGGCGGGGTCCTCGCTCGACTCGTAGAGCGCCGCACCCATCGCACCGCCCACGAGCCCGACCACCAGCGCCAGCGCCGCGACCGCGGGCCACGTCCACGCGGGCAGCCGCCGGCCATGCTGGACGGGCGCCGGGTCCCCGGCTGCGGGCCCGGCCGGCGCGGCACCGAACGGCACCGGGCCGAAGGGCAGCGGGCGGGTCGCCTCCCGCTCATGCCCCGGATCGCCGGTCCAGGCCGGCGCCGAGTGCTGACCGGCAGCGCCGGGGGCGGCGTGCCCCGGCTGCTCGGAGGCCGGCGCGGGCTCCTGAGCAGCGCCGTACGGCTGGGTGTCAGCCAGCGGATCCACTCGCGACTCTGCGTGCGGCTCTGCCGGGCGCCCGGGCTGCGGGTACGGCGGCAGCGCCCCGTCGGCCCCGTGGTCGGCCCCGTGGTCGGCCCCGGTCGGCCCCGGGGGCTCCTGATCGTTCACGGACCCATCTTCTCCCGCCGCAGGCCCAGACGCGTCGTCGGGCTCTCCCGCGACACGTTGTCCACGCTGGGGGCCGGTCGCACCAGACTGGTGGCCGGCGCGCGACGCTCCGCCGGCGGGGTGTTGGCCGGTGCCGCGCCCAGGGCGAGCACGCCCACCACCGAGACGCCGACCGCGCCGGCGCCCAGGGCCACCAGCGAGCGGGTGCGGGACCTGGCGTCACCGGAGCCCACGGCACCGGACGCGCCGAACGCCTCCGGGGACAGCGTCAGCAGGTGCTGGGTGAGGTTCTGCTTGAGCGAGAGCGGCGCGGTGGCGGCGTCGTGGCCCAGCTCCGCGAGCCGGGTCTTCACCCAGCCCTCACGCTCCACCAGGTCACGGCAGGGGTGGCACACGTGCACGTGCTCCCAGGCCCGCTCCTCCTCCGCAGCCGGCAGACGGCCGTCCAGCAGTGCGCTGACCCGGGCTCCGAGGTGGCCGATCACTGCTGGCCCCCCAGGGCGGGGAGCGCCTCGCTGGTCGGCCCGGCATAGCGCTCGCGTCCGTCGCTGGGGGCCCGGTGGGCCAGCGCGGTGCGCAGCATGCCCCGGCCCCGGTGGATCCGGGAGCGCACGGTGCCCAGCTTGGCGTCGAGGATCTCCGCGATCTCCTCGTAGCTGAGGCCCTCCACGTCGCAGAGCACCACCGCGGCCCGGAAGTCGGGGGGCAGCGTGGCCAGGGCCCGCTCCACGTCGTCGTCGAACATCTGGTCGGCGTACGCCGCGTCCGGGGTCGCCTCGGAGCTGGTCAGCCGGCTCGCCCGCTCGTCGGAGAGGGCGTCGAACCGGATCCGCTGCCGGCGCCGGGCGGAGTCGAGGAAGAGGTTGGTGGTGATCCGGTGCAGCCAGCCCTCGAACGTGCCGGGAGTGTAGGAGTCCAGGGAGCGGAAGACCCGGACGAAGACCTCCTGGGTGAGGTCCTCGGCGTCGTGCCGGTTGCCGGTCAGGCGGTAGGCAAGGCGGAAGACCCGGTCGGAGTGGCGGGTGACCACCTCGTCCCACGTGGGGACCTCCGACGTCTGCTGCGTCGAGTCCGTCACGGGGGCCTCCTGCTGGGTGCGGAACGGTGCGCCGAACACATGCTCTCCAACGTGTCGTGCACCGGGGGGAGGCCCGACGCTATCGAGTGGGACTGAGAGAAGGCTGTGAGCGAGCCGTGAAGTCCGCTCGAGACGAGAACGATCCGGACCCCCACGGTGTTCCCGGAGCCCCGAACTCTCATTCGCGGTAGAGTCCGCAGACATCTCGCGCCTGCCGCGAGGGAGTTCCCGACACACCTCAGGACCGACCCAGGAGGTCACCATCACCACCCCGATCAAGCCTGCGAGCTGGACCTACGCCGAGCAGTTCGTCGCCGAGGACGACGTCCTCGCCGCTGCCCGGTCCCGCGCCGAGGAGGTCGGGGTGACCTCGATCGGCGCCGGCGGCGGAGCCGCCCTGCGCTTCCTGGCCGCCGTGCTGGAGGCCCGCACCGTGGTCGAGATCGGCACCGGCACCGGCGTCTCAGGCCTGTGGCTGCTGCGTGGGATGCGCCCGGACGGCGTGCTGACCACCGTCGACATCGAGGCGGAGCACCAGCGCCTGGCCAAGGAGACCTTCGCCGAGGCCGGCATCCCCCCGCAGCGCGCCCGCACCATCAGCGGCGCCGCGCTCGACGTGCTGCCGCGCCTCACCGACGGCCACTACGACCTGGTGTTCTGCGACGGGGACAAGCACGAGTACTCCGCCTACCTCAAGGAGGCCCTGCGCCTGCTCCGACCCGGCGGCGTGGTGGCGTTCGACAACGCCCTGTGGCACGACAAGGTCGCAGATCCGGCCCAGCGCGACGAGCAGACCGTGGCGATCCGCGAGCTGCTGCGCCAGATCAGCGAGCACGAGTCGCTGGTCCCGGCCCTGCTGCCCGTGGGTGACGGCCTGCTGGTCGCCAAGAAGGAGTGGGCCGGGGAGTCCTGAGCCCCGCTCAGGTCTCCACGGCGGCTCTGGGGGCGGCCTGGAAGCCTTCCCAGCCCTCGGCCACGGCGACGACGTCGCACGGCTCGATGAGCACCGGGGGCGAGCCGACGATCCGGGACACCGGCGACGCTGGGGCGCCGGCGCGAAAGCTTGCCTCGAACTCTTCGCGGTCCTCCGGGCTCGCGAACACGTAGCTGCCCTCGAACCACTCGCCGGGCCGCTGCCGCCAGGTCTTGAAGCGCAGCCCGGCCATCCCCGAGAACTTGGGGTACGACGTCTCCGCGACGTAGTCGGCCAGCTCGTCCTCGACCCCGGGCGCTGCGTCCACCAGCGACCAACGGACGCTGAGTCCCCTCACCGGACTCCTTCGAGCGGTGCCCGGGAGCCGAGCCAGGTCAGCAGCAGCCGAGCCCCGAAGCCGGTGGGGCCGGTCGTCCACTCGTAGCGCTCCGCGGGAGCGTCCCCGACCGAGGCGACGTCCAGGTGGGCCCAGGGCACGTCCTGGGCGAAGTGCTGGAGGAACAGCGCGGCGGTGATCGCGCCCGGGCCGCCCGCGGCGTTGTCGGCGTCGGCGACCTTGGAGGAGAGCTTCTCCTCGTAGTCGGCCACCAGCGGCATCCGCCACACCTGCTCTCCGGAGAGCCGGCCGGCCTCGGCCACCGCGGAGGCCAGGGCCTCGTCGTTGGCGAAGAACCCGCCGGTCTGCTGACCCAGGGCGACCTTCATCGCCCCGGTCAAGGTGGCGACGTCGACCAGGGCGTCAGGCGCCAGCTCCGCCACGGCGTACGCCATGGCATCGGCCAGCACCAGGCGACCCTCGGCGTCGGTGTTGTTCACCTCCGAGGTGCGGCCGCCGTAGTGCACGATCACGTCGCCGGGACGCATCGCGTTGCCGCTGATCGCATTCTCCGCGCAAGCCACCAGACCGGTGACCCGCACGGGGCACCCGACGTCGGCGAGCGCGGCCATGGTGGCGAGCACGACGGCGCCTCCGGTCATGTCCCGCTTCATGCTCACCATGCCCTCGGCGGGCTTGATGTCCAGGCCGCCTGAGTCGAAGGTGATGCCCTTGCCGACCAGGACCACGTGCGGCACCGCGGCCGAGCGCTTCCCGCTGCCCCTGCCCTTGCCCTTGCCTGAGTCCGCGGAGGAGTCGGGGTGGTAGTCCAGCCGGATCAGGCGCGGCGGCGTCGCCGAGGCCTTGCCGACGGCGACGATGCCGCCGAAGCCCTGCGCCTCGAGCTGCTTCTCGTCCCAGATCCTCACCTCGAGGTCGGCGGACTCGGCCAGGGACGAGGCCTGGTCGGCCAGCCACGCAGGGTTCTTCAGGTTCGAGGGCACCGTGGCCAGGGTCCTGGCGCGCCAGCCGGCACCGCCCAGCGCCAGCGCCCGGTCCAGCTGGGCCCGCGCTCCTGCGGCGTCGCGGTGCCCGGCCAGCACGACCTGGCGCACCGGACGCTGCCGAGGCCCGTCGGAGCGCCAGTGGAAGGTGAACGAGCCCAGCATGGCCCCGACCACGAACGCCTCCACGGCAGCGTCGCCGGCGATGGAGGCGATGGTGGTGGCCACGCTCTCGCGGTCCTTGACGGCCCGCGCCAGGCAGGCGCCGGCGCGGCGGAAGTCGGTGGCCGACTGCTCCCCGACCCCGACCAGCAGCACCAGGCTCACGTCACCCGAGGCCACCGGCACGGGCGTCACCTCTCCGGTGTGGCCGTCGGCCTTGACCGACTCCAGCAGGGCGAGAAGGTCCAGGCCCAGGGCCTCGCCCGCCTCGTCGGCGCCGGGGCCCAGGCTCAGCCCACCGTCGCCGTCCGCGGGCAGCACCGGGAACGCCCAGCACTCCACTCCCCCGATCTCGTGGGGCGAGTGCTCGCTGAGGGCGAACTCGGGCGGGGATGCCTGGGTCGGCAGCACGGGAGTCTCGAGGGGGGTCACGATCAGCCGACGACGTCCTTGAGCGCGTCACCCAGAGCTCGTGCCTCGTCGGCATTGAGCTCAACTACGAGCCGGCCGCCGCCCTCGAGGGGTACGCGCATCACGATGCCGCGACCCTCCTTGGTGACCTCCAGCGGTCCGTCGCCCGTCCTCGGCTTCATGGCCGCCATGAGCACACCTCTGCTTCCCTGTTGTTGCGCGGCTCGGTGTGGCCGCAGCGATGCCTAGGCACCTATTATCCCCCATACCCGTCGTGACCGGCACCACAGGGCCAAGACGGTTGGTGGGACAGGTCCGCTATCAGGCTGCCACACTCAGCCGCATGCATGCACGCTCCGCCCTCTTCGACGTGTACGGCGATCTCCTGCCCGACCGCGACAACCGGGCCTGCGTCGCTGGTCTGGTCCGGCTGCTCGACCCCCTGGGGATCAGCGCCCCCGCGGTCCGTACCGCGATCTCGCGGATGGTCGCCCAGGGCTGGCTGGAGCCGGTGTCGCTGCCCGGTGGCCGCGGCTACGCGGCCACCGCCCAGGCCGTACGCCGTCTCGACCAGGCCGCGAGCCGCATCTACCGACGGCAGGTCGGCGAGTGGGACGGGCGCTGGCAGCTGCTGGTCCTGGAGGCCGCGATGGGCCGTGCGCTGCGGTCGCGGGTGCAGCGCGAGCTGGTCTACCTCGGCTACGCGGAGCTGCGACCGGCGGTGTGGGTGAGCCCGTTCGCCCGTCCCGAGCTCACCGAGGTGCTCCAGCGTTGCGACACCACCGCGGTGGTCACCACGGTCGACGACTTCGCTCCCCCGTCCGCGCCACTGGCTGCCTGGGACCTCGCGGGACTCGGCACGGCGTACGAGAGCTGGCTCGCCCAGGTGGCCGACCAGGTCGCCGAGCACCTGGCGGCGCACGACGACCCCGACGAGGCGGCGTTCGCGGCGCGCTTCCACCTGGTCCACGAGTGGCGCAAGTTCCTGTTCACCGACCCGGGACTCCCGGAGTCGCTGCTCCCCCCGGACTGGCCCGGCCGGGGGGCATCGGCCTACTTCGCCGAGGAGGCGGGACGGCTTCGCGCAGGCGCCGACCGGTTCGTCACCCGCACCCTGGCCCACGACTGACCCACGGGCAGGCTGGGGCCGAGACGATCGAGCGGGCCGGTCACCGCGGTTTCCGGCACACTGGGTGCGCATGACCGCACCTGTGCTGCTCCAGACCTCCGACGGCGTCGCCACCATCACCCTGAACCGGCCTGAGGCGATGAACAGCCTCGACGTCACCACGAAGGAGCTGCTGCTCGAGGTGGTCCACGACGTCGCCGCCGACGAGCGGGTCCGGTCGGTGCTCCTCACCGGGACCGGCCGGGCCTTCTGCGTGGGCCAGGACTTGAAGGAGCACGTGGAGATCCTGCGCAGCGACGCTCCCGACTCGCTGTTCCGCACGGTGACCGAGCACTACAACCCGATCGTCACCGCGCTGGCCACGATGCCGAAGCCCGTGCTGGCTGCGGTCAACGGCGTCGCGGCCGGTGCGGGTGCGAGCTTCGCGCTCGCCTGTGACTTGAGGATCCTGGCCGAGCCGGCCGGCTTCAACTTCGCCTTCGCCGGCATCGGACTCTCCTGCGACAGCGGGACGAGCTGGACCCTGCCTCGGCTCGTGGGCCGGGAGAAGGCGCTCGAGCTGCTCTACCTCCCCACCACCGTGGGGGCGCACGAGGCCGTCGCGATCGGGCTCGCGGGACGCGTGGTGCCGGCTGAGGAGCTGATGGGGCTCGCGCACGAGGTGGCCCTGCGACTGGCCCAGGGCCCGACGGTGGCGCTCGGGGCGATCCGGTCCGCGGTGACCTACGCGGCCGAGCACTCCTTCGCCGAGTCCCTGGCGCACGAGTCGACGTTGATGACCAGGACTGGCCTCACCGCCGACCACCGGCAGGCGGTCGAGGCGTTCCTGGCCAAGACCCGGCCCGTCTTCGAGGGCCGCTGATCACGACCGGCGGCGCTGCCTCAGACGACCCCGGTGGCGAACGCGTAGGTGAAGACCAGCACGCCGATGACGAGACCGCCCTGGGCCAGGATGGAGAGGCCGGGGCCCTCGCTCCAGGTGTCCTCCTCGACGTTGGTCGCGTGACGACCGTGCGAGGGGAGCCACCGCATGAGGAGTACCAGGCCCGCGAAGGCAGCGCACCACCACAGCGCGAGCGCGGCGATGCCGACGGTGTCCTCGTGGAGGCGGGAGTCCTCTGGGGAGAACATGAAGGCGCACCAGCCGATGAAGGCCAGCAGCCCTGCGGCCGTGTGCACGTTGAGTGCGGGCTTGTTGACCTTCATGGGGCCTTCGGTCTCGTCCTTGCCCAGGCGCACGCGCGTGAGGAGGATGACTACGAGGGCGAGGGCCGTCAGGACCCAGACGATGATTTCAGTCGACACGCAGGGAAGTGTGCCCCAGCGTCTGTGGTGCCCGCCACGTTATGGCCAGATTCAGGGCGAGTCGTTGTCTGATTGTGCCGAAACCGGATGCTGCGACTGCTCCAGCTGGCCGGCCAGGCGGTCCAGCAGGGCGTCGACGTCGCGCATCCGGTAGCCACGTACCGCCAGCGGGAAGCGCACCTGACGCAGCTCGGCGGCGCCGAGGGGCCCCTCGGGCAGGTCCTCCAGGCCGCTGACCCGTTCCACCGGAGGCAGCGTGCCCGCTCCACCGGCGGCGGCCGCGGCCACCCCGCCGAGCACCAGCACCACCAGGATCGCGAACAACCACATCATCGTCTGGCCCCGTTCCTCGAGCACGTCGTCATTCGGGTCGTCGTCATTCCGGTAGCTCCGGCTCGGGCGTCCGGTAGCGCCCCTCGCGAGCCTGCACCATCAAGGACACGGCCTCGTCGACGTCGTCGGTCAGCGTGATCATGTCCAGGTCCGAGGCGTTGATCTTGCCCTCGGCGAGCACCGTGTCCCGCATCCAGTCAAGCAGCCCCGACCAGTAGTCCACACCCATCAGGACCACGGGGAAGGAGGTGACCTTCTGCGTCTGCACCAGGGTCAGCGCCTCGAAGAGCTCGTCGAAGGTGCCCAGTCCCCCGGGCAGCACCACGAACCCCTGGGAGTACTTGACGAACATCATCTTGCGGGCGAAGAAGTAGCGGAAGTTGATCCCCATGTCGACCCAGCGGTTCAGCCCCGCCTCGAAGGGCAGCTCGATGCCCAGTCCCACGCTGACGCCGCCGCCCTCGCTGGCGCCCTTGTTCGCCCCCTCCATGGCACCCGGCCCGCCCCCGGTGATCACCGCGAAGCCGGCATCCACCAGCGCGCCCCCGACCCGCTCGGCCAGCGCATAGAACTGATGGTCGACCTGGGTCCTGGCTGAGCCGAAGACCGCGATCGCCGGGCCCAGCTCCGCCAGGGCGTTGAAGCCCTCCACGAACTCGGCCTGGATCTTCATCACCCGCCACGGGTCGGTGTGCACCCAGTCGGACGGACCGCGGGAGTCCAGCAGCCGCTGGTCGGTGGTGCTGGTGTCCACCTGCCCCCGGCGCATCACGACCGGGCCCTTGAACTGGTCCTTCACGACTCCTCCAGCCACAGGCGCAGCTGCTGCTCACAGCGCACGATGTCGGCCACCGGCACCTGCTCGTCCTGCTTGTGCGCGAACATCGGATCGCCGGGCCCGTAGTTGACCGCCGGGATGCCCAGCGTGGAGAACTGCGCGACGTCGGTCCACCCGAACTTGGGCGCTGCCTGGCCGCCCACCGCGGCCAGGAACGCGCGGGCTGCCGGCAGGTGCAGGCCGGGCATGGCACCGGGTGCCAGGTCGGTGATCGTCAGCTCGAACCCGTCGAAGAACTCCCGCACGAACGCCTCGGCCTGCTCGCACGAGCGGTCCGGGGCGAAGCGGAAGTTGACCTCCACCACGCACTCGTCGGGGACCACGTTGCCCGCGACGCCACCGCGGATGCCGACGGCGTTGAGGCCCTCGTGGTAGGTCAGGCCGTCGATCTCCGGGGTGCGCGCCTGGTAGCCGCGCAGCCGGTCCAGCACCTCACCGGCGCCGTGGATGGCGTTCACGCCCTTCCAGCTGCGCGCGGAGTGCGCGCGCTCGCCGGTGGTGCGCACCTCGGCGCGGAGCGTGCCCTGGCAGCCGGCCTCGACCCCGGCGTTGGAGGGCTCCATCAGGATCGCGAAGTCCGCGGCCACCAGGTCCGGGTCGCTCTCGGTGAGCAGGCGCAGGCCGTTGTAGGTGGAGTCGACCTCCTCGGCCTCGTAGAAGATGAACGTCAGGTCGCGGTTCGGCGCGGGCAGCGTGGCCGCGAGCCGGAGCATCACCGCGTCCCCGCCCTTCATGTCGCAGGTGCCGAGCCCGTGCAGCACGTCGCCCTCGCGGCGGGCCGGCAGGTTGTCGTTGAGCGGAACGGTGTCCAGGTGACCGGCGATCACCACCCGCTCGGCCCGCCCCAGGTCCGTGCGCGCCACCACCGTGTTGCCACGGCGTACGACGTCCAGGTGGGGCAGCGGGCGCAGGGCGGCCTCGACCGCGTCAGCGATCTCCTGCTCGTGGTGGCTCACCGACTCGATGTTGACCAGCTGCTCGGTGAGCGTCACCACGTCCGCGCTCAGGTCCAGGATCGGATCCAGTGTCGACATGCGCCCATCCAACCAGAACCCGCCTCGCCCTCAGCCCCGGTCCGGCGCCACCTGGACCGAGACGTCGTCGGCCGTGCCGGCGTAGACGACCTCGGTGGTCAGGGTCTCGGCCAGCACCAGCTCCTGGTGGGCGCGGGCGGCGTCCAGCACGGGCTGCGGGGCGGCGAGGGTCAGCGTGATCCGGTCCGAGACGTCCAGTCCGGCGTCCCGACGGGCCTGCTGCACCGTGCGCACCAGGTCGCGCGCCAGGCCCTCGGCCTCGAGCTCGGGCGTCACCACGGTGTCCAGCACCACGAAGCCGCCGCGCGGCAGCATCCCGGTGGCGGTGCCGCCGTCGCCGTCCCCGGCCACGGTCTCCAGGGTGTACTCCCCCTCGACCAGGACCAGGCCGCCGGAGGTGACCGTGCCGTCCTCGGCCACCGACCAGTCGCCGGACTTGGAGCCCTTGATGGCCAGCTGCACGTCCCGGCCCAGGCGGGGACCGGCGGCACGTGCGTTGACCGTCAGCTTGCGCTGCACGGCGTACGCCGCCGCGGCGGGGTCGTCGCCGGCCACCACGCGGACCGCCTTCAGGTTGAGCTCGTCGGCGATCAGCGACTCGAAGCCGGCCACCGACGCACCGTCGGAGACGACCGTGAGCGAGGACAGCGGGAGCCGGTTGCGCAGGCTGTGGGCCTTGCGCAGCGCCGACCCCGCGGAGCAGACGTCCCGGACCGCGTCCATCGACTCGACCAGGGCGTCGTCCTGGGGCAGCTCCTCGGGCGTCGGCCAGTCCGTCAGGTGCACCGAGCGCCCGCCGGTCAGGCCGCGCCAGATCTCCTCGGTCACCAGGGGCAGCAGCGGCGCGGCCGTGCGGCAGACCACTTCCAGCACCGTGTAGAGGGTGTCGAACGCGGACTGCGTGGACTCGTCCACGACGCCCTCGCTGGCCCAGAACCGCTCCCGGGAACGACGGATGTACCAGTTGGTGAGCACGTCGAGGAAGGTGCGCATCGAGTCGCAGGCGCCCGCGATGTCCATCGCCTCGTGCTGCCGGGTGCTGTCGGAGACGAACCGGGCGGCCTTGGCGAGCAGGTAGCGGTCCAGCGGGTCGGTGGAGTCGGTGGAACGACGCGCCTGCACCCCGGCGGCGTTGGCGTAGAGGGTGAAGAAGTACCAGCTGTTCCACAGCGGGATCATCACCTGGCGCACCGAGTCGCGGATGCCCTGCTCGGTGACGACCAGGTTGCCCCCGCGCAGGATCGGCGAGCTCATCAGGAACCAGCGCATCGCGTCCGCGCCGTCCCGGTCGAAGACCTCCGAGACGTCGGGGTAGTTGCGCAGCGACTTGCTCATCTTGTTGCCGTCCGAGCCCAGCACGATGCCGTGGCTGATGGCGGCCTTGAACGCCGGCCGGTCGAACAGCGCGGTGGCCAGCACGTGCAGGGTGTAGAACCAGCCGCGGGTCTGGCCGATGTACTCCACGATGAAGTCGCCCGGGAAGTGGTGCTCGAACCAGTCGGTGTTCTCGAACGGGTAGTGCACCTGGGCGAACGGCATCGACCCGGAGTCGAACCACACGTCCAGCACGTCCTCGACCCGGCGCATCGTCGACTTCCCCGTCGGGTCGTCTGGGTTGGGCCGGGTGAGCTGGTCGACGTAGGGGCGGTGCAGGTCGGTGACCTCGACGCCGAAGTCGCGCTCGAGCTCGGCGAAGCTGCCGTAGACGTCCAGGCGCGGGTACTCCTCGGAGTCGGACTTCCACACCGGCACCGGGGAGCCCCAGAACCGGTTGCGGGTGATCGACCAGTCGCGGGCGTTGGCCAGCCACTTGCCGAACTGGCCGTCCTTGATGTGCCCCGGAACCCAGTCGATCTCCTCGTTGAGCTCCAGCATCCGGTCCTTGATCTTCGTCACCTCCACGAACCAGGAGGAGACACCCTTGTAGATCAGCGGCTGCCGGCAGCGCCAGCAGTGCGGGTAGCTGTGGTCGTAGGTCTCGCGGCGCAGCAGCACCGTGCCGGGCGTGACCGAGCCGGCCGGCTCGCCCCGGGTGGCGGCCTTGAGGTCGTCGATGATGTGGGGGTTGGCGTCGAAGACCTGCATCCCCTCGTACTCGGTCACCGGGAAGGTGAACCGGCCGTCCTTGCCGACCGGCATGACCGCCTCGATGCCTTCGCGGTCGGTGACCACCTTGTCGTCCTCACCGAAGGCGCCGGCGGTGTGCACCAGGCCGGTGCCGTCGGTGGTGGTGACGAACTCGGCGTCCACGACCCGGAAGGCGTTCTCGTGGCCGGCGTAGTAGGAGAACGGCGGCGTGTAGGTGCGGCCCACCAGGTCGGCGCCCTTGAGGCGTCGTACCACCTGGGACTCGATGTCGCCCTCGGGGTCGTCGAGCAGCTCGCGGGAGTACGCCGCGAGGCGCTCGGCGCCGATCACGTAGCGCTCGGGGGTGCCGGTGACCGAGGAGGTGACGAGCACGTAGTCCAGGTCGGCACCGACCATCACCGCGAGGTTGGCCGGCAGCGTCCAGGGCGTGGTCGTCCACACCAGGGCCAGCGCGCCGGTGAGGTCGTCGCCGGGCTCACCGTCGAGGCGGTAGCCCACGGTGACCGCCGGGTCCTGGCGCATCTGGTAGACGTCGTCGTCCATCCGCAGCTCGTGGTTGGACAGCGGGGTCTCGTCGTTCCAGCAGTAGGGCAGCACCCGGAAGCCCTCGTAGACCAGGCCCTTGTCGTGCAGCTGCTTGAACGCCCAGATCACCGACTCCATGTACTCGGGGTTCAGGGTCTTGTAGTCGTTGTCGAAGTCGACCCAGCGCGCCTGGCGGGTCACGTAGGAGCGCCACTCGCCGGTGTACTTCAGCACCGACTCGCGGCAGGCGGCGTTGAACTTCTCCACCCCGAGCTCATGGATCTCGTCCGTCGTCTTCAGGCCGAGCTGACGCATCGCCTCGAGCTCGGCGGGCAGTCCGTGGGTGTCCCACCCGAACCGCCGCTCCACGCGCTTGCCGCGCATGGTCTGGAAGCGCGGCACGACGTCCTTGACGTAGCCGGTCAGCAGGTGGCCGTAGTGCGGCAGCCCGTTGGCGAAGGGCGGGCCGTCGTAGAAGACGAACTCGTTGGCGCCGTCGGTGCCGGGGTCGCGCTGCTGCACCGAGGCGGCGAAGGTGTCGTCGGCGTCCCAGTAGGCCAGCACCCGCTCCTCGATGGTCGGGAACGACGGGGCGCTGGGCACCCGGTCGGTGCCGGAGGTTGAGACCTGGGGGTAGCGGGGGCCGGTCATCGGCATGTCTCCTGCGTCGTTGGCTCGTGGGCTGGTTCACCACGAGGACGACAGGGCTGCCGCGGTACCACCTCGCTTGCCCGTCTCACGACGGACCGCTCCGTTGAGGCTGTGACGGGCCCACCCGTCCGGTTCTACTGGGGTGCCGACCGGGATGTCGGACCTGTTCTTCCGGAAGGCTCGCCGCTGATGACGGCTCAGACGCCTGCCTAGATCGTACGGCGTCGGATCGCGGGCCCGCCAATCGCTTTCAGGCGAGGGGATGCGAGAGCACCGTGCCAACGCGTCCAACGCCTGTCCTGGGTTCCCGCCAGGCATCGCTCAGGGGCGGGTCTCCGGCTCCACGTGCCGCAGCCAGGCCAGCCCGACGAACGGCAGCACCAGCGGCACGAAGCCGTAGCCCTGGCCGTAGTGGGACCAGACCGTGTCGTCGGCGAACAGGCCGGGATCGAGCACCGTGGCGGTGCCGACCACGAGCACGCCGGCGAGCTCGAAGGCGCAGGCCGCCAGCGCGACGTGGAAGGCGCGCCGCCCCGGCCGCCGGAAGGCCAGCGTCGCCACCAGGTACACCACCGCGGCGACCGCGGAGAGCAGGTAGGCCACCGGGGCCTGGTCCAGCTTGGTGGCGATCTGGGCGCCGGCTCGGGCGCCCGCGGCGACGGCGAAGACGGCGTACGCGGCGATCAGGACCTGCCCCATCGCCCGCCGGCGGGCGGGGACCGGACGTGCGCCGGGGGTGCTCACCACGTCTGCTGCAAGCGGGTGACCAGGACGCACAGGGCCACCGCGGTGACCGCCAGGACGGCCAGGTGCGGGTCCGCGTGCTGGGGCACGTCCTCGACGGGGGCTGCCCCCTCCTTCGCCGGGTCCTCCGCCAGGTCCTCCGCCCCGTCCTCCGCCGGGTCCTCCGCCCGACGGCTCAGCAGCACCGCCGGCAGGCCCAGCGCCGCGACGGCGTAGCCGACGTGGGTGACCAGGGAGCCCACCTCGTGCCCCTGCAGCAGGGTGACCAGGTCCAGCACCACCACCACGACGGTCGCGAGCTGACCGACCCGCATCGCGGTGCGGGCCACCGGGGCGAGGGAACCGACGCCGATCCCCACCAGGGAGACCACGGCGACGAGGCCCAGATAGGCGGCGACGGCGTAGGTGAGGGCGGGATACACGTACTTGAGGGTATCGACCGTCCCCGTAGAGTTGCCCAGGTGATCCAGTCTGCCGCCTGGGGCTACGGCCTCGTGTCCCGTGATGCCTCCGACAACGTCCTCGACGTCTGGTTCCCCGCCCCCGCCCTCGGCTCCGCCGGCGACGCCGCCCAGGGCGCGCCCGCCGAGCTGACGGCCCTGGAGGGCAAGGACGAGGTACGCCGGGTGCGCACCGCCGTGGAGCTGGTGGAGATCGCCGACCTGTCCGCGGCCCCGGTCAGCACCCAGGACGCCTGGCTGCGGCTGCACCTGCTCTCGACCCGCCTGGTGGTGCCGCACTCGATCTCCCTGGAGGGCCTCTTCGGCCTCCTCACCAACGTGGTGTGGACCTCCGCCGGTCCTTGCGCGGTCGAGGGCTTCGAGGCGACCCGGGCCCGGCTGCGCGCCAGCGGTCAGCACGTCACCGTGTTCGGCGTGGACAAGTTCCCCCGGCTGGTCGACTACGTGATGCCCACCGGGGTCCGCATCGCCGACGCGGACCGGGTCCGGCTCGGCGCCCACCTGGCCAGCGGCACCACAGTGATGCACGAGGGCTTCGTCAACTTCAACGCCGGCACGCTGGGCGCCTCCATGGTCGAGGGCCGCATCTCGGCCGGCGTCGTGGTCGGCGACGGCTCCGACGTCGGTGGCGGCGCCTCGATCATGGGCACCCTCTCCGGCGGCGGCACCCAGGTGATCTCGGTCGGCGAGCGGTGCCTGCTCGGCGCCAACTCCGGCATCGGGATCTCGCTCGGCAACGACTGCGTGGTGGAGGCCGGCTGCTACGTCACCGCGGGCACCAAGGTGAGCGTCCGCGACGACGACGGCGAGCGGGTCGTCAAGGCAGCCGAGCTCTCCGGCGCCGACAACGTGCTGTTCCGCCGCAACTCGGTCACCGGAGCCATCGAGGCCGTCGCGTGGAAGGCCCAGGGCATCGCCCTGAACGCAGCTCTCCACGCCAACGACTAGCCGTGGCGGTACGGCGGTCCGGGGTCGCGCGGTGGGCGCTGGCGATCCTCGTCGCCGGCGCCTTGTTCGTGGGGGTGGGCCTCGTCTTCGACCGAGGGGTGGGCCCGCTCCTCGCGCGCGATGAGTGCATCGCCGAGGTCGACGGGCACACGGTGCGGCTCTCCCCGGAGCAGGCCGAGAACGCCGCGCTGATCGTGGCCATCTCGGTGCAGCGCGGCATGCCCGCCCGCGCGGCCTCCATCGCCCTGGCCACGGCGTACCAGGAGTCGAAGATCCTCAACATCAGCTACGGCGACCGGGACTCCCTGGGACTGTTCCAGCAGCGTCCCTCCCAGGGCTGGGGCACGCGCGAGCAGGTGACCGACCCCTACTTCGCGACCAACGCCTTCTACGACGCGCTGGACAAGATCGGCGACTACACGGCGCTGCCGATCACCGTCGCCGCCCAGGAGGTGCAGCGCTCGGCGTACCCCGACGCGTACGCCGACCACGAGAAGGACGCCCGCACCCTCGCCTCGGCCCTGACCGGGCACTCCCCCGAGGCGTTCACCTGCGTGGTGGACCAGGACGCCTCTGCGGCATCGCTCGAGCCGACCGAGACCGGCCTGACGGCGCGGGCCGACCTGGTGCGCCGTGACGTGGAGGCGGCGTTCGGCCCGCGCTCGTTCGGCGGCTTCGCCCCGGGCGGGGTGCGCGAGGGACACATGAAGGGCTCGGCGCACTACGAGGGACGGGCGGTCGACGTGTTCGTGCGCCCCGTCAGCCCCGACAACCGACGGCTCGGCTGGGCGATGGCCCACTACTTCGTGGCGCAGGCGGCCCGGCTGGACATCCAGACCGTGATCTTCGACGACCGGATCTGGCAGGCCCGGCGCTCCGACGACGGCTGGCGCGACTACCGGGTGCCGCGCTCCTCGTCGGGGGACCGGGCGATCCTGGAGCACCGGGACCACGTGCACGTGGACGTGCCTGCCTGAGCGCCGCGGGCAGCTCACCCCGGGCCCGCAGGTACGTCGATCAGGCGCGCAGCCGCGCGGCGGCAGCAGCCACCCGCTCGTCGGTCGCGGTGAAGGCGACGCGCACGTGGCGCCGTCCCGCCGCACCGTAGAAGGCGCCGGGGGCGACCAGGATCCCGCGGTCCGCGAACCACTGCACCGAGTCCCAGCAGGGCTCCTCGCGGGTCGCCCACAGGTAGAGGCTGGCCTCGCTGTGGTCGATCCGGAAGCCCGCGCCCTCCAGGGCCTCGCGCAGCACGGCCCGGCGGGCGGCGTACCGCGCGTGCTGGGCCACCACGTGCTCGTCATCGGCCAGCGTCGCGGCCATCACCCGCTGCTGCGGCTCGGGCATCTGCAGCCCGAGGTTCTTGCGAACCGCCAGGAGCTCCGCGACGACGGCCGCGTCGCCGGCGACGAACGCGCACCGGTAGCCGGCCAGGTTGGACCGCTTGGAGAGCGAGTGGACCGCGAGGATGCCCTCGTGGCTACCGCCGCTGATGTCGGGATGGAGCACGCTGCTCGGCGGCCGCTCGGCGTCCCAGGCGCACTCCAGGTAGCACTCGTCGGAGACCAGCAGCGTGCCCCGGTCCCGGCACCACTCCACGACCTTGCGCAGGTGCTCAGGCGGCAGCACCTGCCCGGTGGGGTTGGAGGGGCTGTTGAGCCACAGCAGCCGGGGCGTCCGCGGACCGATCGCGGTGAGGCTGTCCGCGGCCAGCACCTCCGCGCCCACCAGCGTCGCCCCCACCTCGTACGTCGGGTAGGCCAGCTCCGGCTGCACCACCAGGTCGCCGGGGCCGATGCCCAGGTGCAGCGGCAGCGCGCCGATCAGCTCCTTGGAGCCGATCACCGGCAGCACCGCGCCCTCGCCGGACCCGGGCCGCGGGTCCAGACGCAGTCCGGTCACGCCGAACCGGCGCTCCAGCCAGTCGATCGCCGCTTGCCGGGTCTCGACGTTGCCGATGGTGACCGGGTAGCCCGGAGCGTCCGCAGCCTCGCGGAGCGCCTGCTGGGCCACCTGCGGTGTGGAGTCGACCGGGGTGCCGACCGAGAGGTCGACGATCCCGTCCGGGTGTGACCGAGCACGCGCCGCGTGCTCGCTCAGCTGGTCCCAGGGGAAGTCCGGGAGCCGTGCGGAGACCGGGGTCGCCGCACGGCTGTGCAGATCTGCCACCGACGAGCTCAGTGGTCCTGGTTCTGCGGGGGCAGAGCGGCGACCATCGGGTGGTCCTTGTCGATCTCACCCATCTTCGCCGCGCCACCGGGCGAGCCGAGGTCGTCGAAGAACTTGACGTTGGCGTCGTAGTAGTCCTTCCACTCCTCCGGGGTGTCGTCCTCGTAGAAGATCGCCTCGACGGGGCAGACGGGCTCGCAGGCACCACAGTCGACGCACTCGTCGGGGTGGATGTAGAGCATCCGCTTACCCTCGTAGATGCAGTCGACGGGACACTCGTCGACGCACGCGCGGTCCTTGAGGTCGACACACGGCTGGGCGATGACGTAGGTCACCGGAACCTCCTGGGTTGGCGCGGATGGACTGGGCTCAGCCTAGTATCCCCGCGTGCCTGCATCCTCGGAACCCCAGCATCCGGGCGCCGCCCCCGGCGCCCACACGCTCGGACCACACGTGGTGGGGCAACGCGTCGTGGTCCGGCGGGTCCTGCCCGGCCAGACCGGCCCCTCGGGCGGACCCGCCCTGACCGACGTGCTGGGCATCTGCCGCAGCTGGACCCAGCAGAGCTGCGTGATCGAGCGCGCCGACGGGGACACCGTCGAGATCCGGGTCCGCGACATCGTCTCGGGCAAGCCGGTCCCGCCGCGCGCCTCGGTCCGGCAGCGGGTCACCGCGCGGGAGGCCGAGCTGCACACGCTCTCGATGTGGCCCGACCTGGACCGCTCCGACCTCGGTGACTGGGTGCTGCGCGCCGGCGGACTGCTGGAGCCTGAGCCGGAGCATCCCCGGGGACGTCTGGTCGCCCGGGCCAACTCCGTGCTCGCCATGGGCGACCCCGGGGTGCCGCTCCCGGAGGCTGCCTCCGCCGTGGCGGAGTTCTACTCGGCCCATGCCCAACCAGCGCTGGCCCAGGTCGAGGTGGACGGCGAGAACGACCAGGAGCTGACGCGGCTGGGCTGGACCGCCGCGCGGCCCGACGAGGGGGACGCGCTGTTCCAGGTGGCGTCGTTGGCACGGGTGCTGCGCACCGTGGGCCGGCCCCCGGGCACGGGCATGGTCCTTACCGAGGACGGGGACCGCGCCACGGTGAGCGTCGGCACGCACGCCCGGACCCGGGTGGCCCTGGACGGCGACTGGGCCGGCCTGCACGCGACCTGGGTCGCCCCGACGCACCGCAGGCAGGGCCTGGCGGTCGCGGTGATCGCGGAGGCCCTGGACTGGGCCGCCTCCCGCGGCGCGACCACGGCGTACCTGCAGGTGGTCGAGGACAACCATCCCGCGCTCGGCCTCTACCGGCGGCTGGGGTTCACCACCCACCACGCCTACCGGTTCCTGGCCGGGCCGACCGGCTAGGCGGCGCCGAGCGACCTGGTCTCTCGGGCGCGCCTAGCCCGCGGGGGGCGTGCAGACCACCGAGTCCGAGGGCGTGTAGGTGGTGCTGAACGTCTCGGTGCGCACCACCTTCTTGGAGCCCGGGGTGTGGAAGATCCGCTTCACGTCGACGTCGAAGCCGCCGTAGCCGGAGTTCGGGTAGCAGTCCTCGGTGTCCAGCGTCCGGGTCTGGGCCTGGGTGAAGTTGTAGCGCTCGCTGGTGCTGGAGGTGATGTCCCAGACCTTGGTGGACCACATGCTCACGGTCACCGAACCCTGGCTGGACGGCGAGCTGGGGCTCACCTTGGCGTCGATGAGGACCCCGTAGTCGGTGTTGTTGCGGAACCGCAGGTCCACCGCGCCCCACGCGACCGTGGCCTCGCGGCCCACCGGGTAGCGGTCGATGTAGAAGGAGTGGGGCTTGTGCTCCACGTCCTCCAGGCCCGCGAAGAACATCGCGTTGAACACCGTGGTGGCCATCTGCGACACCCCGCCGCCGAGGTCCTCCTTGAAGATCCCGTCGCTGATGATGAAGCCCTCGGTGAAGCCGTTCTCCCGGGTGCGCTCCCCCACGGTGTCGTTGAGCGAGAAGGTCTCCCCCGGCTTGAGCACGGTGCCGTCGATCAGCTCGGCCGCCCGGCCCAGGTTGACGTTGCGGTACTCGGCGTAGGGGAAGTACGTGGTGAAGCTGGAGACCTTCTCCTTGATCTGCAGCGCCTCGGCGTCCGCGGTCTTGAACTCGGCCTCGGCGACCGTGGAGTCGACAGCGAGGGTGCGCTGGCCCGTGGGGGCTGCCACCAGGTCGAGGAACGCGGCGTCGATCTGCCCCTGGTCGAAGGTGGCGCCCGGCTTGTCCGGGATCACCGTGGGCTGGCCGTTGACCAGCTCCACGGTGGCGTCGACCGGTCCGCCCTCGTCGGCCACCGCACCGTCCACGACGTCGGCCAGCGCTTCGGAGTCCAGCTGCGGCACCAGGGCACCGTCCTGCGGCACCAGCGAGAGCGCGGGAGTGTAGTCCGCGGGCGCCAGGCGCACGCTGCGGCCCTCGAACGTCAGGGTCACCGGCTCGCTCACGGCCTGGTTGGCGAACGAGGTGAGCGCCTGCTGCACGTCGGCCTCGTCGATCTCGGGCTCGGTCTCGACCAGCTCGACGCCGGCCTGCGCGGGCTCGCTGAGGTACGCCGTCTCCAGCGCCTCGCGGGCCGCCTCGCGGTCCAGCGACAGTCCGGTGCGGGCGTTGCGGGTCTTGACCTCGCCACCCTTGAACGTGACCGCGCCCTCCTTGGCGGGTCGCCCGGCCTCGGAGTCGACCTGGTCCAGCAGCGCCGACATCGCGCCTTCGTCCACGACGACGTCGGCCTCGAGGTCGTCACCGCCGGTGAAGTAGTCCCACAGCCGGCCCGGGGACCAGGAGTCCTTCCCGCCCGCGTCGGCCACCGACGACTGGTAGTCCACCGAGAGACCGGCCTGCTCCGGGGTCACCGAGCGCGGAGTCCCGTCCACGACCAGCTCGATGGGGGCCGCCGCTCGCTCTGCCAGCCCGCGCTCGAGCACCTTGGCCGCCTGCTCCGGGCTGTGGCCGCCGATCTTCACCCCCGAGACGGTGGCGCCGCGGGGCACCTTGTCCCCGGCGAGCTGGTGGGCGAGGGCATAGCCACCCAGCACCAGCACCAGCAGGCCCAGCAGGAGCAGGGCGACGACGCGACCGCCCGCCTTCTCCTGCTCGTCGTCGACGGGCCCGCGAGCGGGCTGAGGGGCTGCTGACTTGGATCCGAGCACGCGGCGAGTCTAGGAGGAAGGACCTACATCTGGCAGATCGCGGACCCGACGTGCACTGGACAGGCTCACCACTCCCCACCCTCCGACCACCAGACCGAGGATGAGCAACACGTAGCCCTTGGGCCCGTCGGCGATCAGGAAGTCCCCTTCGGGCCGGGGAGTCATGCAGTAGCCCAGCGCCAGCACCCAGCCCGCCGCGAACGGCAGTCGGGCCCACCAGCCGGGCGGTAGCGCGACCAGGACGCAGCAGGCGGCCGCGTAGGCCAGCAGCAGCGCCCACCACCCGTTGCCGTGCAGCAGCACCGCGGCCACACCCGACACCGCACCGATGACCGCGAGCAGCAGCGCGGCCAGCACGTGCAGCAGCCTGGGCGCGCGGCTCACAGCCCCGCGAAGAGGTCGGTCTCGAGTCCGTCGGGACCGACCGGGCCAAGGGACCCCTTGGCCATCCGGTAGTACTCCACGCCCCAGGCGGTGGCCCCGACGTTGTTGGACAGCGCGAAGAACGGGCCGTCGGTGGTGATCTGCGTCGCGTGGGCGGCCAGGGCCGCCATCTTGGTGTCCACGTAGTCGCGGGCGTCGACCGCGGCGGCGAGGTCCGCGTCGGGGGTCACGAAGTGCGGCAGCGGGCCGTCGGGGTCCATGCCCTCGAAGCTGGCGGTGTCCCCCGCCTCGCGCAGCATGCGCAGCCCCTCGCGCATCTTGGACTCCGACATCGCCCCCCAGTAGACCTTCGCCACGTCGTGCGCCTCGCCGAGCTCGCGCCGGTAGGAGGGCACCGCCGCCAGGGAGACGGCGTACGTCGCCACCCGGTGCGCCTGGATGTGGTCGGGGTGGCCGTAGCCGCCGAACTGGTCGTAGGTCACCAGCACCTGGGGGCGCACCTCGCGGATCACCTCCACCAGGTGGTCGGCCGCCTCGGTGAGGTCGGCGCGCCAGAAGGCGTTGTCGTGGATGTCGTCCGCGGCGACGGCGTGGCCGTCGGGGTGCCACTTCATCCCGGAGTCGCGGTAGCGCCCGAAGCCGCCCAGCCAGCGGTGGTCGGTGACGCCCAGCGCCTTCATCGCCGCCGCGAGCTCGCCCTTGCGGTGCTCGCCCAGGCGGTCGTCGGCCTCAGCGCCGAGGTGCTCCAGCTCGGGGACCAGGATCTCCCCCATCTCTCCCGCGGTGCAGGTCACCAGGGTGACGCCGCGACCCTCGGCCACGTACTTCGCCATCGTGGCGCCCTGACCGATGGACTCGTCGTCGGGGTGGGCGTGCACGAGCAGGAGGCGCTGGTCAGTCATGGAGCGAGCCTAGTCGTCCCTACCAGCGGCACCGGACCGGCCGCCGGGGCGCTTGATCCGCCGGGGCGCATCGGGCAGGGCCGGTGGCAGCGGTGCGTCGGCGCCGGACACGGAGTCGCCGACCTCGTCGAGCCACCCGTCGTACTCGTCGACCAGGAGCTCGAGCAGGAACCCGGGCGCGTCGCTGAGCACCGCCCAGGGGTGGTCCTCGTCGTCGTCCTCGCCCGCCAGGCGCTCGCGCTCCACCTGGGCGGCGTACCCGTCGCCGACCAGCCGGGAGGCGACCGCGCGGGCGTCGTCCTCGTCGAAGAAGACCGCTCGAGGGACGGTGCTCATGCCGAGAGCACCTCCGCCAGCTCGGCCAGGAACGGCCGGTCCGCCTCCAGCCAGTCCACCGAGTCGAGCTCGTCCGCGCTCAGCCAGCGCAGCTCGTCGTGCTCGAGCGGCACCGGGACGCCACGCACCAGCCATGCCACGGCGACGCTCAGCTCGTGTCCCCCGGGCAGGGGCACGACCGGGTCCAGCCAGGTGCTGACCTCGATGCCGCACTCCAGCTCCTCGGCGATCTCGCGGACCAGCGCCTCGTCGGGCGCCTCGCCCTCCTCCACCTTGCCGCCCGGGAACTCCCAGCGCCCCGCGGCCGCGGCCGGCTGGGTACGCCGCGCCGCGAGGACCCGACCCTGGTCCACGATCGCGGCACCCACCACCAGAGCCATCGCCCTCAGCCCTCCCTGCTCAGGCCGACGTCGGGTCGGCGCCGACCCGGACGACGGTCTTGCCGAAGTTGCGGCCCGAGAGCATGCCCCGGAACGCCTCGGGCGCGTTGTCCAGGCCGTCGACCACGTGCTCGCGGTAGCGCACCGACCCGTCGGCGACCCACGCTGACATCTCGCGGACGAAGTCGGCCTCGTGCTCGGCGACGAACTCGTCCTGGATGAAGCCGCGGATGGTCAGGCTCAGGCTGAGCACCCGGCCCATGAAGCCGGGCAGCTGGTCGGGGCCCTGCGGCGCGGAGGTCGCGTTGTAGTTGGCCACCAGCCCGCAGACCGGGATCCGGGCGAACTTGTTGAGCCGGCGGGAGACGGCGTCGAAGACCGGTCCGCCGACGTTCTCGAAGTAGACGTCGATGCCGTCGGGGGTGGCCGCCTCGAGGTCCTCGCGGAACGTGGGCGAGCGGTGGTCGACCGCGGCGTCGAAGCCGAACTCCTCGATCAGGGCGCGGCACTTCTCCTCGCCGCCGGCGATGCCGACCGCGCGGGCCCCCTTGAGCTTGGCGATCTGGCCGACCGCGGACCCGACCGGGCCGGTCGCGGCGGCCACCGCGACGGTCTCGCCCGGCTGGGGGCGGCCGATCTGCAGCAGCCCGGCGTACGCCGTGAAGCCGGGCATGCCGAGCACGCCCAAGGCGGTGGAGACCGGCGCGGCGGCGGGGTCCAGCGAGCGCATGTGGCGGGCGTCGGCCACCGCGTAGGTCTGCCACCCGGTGTAGGCGAGCACCAGGTCGCCGACCTTGCGACGGTCCGAGCGGGACTCCACCACCTCGCAGACGGTCGCGCCCTGCATGACCTGGCCCACCTCCCAGGGGGCGGCGTACGACTTGGCCGCACTCATCCGGCCCCGCATGTAGGGGTCCAGGGACAGGTAGACCGTGCGCAGCAGCACCTGGCCCTCCGCGAGCTCCGGGAGGTCGGTGGTGACCGTGCCGAACGTCGAGTCGTCGGGCTCGCCCACGGGGCGGGCGGCCAACGTGATCTGGGTCGTCTTGGCGGAGGTCGTCATGGCCCGAGACTACGGTGGCCTGCATGGCTGAGCCCAACGACGCCGTGGTCGGCGTACACCTGCGACGGACCCAGGAGAACGACGCCGAGATCGACGCCCTGGCTGACGTGCTGGGCGGGCGCGCCGGCCTGGAGGACCTGCTGTCCAACCTGAAGTTCCAGGCGCGGAAGTCGCTCGCCGGGCGACTGATGGGGCGCGCTGTGAACCGGGCGATCACCTGGGACGCCCACGACCGGCGCGACCCGGTGTGGTGGCCCCAGGGCATCACCTCCTCGGCCGATGCCAGCGAGACCGGCGAGGTCCACGGCCGCCGGTTGCTGGTCACCACCTGGTACTCCAAGCCCGTCGACGGGGTGGCGCGCGGATCCCGGCTCACGTTCCTGGACCTCGACACGCTCCGGTACCGGCACGTGCTGCTGGTCGTGCCGGAGCTCGACGACCAGGGGCGGCTGCAGCTGGGCGGCCTGCGCATCCACGCTGGCGGCATCGTGTGGGCCGGGCCCTACCTGCACATCGCGGCCACCGCCCGCGGCTTCGTGACCTGCCGGGTGGAGGACCTGATGCGGGTGCCGGGGGACAACGAGCGCCCGGACCAGATCGGCGTCGTCGACGGCCGGGTGGCCTCCTTCGGGCACCACTACGTGCTGCCGGTGCGCTTGACCCACAAGGCGTACGCCGACGACGGGGTCACCAAGCTCCGCTACTCCTTCCTCTCCCTGGACCGCCGGTCCGACCCGCCGGGGCTGCTGGCCGGGGAGTACGGCCGGGGCGCCCAGACCACCCGGCTCGCCCACTTCGACCTCGACCCCGAAACCTGGCTGCCGGCCACCGACGAGGACGGCTGGTCCCGGCCCCTGCTCGAGGACCGCGGCCTGGCACGGATGCAGGGGGCCGTGGTGGCTCGGGGCCGGCACCACGTCACCGTCTCCAACGGGCCGTCCACGCCCGGCTCGGTCTTCACCGGGTCGCCCGGCGCCCTGCGGCGCAGGCGGTGGGCCGTCCCGGTGGGGCCGGAGGACCTCACCTACTGGCCCTCGGAGGACGCCTTGTGGACCGTCACCGAGTACCCCCGGCTGCGATACGTGGCCAGGATGTCCCGCAGCTGGTTCGACTGACCGGCGGCGGCGCCTCGAACCGCGCCGCCTCGAAGGTGGACGAGCCGGGTCAGCGGGGGGTCATGGCCAGCTGACGCGACTGCGCCACCAGCCGCCCTGCGGAGTCCCAGACCTCGCAGTCCTCCTCGAACATCCCCCCGGCCAGGTTGCTGGTGTGCGTGCGCACCCGCAGCCAGCCCGGCGCCGGGACCGCGCGCACGTGGACGCTCAGCTCCAGGGTCGGCGCCCAGCCCATCATGCCCAGGTCGAAGGCGACCGGGGGCAGCGCGTCGACGGCGAGCAGCAGCGCCAGCACGTCGGGCTCCCGCCCGTCCTTGAGCCGGAGCCACGCCCGCAGGTCGCCGCGCCCGCTGGGCTGGCCCATCGCCCAGCCGACGCACTCGGGGTCGAAGAGGGTGTCGAAGCGGTCCACGATCGGAGCCATCCTCCGGAACTCCTCCGGTGCCAGGTCGCCCGAGACGCACTCCTCGCGGGCCGGCAGCTCGAAGGGCACCGCCGTGGTGCGTACGTCGGCCGGCAGCCGCGCGTGGTCGCCGTACGTCGCCAGCACCGCGATCCGCTGGGCTCCGTCCTGGCTGAGGTCCGCTGCCACGGTGGCGACGGTGCGACCCTCGCGGAGCACCCGGGTGCTGATCGTGGCGGGACCGGGGACCGCGGCAGCGATGTAGTGGGCACTGATCGCTAGCGGGTCCGGCTTGTCCGCCAGGGTGTGGCGGATGGCGTTGCCGATCGTGGCCAGGGTGATGCCGCCGTTGATGCCACCGCCGATGTGCCAGCCGTCGCCGAGCTCGGCGGCGTACTGCCCGTCGCCGGTGGGGGTGATGCCGATCGCCTCGTCGAACTCAGTCGCCATGCGCGGAAGGGTACGCACCGAGGGCGGTGGCTGTCGGACCGGCGCTCGGGTGGCTGGCCCGCGCCGCGGACCGACGGCCGCTCCTCGGAAAAATGACCTCTGCTGTGACCTTCGCCGATCACGCGCTACGATCGTGCTCGCACGGCCCCGGAGTGTGGCTCGTCTGCACCACTCCTCCGAGAGGCTCGCTCTCCCCGTGAGAGTCGTTCCGCCGCGATCGTCGGCCGCGCCCCACCGAGAACCACTGTCAGGGCCCAGAACCGGCGCCCCACCACGCACTGGCGAGGAGGACCTTGTCCGGCCAGACCAAGTCCGCGACCCGCGGCAACCGCGCGAGCCGGCGACCCAAGCGGGCTCGCCGACTCGACAACGAGGGGATCATCCCGGTCCTCGCACGCGCCGTCCGCGAGATCGAGAGCGAGGCCCAGCGCGGCCGCGTCTCCCCCTCGGCACGCACCCGCTTCCAGGTGGTCGCCCTGCTGGTGCGCGAGGAGCGGGCCCGGGTCAAGGCCGACGCCGAGGCGACTGAGGCCCAGCGCGCCGAGCAGCTCAAGCGGCTCGACGGCGTGGCCACCATCCTGGCCAAGACCGCTGCGCGGGACACCAGCCTGCTGATGCTGCTCGCCGAGGACGCGGAGGTCAGCGACGCCGCGCGCGCGCTGCGGCGCAAGATGATCGCCCAGGCCGGCCTGGAGGCCCCCGAGGAGGAGACCCCCGAGGCTCCCGAGGGCGAGGCCCCCGCGGTGACCGAGCGCCGGGTGGTGCCGCAGACGGTGCTGGCCCGCCAGCTCGCCAACCCGTTCCAGGCCCCCGACTTCGACGCCGTCGCCAAGCGGATCGAGCCCAAGACCCATCGGCTCGCGAACTGGGAGCTGATCGGCCCCCTGCTGCGCTCCTTCGAGCTGGCCAACGGTGCCCCCGCGTGCCTGGAGATGCCCGACCCGAAGCTGCGGCGCACCCGCGACGGCCTGGAGATGATGCGTCACCAGGCCCAGCTGGTCGCCTCGGTCCAGGAGGGTCACCGGACCTTCCTGCTGGCCGACGAGCCCGGACTCGGCAAGACCGCGCAGGCGCTGCTCGCCGCGCAGGCCGCCGACGCCTACCCGCTGCTCGTCGTGGTGCCCAACGTGGTGAAGACCAACTGGGCGCGCGAGGCCAAGATGTGGACCCCGCGGCACAAGGCGACCGTGATCCACGGCGACGGCAACGACATCGACGGCTTCGCCGACATCGTCATCGTCAACTACGAGGTGCTGGACCGCCACGTGGGTTGGATCGGGGACCTGGGGTTCAAGGGGATGGTCGTCGACGAGGCGCACTTCATCAAGAACCGGAAGTCCCAGCGCTCCCAGCACGTGCTGCAGCTGGCCGACCGGATCCGGGCCCGGCACGTGCGCCCGCTGATGATGGCCCTGACCGGCACCCCGCTGATCAACGACATCGAGGACTTCACCTCGATCTGGCAGTTCCTGGGCTGGATCGACGAGCAGAAGCCCATGCCGGAGCTGATGGCCCGGCTCGAGGAGACCGGACTCACGCCCGAGGACAAGGCCTTCTATCCCGCCGCCCGTCGCGCCGTGGTGGACATGGGCATCGTGCGGCGTCGCAAGGTCGACGTCGCCGCCGACATCCCCGCGCGCCGCATCGCCGACATCCCCGTCGAGCTCGACGACGAGGCAGGACGCTCCATCCGCGAGGCCGAGCGCGAGCTGGCCCGCCGCCTGGTGGAGCGCTACGACCGGGTGATCGCGGCCCGCAAGCCCGAGCACCGCGCGGCGAGCCTGGTCGACGGCATCGACGAGGAGCTGGTGCGCCGGGTCGCGGAGTGGGAGCGCGACGAGACCGACGACAACGCCGCCGGCGAGAACGTCTTCTCGATGATCCGTCGCATCGGCACCGCCAAGGCTCCGCTGGCCGCCGACTACGCGACCCAGCTGGCCCGCAGCGTCGGCAAGGTGGTGCTCTTCGCCAAGCACGTGGACGTGATGGACACCTGCGAGGAGATCTTCCAGCGGCGCGGCATCCGCTACGCCTCCATCCGCGGCAACCAGACGCCCAAGGTGCGCGAGAAGAACATCGACGCCTTCGTGAACGACCCCGACGTCGCCGTGGTGGTCTGCTCGCTGACCGCCGCCGGGGTCGGCCTCAACCTGCAGGTCGCCTCCAACGTGGTGCTGGCAGAGCTGTCGTGGACCGACGCCGAGCAGACCCAGGCGATCGACCGGGTGCACCGGATCGGCCAGGAGGAGCCGGTCACGGCCTGGCGGATCATCGCCGCCCAGACGATCGACACCAGGATCGCCGAGCTCATCGACAGCAAGGCCGGCCTCGCCGCCCGCGCGCTCGACGGCTCGGACGAGGAGGTCACCGCCTCGGCCGACATCCAGGTGGAGGCGATGGTGGCACTGCTCACCAACGCACTGCGGGCCCGGGGTCGCTGACCCCAGTGGGGTGAGTCCGCGTCGTACGGCGCGGGCTCAGGCCTCGGACACGTGGCCGGGCGTGGTGGCGATGAAGTCGCCCAGCAGGTCGGCGAACCGGTCTGGGTCCTCGAGGTGCGGGAAGTGGCCCGCACCCTCGAAGAGCTCGACGCGGGCCTCGGGCACCGACTTCTGGGCGCTGATCGCGTGCCAGGCGGGGATCATCCGGTCCTTGGAGCCCCAGACCAGCATGATCGGGATCGGCAGCGGCACCACGTCGGCGAGGTGGTCGTGGGCGCTCACCGTCTGCCCACCGGGGTCCACCACGGCCCGGGTGGTGGCCAGGAACGCCTTCCGGCTCTCCCTGTCGCCCAGGGAGGTGAACCCGCGCCAGATCGCGCCGATGTCGGCTCCGGGCTTCCACCCGACCTTCGCAGCGGCCCTGCCGACCGCCTCCACCCGGGTGAGCACCCACCGCGAGGCGATGACGCCGAGCACCTGCTCGGCGCCGGGCAGCGTCGCGGAGCGCAGCAGCGGGCTGACCTCGCGCCCCAGTCCCCCGCTGGCCACCAGCACCAGCCGCTCGACCCGCTCGGGGAAGAGGTAGAAGAACTGCATGGCGATCCCCCCGCCCAACGAGTGACCCACCAGGGTGACCGTGTCGATCTCGAGACGGTCCAGCAGGTCGCGCAGGGTCGCGGCGTGCGAGCTGAGCGAGTAGTCCCCCATCGGCTTCGCGGAGGCGCCGTGGCCGAAGAGGTCGGGCACGATCACCCGCTCGGTGTCGTCCATCCGGTCCACCAGGTGCTTCCAGTTGTACTGGGAGCCGAGGATGCCGTGGATGAAGAGCACCACTGGCCCCTCTCCGGCGTCGACGTAGGAGAGCTCGTGGCCGTGCAGGACGATCGTCTGCGGGGACATCTGCTGCACCGGGTCCTCCTGGGCCTGCGCGTGGGGTGGGTCTGATCCCAACGTAGTCCTGCCCGGGCCCCCCGAGCGCGCCGAGTGACGCACGTCGCGGCACCGCGACCAGCAGACGGACGCCATGTCTGGCGTTCGCCACCCCCCGCGTGCTGACATGGGCGCATGACACTCAAGGGCGAGTACGTACCGAGTCCCGAGCAATGGGTCCGCGACCAGGTCGCGGCCTACGAGGCCTCGAACGGGGCCGAGGCCAACACCATCATGGACCGACCGATCGTGGTGATCACCTCGCAGGGGGCTCGCTCGGGCAATCTGCGGAAGAACCCGGTGATGCGCGTGGAACACGACGGGGTGTACGCCGCCGTCGCCTCCAAGGGCGGAGCACCGGAGCACCCGGTGTGGTTCCACAACTTCGTCGCCAACCCGCGCGTGGAGCTCCAGGACGGTGCGGAGAAGCACGAGTACGTCGCCCGGATCGCCACCGGCGCCGAGCGCCAGGAGTGGTGGGAGCGCGCCGTCGCCGCATACCCGCCGTACGCGGAGTACCAGCAGAAGACGGACCGCGAGATCCCGGTCTTCCTGCTCGAGCGCGCCTGACTCAGCGGTCCCCCGCGATCAGCGGCTCCAGCGTCAGCTCGGGGTGGTCGCGCTCGATCACGGTGACCCGCCACTTGTCCGGGAGGAGTGCGAGCAGGGTCCCGTCGTTGCGCTCCATCACCTCGACGCCGCGGACGCGGGCGAGCTCGGGCGCGGACGCGGCGTCGGTGCGCCGGGCCTGGGTGTAGCTCAGCGGCTCCAGCCGGACGGGCGCGCCGAACTCGCTCTCCATCCGGGCTTGGGCCACCTCGAACTGCATCGGACCGACGGCGGCGAGCACCGGTGACTGCTGGCCGCGCAGGTCCGAGCGCAGCACCTGCACCACGCCCTCGCCGTCGAGCTGGTCGATGCCGCGGCGGAACTGCTTGAACCGGCCGCTGTCCTTGGCCGTCGCCACTGCGAAGTGCTCGGGCGCGAACGTCGCGATCGGCGGGAAGGAGACCGGCTCGTCGACGTAGATGGTGTCGCCGATCTTCAGCGCCATCGCGTTGACCAGGCCGATGATGTCGCCCGGGTAGGCGGTGTCGATGACCGCGCGCTCCCGACCGAAGATCGCCTGGGCGTACTTCGTTGCGAAAGGTCGCCCGGTCTGGGCGTGAGTGGCGATCATCCCGCGCTCGAAGACGCCCGAGCAGACCCGGGCGAAGGCGACGCGGTCGCGGTGGTTGGTGTCCATCCCCGCCTGCACCTTGAACACGAAGGCGCTGAACGGTGCTGTCACGTCGCGGACCTCCAGGGGCCGGCCCTCGGAGTCCTCGGGGCCGTGCCGGAACGGGACCGCCGGCGGGGCCAGCTCGACCAGCGTCTCCAGCACCGCCGAGACCCCGAAGTTGGAGATGGCGGAGGCGAACAGCACCGGGGTCGTGAAGCCTGAGAGGAACAGGTCCTGATCGTGGTCGGCGCCGTCGGATGAGAGCAGCTCGGACTCCTCGACCGCGGCGTGCCACACGTCGCCCACCTGGGCCGCCGCCGCGTCTCCACCCATCCGGGCCTCGGGTGCCCGGGTCGCACCGCCGGCCGTCCGCGTGTACGCGATGTAGTCGCCGCTGCGTCGGTCGAGCACCCCGCGGAAGTCGCCCGCGATCCCGACCGGCCAGGTCAGCGGCGTGGGGACCAGCTTGATCTTCTCCTGGATCTCCTCCATCAGCGTGAGGGCGTCGAGCCCGGGCCGGTCCCACTTGTTGATCACCGTGATCACCGGGATCCCCCGCGCCTTGCAGACCCGGAACAGCTTCAGCGTCTGCGGCTCCAGGCCCTTGGCGGCGTCGACCAGCATCACGGCCGCGTCCACCGCGGAGAGCACCCGGTAGGTGTCCTCGGAGAAGTCGGAGTGGCCGGGGGTGTCCACCAGGTTGACCACGTGTCCGTCGTAGGAGAACTGCAGGGCCGCGGAGGTGATCGAGATGCCGCGCTCCTTCTCCATCTCCATCCAGTCCGAGACCGTGGAACGTCGACCGGCCTTGCCGTGGACGGCCCCGGCCTCGGTGATCACCTGGGCGTGCAGAGCCAGCGCCTCGGTCAGCGTCGACTTCCCCGCGTCGGGGTGGCTGATGACCGCGAAGGTACGGCGTCGTGCCGCCTCGCGCACCACGTCCTTGTGCCGCGCGGCAGCGCCGGGGGTCGCGCCGGAGGTGGAGTGGTCGGTGGTGGGCGTGGAAGTCACAGGGTCCTGAATCGTCGAGAGGTCGCCCGGCGAGAGCGGCACGGGCCCGCCCATTCTACGAGGCCGTTCCACCTCGTCCGCGCCGAAGACGCCTCAGCGTCCCCCGAGGACCCAGCCAGCGCGGCACGCGGGCGCGGTAGTCGGCGTACTCGGCGCCGAACTTGGCGCTGAGCGCCTGCTCCTCGGCCGCGATCTGGGTGCGCTCCATGACCTGCACGAATCCCACGGCGACCAGCAACGCCGGCAGGGAGCGCAGCCGCACCGCGTTGGCGACCAGCAGACCGGTCATGCCGACGTACATCGGGTTGCGGGAGAACTGGTTCGGACCGCTGGTCACCAGGCTCGTGGTGCGGTCGGGGTGCAGCGGGTGGACCGTGGTGTGCTGCTTGGCGAAGCGTGCGGCGGTGGTCGCCGCGAGGGCGACCGACAGCGCGCCGATGGCAACCGCCGCGGCGGTCGTGCTCGAGTGCGGCGCGCCCCTGCCGGGCAGGACCTGCTGGCCGAGCAGCCCGGCGACCACCAGCACGGGCGGCGGCAGGCGACGTTCTTCCATGGCGCAACGGTAGCGGCTGCGCGCCGCGAGGTCACCGGTCCAGCGCACGCGATCAGCCTCGGCCCTAGGCTCCTGGCGTGACCGACGTACTGCTTGCCACCTTCAGTCTGCTTCCTGACGGCGAGCCCGGTGGGGACCTGCTGCTCAGCGCTCTGGCCGAGCGCGGCGTCACCGCCCGCTGGGCCGTCTGGGACGACAGGGCCGTCGACTGGGCGGCGGTAGACCTCGTGGCGGTGCGCGCCACGTGGGACTACCACCGACGTTGCCCGGAGTTCCTCGCTTGGGCCCGGGCCACGGCTGCCAGCACCCGGGTGCTGAACGGCCCCGAGGTCTTCGCCTGGAACGCCGACAAGGCCTACCTGAACGCATTGGCGGACCACGTCCCGGTGGTGCCGACGCGACTGCTCGACGACGCCACCCTCGCGACCGGGCTCAAGGCCGAGACCGCCCGGTGGGGCACGGTCGTGGTCAAGCCGCGTACCGGCGCCGGGGGAATAGGGGTGGTGCTGGCCACCAGCTCCAGCGACCAGCGCCTCGAGGGTCTCGTCGCGGGACCGTGGATCGTGCAGCCGCTGGTCGAGAGCGTCCGGACGGTGGGAGAGGCCTCGGTCTTCGTGTTCGACCAGGCTGCGGCCACCCAGGTGGCCAAGGTCGCCGCAGCCGAGGAGATCCGGGTCCACGAGTCGTACGGCGGCACCTCGCGGGTGGTGCCGCTGGGCTCCGAGCAGCGCGATCTCGCCGAGCGCACGGTCCGAGCCGCCGCTGGGATCCTGGGCATGGAACTCCCCTACGCCAGGGTCGACCTCATGCACTGGGACGGTGCGTGGGCGGTCAGCGAGCTTGAGCTCATCGAGCCCGGGCTCTACCTGGAACTGGAGCCGGCCAACGCCGAGCGGTTCGCCCAGATGGTGGGCAAGTCGCTCGGTCGTTGACCGGCGGGGTTCTAGGCGGCGTGCGGGCTGAGGTCAGCCAGCCGCGAGCGTCTCGACGATGCCGTCGCCGAGGCTCTCGGCGACCTTGGCGTCGCTGGTGCTGATGGTGATGCTGGTCAGACCCACCTCGGTCTCCACGATCAGCGCCTGCGCGTGCACGACGCCGTCCTGCACGGGCAGGTCATAGGTGACGCGGGCCGCGTCGCCCGCCTCGGTCTCGAGGCGCTCGATGCCCTGGACCGTGGCTCCCAGAGTCAGGAACTCCGCCTCGATCTGGGTGTCGTTGGGCAGCTTGTCCCCTGCCTCAGAGACGTTGATGTTGTCCAGGAAGCCGTTCTTCGCGCCGTCGCCCGAGGCGAGGTAGAGCTGGATGCCGCCCATCATCTCCTCGAACTGCTCGGGCGTGACGTTCAACCGGCCGGCCAGCTCCTTGACCGCGTCGTTGTCGGCGCTGCCCTCTGCCATCTCGCTGGCGTCCAGGACGGTCCATCCCTCGGGAGCCGTGAAGCTCACGCCGAGGGCGTTCACCCGGCCCTCGGCCGAGGCGCTCTCGCTGGCCTTGGCGGGCTCCTTGTCCTCGGAGTCGCCTGAGCAACCGGTGAGCAGGAGAAGGGCGGTGATAAAGGAGGCGAGCAGTGTTCGATTCATGCACTAACGATAAGTGGCATTCATGATCCTATTTACCGCGTTACGGGTGCCGTGTGATGCCCCCCACAGACTATTTCGCAAACCTGCCCTGAATTCCCAGGCATAGGCGGGCAAACCGTTCTCAGCAACCTTTGGTCAGCCACCCAAGGCCGCGCTATCGCCTGGTGAAATGCGAAAGAGGGGCCGCCATAAGGCGGCCCCTCTTCCAAATTATTGTCCGGCGGCGTCCTACTCTCCCACAGCCTCTCGGTTGCAGTACCATCGGCGCTGAAAGGCTTAACTTCCGGGTTCGGGATGGGACCGGGTGTTTCCCTTTCGCTATGGCCGCCGTAACTCTTGTGGTCAACACACCCATGGGTGTGGACCAAGTCTTGGTTGGTGTTCGTTGTTCAGTTGTCACAACCGTGTCAAACCCTG